>NZ_JBZCNB010000009.1:0-160137 GCF_058269075.1 Arthrobacter sp. TJ-270 | reverse complement strand
CCGGAAAATACGGCAGAATAACCAAGTCAAAGTGGCTCACTTTTCAACCCACAAAACGGCTCACTTTTCGACCATCGCTGACAAGAACGCCACAGCGTGCAAGATGCCTCCCGCGGTCGGTACCGGCTGATGGTCGATCATGACTCCCCCTTCCAGCGCTTTCTCCGAATCACCTAACCAGTGGTTGCAGGGCTAGGGCTAACCCGCCCCACCCCGCAAAAAGACCTACTCCGAATAGCACCCTCGCCGTGACATCTTGACGTTCAATTGCGTTGAGGTTGCCGTAGATGGGCGGGGCAGGTCGGGCGACAGCTTTGGCGACCCTTCGTCATAAGACGATCAGGAGCAGCGCCCCCAGAAGGACCAAAATCCCAACCCACCACGCGCTTCTCAGCACACTGGAAAGGGAGCCCCCAACGAGCCCAAACAGGATCAGAAAAAAAGCCGCACCGCCGAGGATCGAAGCGCTCAATCTGACTCGCGACTTCTCAAAGGCCGGCGACGTCTTGAATATCTGTTCAGCAACCGGCCGGCTCGCCCTTTCCATAGGACCTGCGCTGAAGAACAGGATCGAAGCCATGACCAGGACGAATGTGCCGAAGATGACGGTTTCTAGGGTTTCAGACACTTCGCCCTCCTCGAAGAGATCGAACAGAAGCTAAACGGAAGTCTGGGTGAAAAGAATCGACACCATATCGCTTGTCCGGGAAGTGTAACCCGAGGAAGGAAAGGACCTCGCCGTAGTAACCGATGTGGCCGAAGATAACGGGAATCCAGGCTTACCCTCCGATTACGGATCCTCCACCATGCGTTTTTCGAATGGGTCTAACGGAGTTGCACATCTGAGGTGTGCTCCTCAGGTTTGGGCGTGGGCTAGAAGTTGCAGCTGTACGTGATGCCGTTGCGCTGGTGTATCCCGTTGCCGAGTTCGGAGCAGATCTGGAACAACGAGACGAAACCGAAAATGAGGAACGCAAGACCGAGGGTGGTGATCACTGCCCCGATGATGACTCCTGCCAGTGCGAATTTGTTCTTCGCTCCTGCCTTGCGGGATTGCACTAGTGCGACGATGCTCAGAATGAGGCCAATGGCACTTACCGGGATCAGGAGCGCCAGGATGAACCCGGCGATTCCCAACGAACGACCGGGATCAACACGCGGTTGTTGAGGTGTCGGGTATTGCAGACCCGGATGATCGGACGGACTAGAAGGGTAGTTGCTCATAGCTTCCTCCCAAAATGAGGCCTTAGCTTCTTGGACTAGCGCTGCAGAGCGATGAGTAGCCCACCCACGCAGCGAACAATCTCCAGGCCAGGCGTATCCAGCCCACGAGCTAAGAGAGACTGCCCGATGGCACCATAGTTACCTGACTGACCCTGTGAGAACGTTTGAACGATCCCCCACCGCACCCTTTCTCGGGCGGGTGCGATGCGACATGATCTCGAAGTAGGAGATATGCCGGCGCTTTCGCATCTGATTGGGGTGCCTGAACGCGCGTCTATGATTGCAGCACGGCGACGAAGGGATGGTGAGTCCCCATGTATGAACCTGATGCGGGTGTAGATTTGCGCTGGGCTAAGGCCGCCAAGAGGGCAGAGGGCATGAGGGACCTCGGTATCGGGAGCGTCGTCAGACGGTACTTCTCGATGCCGATGCCACTTACGGTTCTAGTTTCGTTCGCCGTTGGCTTCGCCTTAGCCTTCATTTGGCCCGACATCTTCGATGGTTTCTTTCGCACGGGACTCTCGATTGGGCTGATGCTGGCAGGCCTTGCAATCTTGGTTGTCGGCTTGGTTTATGGAAGCAAGAAACTCAGCCCCATGGTGCAGCCACAGCGCGTCGGGGTCACGATCGGCCTGACATCTGAGGAAGTGAAACTAGTTCGGCACCAGGTGGTGCAGAAAAAGCCAGTAGACACGGCGAATCTGCAGGTCCTTAGAGGTGCTGCTATTCAGATCCGGGAGGGACTGGCAAAACAGTTGCTCATTTCTCCTGGGGTGCTCTTATTCCTTATCGGGCAGGCTACATTCCGGGGTATAACGTCAATCCTTGACCTCGTGACGATTGTGCTTCTGCTTATGTTGGTCGCACTTTTCGTTCTCACGGTCCGACGCTTCCAACAAACCGGGGCGTTCCTCGATGCAACCAGTGATGGCCGAGACCAAGGTTCCAGCGTCCCCTAACCCCATCCCTCACCGCACCCCTTGAATGGACGGCTGAGTCTGACTTGGAGGGAGCTCCGGACCCCCGGACCCGCTTGGCCGGGCGGACTGATGGACGAACGTAGCCAAGCAGCCAGACAACCTGCAGATAGAGTCGGGGCGTGGCTAGTGAGACCAAGAACCCTGTCGGCGAGTTTTTGACTTGGGCAGCGACCATCAGCGGGGTAGTGGCACTGATCGGTGTGTTTATTCCGATCACCCAGCAAGTATTGACGGCTACCGGACTCTGGGGTTGGGCCGCATTTGCGGTGTTGTTGACGTTGCTTCCGTGGATCGTGCGCTTCTGGGCTAACTTGCTGGTTCGTGCCAAGCAAGGCGATTTGCGAAAGGCGTGGGAAGACCAACAGTTAGCTAGTGATCGGGATGATAACGACCTGGTGCTTCTACGGAGGTGGTTGGACGGCTGGGATCTCCATGGTGACTTTCACGTCTACCTTGTCGAGCATATCCATTTTGGGAACCTACCTTCGTGGTTTGCGCAGCAAATAGACGAGCGAAGATACATGTGGGACAGAGATCCGCGGAAGCTTGAGAATCCCGCTCTCCGAGCGGAGTGGGAAGAATTCAAGCACGCTGTGGTTGGCTTTGCAGACAAAATCAACGAACATATGTGGCTTGAACCTCAAAGCAAAACTGAGCGTGAAGCCGGCGTCGAAGCCTCCTTTCATATTCCACCGGAGTGGAAGACACGCGATCACCGTCGCTACCAAACAGCGGTGGACGAACTCACCAAGAGCGCCCAGGCCATGGCGGTATCGATGAGTTCACTGTTTGGGGCTATGTACTCCTTTCCCAACGGCGACCGTGACCGATAGGAGCCGGCCAGATAGAGCCGGGCGTGCCCTCTCGTGCAGCCCGGCCTGCGCCCGTCTAGGTTTCCTGGTCCTTCCGGGCCTTGGAGATGGCTCGGTACCCGGTGATGGACGCGCCCAGCGCATTCAGCGAGAGCACGAAATTCACGACCCCTCAACCAGTTCGGACTGGTCAATCGCGAGGGACGTCAGACCCAAGTGCCGTGTCGCAATCTTCTGTGGAGAGACTTACGGCTTTTCTCGGAGCTGGAGACAAAGGGAGCATGGCGTGGCATAGTGATCGGACCACGCTGCCAATTGGGGGGCTGATGCTGGACAGGAAATGGCGGATCGTCATTGTCGCTGTGCTGTTCTCGCTTGGATGGTATCTATTCTTCGCGGTGCTTGACCGCGCGACCGTGAGACACGGAAACCCAGTGTCTGTGCTTTGCCTGACCGAGTATCTCCCGCCAGGCACCATTCACAACCCCGAAGGAATGCCCTTCCCTCCAGCGGGCCAATACACCTATTTTCCCTTGGGGGTCGAGTGTGTCTTCACCATGACTGACGGCTCAACTCAGCGGTCGTTTGATCCGAGGTACGAGGAAACGATAATCGCCGGCACGCCCCTTCTAGTGAGTACCCTTTGGGGGACCTGGCAGGTCATCTCATCTGCCAGGCAACGCGGGAACACCATAAGAGACGGCAAAACGGCTTAAAGATCCGTTAACGAGCGAACGGGCGGCTTCCGCCACCGTATTGGATCCCTCATCGTGCCGTTTTTCGGGGGGGTTAAATGCCGCTAGGGGCCAGATGGCGGTGGAGAGCAAAACGAGATTGCGGCCACTCGGGAGACTTGCACCTTCTCATAGGGTTTGTCAGTGATGATGCTGAGACCGTCCTGACACAGATTCGGAAGGTGTAACTATGCGGCCTTTGGACAGAGATGGAACCCAAGCTGATGGTGATGTGGCGCGTCTAAAACGGGCGCGTATCGCAGCAACTCTTATGGTCGTCCTTATCCTCATTGGTGTTGTCTTGGTATTAGTGGCAGATGATATGCAGCAGCGGAGCTTCTTGACGGTAATCTGGGGCACTTTCGCGGTGTTTGCACTCATTCAAGCTGCCCAGCTTTGGCTATCGCGGAAAGGTGGATACCTGCTGACAGCGACGAGTTGGAAGTACTATCTGTTTTCCATTTTGGTGGTCGGATCGTTCGCCTGGGCACTGTACCGGTTGGTCGAGAGCGGATCGACATTCCTCGTCGGTGGTTGCTTGATCTTCGTGTCAGCTCTCATCTTCCTTCTACTGTTCGAAGCTCGGTCGGCCACACAAGACGGCCTCTGACAACAGCGCCACGAGGATCCCTCACCGAACACCCGATAGTAACGAGCCCACATCTTTTCGAAGCGACTGGAATCGCACTGTTAGGGCGAGTTGAACCTTGTCATAAGGTGTGCCCGAGATGATGCTCAGGAACCTGTTCCCTACCGAACTGATAGGAATCGTTAGGCATGGCAAGAAATCCTTCTGCGAAAGACTTCTTGGGCCTCTCGGGCAACAGGCGGCCTCTTCCGACGCCGCTCGTGTGGTTCAGCTTGATCGCGTCACTTTTGCTATTCCTGCTATTTCTCGGCGTGAGCATGACAGCGCTTTTCAATCGCAACCTCGGGTGGGCGGCGGCGACCTATATGGTCTTCGCAATACTCTTCGGTGCCATCTTCTTCATGACCAGAAAGGAGGAATCGAATGACTGAACGACGAGGACAATTGAGGAGAGCCATCGTTGGGGGACTTATCGGCCTATCACTGGCCTTCTGTTTCTTGCTGCTCATATTTGAGTTCCGTTGGATCGATGCTTTGATCGGAACGCTATGGCTGGTCCCGCTTCCCGTATTCGGGATCTATGCCGTCATGAGAAAAAAACCCAAGGATTCGGGAACGTGAACGCCAGAACCCAAAGTCTGTCTCGAGAATATAGGGAGGGGACTGGATGCAGGCATTAGGAACGAGCGAAGCCGCAAACTGCTGACGGGGGATTGGGGAATGAAGGCTAGGAAATTGGGGCAGATGCTTGCCGTCGCAACAGCCTCTCTGGCCGTGATAATCGGGGTCATCCAGCTTGTCCGGGGTGACTTCTTTAGCAGTGGCTCGATGCTGCTGGTTGCCTTATGCGCCGTAGGCATCCTCGTTTACGTCAGAAGAGCATCGTTCGACGATTGATCGGTCCGACCAGCCGCGATTCTCGACCACGGCGGAAGTCGGATGAGTCGACTGAACAAGCGAGACCATCGCACTGGAATCGCTTAGTTTTCGCTGTATCGTCCCCCAGGCAAGGAGGTAAAGAGTCCCGTCAACAAGCGTTCCGGGTTCGCGGAAACGGTGGAGGATCAACACGTGGATCCTTCACCGTGCCCTTCAAAGGTAGAGGAGCGACAAAGACCGCTAACAGGAGGATTGTAGCCAGTCGATAGCTTGCTGAACTGGGTCCAGCGGGGCCGGCGTCGTAGGCGGTATTGGCCCTTTGAAGACCTGGCCGCTCAGACAACCGTTGATCGAGCTGAGCACGCTGTTCTATAACCCAGACATCGAGGGCTGACTGCGCACCCCAAAGAACACTCTGCCCACCGATGTCGTGTAGGAGCTCTTTATTCTTTTCAGGTCTTCGGCTGTGGGCTTGGGAATCTCATGTGAGAGCTTATTTCGTTGACCAACAGTCGCACACCAGTGCTGTCGGTCCACTCATTCGAAGAACCTCAGGCTGGTGAGGGGGATCAAATCTTCCGTACATCGACTACTGCAGTCACTCCTCTTACCGGAGTGCCTTCCAGTCGACGGTGAACCCAGCGTCCTCGAGCTCTCGCGCAAGGTTTGTCTTCCATCCGGAGGAAACACCTGAGGCCAATACCCCTGGGGCGGGTGGATATCTGCCGGACCGGCGGCATCACGCTCATCGCGGCAGGACTGGGTGCAGCACTTCTGCTCGCCGGTTTGGCGCTAACGCTCGTGATGAGGCGCCGCAACGCCTGAGAGGTAAGTAGGTGAAGGGAGGTGCGACAAACCGTCGCACCTCCCTTCATATAATCTAGTCTTCGCTTTCCTTGCCTGCGTCGTTTGACATCGTGGATTTGGTAGACCGATCTTTCCGCTTGCGATGTCCATGGAGGAGGAACCGGGCCAGACAAAGGTAGAGGAAACTTCCGACAAGGATAGCTGGCAGGAAGCCGAACAGTTCGAAGATGATGAATGCGATTGGTGGGGGAAACACCAACAAGATAAGTTTCCAAGTGCTGAGCTCACGGCCGGTTACGTTGAGTATCGTGGACTCTCGCTGAAGGAACTGAATGACCTTCCCAGGTGATTGTTGCTCATTGGGTCGGGACCTTGTCATCGTCTTCTTCTCCTCCGAAGTGCGCGATCATCTGTGGCAGTCCCAGTCATTGCGCCCATTGGAGCCATTCCGGGAGAGGAAGCCAGCAAATGATGTGACCCGTAATAACTCCCATTATGGCGCCTCTAGCACCCCCGATGACGGCTCCGCCCACGACGCCACCGATAGCACCGGGAATAGCACCCACACCATCTCCTGCAAGGGCTCCTAGGCCTGCTCCAACAAATCCGCCCACGACCGCACCGGCACCGTGGCCTACAGGTACGATCCGGCGAACCGGCTGATCTCCCTGGCCGAATCGAGTACGACAAGAACAACCGCCGTACCGTCACCAAGTACCCGAACGGAGTGAAGAACAGCACCGTGTTCGGCAAGGCCGGACGCACCACCAACATCACCGCCACCAACACCGCCGGCACGGTCCTGACCAAACGCGCCTACACCTACACCGTCGGCTCCACGGGCAAGGACGGGAAGCTCCGCAAGACCATGACCACCGAAACCGGGGCAGTGAGCACCTACACCTAGACGCATTGCAGCGCCTCACCAAGACGGTCACCGGCACCATCACCGAATCCTGGAGCTACGACGCCAACGGCAACCGGCTGACCTCCGCCAAGACCGCCACTACCACTGTCAATGCCGCCTACAACGCCGCCGACCAGCTCTGCTGGACATCCACCGGCACCGGAACGTGCACGGCCCCGCCAACGGCTATCCGCAAGTACACCTATGATGCCAACGGCAACCAGACCAACCCCATGCGGACTGACAAGAAGTCAGTCATCGACCCGGATGAAGCTTCTACGCTGCATTCGCGAGCATAAGAAGGTTTTCTAATGGTTCTTCCGAGAGGGTAGATCATGACGAATATCAGGCGGGCCCTTTTCGTTGCCACTCTGGCCTTCATATTGGGTGCTTTCGGCATGGGTGTCGTCGTGGGCGTCCTCGCGCTCTCGACTCCCGTCGGCATACTGATAATGGGCCTCCTGCTTCTAGCAGCGATGCCTTCATACTTGACGCTCACTATGATCGTGAAAGCCATCGACCCGAAGTAGAGGTTAGGTTCGTTCAGTCTGGAAGCGGTCCCTCAGCGCACACTTCTAGGGTTAGCCTTCGCTAGCGCGTGAGCTCTCGAATGCCCATCATTCTGCCCAGCGCTCCCAATAATTGTCGGCGGCTTCGAGGAATCGCCGCCGGTGCGTTCTTTCACCGAAAAGCGGGTACCGATTCTGCTCCCTCAACCAGTCCGACCCGCTGTTGAAGATGAAGTTGCCACCGGCCAGAACGACAATCACCGGCACCGAAACCAAAGTAAGCACTGACAGGACCAGGCCCCACCGAATGCCCGGTCGCTTCCGCCGCAAATTGAACAGTCTGAAGCCGGCGACGATCGTGCCGAGTGTGGCACCTCGGGCATACAGGACGCCGTTAGCAACCAGCCCAGTAAACACCAGGGCAAGCAGTAGCTGGGGTGGGGGTTGGGGGGCAAGGAAGAAGACCACAACGGTCGGTGCCCACACGAGAAGGGAATCGACGAGTAGGGCAAAGAGAAACGAGGGCCAATCCACGATGTCGGGATTCGAGGCTCTCACGAGTTCAATTCTTACACGGCACTCCGGGCGAAATGCGTACTGGAGTTGAGGGATCCGTCAGCGCGCAGAGTCTAAAGTTACTCAGTTTCGGCGATCCGAGATTCGGTGCGATGCCTTGAGTGCTGCTGAATATAGGACTCGTAAGGTGGACGGGATTCTAGCCACGGCCAATCATCATTTTTTGCACCGGTAGTAAGGGAGCCCAACGCCGGCAGGCCAAGTTCGGTACGCATGGCGTCGCGAAGAACGTGCAGCAGATCTTGGGCCTGGAACCAGGAAGGATGGTACGCAGTGTATGGGGCCCGCTTTTCGATTCGCCACGTCATTTCCATCAGGGCACCAGATACGCGGTCTGCGAGATCTGCCACGTCGCCGGTTGCCAACAACTGAACCTCGCCGAGTAATGGTTGAAGCGACTCGTCCCATTTCATGAAGTAGTGAGTAAGTCCTTCAGCTAGAAGTATTTCGTCTTCAACCGAAATCTCGTCCTTTCCGTCGTAGGACAAGAACACCGCTACCTCATCAACTTCCCGGAGCATGGCCTCCGCCAACCCCAGATATTTTGCATATACCGAGCGCCTGTCCTCCAACCAACGACGAGCATCATCAACTTTCACTCTACGAGCCTCATTGGAACGACCCAGCAGCGCCGACAGAATCGCGACGGCGACGCCTCCCGCAATTGTGAATCCGCCGGTCAGAAGTGCGGTAGACGTTTGTGGATCCATGCGTCGATGATAAGGGCCGCCCCATGCATCGCTTCAATGAGCGCCCGCGTTTAGGGTTCGGTCGCGTCGAACGGTGTACGACGCATTTGGCGATGTCGCGCTTAGGCCCGCCGAGATGACGGTCGTCCCATTGCTGTAATCGATGGTGACTCCTCAGAGCCGTTCTATGCAATCAGGGCGGCTACCCGCTTGGTGGACCAGGATTGTCTCCGTGACTGCTGCGTAAGCCGAACCCTCAGCGAGACGCTTCGCAGAGGATCAGATTCGATTGTCCGTCGTCGGCGGTCACACCGTGGATATTCGCAAAGCGACCGAGCTCGCGAAAGCCAAAAACCTCGTGCATCCTGATCGACGCGGTGTTGTGTTCATTAGCGAAGTAGTAAGCAGTCCCGGCAACAGACCAGATCCAATCCAACCTCTTCTTCGTTAGCGCAGTCGCTATACCCTGGCGGCGGTGCTCCGAAGCCACGATGATACCCCCGAGGTAGTGACCGCCTGGCACTTCACCTTTCGAGTCCTCGTGAAAATGGGTCTTGGCCACAGCGACGACTTTGCCTTCGACATTTTGCGACCACCACCAGCCGGTCCTTCTTCGCCACGAGTAGGTTCGCAGGCCAGCGGCTTCTACCGCTGGCATCGCAGACTTCGTCAATGCCGTTGGTGTCAGCCAAAGTCGCCTCGCGTATCAGCATTCTCTGATCCTAAATCGCACGCGGATGGACCGGAGGAGTTCGTTGGTCAGCCCAGCCAGCGAATGGCTCAGTGATGCCGAAGATGAGAGATCCAGATCAAACTAAGGTTGGGTCCATGACGCGATATGCGATCGCCGCTCCAACCCTCCTGCAGATCGTCGCAGACAACTTCGGAGTCGGTGTAAAACACCAACTCGTGGCGCCGAACCTGATCCGTTCCCAGTCGCTCTCGCTTCTATTCGAAGCCGTCGAACAGGGGCGACTTTCGGAGGACGAAGCTCTTCAACGGCATGAGCGTATGACTGAAATGAAAATGCGATTGCTGGGCGACAGAGTATCCCGCCGTACGGCTTGGAGGATCGCCCGTGAGCAGCGCTGGGAATCAACCTATGACGCCGAATACCTGGCTGTCGCGCAATTGCAGGCTGACGCGCTCGTGACCATGAGCACGGAATTGATGGCCAAGGCGCACGGAATCGTGCCCCTTGCCCCTCTCGAGGCACTTTTTAGTGATTGAGTCCAGGCAGTGGCTTCGCCGCGATCACGAGAACCAGCACGCAGCCGTACTGTCCCATTAGCCGAACCCTCGAACGCGCACTTCACGGATGCACCCGCGGACCATGGTGCCGGAACTGATTGTTCGCCGTTCTACCGCAACGTCGCTTCACATGTTTGAAACACCGGCATCTTAGAATCCTGTCAGAAACTGCGTGAGGAACCCCTAAATGATCTCCGTACAGACAGACAGTCCAATGCGAGCTGACGTCCAACTGCTTTTGGATGAGCACCTGAGCGACATGTATGCGACCTCGCCCGCCGACAGTGTGCACGCGCTCGATCACTCTGCGCTGGCTGACGCGGGCATCACCTTCTACACCGCCAGAGAACACGGGCTCCTGGTCGGATGCGGTGCGCTGAAGCACCTCACCGACGACGAGGCAGAAATCAAGTCCATGCGCACTGCAGCGCCGGCGCGACGACGCGGTGTCGCCAACCTCCTTCTCGCCCGGATCATCGACGAAGCCCGGGCCAAGGGCTATGAGCGCCTTTCGCTCGAAACGGGAACGGAGGACTACTTCGCCAACGCACGACGCCTATACCAACGACACGGGTTCGAGGAGTGCGCGCCCTTCGGTACCTACGCGCCAGACCCGCACAGCACTTTCATGAGTCTGACTTTAGCCCCTCAAGCTCGCTGAAAGCGGCCGGCCGAACCCCGACGCACACCCGAGGATTAGCATGACTGTTGAAACACCTGCTATCTAAGTCCAGGTACGTAAGACCCGCACGATGAATTGAGCGATGAGGGTGCGTTAACTGCAACACTCATAATGTGAAGATCGGCTATGCCCGCGTCTCAACGAATGAACAGGACCTCACCGTCCAATGAGAAGCCCTGGCAGCCCTCGGGGTTGAGGCCGAGTACATCTATGTCGACCATGGGTTGACCGGCACAAACCGGGCACGCCCAGGACTGCGCGAAGCATTGGCCGCCGTAAGAGCCGGCGACACCCTGGTGGTCACCAAACTCGACCGACTCGCGCGATCGCTGCCTGACGCACGCGACATAGCAGACGAACTTACCCGCAAGGGCGTGTCTCTCAGCCTCGGCGGCAGCGTCTACGATCCGACTGATCCGGTAGGTCGGCTGCTGTTCAATGTGCTTGGCATGGTCGCCGAATTCGAGACCGACCTGATTCGCGCCAGGACCCGCGAAGGGATGGCCGTTGCGAAAGCCAAGGGCCGGCTACGCGGGAAACAACCCAAGCTTTCAGTAACCCGCCGCCGGCACTTGTACGAGTTGCTTGACTCGGACAAGTACACGCAGGCAGAACTCGCCGAACTCTTCAGCGTCTCCCGCGCGACAATTTACCGCGAAGTTCAAAGGCGTGCCGCCACCCCTAAGCGGCCGGTATAGGCCTGCTCAAAGCGGCAAGTCCGCTGGAACGTCCCTGTCACACAGCAGCACACCATCCGCGACCCACAGTCTGGCCCGGTGGATCTCCGAGCGACGCAGCCCGCCCGCCTGTAGCTCGACGTCGTTGCTTCCGTCCCACTCGGGGTGCGTGAAGTAGAAGGCAATTGCCTCCTCACCGCGAACGACGACGTCGGCATGCCTCCCCACCTGCCGATCCTCCGCATGCCCACCCGGCGCATCGAGGATGATGCCCTGGGCAGACCAGTGAACGCCGTTGTCGGACCGGTAGACCCGCTGACCGAGCCACTCATCCACGATCATCCACAGCCAACCACCCAGCGCAAAGACGTTCGGACCCTCATGAGGCACTCCCCCGACGACCTGCCCCTCAACCGTCCAGATGTGCCAGTCCGAGCTCACCGCGGCGTAGGTGGTCGAGCCGTCCGCTTCATCCTTGTACCAGAGGCGCAGGAGCCCATCGGCAGTGCGCGCGGCGGCTGCGTCAATGACGTAGTCGGAGCTCAGCTCAAGGAACCCGCAGTGTTCCCAGCGTGCAAGGTCCGAGCTGACCAGGTGAGCGATACGGCGCTCGTGGCCCGCCCAGGTTGAGGGGATCCCACGGATCCACGTGAGGTACATGTGATAACGGTTCCCGTCCCACACCACTTCAGGTGCCCAGTGCGTGTTCGGGCCGGGCTCTCCCGCGGGGTCCAGGCCCTCGACCACACCGCGGTAAAGCCAGCGGGCGCCGTCGTCGGACACGGCTACGCCTATCCGGCTGCCGTGCACCCACTCAACCCCGAGACCGGGATCGGCCGGACGCCGCTGGGTGTAGAACATCCACCACTGTCCGGTCTGCTCATTCCGGATGACTGTGGGGTCTGTCGGCCCGCCAAGCGGGTCGGCCAGCAGCGGCGCACTCACCGTTCGGGACGCAGGTCCGTCACCGGGACGCGCATGCTGCCGCGGAAATCCGGGGCGGCCAGCTCGGCGCGCGTAACGGGCTGTCCACGGTCGGCGGAGGCGTAGAGCGCAGCGACGATCTCGATGGCACGCGCTGGATCAGCCGCGACTGGGGGCACGTCAGCCCCCGCGAACAGCGAACCGTACACCTCGGACAGGAGCGCATCGTGCCCGCTCGGCACCTCGTTCGACGGCAGCGCCCAGGAGGCAACGCGACCCGCTTCGACGTGGCGGGCCGGCGTCAGTTTCCAGCTTGCATGGTTGTGACCGTAGAGGTGCTCAAGTTCGATGGTGGCGTGCTCGGTGTCGATGCGGATCAGGCTCGATTCGCGCGGCGCGAGCACCGTGGTCATCACCGACGCGACGGTGCCGCTCTCGAACACGACGACGCCGCATGAGGTGTCTTCCGTCTCCACCTCGCGGTCCAGCCGGAACAGCTGACCCGAGGCGGAACTCCACTCGCCGAGCAGGTAGGAAAGCAGGTCGATCTGGTGGATGCCATGGCTGAGCGTGGTCCCGCCGCCCTCGCTCTCCCAGGTCCCGCGCCACGGCACGTCGTAGTATTCCGATCCGCGGTACCAGTGCGTATGGCAGACGGCGGTCAGCGGCCTGCCCAGCTCACCCGACCGGAGCAGGTTCCGGATGTGCGTAGCGGCCGTGCCGGTCCGCTGCTGGAAGACGACGGCGAGTTGCCGGTTGGCTGCGACGGCCGCGGCCTGCATGGCGTCCACTTCCGTGAGGGACAGCGCGGGCGGCTTCTCGGCAATCACGTGGGCACCGGCGTCGAACGCTGCTTTTGTCTGTTCCGCGTGCCCCGCCGGCGGCGTGCAGATATGAACGACGTCGACGGCCTCCGCCGAGAGCAGTTCCTCCAGCGTTCCGTACCCGGCTGCAATCCCGTGCCTGGCGTTGAAGTCGCGGACCCGTTCCTCGCTCGGGTCCGCGGACGCGACGGCGGTGACGCCGTCAATCTTGGCGAGCGCCTCAGCGTGGAGGTGTGCAACGGCGCCCGTGCCGAGGATCGCGGCGCGGAGAGTGCGGGTCATTCGGTGCTCCCTGCGCCCTTGAGCTGGTCCTCGAGGTTGAACACTTCTTCGAGCAGGAGGAACCCCTCGTCCGGGCGGCCCTCGAGCTCCACGAAGAACTCGCCCATTTCGGCCTGCCACCGGGCGTTGACATCAGTCTCTGCCATGGCGCGCTGAGCCGCGGCGAAGTCCTCCGATTCCAGGTACCCGATAAGCAGCCCGTCAGGCCGGAGGAAGAGGGAGTAATTGTTCCACCCGGTGTCCTTGAGGGCGCGCAGCATGTCCGGCCACACAGCCGCGTGGCGCTGCTTGTATTCCTCGAGGCGGTCGGGCTTCACCTGCAGCTGGAAACAGACGCGTTCCATGGTTCTCCTCGTCGAGCGGGATGAATCGTTTCAGAGCAGATGCTACCACCGACCGGGTTCTCCGCATCCGGAATACGGACCGAGTTTTTGTGCGCGAATGGCGGGCCGAACGGGCGTCGAACCCGCCAAAGCTGCCCGAAAGTTCTCGAGGAGTGCGAGGTTCCTAGAGCGTGCTCCCGCGGCTGACCAGCTCGGGCTGGAAGATGACCTGCCGGCTCTCCGGGGTGGTGCGCTCGATCGCCTCAAGCAAGAGCTCGACGGCGGTGCGCCCCATCAACTCGGTTGGTCGTCGCACCGTGGACAGGGGCACTACGGCGGACTGGGCGAAGTCAATGTCGTCATAGCCGATCAGCGCGAGATCCTCCGGGATGCGCAGCCCGCGGATAAGCAGCACCGCCTGCATGACGCCGATGGCCAGCAGGTCGTTGGCGCAGAAGATACCGTCCGGGAGGCTTTCGCGGCCGCGCTCGGCGAGCAGTTCACCGGCGGACCGTCCCGCAAGGACAGTCATTGCGGCCGCCTCAACAACCTCAAGCTCAGCATCCGGGTACTCCGCCACGGCCTGCTGCGCGCCGGTGAGGCGGTCCGCAACCTGCTGGATGTCGGTCGATGCGCCGATGAAGGCGACCCGCCGGCGTCCCCGCGTCAGCATGTGCTTCACCGCCATGTAGCCGCCGGCAACGTCGTCGACAGACACCGAGCTCACGCGGCGCTGCGGATCCACGCGGTCCACCAGGACAACCGGCACGCCATGCGCGCGCAGCTGCTCGAGCCGGGCGTCAACATTTCCGACCGGTGAAATCAGGACGCCCTTGACCCGCTGCTGCTCGAACACGTCGAGGTAGCGGCTTTCTCGGTCGCTGTCATGCCCGCTGTCTCCGAGCAGCACCGTACTGTCCGACTCCGCCGCACGGTCCTCCGCGGCGCGCGCAAGCGAGGAAAAGAACGGGTTGCTCACGTCAAGGACGATGAGGCCAATGGTGCGGCTCAGACCGGCGCGGAGCTGCCGGGCTGCGTCGTTGCGCACGAAACCCAGCTCGGCAATGACGTTGAGTACCCGCTCGCGGGTCTTCTCAGCCACGCGGTCGGGATTGTTGAGCACATTAGACACGGTGCCGACAGCAACCTGCGCCTGGTCGGCAACGTCCTTGATACTGACCATCGGGGCGAACCCTCGTTTCGTGAAGTGATGGGTTGTGCGGCGAGAGATGTCCATAAATGAGCAGTCTTCTCAGATTGCTTGACACCACTTATCCCCAAGGATACCTTTGAAACGTGCCAATGAATCGATTCAAAATAAGATTCATCGGCTGACTCTCCACCGCAGCCTCCGCAGGCACTGTGAAGAGTCGGTGCAAAACAACGACGACGCGCGCCGGCTAGGAGCCAGCTGCGGTAGATGTGGAGAAGCAATGGTTGACCTGAGCCGCATAACCCCCACCTTGGAGAACCTCGCTATTGAGGTGCCTTCCTGGGCCTACGGCAACTCCGGGACCCGCTTCAAGGTGTTCCAGACGCCCGGCACTCCGCGCACTGTGCAGGAGAAGATCGCGGACGCCGCGAAGGTCAACGAACTGACCGGCCTAGCGCCCTCAGTTGCGCTTCACATCCCCTGGGACAAGGTGGAGGACTACACGGAGCTGGCAGGTTTCGCGCAGGATCTCGGCATCAAGCTGGGCACCATCAACAGCAACACGTTCCAGGACGACATCTACAAGTTCGGTTCCCTGACGCACAGTGACCCGGCGGTGCGCAACAAAGCCCTTGACCACATGTACGAGTGCATTGACGTCATGAACGTCACCGGCTCCCAGGACCTGAAGATCTGGCTGGCCGACGGCACCAACTACCCCGGCCAGGGCGACATGCGCTCCCGCCAGGACTGGCTGCATGACTCGCTGCAGAAGGTCTACGCCCGCCTCGGCGATGACCAGCGCATGGTTCTGGAGTACAAGTTCTTCGAGCCGGCTTTCTATCACACGGACGTTCCCGACTGGGGCACCTCCTACGCCCACACACTCGCCCTCGGCGAGAAGGCCCTGGTCTGCCTGGACACCGGCCATCACGCCCCCGGCACCAACATCGAATTCATCGTCGCGCAGCTGATCCGCCTGGGTAAGCTCGGCTCCTTCGACTTCAACTCGCGCTTCTACGCCGACGATGATCTGATCGTCGGCTCGGCGGATCCGTTCCAGCTGTTCCGCATCATGTACGAGGTGGTCCGCGGCGGCGCGCTGGACCCGGCCAGCAACGTGGCTCTCATGCTGGATCAGTGCCACAACCTCGAACAGAAGATCCCCGGTCAGATCCGCTCCGTTCTCAACGTCCAGGAGATGGCAGCCCGTGCGCTGCTCGTTGACCGCGGCGCGCTGACCACGGCGCAGGAAGCCGGTGACGTCCTGGGCGCTCACGCTCTGTTCATGGACGCCTTCTACACAGACGTCCGCCCGGCCCTGGCCGAGTGGCGTGAATCCCGCGGCCTTCCCGCGGACCCCATGGCTGCCTACGCGGCCAGCGGTTACCAGGAAAAGATCAACACAGACCGCGAGGGCGGTCAGCAGGCAGGATGGGGCGCATAATTATGGCTAATCAGACAGTTCAGGACCTTATCAACCGCTCCAACCGGCTCGGCGCGGACAAGCGCAACACCAACTACGCCGGCGGCAACACCTCCGCGAAGGGCACCGACACCGACCCGGTCACCGGCGAGAACGTCGAACTCCTCTGGGTGAAGGGCTCCGGCGGTGACCTGGGCACGCTCAAGGAACAGGGCCTGGCCGTACTGCGCCTGGACCGCCTCCGCGCCCTCACCAACGTCTACCCCGGCCTTGACCGCGAAGACGAAATGGTCGCCGCGTTCGACTACACCCTGCACGGCAAGGGCGGCGCAGCCCCCTCGATCGACACCGCCATGCACGGCCTCGTCGACGCCGCGCACGTTGACCACCTGCACCCAGACTCCGGCATCGCCATTGCCACCGCGGTGGACGGCGAAGCCCTGACCGAGAAGATCTTCGGCGACAGGGTGGTGTGGGTCCCCTGGCGCCGTCCGGGATTCCAGCTGGGCCTGGACATCGCCGAGATCAAGGCCAAGAGCCCGCAGGCCGTGGGCACCATCCTCGGCGGACACGGCATCACGGCGTGGGGAGAGACCTCCGAAGAAGCCGAGAACAACTCGCTGTGGATCATCGAAACCGCTGAACGCTACATCGCCGAGAACGGCCGCCCCAACCCGTTCGGGGTACCCCTGCAGGGCTACGCAGCCCTCTCGCTGGAGGAGCGCCGCGCGAAGGCTGCGGCGCTGGCACCGGTGATCCGCGGCATCGCGTCCACCGACCGTGCGCAGGTAGGGCATTACTCGGACGACGACGTCGTCCTGGACTTCCTCGCCGCAACCGAGCACCCGCGTCTGGCAGCGCTGGGCACCTCCTGCCCGGACCACTTCCTGCGTACCAAGGTCAAACCCCTGGTTCTGGACCTGCCGGCGGATGCGTCCATCGAGGACTCCGTTGCCCGGCTGAAGGAACTGCACACCGAATATCGCGAGGACTACCGCGGCTACTACGAGCGCCACGCCGACGCCGATTCCCCGGCCATGCGCGGAGCCGACCCGGCCATTGTCCTCATCCCCGGCGTCGGAATGTTCTCCTACGGCGCCAACAAGCAGACCGCACGCGTCGCCGGCGAGTTCTACATCAACGCGATCAACGTGATGCGCGGCGCCGAGGCGATCTCCACCTACGCCCCCATCGATGAGTCGGAGAAGTTCCGGATCGAGTACTGGGCGCTGGAGGAAGCCAAGCTTGCGCGGATGCCCAAGCCCAAGTCCCACGCCACCCGCATCGCGCTGGTCACCGGCGCCGCATCCGGTATCGGCAAGGCCATCGCCACCCGCCTCGCCGCGGAGGGTGCCTGCGTGGTCATCGCGGACCTGAACCTCGAAAACGCTGAGAAGGTGGCCGAGGAACTCGGTGGCCCTGATGTCGCTATCGGCATCCAGGCCGACGTCACCAGCCCCGAGCAGGTCCAGGAAGCGATCGACGCCGCCGTGCTTGCCTTCGGCGGGCTGGACCTCGTGGTCAACAACGCCGGCCTGTCCATCTCCAAGCCGCTGCTGGAAACCTCCGAGAAGGACTGGGACCTGCAGCACAACGTCATGGCCAAGGGCTCCTTCCTGGTCTCCAAGGCCGCCGCGAAGGTCCTCATCGACCAGGAAATGGGCGGGGACATCATCTACATCTCCTCCAAGAACTCCGTCTTCGCCGGCCCCAACAACATCGCGTACTCAGCCACCAAGGCCGACCAGGCTCACCAGGTGCGTTTGCTTGCCGCTGAACTCGGCGAGTACGGCGTCCGCGTCAACGGCATCAACCCCGACGGCGTGGTCCGCGGCTCCGGCATCTTCGCCGGCGGCTGGGGCGCCAAGCGCGCCGCGGTCTACGGTGTGGACGAAGAGAAGCTCGGCGAGTACTACGCCCAGCGGACCCTCCTCAAGCGCGAGGTGCTGCCCGAGAACGTCGCGAACGCCGCCGTCGTGCTCACCTCCGCTGAGCTGTCACACACCACCGGGCTGCACGTCCCGGTCGACGCCGGCGTAGCCGCCGCGTTCCTCCGTTAGGCCCAGCGATGAGCCCTGCGGTTTACGCAGCCATCGATATCGGCGCCTCATCCGGCCGGATCATTCTCGGCCGGATGGACGCCGCGGGGCCGTCGCTCGAGGTTGTGCACCGCTTCCCGAACGGAGTGCAGGAGATCGACGGCGCGCTGCGCTGGGACATCGCTGCCCTCTTCGAGGAGGTGCTGCGCGGCCTCACGCTGGCACGCGAGCAGGCGGACGCGAAAGGCGAGCGGGTGGCGAGTATCGGCGTCGACACCTGGGCCGTGGACTACGGACTGATCGACGACGACGGCGCCCTCACCTCCCAGCCGCACAGTTACCGTGACTCGCGCACGGCCGGCGTGGTGGACCGGGTGCACGCGAGCGTCCCGTTCGAACGGCTCTACAGCACCACGGGGCTGCAGTTCCTGCCGTTCAACACTGTCTACCAACTGGCCGCCGAGCCCTCCCTGACGGGCGTGCAGGCGCTGCTCATTCCGGACCTGCTGGGCTTCTGGCTCACGGGCAAGCGCCGCACCGAAATCACGAACGCCTCGACCACGGGTCTGCTTGATGCTTCGACGGGTGACCTTGCAGCCGAGTTCTTCGACGCTTTGGAGATTCCGCGCTCGGTCTTCCCGGCACTGATCGAACCCGGTGATGCGCTGGGCACGCTGCTACCCGCAGTCGCCGAACGGACCGGGCTGGATCCTGCGACAACCGTTGTGGCCGTGGGGTCCCATGACACGGCATCAGCCGTGGCGGCAGTTCCCGCAGAGGCCGGTTCCCGGTTCGCGTACATCTCCTCCGGCACCTGGTCACTCGTGGGCATGGAGCTGCCCAAACCAATCCTCACCGTAGCCAGCCGCGCCGCTAACTTCACCAACGAACGAGGGGTCGACGGCACCATCCGGTACCTGCGCAACTGCGGCGGCCTGTGGCTGCTGCAGGAATGCCTCCGCGAATGGGGGCCGCAGGTCACCCTCGAGAACGTCCTGGCGGAAGCGTCTGCGCTACCCGCAGGCGGTCCGCTGATCGACGCCGATTCGGACGCGTTTATCGCCCCGGACAACATGCCGGACCGCATCCGGCGCGCGGCGGGCACCGCACTCGAGTCCGAGGCCGCCGTCGTACGCTGCATTCTGGACAGTCTCGCTCAGGTGTACGCGCGCACGCTGGCGCAGGCGGCCGAGTTGAGCGGGCAACCGATCGACGTCGTGCACATTGTGGGGGGCGGTTCGCAGAACCGGCTGCTGTGCCAGCTCACTGCGGACGCCACCGGGCTACCAGTTGTCGCAGGCCCGGTGGAGGCAACTGCGCTCGGTAACGTGCTGGTACAGGCGCGGGCCGACGGCGCACTCGGTGAGGGCGCAACCCTCGCCCATATCCGCGCCGCGGTCCGAAGCACGGCCAGCACGCAGCGCTACGAGCCCTCAAGAAAAGCCGAAACAGCACTGACCAGAAGCTAACGCAAAGGATCACCAGTGGAAGTTCGCACCAAACCCATCCGTACCGCCGTCGTCGGAGCAGGAGGAATCGCCCAGGGGCAGCACCTGCCCGCCCTGCGTGGCCTCGGCGACCGGGTTGAGCTCGCAGCCATCGTCGACATGGACGCGGACCGGGCACGCGAAGTGGCAGAGGAATGGGGCGCACCCTCCTCCTACACGACCGTTCCCGAGATGCTCGCGGTGGTGCAGCCCGACCTCGTGGTGGTGTGCACGCCGCCGGGTTCGCACACCGAGGCGGTCATCCGCTCGCTCGACGCCGGTGCCTCCGTGTGGTGTGAGAAGCCGCCGACGCTGTCGCTCGCCGAGTACGACGCCATCCTGGAACATGAGGGCGAGAACGGCCCGTACGCAGCCTACGTTTTCCAGCACCGTTTCGGATCCGCGGCGCAGACCCTGCGGTCACAGATTGCCGCGGGTGATCTGGGTGCACCGTTGATCGGTATCTGCCACACGCTCTGGTACCGGGATACCGCCTATTACGACGTCGCGTGGCGGGGTAAGTGGGAAACCGAGGGCGGCGGACCCGCCATGGGGCACGGTATCCACCAGATGGACCTCCTGCTGTCCCTCCTCGGCGACTGGACCGAGATCACCGCGACGATGGCAACCCTGCACCATAACGTCGAGACCGAGGACGTATCGTTCGCCCACGTGACGTTCGAGAGCGGTGCCATCGTCTCCGTGGTGAACAGCGTGCTCTCCCCGCGGGAAACCAGCTACCTGCGGTTCGACTTCGCCGACGCCACCGTCGAGGTTGAGCACCTGTACGGGTACGACAACTCGCATTGGACGTGGACACCGGCACCCCACGTTGACCCGGCCTCGGCGAGTGCCTGGGAGCCCACGCAGAACCTCGCCAGCTCCCACGCGGTGCAGCTGGAGGAGCTCGTGTCCTCCCTGGAGCGCGGGGAGCGACCGGCCGCATCCGGGCATGACGGACGGCGGGTGCTTGAGCTCGTTGCCGGGCTGTACCAGTCGGCCATCACTGGTCAACGAATCAAGCGCAGCGAGCTGACCTCGGACAATCCGTTCTACTCGTCCATGAACGGCGCCGCCACCACGAACGGACCAAGCTCACCAACCAAGGAAGCAGTCGATGCCTGAACTGCAGCTCAGCCGTCCCACCAACAGTGAACTCGTCATCTCGTGCGGTTCCGTTGACCTGGCGACGTACGTGTTCATCCCGCCGGCCACGCGTTCGGAAGCCCCGAAGCCGTATCTGCACCCGTTACGGACCCTCAGCGGTGCGCCGCTGACCGGTTTCCGCCCGTGGGACCACCGCTGGCACAAGGGACTGCAGATGACGTGGTCCCACGTATCGGGCCAGAACTTCTGGGGCGGCCCAACCTTCTCGCCGGAGACGGACTACCAGTGGCGCGAGAACCTCGGCTCCATCGAGCACGAGGGCTTTCCTTCCCTTTCCACCTCTCCGGACCGCATTGCCCTCGGCGAGACCCTGACGTGGCGCAACTCGTCCGGCGAGCGCTGGTTCTCGGAGCAGCGAGAGACTGCGTTTTCCGCCGTTGACCTGCAGGAACAGTCCTGGCAGCTGGACTTCTCCACCGAGCTGACCAACGTGTCCGACCGGCCCCTCGACCTGGGCAGCCCCACCACGCACGGCCGCCCCAACGCCGGCTACACGGGCTTCTTCTGGCGCGGTCCCCGCAGCTGGACCGGGTGCTCGATTCTCGGACCCGAGGGCGTAGAGGGTGAGGCGATGATGGGCACTTCCGCACCGTGGATCGCGCTGTCCGGAGAGAATGACGAGCTCGACGGCGGGGCGACCATCGTGGCCCTGGCGGGGACGTCGTCGTCGTCGGTTCCGCTCAAGTGGTTCGTCCGCAGCGAGCCCTTCGCGGCGTTGGCGCCCTCCCCCGCGTTCGATGAGGAAATCACGCTCGCCGCGGGAGAGTCGCTGCGCCTGCAGCACCGCTACGTCTTCGTGGACCGGATCTGCGGGCGCGACGAGGTCGAGCGGATCGCGAAGGGCGCAGCCCTTTGAGAATCCCCGCTTTTCCCGGCAGCGTAGGCATCAGCGACCTGCGCGTGTACGAATGGGAAACCGACGACGGCCACCACGGCGGAACACCCCACCTGCACACGGTGTCGAACGAGGGCTACGTGGTGGTCGGCGGCTCGGGCGAGGTGCACACGCTCTCCTCCGAGGGCTTCGCGCAGGATTCGCTGAGTGCCGGGTCCGTGCTATGGTTCAGCCCCGGCACGGTGCATCGGCTCCTCAACTCCGGCGACCTTTATATCCTCACGGTTATGCAGAACTCGGGGTTGCCCGAGGCCGGTGACGCCGTACTGACCTTCCCGCTGGACATTGTCTCCGACGCAGACCGCTACCGTTTGGCCGTGACCTTGCCGGAGGGTAGTGAAAGCGAACGGGCGGAAGCAGCACGACGACGGCGCGACCTTGCGATCGAGGGCTATCGCTCCCTTCTGGCCGCGCTGGAGAAGGGCGACCGGGGTCCGCTTGAGGAGTTCTACGCGGCCGCGGCGGCGCTGGTGCAGCCCCGGGTCGAGGAGTGGACCAAGCTCTGGTCGGACACCGTCCTCGTCGACGTCGAAACAACCCGCGCGCAACTGGCTTCCCTCGCAGAGGGCGACGCTTCGCACCTGGGGGATGCCGCCGTCGTGCGTACCGTACCCCGACCCGGGCCGCGGGCCTTCGGGATGTGCGGGCGGCTTGGGACGTGGACGCCCGCGTCGCGCTGACGATCACTTCCGCCAAGAGTGCCCCACAGGTCTCAACCAATAGGCTTGAACCCATGACCCCGTGCGAGCAGCTGTGACCCACTCCCCCGGCGCTGGCCTCGGCGCCGTCTTCGTCCTCGTCGCGGCGGTCCTCTGGGGTACCACCGGGACCGTCGCCAGCTTCGCACCGGCGGTAGGCCCCCTCGCGATAGGTGCAGCCGCGATGGGCGTCGGCGGCCTCCTGCAGGCGGCCTTCGCCGGACCTGCACTGGCTCACGCCCGCTCCGAATTACGACGACGGTGGCTCACCATCGCCGTGGGCGGCCTCGCTGTGGCGATCTACCCCCTCGCCTTCTACAGTTCCATGCGCCTGGCCGGGGTTGCCGTAGGTACCGTCATCTCGATCGGTTCCGCGCCCATAGCGTCGGCAGTCATCGAACGGGTCATCGACGGGCACCGGCTGACGCAGCGCTGGGTGCTCGGCGCCGGCGTCGGGCTGGCGGGAGTGGTGCTGCTCTCGTTCGTCGAGCCGGCGCATGCGGCGGAAGCGGGCAACACCGCCGCCGGAGTTCTGCTGGGGCTGCTGGCCGGGGTCACCTACGCGCTGTACTCCTGGGCGGCGCACCGCACCATGCAGGGCGGGGTGCCATCCCGGGTCACCATGGGCGTGATCTTCGGCGTGGGCGGGGTCCTGCTCATGCCGGTCCTTTTCGCTACCGGGGCGCCGCTGCTCGAGTCATGGAACAACTTCAGCGTCGGCCTCTACATGGCGCTGGTGCCGATGTTCCTCGGGTACGTGTTCTTCGGGCTGGGGCTCGCCCGGGTGAAGGCAAGCACCGCAACCACGCTGTCCCTGGCGGAACCTGTGGTTGCGGCAATCCTCGCAGTCGTCATTGTGGGTGAGAGGCTGCCGGCAGCGGGGTGGATCGGCGTCGGGCTGGTGATTGCGAGTCTCGCGGTGCTCACCGTCCCGGTGCGCCGCAACGTCCGGACGGCAGTGGGCGTGCCTTAGGGTGCGACGACGCCCTGTTCCGTAACAGCGAAGATGTACTCCACGTGGTCCTTCGACTCGCGGCCGCTCGCAACATCCGTAAGAGTTCAGGTGGTGCGCTCCTTTCAGCGGAGCCTCAGCTCGTGCGGGTCTCGATCTCGACGACGGCCCAGGACAGCGCGGGCAGGTTCACACGGAGGTCGTCGCCGGAAACCTTGACGTCTTCGAGCGGCGTCAGGCCCACGTGTTCACCGCGTTCGAGATTGTTGGTGGTGAGGCGGTCGTGGCCCTCGGGAACCTGCAGCACCTCAGCGCGGGTGACGCGCACGGCGTCCAGTCCACGAAGCGCCACCTCAACCTCGGCTGCCTCATCCAGTGACCGGTTGGCCAGGAAGAACGCAGCGCGTCCGGTCTCCTCATTCCAGGTGGCCGATACGTCCACCAGGTCCGTGTCGCCGAAGCGCGCATTCTCATAGCGGTCCGACTCAACCCTGGTCTGCAGGATCTGCCCCGTCGCGAGTTCCGCCATCCGGGCGAACGGCCAGAAGATGGTCTGACGCCAGGCCGGCCCGTTTTCCTCGCTCATGATCGGCGCGATCACGTTCACGAGCTGCGCCTGGTTGGCGATCTTGACCCGGTCACCGTGCCGCAGCAGTGAGTTGAGGAACGTACCGACGACGACGGCGTCGGTCACGTTGTACTCGTCCTCGATGACACGGGGGTGCTCACGCCAGCCGTGCTTGCCCACCTGGCCGGGGCTGTCGGCGTCGCCCGGCCGGGTGTACCAGACGTTCCATTCGTCGAAGGAGAGGTTGATGCCCTTCGAGTGCTTGCCCTTCGCGCGGACCGCATCCGCAGTGGCTACGACAGACTCGATGAAGTAGTCCATATCCAGCGCGCTCGCGAGGAAGCTACCGGCGTCGCCGTCCTGCTCCTGGTAGTAGGCGTGGAGCGAGATGTAGTCCACCTCGTCGTAGGTGTGTGTGAGGACCGTCTGCTCCCACGCGCCGAACGTCGGCATCCCGGAGTTCGAGCTACCGCAGGCCACCAGTTCCAGCGAGGGATCCACGAAGCGCATGGCCTTCGCGGCCTCCTGGGCGAGGCGGCCGTACTCGTCTGCGGTCTTGTGCCCGATCTGCCATGGGCCGTCCATCTCGTTGCCCAAACACCACAGCTTAATGTCGAACGGGTCCTTGTGTCCGTTTTTGGCCCGCAGGTCCGACAGGTACGTGCCGCCCGGGTGGTTGGCGTATTCAACGAGTTCGCGGGCGGCGTCGACACCCCGGGTACCGAGGTTGATCGCTTCCATGATTTCGACGCCGGCCTGGCGGGACCAGTCGACGAACTCGTGGAGACCGAAAGCGTTGGTCTCCAGCGTGTGCCAGGCGCCGTCAAGCCGGCGCGGGCGGTTCTCAACGGGCCCGACGCCGTCCTCCCAGTTGTACCCGGAGACGAAGTTTCCGCCGGGATACCGGACCACGGTGGCACCGAGCTCCTTCACGAGCTTCATTACGTCCTGGCGGAACCCGTTGTCGTCCGCTTCTGGGTGGCCGGGCTCGTAGATGCCCGTGTAGACGCAACGGCCCATGTGCTCCACGAAGGAGCCGAACAGCCGGCGGGGCACCTCCCCGACCGTGAAGTCCCTGTCGATGACAATGCGTGCGCGGGCCATGTTTCTCCTTCGGATAGGTGAGGTGGTCTAGGTCCCGGCCAGGCCGGTGGTGGCGACGCCGCGGATGATCTGGCGCTGGAAGAACAGGAACACAATGATCAGGGGCAGTGCCGCCAGAAGAGCCGAAGCCATGTTCTGCGCGTACTGGATTCCGTACGCACTTTCGATGGTCTGCAGGCCAACGGGGAGCGTGAGCAGCGCGGTGTCGTTGGTGGCGATGAACGGCCAGAGGAAGTTGTTCCACGCTGTGATGAACACGAAGATGGCCACGGCCGACATGATGGGTTTTGAGAGCGGCAGGACGATCTGCAGGAACACCCGCACCCGACCGGCACCGTCCATGACGGCGGCCTCTTCGAGTTCCCGCGGGATCTGGTCGAAGAACTTCTTCAGGACGTAGACCATCGCGGGGTGGAGCACCTGAGGGAGGATGATCGCCCAGTACGTATCGATCAGGTTCAGGGCAAGCATCTGGTAGAAGAGCGGAATGATCAGGACCGGCGGGGGGATGATGATCGAGCCGATGATCACGGCCATCAGCAGCTTCCGACCCTTGAAATCGATGCGTGAAAGCGCGTAGGCGCACAAGGCGGAGATCGCCAGGGTAATGACGGTGATGCATGCTGCGGTGAAGAGGGAGTTCCACGTCCAGGTGGGCAGATTGCCTGTGCTGAGGACTTCAACGAAGGACTCAATCGTGAACCCCGACGCCGGCAGCCACGTGACAGGAGTCGAAGCGGCTTCCGTTTCGGTTTTCAGGGCAGTGACCGCTGCCCAAGCGAACGGAATCAGCCAGATCACGGCCAGGATCGCGGTGACAATGGTGCCGAACACCTTGGCCGTGGAGATCTTCCGCCGGTTCTGAGGGCGCTCGGCGCTGACACTCCCGGTGGAGCTGTGGTCGAGTACTACGGTGGCCATAACTACGCGCTCCTGTTTCGGTTGAAGAAGATCTGGCTCATCGACACCAGCAGGATCAGAGCAAAGAAGATGAAGGAGATGGCCGCCGAATAGCCCAGCCGGTAACCGGTGAACCCAGCCTCGAACACGTATTGGACAAGGGACCGGGTGGCCCCGCCTGGCCCGCCGGCGGTCATCTGGTAGATCTGGTCGAACACCTTGAGCGAGGCGAGGACCTGCAGGATGACAATGAGCACGGTGGTGGGTCCTAGCTGCGGCAGCGTGATGGAGAAAAACTGCCGCCAGCCACCCGCGCCGTCCAGCGATGATGCCTCATAGTGCTGCTGCGGGATATTCTGCATCGCTGCCAGATAGAGCAGGAAATTGAATCCGACCGTCCACCACACTGTGGCGATGACGATCGACCACATGGCAACATTCGGATCGTTCAGCCATGGGACGGGCGCGATGCCGATCTTGCTGAGTGCGTCGTTGACCAGTCCGAGCTGGGGGTTGAACATCCAGACGAAGAACTGGGAAACCACCGTAGATGCCAGGAGGAACGGCGCGAAGAACGAGAACCGCCACAACCACTGGGCGGGGAGATTCATGTTCACCAGCGCGGCCATGACGAGTGCAACGAGCACCAGCGGGATGGTTGAGAGGACGGTGAAGTAGATGGTGTTCCCGAGGGACTGCCACATGTCCGGATCGCTGAAGGCTTCCACGTAGTTTGTGAGGCCTACGAAGCCGCTGTTGGCTCCGGTGAGGGTTTGCCCGGTGAAGCTCATGTAGAGCCCATGAATGATGGGCCACACGAGGAACATGGCAAAGAAGATGAGGAAGGGCGCAGAGAACGCCCAACCGTGCAGGTTGTTCCTGCTGTTGTTCGGGCTCCTGCGCCCGGTCACAGTGGTGCTCATTGTGCTCGACTCCTTCGTCGGTCCGGGTCAGACAGGATTGGGCTTGGACAGGGTGATGTTCAAGCGGTCAACGAAGGCATCCCAACCGACCGCGGGCGCTTCCCTTCCGAGGAACACGTTCTGTACGTTCGCGGCGAAGATTGTCTGGAAGTCCGACCCTGACCCCGTGAACCAGGCAGGAGGATCATAGTTGATGATGTCGGCGGCGTTCGCGTAGTGCGATTGCGGTTCCAGGTTCTGGTACTCGGGGGAATCAACCACCGGCTGGTAGGCGGGAATGTGACCGGCTTCGGCCCACGACAGGGAGCCCTTCAGGAGGTTGGCGACGAAGTCGTAGGCAGCCGCGCGGCGTGCCTCGTCGACGTCATTTTGGCGAGGCAGGACGAAGGAATGGGAGTCCGCGTAGGCTGCGGGCGTTCCGAACAGCGTCGGTATGGTCATCGCGTCAAGGGGAATACCGGCAGCCTGCATGGTGGGCAATTCCCACACGCCGGTGAAGAACATCCCGGACTCCCCGCTGGCGAACTCCGCCACTGCGGTGCCGTAATCCCCGGTCTTGGCAGCGATGGTGCCGTCCAGCAGTTGCGTGATGTAGGCGAGGCAGTCGATTGCGACATCGCGGTCGACGTCAGCGGGCTGCCCCGGCGTGAGCACCATTTCGGCCCCGTGCTGCAGGTAAAGGGTGTAGAAAAGGCGCCACATCTGTGCGCCGTCGTTGACGTAGCCGTAGGACAGGCCGTGGTTACCGGTGACGGCCTGCATCTCGCGCATTGCCTCGAGGAACCGCTCCGGGTCCGTGATTTCGATGAGGCGACCGTCGTTGCCCAGCAGCCCGGCCTGGTCGGCGACGTCCGTGTTGTACATGGCGATGAAGGGGTGGGAGTCGAGGGCGATGGCGAAGACCTCACCCTCGAGCTGGCCGCTGGCCCAGATGCGCTCCGCGAAGGATTCCTCGGTGACGTCACGCTTTGCCAGTTCGTCGAGGTCCCACGGGTCCAGCAGACCACCGGGTGCGTACCCCGGAATCCGCGCAGCGTGCATGATGGCAAGTTCCGGGGGTCGCCCTCCTGCGGACGCCATGGCCAGCTTCGTGTAATAAGGGGTGCCCCAGGCGAGAACGGTGGGGACGGCGTCGAAATTGGGGCTCTCAGCGTTCACGCGGTCGATCATCGCCTGCATCTTGATTCCGTCGCCGCCGGAGAGCAGGTGCCAGAAGCGCAGAGTCTCCTCGCTTGCGGCCGCCGGTCCGCCGCAGCCGGCCAGGGTGCCGGAGGCGACAGCGCCACCGAACAGGGCGGCTCCGGTGAGGAATTGCCGCCTGCTCGGAGCACGCCATCCTGAAGGCGGCAATATCCTGGCATTCTCGTTGGGCATGAATCGATCCTCCGTTGGTTCGATCGGGTGCTGCACGGCTTCTACATCGATGGAACGTGACTTGATGTGTCAATTTACAACGATGTAAAAGGTTTGGCAAGGGTTTTCGCCCATTGGGTCGGGTCGTGGTGGAACTCCTACATACGCCCAAATTTGGAGCGCACGAGGGCAAAGACGCCGTAGCAGATCAGACCCACCGCGATGGCGACAAGTACGGGAACGCCGAACGGGTGCTCGGCCAGCGCCTTCAGGCTGCCGTCCAGCCCTGTGGATCGGGCGGGGTCATGGGTGACCACCGCGGCGCCGAACAGCAGGCCTACGAGGATGAGGGCAAGCCCTTTCGCAACATGACCGATGACCCCCAGGACCTCGATGAAGGCTCCGCGGCGGGTGTCTTCGAAGTGTCGAAGTTCGGGCCGGAACTTGCGCTGAATTCCCTTGAATACGAAGTAGACGCCGATCCCGAAAGTGGTTCCTCCAACCACCAGAATCACGAACACGCCGAAGGGCGAGCCCATCATGGAAGTGGTGAAATCTCGGGTGGACTCGCTGGAATCGGATTCCCCGCCGAACGCGAACCGTGCAAAGGTGAAGGCCATGCTGCCGTAGATAATGCTCAGCGACCCGGAGGAGATTGTCTTGGATATCCGCTCCCCGGCGGAGAGGTGCCGGGCGCGCAGGGTGGCCTCGCTGAACTGCCAGGCGGCAAGCCCCAGGCAGCCGATAGCGCAGGCCCACATGGTCCACGGACCGTGCGTTCCGTCTGCCAGGCGTTCCAGGGCTCCGGTGGGTTCTGCCTCCCCGTTTCCTCCGGACGCGATCTGCAGAGCGATGATGCCGATGAGGATGTGAACGACGGCGAGAACAGCGAATCCGAAGCGGGCTACGACGTCGAGTACCTTGTGGTCCGATACCTCCTCTGCAACATCCGCTGCCTCCCGTGCCAGAAAGCTTTCATCCGTCGACATTCACCACTCCTGCAATTTCCTGAGAATTTCAGGGTACAACTGCGGACGACTCCCGTGTGCCGGGCTCTGCGCTGCTCCGGGCTCAGCGTCGCCAGAACAGGTGGTGCACCACGCCGCTCGGACTGGGGACCTTCTCGAGGTGGAAGCGGTCGAGCAGTTGCTCGGGGGATTCCCACAGGCGCGATCCTGATCCCAGCTCAACCGGCGAAACGGCAACATGCAGGGTGTCCACCAGATCCGCGTCAAGGAACTCGCAGATGGTGCTCGCCCCACCGCCCAGCCGGACGTCCTTCCCGTCCGCTGCCTCCTGTGCCCTCGCCAGAACCGTCGAGGGGTCTGCATTGATGAAGTGAAACGTGGTGTCAGAGAGAGCAAAGGATGGTCGCTCGTAGTGCGTCATCACAAACACCGGCGTGTGGAAAGGCGGTTCGCTGCCCCACCAGCCCCGCCAGTCTTCGTTCTCCCAGGGACCGCGTTGAGGACTGAACTTATTGCGGCCCATGATCTCGGCCCCGATGTTGTTCTTGAAGTCCCGAGTGAAGTAATCGTCGAGGCCTCGAGTTCCACCGGAGTCGGTGCGGTTCGGCCAGCTTGCCGTTGCACCCGCCCACGCGAACATCGCACCCGGATCTGCATGGCCGAAGGGTCTTTCCAGGCTCTGGTTCTCGCCGGCTCCGAAGCCGTCACTGGATACGCCGAAGTTTTGGACCCTCAGCAACTGAGTCACATGATCACCCCCGGATTCCCGCGCTGTGCGCCAAAGCGGTTGCTTCTGCGCGGGACCGCACATTGAGCTTTCGGAAGAGGTTCCGGATATGGAACTTCACGGTATTCTCGCTGATGCTCAGTGCTGCCGCAATGGCCCGGTTCCGCTGACCCGCGGCCAGCAACTGGAGGACCTCCAGTTCCCGTGCCGCCAGAGCCCAGCTGGCTATATCCCCCACCCGTCCGGTTGGAAGGTCGAGCGGCAACGTCACAGAGATATCGGCTCCCCAGCCACGCATGACGTCCACGACCATGGACCCATCCATGGCCTGTACCCGCTGCTGCATCCTCCCGATGCTGGACGCGTCCGAGGCGAGCTCGCCACGGCCGTCATCCCGGACGTTGATGAGCAGGTTCTCCCCGTCGCAGTCCCACTGTGCGCGAACACGGTGCACGTCAGCCTGCTCGGCGATCGCCAGTACCAAGCCGCGCACCACTGCCCTGGCGGCGTGGGCCACCTCCCCCGGCAGCGCACGACCGTTGGCCGGCGGCTCAATGAACTGGATATCGATGTTGCTCAACTTCATCAATGGCCGCAGATCCTCCCGGAGCCGTTCGAACGCCGTAGCGACGGGCTCCTCGACGAGATCATTGGTTCGATCATTCAGCGTCCGCAGATCCACCAGCGCCTTCACCGACACGTCCGTCGCGAAAGCACGGGCCGCGCGGTCATCCATCGAAGTGGAACGCAACGCGGCGAGGACGGTCTCAAGGGTGGTGGAGTGCTGATCCACCAGCTCCGCAGTAACCCGGACCCGCTCGGCTGATGCCGCGCGGGACTCTACGAGATACGCCGGCGGCGCATCGGAGACCTTTTCCTGGATCCTTCGGGCGACCAGCCGCCAAAGGTACGCCAGAAGTCGCATCCCATCTTTCCGGTGCCCGGCATCGGGAACAGGGTGCGGGTCGGTGAGCACCAGGAGTGCGTTACTCGGCGGGTAGGTCATAGCGAGTACTTCGCGTTCCCGGCCCCCGATAAGGGCCGTGGTTCGCCACGGTTCTTCCCCGGGCAGGGCTGCGCGCAGACGATCCAGCTCCGGGATCGAAACCCGGCTGACGACGTCGTCCGCGCCTGATTTCTTCTGGGGCCGGCCCGTACAGTCCTCCGTGAAGATGATGAGCGCACTGCTCTTGTAGAACGAAGCTGACGCACTGTGAAGGCATTCGGCAATACGGTTCAGCGGTGCCCCCGTCACCTCCTCCACGGCGTCAAGCAGTTTCCACTGGTCCTGCATAAGGGGTCCCGCAACGGCGTTGTTGATCTGTGCTGCCATCCCTACAGAGTACGCAGTGCCTACCCAAACGGGTGGCCAAAACCGTCATAAAACAGCGTTTCGCCTGCCCGAAGAGTGGGCCAAGCTGAAGAGGACAGTAAAAGCATTACCCCATTGAGGAGTCGCCGTGAGCGTCGTGAATGATGTTGACCTGCAGTTGGTGAGTCCGGGCAGCACCGAACTGGCTCTGAACCTGTCTCTCATCCAGCAGGAAATTGAAGAAACGGTTTCCGGTATCGATCCGACGCAGTTGGTCGTCCTGGCTGACAGAGTCCGTGGAGCCGAGCGCGTGTTCCTTGCCGGAGCCGGTAGAAGCGGGCTGGTGCTACGCATGGCAGCCATGAGGCTGATGCACCTCGGATTGACCGTTCATGTTGCCGGTGACACCACTACTCCCGCGATCCGTGCCGGGGACCTTCTGGTGGTCGCTTCCGGCTCCGGGACGACGTCCGGCGTGGTCAAAGCTGCCGACACAGCAGTGAAAGCCGGGGCGAAAGTCGCGGCTCTGACAACGCGCCCGCACTCCCCTGTGGCCGAACTGGCTGATGCGCTGGTGGTCATTCCCGCTGCACAAAAGACTGATCACGGATCCAACATTTCCCGGCAGTACTCCGGCAGCCTCTTCGAACAGGCGCTCTTTCTTGTCACCGAAGCAGTGTTTCAGGGCCTCTGGGAAAACACTGACGAGTCCGCTGAGGAGCTGTGGCTGAGGCACGCAAACCTCGAGTAAGCCTCTCCCCCTATCCCCGCACAAAATCACCCTATGAAAGAAGAAAACCATATGAAACTCCAGGTTGCACTCGATCTCCTCACCGTCGAGGACGCGCTCGAACTGGCCGGCAAGGTTGCCGAGCACGTCGACATCATCGAGCTCGGTACGCCCCTGATCAAGGCTGCGGGCCTTTCCGCCGTCACGGCGATCAAGGAAGCCCATCCCAGCAAGGTCGTCTTCGCCGATATGAAGACCATGGATGCCGGTGAGCTCGAAGCCGACATCGCTTTCAAGGCGGGCGCCGACCTCGTTTCCATTCTCGGCTCTGCCGACGACTCCACCATCGCCGGTGCGGTCAAGGCGGCCCAGGCACACCGCAAGGGCATCGTCGTGGATCTGATCGGTGTTGCCGACAAGGTCACCCGGGCCAAGGAAGCACGGGCACTTGGTGCCAAGTTCGTCGAGTTCCATGCGGGGCTGGATGAGCAGGCGCAGCCGGGCTTCAACCTTCAGAGCCTGCTGAACGCCGGCGAAATCGCCCGGGTTCCGTTCTCCGTGGCCGGAGGCGTCAACGCCTCGACCATCGAGGCCGTGCAGCTTGCCGGAGCCGACGTCGCCGTCGCAGGCAGCGCGATCTACAGCGCAGCCGACCCGGAGCTGGCCGCCAAGGAACTCAAGGCAGCCATCCGCTAGCCCCTCTTCGTTCCGTCACGCGTGAGCGATTCCCTGGCCGGAAGGTCAGGGAATCGCTCACGCGCGTTAAGGCCAGTCCCCGGTTTCGAAGAACTCCTCAAGCACGGCGAGCGCTGGAGCAGGATCCAGTCCGCGCTCGGCCAGCCAGGCGTCGTCGTTATAGGAACAGGCGTAACGCTCGCCCGAGTCGCACAGGAGGGAGACGATACTTCCCGTCCTACCCGCCGCTTTCAGGTGCGCGACCAACTGCCACACCCCCCACAGGTTGGTCCCGGTCGAGGGCCCTGCGGCGATCCCGGTAAGCGAATGCAGGTGCCGTGAGGCCGCGACGGACGCCGCGTCCGGGACCTGGATCATCGCGTCGATGACCGAGGGCACGAAGCTCGGCTCAGGCCTCGGCCGCCCAATGCCCTCGATGCGGGACGGCTTCCCCACGGCGGCGACTCCTCCTGCCCAGGTGGGATAGAAGGCCGAGTTCTCGGGGTCGACGACGGCAAGCCGCGTGGGATACCGGTTGTACCGGAGGTACCTGCCGATGGTGGCGCTGGTTCCGCCGGTTCCCGCGCCGACCACCACCCACTCGGGAATGGCAAACCGCTCGTGTTCCATCTGGCGGAAGATCGATTCGGCAATGTTGTTGTTGCCGCGCCAGTCAGTGGCGCGCTCCGCGTAGGTGAACTGGTCCATGTAGTGTCCGCCGGTTTCAGCCGCGATGCGTTCGGCGGCGTCGTACACCTCGGAGGCGCCGTCAACGAAGTGGCAGGTCCCGCCGTACTGCTCGATGAGGGCAATCTTCTCGGGACTGGTGGAACGGGTCATCACCGCGACGAAGGGCAGCCCGAGCAGCTGCGCGAAATATGCCTCCGACACCGCGGTGGACCCGCTCGATGCCTCCACGATCGTGGCGCCCTCCCGAATCCAGCCGTTGACCAGCCCGAAGAGGAACAGCGAACGCGCAAGCCGGTGCTTCAGGCTCCCGGTCCGGTGCGTCGACTCGTCCTTGAGGTAGACGTCGATGCCCCAGCTCTCCGGCACGGGCAGTGCGAGCAGGTGAGTGTCAGCGGACCGGTTACCCTCGGCCTCGATGCGCCGAATCGCCTCATCGGACCAGGCACGATCAGCGCCAGCGGAAATCGTCATACCTGCACCTTACGGACCCGCCCTGTCGAAGAACCACGGCAGAACGACGACGGCGCCACGCAGGTGCCGCCGTCGTCGTCCACTTGCCTAGAGGTTGCGGTCAGCAAAGACGTTCATCGCGTCGCGCACGAATTCCGCGCCTTCCCGGCCTCCGTAGTTCGCCGCGAAACGGTCATCGGCGACATACATGTCACCGAGCCCGATGAAGTATTCCTTCGAGGGCCGCCCGCCCGACGACGGCAGTCCGGGAACACCGGACAGCCACTCGTAGTGCCGCCGCGCCAACTTCTGCGCCGCGTCGCTGTCAGCCGTGATGCCTTGCCCTGCAGCCTCGGTCCAGTCAGCACCCAGTTGCGTCGTCCGGGACTTCCACTCGTTGCGCTCGATGTCGCTCATGCCGGCCCACCAGCGGTCTCCGGTGGCGTACGCCTCCGTGCCCCACCGTTCTTCGACCTCATCCTTGTACTGCGTGTGGTCGAATCCGTCGAACATGTTCTCTGCCATAAGTTGTTCACCTCCTTCCAGTTGTTCGATGGTGAGCGAGACCGACGCGATCTGCCGCGTCAGCCGTTCCTGCTCCTGCCTGAGCAACTCAAGGTGTTTCTGCAGGGCACGGGCTGGTTCCGCTTCCCTGTCCAGAACCTCCGCGATGGCCGGTAGGCCCAGGCCAAGGTCACGCAGCAGGAGGATCCGCTGCAGCCGTACCAGCGCGCCGTCATCGTAGTAGCGGTAGCCGTTGCTGCCCACCCGGGACGGAGGCAATAGGCCCATACGGTGGTAGTGCCGCAAGGTCCGGCTCGTGGTTCCCGCAAGCCGCGCTATGTCCTGAATTGACCTGTCCATGTGCACCTCCCTGCCCATCTTCTTCACCGTATAGGTTGACGCAACGTCAAGGTCAACCGCTGGGTGTAGGGTTCCTGCATGAGCACTGTGGAGGAGCAGTTCCTCGCCCGGGCCATCGACCTCGCTACCCGCAACGTGCACGACGGCGGCGGCCCCTTCGGCGCCCTCATCGCCACCGGTGATGGGCGCACTTTCGAGGGAACCAACAGGGTAACCGCGAACAATGACCCCACTGCCCATGCCGAAGTCATGGCGATTCGGAACGCGTGTTCGTCGCTGCAGACGTTCGATCTGACCGGGTGCGCCCTCTACACCAGCTGCGAGCCGTGCCCGCTGTGCCTGGCGGCCGCGCTTTGGGCCCGTGTGGACGGAATAGTGTTCGCCGCGGACCGGCACGACGCGGCGCGCGCCGGATTCGACGACGCCGTGTTCTACGAGTTCTTCGCCAAGCCTGTGGAGGAACGGTCCATGCAGGTTCGGCAGGTCAACCTCCCCGATTCAGCGAGTGCGGATCCGTTCCGCGCCTGGGCAGAGCTGGCCGACCGTATTGATTACTGAGGCCCAACCATTAATCCTTCCAGCCGGTCGTGGCTAACTTCTCTGTCCCAATGAAACTTCGGGGACGAGTTCGACCCCAGACTGAACCTCATCCTCGGCAGGACTAGAGAACGCTGCATTGTTTTGACTGGTCATAACTAGCCGGCACCTATCGCCAATTCGTACAACGTACGGTACGCTGATCGTACATCGTACGAATGGCGCACTCTCCGCTACTTCGCCGAGGAACATGCTCGCGCAAATCACAGTATGCGCCGTCCTTCACCCAGCGCTCCGCGCCGGAGTGACAACAAATCCCATCCACCACCATCGCAAGAAACCCAGGGCACAAGACCATGACTATCTACCCGGCCCACGCCTCCGGACAACCGAACCTGCCGCCGGAGAAAATGAGTCCAGCACACATGTTTATCCTCGTCACCGGGGTTCTGCTCATCGCCGGATCACTTGGCATCTTCTCCTCCTCCGAGGCCCTCCTCGCAGGGCTTGCCATGCTTGCCGGCGGGTTGGTGCTCATCATCCTCGGAGCCGCTGGCCTCGGCAGGAGAATGCACTCCCCGTCCCGCTCGGAGACGGCCGCAAGTCCCGCAGGAACCTATCCTGCACGGTTGGAGGGACAGCTGGATCCGAACCTGACGAGATGGATGTGGCTGGTGAAGTGGATTTTGGCCATTCCGCACTACATTGTGCTTGTCGTCCTCGGGATTGCTTTCGTGGTGGTAACGGTTGCTGCGGGGGTGATGATCCTTTTCACCGGCCGCTATCCGGTCCCACTTTTCCAGTTCACGGTCGGCGTTATGCGGTGGCACTGGCGGGTGGCCTTCTACGCCAACGGGGTGATGGGCACGGACCAGTATCCGCCGTTCACTCTTGCACACACCGATTACCCGGCGACGTTCGAGGTGGACTATCCCGAGAAACTCTCCCACGGTCGGGTCCTGGTGAAGTCCTGGCTCCTCGCATTGCCCCACCTACTCATTGTCGGGGTACTCACGGGCAGCATTTGGGCATCCTCAAACGAAGGGGGCACCAACGGAATGTCGTTGCTTGGGCTGCTGGTGTTCATCACCGCGGTCATCCTACTGTTCACCGGCGTCTATCGTCTGGGATTATTCAACCTGATCATGGGAATCAACCGGTGGGTCTACCGGACCATGACCTACGTAGCCCTGATGCGCGATGACTATCCGCCCTTCCGCCTCGACCAGGGGCCACTCGACCCACCCACGCAGCCCGCCCTCTCCAAGCAAGGCCCAAACCAATGACCAGCCCAGTCCCCGCCGTCCGCGACATCTGCAAGTCCTACGGGCGCGCAGCACGCTTCGATGGTCTGGGACAACCCGCTTCACAGTTCCTTCAACGATCCTGATGGCCCCGTCAGGACCGAGTGCTCGAAAAGGACGACCTCGACGCACTCGATTGGATGTGTGTAGGTCACTCATCGACTTCTCTGCCACCATTCAAGGACTCACACTCCCCGACGACCGTCGCTGAGACGCTCAGCCCGATACGAGGCCTGAGCTGCTGTGAGCTGACCCAGACAATCTGTGCCGATGTGGGCGTGGTGCAGCAGCCGATCCACGGCGGCGGCGAGGGTTTTCGGCATGAGCTCGTCGAAACCGCACCCCCAGGAGCGTCATAGCCCGCATTTACGCTGTCTCCGTCAATCGCTCTCGTTCAGCACACCTTCAGGCTGCCGATCCCCGGGGTGTCGCTCGAGCCACCCTTCGAGGCCGTCGAGGAGGAGGTCGAGACCGAGCGGGAACTCGTCGCCATAGGAATAGCCGGGCTGAAGCACATGGTCCGCCGTCAGCTCGGCGAGATACGGGTACTCGTTGACAGGAAGTTGGGCGAGCATGACGTGCGCCATCGCAGCCGTCTCTTCCTGCGTGTGAAACGGCAGGTTCTTCTCCTGCATCGCGAAGCCGTAGATGTAGCTGTCCAACGCCGAGAACGCATGGGCTGCCATGGCAATGGAGAATCCCGCGTTCCGGAGCGTGCCGATGACACGGTCGTGATGGCGCAGCGTGGCTGGCCCCGGATTGGTCCCGGAATCCTTCAATGCGGTGGCCCACGGGTGGCGCGACAGCGTGTCGCGGAACGAGACCGATCGCTTGCGTATCGCCGTCTTCCAGTCGTCACTATGTGAGGGCAGTTCGATCTCGTTGAACACGGCGTCGACCATTGCGTTGAACAGGTCTTCCTTGTTAGCGACGTGGGTGTACAGCGACATCGCCTCCACCCCGAGTTCTTCACCGAGCCTGCGCATCGTCAGTGATTCGATGCCCGCGTCATCGGCAAGCGCGATCGCTGCGCTCAGCACCAGCTCGCGGTTCAAACGGCCGCGTGACACCGCGCCGGTCTTGCTCGATGGCCTCGTCATAATCTCTCCGTTCGGATCCATTGACAAAACTTACCACGTAAGCGTAACTTACTTACAACGTAAGTATACAACGTAAGGACACTTAATGAACCCCACCACGCTCAAGCCGAGCAAGACCGACGTCCAACAACGCCCGATAAACTTCACCACCTGGTCGCCGCGCACTGCCGCGATTGTGGCCGGAATCGGGCTCGCGATCATGGCGGTGCTGGCTGGTTCCGCCAACTTCGGCGTGATCGTCCCCTTGATCGCTCGCGGCGATGCCGAACAAACCGCGCAGAACATCTCCGGCGCCCCCCTCCTGTTCTTCGCGGGTGTCGTCAGCTTCTTCATCGTGGCGGTACTCGACATCATCGTGGCCGGGGCGATGTACACACTGTTCAAGCCGGTGAGCCGTCGGGTCTCGGCGGCAGCGGCCTGGATGAGATCGGTGTACGCGGTGCTCTTGGTGGTTGCTACTAGTCAACTCGTGATCGGGTTCTCGCTCCTCGGCGATCCCGAAGCCGCCCTCCCGGTGCTGGAGTCGTTCAACACCATCTGGGTCATCAGCCAGGGCCTGTTCGGCATCTCCCTACTGCTCGTCGGCTATCTGGCCATCCGGTCGGGATTCGTGCCGAAGGTCTTCGGCATCCTGCTCGCCATCGCCGGCATCGGATACCTGGCAGATGCCGTCGGTACGGCCTTCATCCCCGACTTCACCGCCGTTTTCGCCCAGTTCATGTTCGTGGGCGAGGTTGTGATCATCTTCTGGCTGCTCATCGCCGGCCGCCGGCTACCCGCCAACTGAACCGCCGACTGCCAAGGAGGAAACCATGGGCAATCCCGTACTCACAGGCCTCGGCATCCGGGACACCATGCGGGCCACGGTGTCCCGCCGCTAAGGCGGAGCCCCCGTACTGATCACCGGAAACCCTCCCCGGGTCCTAGACCTCCCCAAACCTTGGAGAACAGCATGCAGGCAATCACAAGCCGCACCTACGGCACGCCGGAAGTCGTCCACGTTGAAGAGATCGATACACCGGCTCCCAGGAACGGGGAGGTATTGATCCGCAACTTCGCAACCGTCGTCTCCCAGGCGGAATGTACCGCACGCAACGGCAAGGACCCCTTTGCTCGGCTCTACTTCGGTTTGGTACGGCCGCGCTTTCCGGTCCTGGGAACCGGCTTTGCCGGTGAAATTCAGGCAATAGGAAGCGCAGTGACCAGGTACCGTGTCGGTGATCAGGTCACGGGATCAGTGGGACCGACCCTCGGCGCCCACGCCGAGTACGTCACGGTTTCCGAAAACGGGATCATCGCGATGAGGCGCGCCGGCCTGGTACCGACGGACGCCGTGGCAGTCCTTGATGGTGCCCTCACCGCCTTACCGTTTCTAAGAGACGCCGCCGGGCTGAAGGCCGCTCAGTCCATTATGATCAACGGCGCCTCCGGCGCGGTGGGTACGGCCGCTGTCCAGCTCGCCAAGCATTTCGGGGCAGTTGTCACCGCGGTCTGCAGCACCGCAAACCTTGAGTTGGTGAAATCCCTCGGTGCCGACAAAGTCATCGACTACACCGCGGAGGACTTCACGAAGATGGGCCAGGACTACGACGTTGTCTTTGATGCGGTAGGCAAAAGCTCATACACCCGCAGCCGCAAGCTCCTAAAGCCCGGCGGTATCTATTTGACGACCGTGCCCTCCTTACCGATCCTGATGTGGATGCTGGTGACCCGAATCTCCGGCAAAACCCGGGCAGGAATCGCGTTCACCGGGCTTCGAAAGCCCCAGCAGATGGCCCAGGACGTGACATTCATGTGCGATCTGGCGGCATCCGGACACTATGTCCCGGTCATCGACCGAACCTACAACCTGAAGGAAGCCGCTTCCGCGCATGCCCATGTGGAATCAGGGCACAAAAAAGGCAGCGTGGTCCTCGCCCTGCATGACCCCGCCGAATAAGCGGCCTACGCGGCAGCGGAACTGTTCCCTCACCGCCACCCATAACCGGCAGTACCCACCAAGTAAGGAAACACCATGAAACTCACCAGAGAACATTGTCCTGCGTCTCGACCCGGAAAAGCTGCGGCGGCCCTCCTTCTGGTCGTTGCCGGCTTCCAGGCATCACTGGCCGGCGGCGCACCGTGGGCAGCGGCAGCGTATGGAGGAACACATTCCGGGGTCTTGCCCGATTCCCTGCGTGCCAGCAGCGCGGTTACCGCCGTGATCTATCTGGCCCTGGCGGCCGTTGCCGGAACGTCATGGGTGCCCGTTGGGATCCGGCGCCGCTTCATGTATGGGACCAGCGCCCTGATGGTCATCGGAGCGGCATTGAACATCGCGTCCCCGTCGCTTATCGAACGCATCATCTGGGTCCCGGCAACCATCCTGCTGGTGATAACACTCTGGCGTGCGGCCAAGCTCGATGCGATCCAAGTCCTCCGTAAATCAGCGGCACCGGCATAACATTGACCTTCTGTTTTCACGTCGATCAGGCAAATCCCTGCCGCGCTTAGGTTCACGCTTGCTGCTGGGCGCGAACGGCTTCACGGTCCGGGCTGGTCGGCATGGTTGCCGACGGCGCGGTGCGGGGCCAGGTCCAGGCGGAGCGCAGGATGAAGGCCAGGATCAGCAGCTCGACTCCAATAGTGAGGCCGTAGTAAAAGGCCCAGTCCCAGGTCGCCCCTGCCGCGTTGAAGATGGAGAGGGGGATGAAAAGCAAGGCAACGACGAGGTTCGTGGCGCGGTTCGCCCGGGCGGGCAGCGTCATCGAGAGCAGCACCATCAGGCTCGGGATCGCTATGATCACGAAGAAGATCGAAATCAATGTCCCAGTGATGTCGAAGACAAAGATCTCGCCACCCCGGATTTCGTCGATTTCGCCGGGCTGGTAGAGGTGGAAGTAGTCGATGTAGATGACGAGGAACATGAAGCTGGTCCAGGCGGCCGCGAGCTTGGCCTGCACGGGGATCGGCGGGTTGTCGAGCAGGTTCGGGGTTTTTGTTCGGATGGGCATTGGTTTTTCCTTCGATTGGAGTGGTCCGTCCGCCGGAGTGGCGGCAGGTCTGGGCGTGCATTCGCACGGGTTGGGTCGTTCTCGTCGGTCCGGTCGTCAGACGGTGATCACGACCTTCCCTCGGGTGTGGCCTGCTCCGACGTAGCGGAGGGCGTCGGCTGCTTCGTCGAGGGTGTGGATGCGGTCGATGACGGGCGTGATCTGCCCGGTCTTGAGCAGATCGGCAAGGGTGAGCAGGTCCTGGCGCTTCCCGACCGACATGAATGGCTTCAACTGCTGACGGGTGAATCCGGACAGCACACGCGCTTTGACGATCCGACCGAGGGGGCCGAACCAGCGGCCGCCGCGTCCGCTGTTGGGGATCAGGGTGCCGGTGGGCGTCAGCGCTTGGCGGGCAGCCGCCAGGGGCTGGGCTTCCACGTTGTCGAGGATGACGTCGTAGCGCTTACCGGTGCGGGTGAAGTCGTTCCTCGTGTAGTCAATGACGTGGTCGGCACCGAGTGACCGGACCAGGTCGACGTTGTGGGTGCTGCACACACCCGTCACCTCGGCACCAAGCGCCTTGGCGATCTGTACGGCGAAGGAGCCCACGCCGCCTGACGCGCCCGTGACCAGCACCGTCTGGCCCGGTCGAACGTTCGCGATCTTGCGCAATGCCTGCAACGCCGTCATGGCCGAGGTGGGCACCGCTGCCGCGTCCACGACCGACAGGTTGGCAGGCACGGACACGAGGTTGTCCGCCGGGACGCATGCGTACTCCGCGAGTGCTCCAGCAGTGCTCCAGCCGAACACCTCGTCGCCGGGGCGGAGAGCGCTGACGTCCTTCCCGACCGCTGCCACCACGCCGGCGAGGTCCATGCCAGGGATGCCGTGGCGCGGCCGGCGGATCCCGTACACCAGGCGCACCATGTACGGCTCGCCGGTCATGACGAAGTAGTCGCCAGGGTGTACCGAGGCCGCGCCCACCTGGACGAGCACCTCGCCTGGGCCGGGTAGCGGTAGCCCGACATCGGACGACTCGAGCACCGAGGGCGGGCCGTAACGGTGCTGGAAGGCGGCACGCATCGTCGCCGCCCCGCCCAGACTCGCCCCCGGCATCAGGGGTGCTCCGGCATTGGATCGCTGCTCGTTTTCCACAGAACCTCCTTGCGTCCGAGTAGCGACTCGCGCTGGCTCGTGAACCGTACAGCGTACGACGTACGTTGTACGGTAAAGTGTGAGCGTACACTGTACTAATGTCAAGCCTTCGAGAGAGCGAGGAATCCGTGTCCGCTAGGGAACAACGCCAGGTTGCGTCAGACGCGGGGCTGAGCAAGCAGCGGATGGTGGTCGAGGCGGTCCGGCTCGCCGACAGCGAGGGGGTCGACGGGCTGAGCATGCGCCGGCTGGCTGGTGCGCTCGGCGCGGGCGCGATGTCGCTTTACCACTACGTGGCGAGCAAGGAGGAGTTGCTGGACGCCATGATCGACATCGTGTTCGAGGAGATCGAGCTCCCGCCCGAAGACACCGACTGGCAGTCGGCGATGCGACGGCGGGCGGTATCCGCCCGACAGGTTCTCGCACGCCACCCGTGGGCGATCGGCCTGATGGAGTCGCGGACATCCCCGGGGCCCGCCAATCTCCGCCACCACGAAGCGGTCACCGCCTGCCTGCGGAGGGCTGGCTTCTCGGTCTTGATGGCGACGCACGCCAATTGGTTGCTCGACAGCCTTGTCTACGGTTACGCCCTGCAGGAAGCCAGCCTGCCGTTCGACACCGCCGATGAGTTCGCGGACATGGGCGAGGACGTCTACCTGCCCCAGCTTCCTCCTGACGAGTTCCCCTACCTCAACGAGTCCGCCGCGGCGCTCGTCGCTGCCGGCTACGACCCGGCGGAGGAGTTCATCTTCGCCCTCGACCTCGTCCTAGCCGCCCTCGAGCCCCTGAGAGCCTCCGCATAGCGACGCTCACGGACCGCCCGGCAGGCATCCCCCGCACACCCACTCCCACCCCCGAAAAAAATACACAGTATGCTTAGCATTTATTGCCAGCGCATACCGATTACCCCACGGGGAAGGGAAAACACATGGCCGGATCCCACCTGCACAGCGTTCGATCGAGTCCCTGGTCAGACGGCCTCGGCCGGACCGGCTCCCGGGCCGGGCAGATCCTGCTGATACTCACTCTTGCGGTCGTGGCCATCTACGGCCTACTCCAGATCCGTCTGCTCGTCATCCCCATCATCATCGCGTTGATCCTCGCGGCGGCCATCGGGCCGTTCGTGAACCTGCTGCGTCGGCGCGGAGTTCCCGGCGCTCTCGCCACAGCCATCGCCTTCCTTGCCCTGCTGATCGCGCTCTCCGCCGTCATCACCATCATCGTGGTATCGGTCCGAAGCCAGGCCGATGAGCTGATCACTTCCGCCAGCGAGGGCCTCGATGAGTTGCAGGCATTCCTCACCAGCGGACCATTCCCGATCGCGCCGGAGCAGCTCGACCAGGCGCGGACAGCCATCATCGACTTTGCGACGAGCCCGCAGTTCCGGTCGGGTGCAATTTCGGGCGCCTCCGTGGTGGCCGAGTTCCTCACCGGCGCCACCCTGACAGCCGTCATCCTCTTCTTCTTCCTGAAGGACGGCAAGAAGATCTGGGAGTTCTTCCTTCGACCCTTCAAGGGCGAGCGCGACCAGAAGCTGCGCCGCGCCGGCACCCGCACCCTCGAGGTCCTCGGCGGCTACGTCCGCGGTACGGCGATTGTCGCCCTGGTGGATACCGTGGCGATCGGCGCCGCGCTGCTCATTCTCGGTGTACCGCTCGCTTTGCCGCTTGCCATGATCGTCTTCATCGGCGCATTCATTCCCCTGGTGGGCGCCACCATCGCCGGTATCCTCGCCGCACTCGTTGCACTCGTCGCCAACGGGCCGATCGTCGCGCTCATCGTGGTTGGCGTCGTCGTCGCGGTCAACCAGCTCGAAGGTGACCTTCTGCAGCCGGTCGTGATGGGCAAATCACTGAGCCTCCACGCACTGGTGATTCTGCTGGCTCTGACTGCCGGAACCATCCTCGCGGGCATCATCGGCGCCGTACTGTCGGTTCCCATTGCCGCGGTGACCTGGGCGATCCTGCAGGTGTGGACCGACGAGGACCCGCGGATGGAACCGCTGAATCCGGACCTGCCGCCCGCGGGATCCGAGCCAACCTGAGCACAGCGGGGCGTGGAACAAATGGCACCGCAACCGGAAGAGAGGTAGCCCGTGAGCATGGCACTGATCGGTTCACTCGTCATTGCGCTGGTATTGGCGGCACTGCACCTCGCCGCTCCACACATCCGCAAATTGCCGCTTGTCCCGGAAAACGTGACGGGGTCATTTGCGGGAGGACTCGCGGTTGCCTACGTCTTCCTTCACCTGCTCCCGGAAATCGCTGAGGGCAACGAGGCGATCGGAGAACTCCTCGAGGACACCATTGAGGTCACTCCGCTTTTCGATCTCGGCATTTTCGTTGTAGCCCTCACCGGTTTCACCATCTTCTATGGACTGGACCGTTTGGCCACCTCCCGGCGCTCGCGCAAGCGCCCCGATTCGGCAGCAGCCTACTGGGTGCACCTCGGAGCGTTTGCGTTCTACAACACGCTCATCACCTACACGATGGCCCTGCGCGTTGAAACGGGTTACCTGTTCGCAGTCCTCTTCGCCATCGCCATGGGCCTGCACTTCGTGCTCACGGACCGGCATCTGGAGGAACATTACCCACGACGTTTCGACTCCAGCGGACGGGTGGTCCTCGCCGGCGCGCTCCTCCTCGGCTGGTTCCTGTCGTTCGTGTTCGCGCCGACCAGCACGGTTGTCGTCGCCATACTCACCGCGCTGCTGGGTGGCGCCGTCCTGCTGAACGTCTTCAGGGAAGAGCTTCCGTCAGACCGCGGGTCCAGTTTCCCCTGGTTTCTTGCCGGCATGGTGTTGTACTCCATCCTGCTTGCCCTCCTCACGGCGACCGCTGAATGAACCCGAAACCCGAAGCCACCGCACGGGAGCTCTTCGGCTGGGACTCCCTGCTCCCGGGGCAGCGCAAGGCTCTGAAAGCGGCCGACGACGGCAGGAACCTTCTCTGCGTCCTCCCCACCGGTTACGGGAAGTCAGCCATCTACCAGGTGGCGGCCATGACCGTCCCTGGCGTCGCCGTCGTGGTTTCACCACTTATTGCCCTCCAGCGTGACCAGGTGGAGGGCATCAACGAGGCGCTCGGCGAGGTCCGCGCCTATGTCCTGAATTCCACTGCCACCGACGCTGAAATCGACGAGGCCTGGGTGGCCGCAGGAGACGTCGACGAAGAACGCCGGGCCAAGTTCCTCTTTCTCGCGCCCGAACAGGTGGCGCGGGCGGAAGTAGCCGAACGGCTCAAGGCCCTCGACGTGTCCTTTCTCGTGATCGACGAGGCGCACTGTGTGTCGGCATGGGGCCACGATTTCCGCCCTGACTACCTCCAGCTTGGCTCGCTCGTGAAGCGGCTGAAGCGCCCGGTGATCGCACTGACGGCAACGGCCTCTCCCCCGGTGCGGCAGGAAATCATCGAGCGGCTGAAACTGAGGGACGCCGTCGTCGTCGCCGAAGGCTTCGACCGGCCGAACCTGCACCTCAGCGTCCAGCAGCACGAGTCCGAGCGGGACAAGAAGCGCGCCGTTCTTGAACAGGTAACTTCCCTACCAGGGCAGGGACTGCTGTACACCGCCACCCGCAACCAGACGGACGAGTACGCGCAGGAGTTGCGGAAGGCGGGATTGCGCGCTGACGCCTACCACTCGGGCCGCAGGAAATCAGAGCGGACCGCCCTGCACGAGGATTTCCACGCCGGTGAGCTGGATGTCGTGGTGGCCACCACGGCGTTCGGAATGGGCATCGACAAGCCTGACGTGCGGTTCGTGATCCACGCGGACATCCCCGACTCGCTCGACAGCTACTACCAGGAGGTTGGGCGCGCGGGCCGGGACGGTGAGCCTGCCGACGTGGTGCTGCACTATCGCACCGAAGACCTTGGGATCCGCCGGTTCTTCGCGGGCAAGAGTGTGCAGGAGGACAGCCTCCGCGAGTTGCTTGCCGCCCTGCGGTCAGCCGACGGTGCGCTCGACGCGGCGGGCATTCGGGAGGAGACCGGGCTGACACAGCGCAAACTCTCCGGACTCCTGAACCAGCTCCTTGAGGTGGGAGCGGTCCGCGAGCGCGGCGGAAAATACCGCGCCGCAGCCGCCGATGCTGATCAGGTGGTGGCCGACGTCGTCGAGCACCGGAAGCAGCGGCAGGAAATGGACCGTTCCCGCCTGGATATGGCTCGGCAGTACGCCGAACACCGGGGGTGCCGGCGGAGGTTCCTGCTCGGCTACTTCGGTGAGGAGCGGGAAGGCCTCTGTGATGCCTGCGACAACTGCGATTCCGGCCGGTCGGCCGAAAACAACGACAACGGCAAGAACCACCCCTTCGCCCTGCAGAGCACAGTGCGGCACGGCGAATGGGGTCGGGGCGTTGTGATGGGTTACGAGAACGACGTCGTCACCATCCTGTTCGAGGAGCACGGATACAAGTCGCTGTCCGTTCCACTGGTTGAGGCGAAGAATTTGTTGAAGGAGGTGGGATTGTGAACCTGGTGTCCTCGCTGGCGCGCGCCGGCGGCCAGGGGCTGAAGGCCGTGTTCGCCGCCCTGTCGGTTTTTCGTCCGGGACGGCCCATTCACTGTAACGGCGTGATGTTGGAGGGGACCCTTACCCACACCCGGGGCCTCAGCAGCGAAGAATGGCTGGACAGCCCGGGTGACGTCCAGGTGCTCGCGCGGATATCGCGCTCGGCGGGCTTGCCGGATACCGTGCCCGACGTCATCGGCCTGGCTCTACGCGTCGGCGACGCGGACGTGCTGCTCTCCACGACCGGGCGCGGGGTACCTGGTCGATTTCTGATCCTGCCGCGGCGGTCGGTCGTGGACGGACCTTTCACCACGCTTATGCCGTTCAAGGGGACCGGAGGTCCCGTGCTGCTGGCCGTACGCCGCGAGGGACCCGGCCCTGAGCTGAGGACACTGTCCGAGCTTCGCCGGTACGGGAAGGAGCTTCAGTGGGGCCTGTTTTACAGCCGGCTGCGCGGGCCGTGGACGCGTGTCGGCGCCCTGCGGTTGATGGTCAGCAGCAACCAGGATCAAGCGACACGGTTCGACCCCGTGGGACGTCCTCCTGCCGGTCTGGCCACGTATGGATGGACACGGGCGCTGCGGGTTCCGTCGTACGCTCTCGCACAAAAATCCAGAGGATGGATACACTTCGGGAGAGAAGTCCGATGAGCCCGAAAGTGACCCATGGAAACGAACCACAAGCTTTCTCCGGAAGAACCCTTCCCGGAAGACCTGACCGTCCTTGAGGACGTCGAGGTGGAAGTACTCAACAGCCGCATTCACCGGGAGCTTGAAGCTGAGTATGCGGAAGGGCTTCCGGAGCCGGAAACTGAGGCACGCCTCGAGGAGGTCAACCTGGAGTTGAACCGACGCGAGCAGGAGGGCTGAGGATGAACGCCTACGAAGCGAGGAACCGTTCGTAAGCCGTGACGGCGCCGTCGAAAGCATGAGTGTCACTGATGCTCGATTCCGGAAACGGCGTGACTGTTACTGAACGTTCGCGCGGGCTCCTCCGCCACGTTCCCACAGCCCGGCCGTCCAGCACGAGCGAGGGCTTGAAGACCCCGTTTTTGGCGAGCATGATGCGCGATGCGTATTCGCCGGGGAGCATCAATGACCGGTCCTGGTAGCCAAGGATGTATTCGTCGTATCCGGGCAGGAGCAGTCCTTCAGCAGCCACCGATCTTTGGTCAGCTGCCGCAGAGAGCGCCCAGTAACCTACCCCGTCATGGACATACTCCGTAAGCTCACTGCGGGCGAGCGCCAACCCAATCTTGGCGTCAGTGACCGTGAGCTTCGACCACCAAACGAAGTCCTGCAGGGTTGCCGGGCCATGTCCCGCGAAATACCCGAGAACGAACCGTCTCAGAGCCTCTTCCCGATCGAGATCGGGCTCCCCCGGCGCCCATTCATCAAGCAGCACAAGAGCCTGCTGGGCACCGTCCGGCGGCCCCCAGCACACCAGTTCCACCTGCGCGAGGTACCAGATGATGTGGTATCCCCGCTGGCCAAGGGTGGAGACGCCGGCACGGTTCAGCGCCTCCAGAAACTCGTCGCGGCTCAGTGCCATGCCACCCGCCAGCGCCTCCCCTGCCGCGTCCCGGGCCCGATCGAGTGTCCGCTGATCCAGGCCCAGCTCGTTCAGGCGCCGGGCTGCAGATTTGATCATCCGACCCGCGGTCAATCCCAGCATCCAGCGGAGGTCGGACGGACGCACGAAATGCAACGTGCCGCGGATCGGATAGGAGCGCACTACCTCGGCGCTGTCCAGGACGGCAAGGATGTCATCCCGGGTTGTTCCCGGGGCCCGCAAGCCGAGCGCCCACAGCGCCTGACCAAACTCCTGCGCCTGGACTGCCAGCATCCTGCGGACGACATTCACTCCGCCGCCGGGTCCGTCGTCGTTCTCCGGGAAGTGAGCGGCAAGCCGGCGCTCCAACATGTGATCACGGGTGATGGGTGTTCCCATGGCTACAGTATGCGTCGAGCCGGAGGGGAACCTACGGCATGATGGGCAGATGGCTTTCTCCGAGCGTTTCACCCTGCACGCTGACGACGCCAGTTTCACCTGCGCGTACAGTTGCCCGGATGACCCTGCGGCGACGTTTGTCATTGCCCACGGAGCCGGTGCGGGGATGGACCACCCCTTCCTTGTCGGTTTCAGCGATGCGCTGAACGAGTCGGGCTTCGCAACGCTCAGGTTCAACTTCCCCTACATGGACCAGGGCAAACGTTTCCCGGACCGTCCTCCGAAGGCCATCGCGGTCTGGCGCCGGGTCATGGAAGAGGCGCAGGACCGTTCCGGCGGCAAAACCGTGTGGGCATGTGGAAAATCGTTCGGTGGGCGCATGGCGTCCATGGCTGTCGCGGAGGGGATGAAGGCCGCCGGCCTCGTCTTCCTCGGTTACCCCCTGCACCCGCCGGGCAAGCCGGAAAAAATCCGCGACGCGCACCTGGACGCCGTCGACGCTCCGATGCTGTTCCTCCAGGGGAGTAACGACCCCTTCGCCCAAAAGCACCTCCTGGACGCAGTTGTCGCAAAACTCGGAACGCGGGCAACCCTCCAGCCAGTGCCCGACGCCGATCACTCCTTCGCGATCAAAGGCACCAAGCGGAGTTCACAGGAAATCGGCGCATCCCTCGCCCCTGCCGTGGCGTCGTATGTTGCACGCAATGGTTAGGCAAGGCGGCGAATGGGTACGGTGAAGGTATGCTGAGCCCCGCTCCCACAAACCTGACTGTCATCCCCGCCGCCGACGGCGCCAACACGCCACGACCGGCCGTGCTGGTTCTGCCCGGAGGAGGATACGGCAAGACGTCGCCCCACGAAGCCGAACCGGTCGCAGAGTGGCTCGCGGGCCTCGGACTGCACGCATTTGTGCTCCGGTACCGGGTTGCCCCGCACCAGCACCCGGCACCGCTGAGCGATGCTAAGGAGGCGATGCTCTGGATCCGGGGCGGCGACCACGGTGTCGCTGTAGATACCGGGCGGGTGGGAGTACTCGGATTCTCCGCCGGCGGGCATCTCGCCGCCACCCTTTCCACCGCCACATCCTGTGATGACCCGAAGCTGGACGTCGCCGCTGCCATCCCGGCCCTATCCATTCTGTGCTACCCGGTGGTCTCGTTTACGGACGCCGTCCACCAGGGAAGCATCGATAACCTGCTCGGCCAGTCGCCGTCGTCGGCCCTGCTTCGAAGAATGTCACCGGAATTGAACGTCACCGACGCAACGCCACCGGCGTTCCTATGGCACACAGCCGACGATGATGCCGTGCCCGTGCAGAACACGTTTGCCTATGCGGGCGCCCTGGTTCAGCACGGGGTGCCCACGGAGGTTCACGTGTTTCCGCACGGCCCGCACGGGCTTGGACTGGCCGACGGTGAGACCGGGCCGGATGAGTGGACCGCCCTCTGCGCGAAGTGGTTGACCAGGCAGGGCTGGACCAGCTGAGGCCTCGGAGCCTTCGTACTGCGCAGTCGAACGTAGGCTGGCGTCACAATCTTCCCTGCGCGACCAATTGATGAAAACCTAAAGTCCTCAGGCGCAATGTGGCGCCGGCATTTTGTGGGGAGAACATATGCCCGGGAACTTCGAGATTTTCAGAGGCGCCGATGCGCTGTATCGCTTCCGTCTCATGGATGAGCACGGCGGGGTCCTCGTGACCTCTGCCGGGTACCGCCGAAAGGTAGAGGCAGTCACGGCCATCACCGCCGTACGCGAGAACGCCGCCACCGGCCACATCAATGACCAGTGTTACGGGTGAGCAACCTGGGGTTGAACATTACGGCCCAGGTGCCGGTCGCGTGTCCGGAGAAGCTTCGGACCCATCCGGCGCGGCCCATTCGGAGGTGAGCAACTGCTGTTGCGTCGACTCGAGAACTTCGCCCAGGAGCATCTTGGCGGAAGCAAGCAGCTCGGCGACGCGTGGGTACGCGAGGCTGTAAAAGACCTGGCTGCCGCGCCGCTCTGACACCACGAGGTGATGGGTCCGCAGGACGGAGAGGTGCTGCGACAGGCGGGAGGCTTCGACGTTCATGTCCGAGATGAGATCGGTCACCGAGACATCGGGTGAAGCGGAGAGGATCTCGAGAACCCGAACACGCACCGGATGCGCCATGCCCTTGAAGAGATTCGCCTTGACCTCGTACAGAGGTTTGTGCGCTCCAGGAAAAATCTCCAACGGGTCACCCTTCGCGTGCATGGAACGGCCGAACAAGCGAATGAGAACCGGTTCCTGAAAAGGCCCGCGGCGGTCGCCGGGGCAGTTGAGCACTTCATCATACCGCCACGGTTACTCACGGGTAGGTATTGCGGGGAGCTTCTTTTTCACCGCTCGGTGCTGACGGTATGCCATCGGCCCCAGCGGACGCGCGTCGGCCCGCCCTTCAGACCGCCCGTCCGCGGGCGGAACCAACAGGCGGGCCGAGGCAGCCGCGATTAAACGGGCTCTTCGTCGATAGGGCCGCGGGGGTAATCGTCGTCGCCGTAGACCGGACGTGCCTGCTCGACGACGTCGGCTTCATTTGCTTCCCGCGTTTCCGCGTTCACCGGCTCCTCCAGCTCGTCCCCAGCGGGTTCCTCGCTGACCTCTGCCTGTTGCTCCAGCCGGTCAGCGTCATTCGCGGTAAAAAGGTCATTCCCCTCTGTGCTCATTACTACCCTCCTCGTCTTTCAGTTCCTCCTCGGACCGTGCAGGAGAAAAGCGGATCAGTAGGAGATCAGTTCAACGAGCTCACCGACCCTGTCTTCGGGGCAGTTGCGGGCAATATCTGCCTGGCTCAGCATGCCGATCAGATCGTGTCCGTCAATCACCGGAAGCCGGCGGACCTGGTGGTCGGCCATGGTCTTGATGGCCTCCTCGACGCTGTCATCGGCACCGATGGTCACGGGTTTTCCCTGCCCGAGCTCACCGGCCTTCACTTGGCGTGGATCGGACCCTTCAGCAAGGCACTTGACCACTATGTCGCGGTCCGTGACCATGCCTTTGAGCCGGTTATCCTCCCCGCAGATGGGAAGCGAGCCCACATCCAGGTCCTTCATCTTTCGCGCCGCTTCTTCCAGGGTTTCGTTCTCGCCGACGCATTCTGCGCCGCCGGTCATGATGTCGCGAGCGGTTGTCATGATCAGTCCCCTTTCCTGCGTGATTGATGTAGGGATGAAACAGGTCCTGCAGGATGAGCTGGACCTGTGACTACGATCATAAGCAAGCTTGCTATCTTTGTGAAGAGGCGTCTGGCGTCTGGCGGACGCGCCGCGACCAGGCCGGAAAGACCCCACGCAAGGAGTGCCGAAACGTGCAGAATACCGACGCTGCAGTCCTCCGCCGGTGGACGCCGGACGATGCCGAAGCCCTCCGTCGTGCAGAGGCCGACAGCGAGGACCTGCGCATCCAGTTCGGACAGCAGAACCTCACCACCCTCGAAGCGTGCAGGCAGTACATCGAGAACCAGCTGGGAGCGGAAAGCGCTTCGGCACGCCACTTTGCCGTGGCCGTCGACGGAGTTGCTGTCGGCGACATCGGCATCAGCTCGATGGAGTTCAATCACGGCACGGCCTCGGTGTCCTACTGGATGGGCGCCGGGTTCCGCGGCCGTGGGCTCATTACGAGGGGACTCGCGGCGGCGTCGGAATGGGCTTTTTCCGAAGGTCTCTTCCGACTGGAGCTCGGCCACCGGGTCAACAATCCGGCCTCGTGCAAAGTCGCGCTGAGGGCGGGCTTCCAGGCGGAGGGAATTGAGCGCGGAAAGCTCCGATACGGCACTGACCGCTATGACGTCGAGACCCACGCGCGTCTGGCCACGGATCCGCGGCCGGAGGGAATCACCCCTCTACCTTGCTGACCGCGATGCGAGGATGGGATCCGGGCTCTCGCGCAGTACCCAAGGTAGAAGGGACAAGCATGAAAGTAGCTGTCGTAGGTGGCGGATCTACCTACACGCCGGAACTGGTGGACGGATTCGCCCGCCTCAGGAAGATGCTGCCCATCGAAGAGCTGTGGCTCGTCGACCCCGATGCCTCCAGGCTGGAACTGGTTTCCGGCCTGTCCCGGCGAATCTTCTCCAGGGCGGGCCACCCCGGCAGGATCATGACCACGTCCAGCGTCGAGCAGGGAGTCAGCGACGCCGACGTCGTCCTCCTGCAGTTGCGCGTTGGCGGGCAGGCTGCGCGCCACGGTGACGAAACCTTTCCCCATGAGGTGTGCTGTGTCGGACAAGAGACGACCGGCCCTGGAGGCTTCGCGAAAGCGCTGCGAACTGTGCCGGTGGTGCTGGACATCGCTGAGGTCATCCGGCGCAAGGCGAAGCCGAACGCCTGGATCATCGACTTCACGAACCCTGTCGGAATTGTCACCCGCGCTCTCCTTCAAGCGGACCACCGGGCGGTCGGTCTGTGCAACGTAGCCATCGGTTTCCAGCGCAGGTTCGCTGCGCTCATCGGTGCTGACCATAACGATATTTCCCTGGACCACGTGGGCCTCAACCACCTCACCTGGGAGCTCGGGGTAAACGTGAAGACGGACGAGGGCTCCGTGGACCTCCTCCCCCGGATCCTTGCGGACCATCTCGAGGAAGTGGCCCGGGAAGTACAGCTCCCGCCGTCGCTGTTAGCGATGCAGCGTGCCGTGCCGTCCTACTACCTTCGCTACTTCTACGCGCACGACGTGGTGCTTGAATCTCAACGGGAACAGCCCTCCCGCGCGCAGTCCGTCATGGAAGTCGAAGCTGCATTGCTCAGAAAGTACGCCGATCAGACCCTGGACGCCAAGCCCGAAGAACTGTCCCAGCGCGGTGGTGCGTTCTACTCCGAAGCTGCCGTTGACCTGATGTCCTCCCTCACATCGGGGCTCGGGGACAAACAGGTCGTCAATGTCCGCAACGACGGCACTCTCCCGTTCCTGCCTGATGACCACGTGATCGAAGTTCCCGCGGTCATCGGAGCCGACCGGTTGACGGTGCCCCCGATCGGAGCACTGCCTGAGGAGATGGTGGGGTTGATCAGCCACGTCGCCTCCTACGAGCGGCTTGCCCTCGACGCCGCACTGCACGGGGGTCGGGACCGTGTCCTCAAAGCAATGCTCGCCCACCCGCTGGTGGGCCAGTTCGACAGGGCGGAGAAGCTGACGGATGCCTTGCTCGCCGCCAACCGGGACCATCTGGCGTGGGCCGGATGAACGAGCAGCGTACCCCCGTTGTTATCGGCATCGACGGAGGCGGATCAAAGACAGACTTCGTGGTCCTCTCGCTGGAGGGCGAGGTGCTCTTCCGTTCGCGGGGCACTGGAGCGAACCCACAGCTCGTTGGCCTCGACAGGTCGGTGACAGTGATCCGCGGGCTCGCCGCCGAAGCGCTGGACGCTATCGGCGGCCGACCCCTGCTACAGACCAGCGTGTACCTTGCCGGAATGGACCTTCCCGTTGAGATCGAGGAGTTCTCCTCCGCTATTTCCGACGACGCGTGGGCAGTGGGAGTAAACGGAGGGCAGGCGCTCGTCGACAATGACCTCTTCGCTCTCCTCAGGGCAGGAACAAACAGGCCCGATGCTGTAGCCGTAGTCTGTGGGACCGGAATCAACGCTGTCGGCATGCGGGCCGACGGCCGAACCGCACGGTTCCCCGCCCTCGGCATGATCTCGGGAGACTGGGGCGGTGGGAGTGACCTCGGCGCACACGCGCTGTGGCATGCAGCCAGGTCGGAGGACGGACGGGGACCCACAACGTTGCTGGCGAGAATGGTCCCGGAGGCCTACGGCCTAACCACCGTGCGGGACGTCATTGAGGGCATCCACCTCAAGCGCCTACCTCTGCGCTCGATTACCGACCTGGCTCCGGTGCTCTTCGAAGCCTCAGCGGCCGGGGACGAAGTCGCCGCATCATTGATTGACCGCCAGGCCGACGAAATCGTGGTGCTGGCTGCCACCGCGCTGGAGCGCCTCGACCTGCTGCACGCCGATGTCCCCGTGGTCCTGGGCGGCGGAATACTGGCATCGAATGACACCCGGCTCCTCTCCCGGATCCGCTCGGGCCTGAGGCAACGAGCACCTCAGGCGCACATCCATCTGGTGACTGCGCCCCCCATTGTGGGAGCGGGGCTGCTGGCTCTGGAAGCAGCGGGAGCGAATGCCCCGGCGCTGACACGTGCGAGGGAGGAGCTGGAACGCCGGCCAGTCAATCAGGAACACCGCCTCAGCTAAGCGCTCGCTAAACCGTCAACTGGTCGCTCACGTACCGGATACCAACCTGTCTCCGGATGTCATCGAGAAGGGCCATAGTCGCAATCGAGTCCGCCCACGGCATAGTAGGGCTTTCAATCAGTCCCTCCTGGATGCAACGTGTAACTTCACGAAGCTGGTAAACGTAATTGCTTCCGACCTGACCAAAGGCTTCAACCCGGGAACCGCCGTCGTTCGTTGTGATGGTGAGTTCTGACGGGTTGCACTGCGGGGTGGACGCCGTCAGCCATCCCGCATTGCCGCTTACCGTTGCAGTACCCGGGCAAGCGGCCACGATCGACGTGATCAGCTGGGCGTGCGCTCCGTTTTCGTAGGTAAGCGTCAAAGCATTGCGCATATCGACGCCCTCGTCAGTCAGCGTGGCCTGTGCCACCACGTCGGCAGGGAAACCAAGCGCGCCAAAGGCCCACGTCAGGGGATAGACCGCAAGATCCAGCAGGGCGCCACCGCCCGCCGCCGGGTCCCACAGGCGGGAGCGCGGATCATAGGCGGCAACGAAACCCAAATCCGCCTGGACCCACTGGATCTCTCCCAGCTCCCCCGAGGCGATGATGTCCCACGCCCGGTTGATGCTCGGAAGGAAACGGGTCCAGACCGCTTCCATCAGGAAGACACCATTGGCTTGCGCAACCTCAGCCAACGCCCGGGCTTCTGCAGCGTTCACAGTGAACGGCTTCTCGCACAACACGTGCTTGCCCGCGGTGAGGGCTGCTTCCGCTACCTCCCGGTGCCGGCTGTGGGGCGTCGCGATATAAACCACGTCCACCTCCGGGTCGGCGAACAGCCGCTCGTACCCGGTCAGGCCGTGCGCGTCATGGTAGCTGGACACGAAACCGAACTCATCGGCAAAGGCCGCAGCGTTCGCTTCACTGCGCGAACTCACCGCCTGGAGCACGGAATCCTCGAGCAGCGCGAGGTCGGCGGTGACCCGGCGGGCTATTTGCCCCGGGGCTACGACGCCCCAGCGCAGGTTCTTCCCGGTCGGGGCCAGAGGGTCAGCTCCGGGTTCGGCGCACGGCGGTACAGGCAGTAGGTGTTGGCGCATGGTCTTCCTTCAAGGCTCAGGCGGAACCGCGGACCACCAGAGAGGTGGGCAGCAGGGTTGCTTGCTCGGCCGGACCGCCCTCGATTAGTGAGAGGAGAATCTCGGCCATTCGGTGTCCCATCTCAACGATGGGGTGGTGAATAGTAGTCAGTTCAGGAGTCAGCGAGGTGGCAAACGAGTCGTCATCGAAGCCGACGACGGCGATATCGGCCGGGATGCTGACGTTGCGTTCAGCCAGCACTTCATAGGCTCCGGCGGCCATCTGGTCATTGGCAGCGAACAGCCCATCAATCTTCTGGCCGCGGTCAAGCAGCCTGCGCATCGCCTCCTTGCCCGATGCCTGCGTGAAGTCGCCGACTTCCACGAGTGAGGTGTCGAGCCGGGCCGACCGCAACGCCGCTTCCCAGCCACGCAACCGGTCGATACCCGCATACATGTCCTGCGGACCGGCAATGGTGGCAATCGACGTCCGTCCGGCTCCGATCAGGTGCTGTGTGGCCCGGGATGCAGCGGCAAGGTTGTCGACCTCAACGAAGTAGCTTTCGCGTTCCCCCTGAAAGGGGCGTCCAGCGAAGACCACCGGAAGGGAATCGCTGATCCTGGTCCAGGAGTGGTCCCCGCTGTGGTGGGAGACCACCAGCGCACCATCAACGTTTCCTCCGAGAAGGTAACTCCTGGTCTTTTCGGGCCTGGCCTCGGAGGAAACGATCAGGTTGAGCGTGTATTTCGTCTCCACCAGTGTTTGCGCGATGCTTTCCACGAGGGTGGCGAAGAACGGGTCGGCGAACACCTTCGACGTGGACTCCGGTACAACTACGGCCACTGAATTGGTGCGCCTGCTCGCAAGTGAGCGCGCGGCGCGGTTCGGTATGTAGTTGAGGGTCGAGATGGCGCTTTGCACGGCTTTCACAATGTCCGGATCCACGTTCGGCGCATCGTTGACCACCCTGGACACTGTAGATCGTGAGACGCCGGCCAGCGCGGCCACCATTTCCAGGGTTGGCGCGGGCCGCGACCGGCTGGCGTCTGTCTTCACAATTTTCTCCGTGCATGGTGCTGGAACGAGTGTGTCCAGTCTAGGTCGGCTCAGGCCCCGGCCGCCGTCAGTATCTGCTCACCGGTTGGTTCCACCTCCCCGTTTGCCCTGGCCTGGCTGATGAGCTGCCGGTACGCGTGTCCACTGTCCTTGATGGTTCGCTCGAAGGAGTCGTAATCCACTCGGACAATCCCGAAACGCTTGCCGTAGCCCCAGGACCACTCGAAGTTGTCGAGCAACGACCACACGAAGTAGCCGCGCACGTCGGCGCCGGCGTCGATAGCTTCGCCAACCGCGGCGATGTGGTTGAGCACAAAGGCCGTTCGCTCACTGTCGTGGACCGCTCCGTCGGAGCTGACGACGTCGTCGTACGCTGCGCCGTTCTCCGTAACGTAGAGCGGTGGCAGGGCGGGGTACTCCTCTCCGAGGCGGATCAGCAGCTTCCGGAGCCCGTCCGGGTTCACTTCCCAGTTCATCGCGGTCCGCGGCAGTCCGCGGCTCGGGAAGGCAATATCCTCCGACCCGATCCAGCACGAGGAGGTCTTGCGGGTTGTTCCACCGGAGTGGCCGTCACCGCCCTCGTGGTCCGGGTGACCGCTGATGAGGTCGTCGTGGTAGTGGTTGACGCCGAGGAAATCGATCGGTGTACCGATGATTTCGAGGTCACCGAACTGGATGACTTCCCGGATGCCGAACTGCTCGAGGTCAGCCAGGGTGTCTTCCGGATAGGAGCCGCGCAGGATCGGGTCGAGGAAGATGCGGTTCTGAAGTGAATCGAATCTGCGTGCGGCGTCGAGGTCGATCGGGTCTGCGGGGTCCCGTGGTATCGAGTTGCTGAGGTTGAGCGTGATGCCGATGTGCTCCGCACCCCGGGACCGGAGTGCGTTGACTGCCAGGCCGTGGGCGAGGTGCTGATGGTGGATCGCGGCAACCGCTGCGCGGGGCTCCTGCCGGCCGGGGGCATGCACTCCGGCAGCGTAGCCAAGCAACGAGGAGCAGAACGGTTCGTTGAAGGTCGTCCAGTGGTGCACCCGGTCGCCGAGCGCCGAGTAGACGTCATTGGTGTAGTCCACGAACCGGTAGGCAGTGTCCCGGTTTGCCCAGCCGCCCTTCTCCTCGAGTGCCTGCGGCAGGTCCCAGTGGTACAGGGTCAACCAGGGGAGGATGCCGGCGTCGAGAAGCTCATCGACCAGCCGCGAGTAGAAGTCCAGTCCTTCCCGGTTGGGTGCGCGGTCTCCCGGCCGAACCCGCGCCCAGCTCGTGGAGAAGCGGTACGAGCCAAGTCCGAGCTCCTTCATGATCCGCACGTCCTCCGGCATGCGATCGTAGTGCTGGACAGCGTCCTTAAGGGTGTCGCCGTTGGCGATGGCTCCCGGCACCCGGGCGAAAGCGTCCCAGACGGAATCCTCCTTGCCGCCTTCATGACTGGCTCCCTCGACCTGGGCAGCCGCGGTGGCTGAGCCCCAGAGGAAGCCCTTCGGCCAGGTTCTGGTCGGGTTCCCGGCCGTTATTTCACGATGTACTGCGTCGAGTGGCATTAGCCCTTCACTGCTCCTTGCATGATTCCTGAAATGAGTTGTTTGCCTGCGACGGCGAAGAGCACCAGCAGGGGAAGTGTTGCGAGTATTGCTCCCGTGAGCACGATCGAGTAGTCGACGTAGCGGGCAGCCTGCAGTTGGCTCAGAGCCGTCTGCAGGGTCGGGTTGCCTGCGTCGAGCACCAACAGGGGCCAGAGGAAATCGGTCCATGCCGTCATGAACGTGAACAAGCCCAGGATCGCCATGGCCGGCCGTGCAGCGGGAAGCGCCACATGCCAGAAGGTCGAGATCATGGAGGCGCCGTCCATGCGGGCGGATTCAATCAGCTCGTCGGGGATGACGTCCACGAGGTACTGACGCATGAAGAACACGCCGAAGGCAGTCACCAGCGTAGGAACGACGACGGCGCCGATCTCACCGGTCCAGCCCAGCGTCCGCATCATCATGAACAGCGGGATGATGCCCAGCTGGGTGGGAATTGCCATTGTGGCGATTACCGCGACCATCAGTCCGTTCCGCCCCTTGAAGCGAAGCTTCGCGAAGGAGTAGCCGGCAAGCGTTGAGAAGGTCACGACGGACACCGTGATGATGCCGGAAATCAAGACACTGTTTCCCAGTGCCAGCCAGAACGGGATGGTATCCAGCACTTCCCCGGCGTTGGTCCAGAAATTCCCACCGGGAAGCAGCGGCGGCCAGGTTCCGGCGAGCGCCGAATTGGACCGGCTGCCGATGATGACTGACCACCAGAGGGGGTACGCCGAGGCAAGGAAGAAGGCACACAGCAGCCCGTAGGTCAGGAACCCGGGACGGTGCCCGTTGCCGAACAGCTTCCGCCGCAGGACGGGCGGGCGCGCGCTCCCATTGCGGGTGGTGGACTGCGTCCTGGCGTCGATGACAGTCATTGCCCTCTCCTCGTGGTCGTGTCTTCTGCGGCGGCTGGGTTCCCGGCCGTTGATTCCCCCGAAGGTGCCGGCGGCTGGGTTCCAGTGGCGGGAAGTACGACGGCGGGAACCGGGGACTTCTTCCTGCGCCGGCTTCCTGCACCTCGCCTGGGTGTACGTGCGTCACCGGTGGTCGCGATGCGTCGCGAGATCAGCCAGTTCACGATGCCGAAGAGAACGATGAGAAGGAACAGGAGCCATGCGATGGTCGCAGCCTTCCCGAAGTTCTGGCGCTGGAACGCCATCTCCCACAGGTAGAGGACGGTGGTCTGGAACTGGCGTGCGGTTCCACCGGCTGTCCTGGGGTCGTAGAGCTTCGGTTCCGTGAAGATCTGCAGGCCGCCGATGGTGGCGGTGATCACCACGAAGATCATGGTGGGGCGGATGCTCGGCAGGGTGATGCTGAAGAAGCGGCGCAAGGGGCCGGCACCGTCAATCGCGGCGGATTCATAGATGTCCCGCGGCACGGCCTGCATGGCCGCCAGGAGGATCAGTGCGTTGTATCCGGTCCATCGCCAGTTCACCATCGTGGCGATCGCGATGTGGCTGGGCAGGGTTTCGTTCATCCACATGATGCGGTCGATGCCTGCGCTGGCCAGGATGTTGTTGATGAGCCCGTACTGCTCTCCGAACATGTTCGTGAAGATCATGGCAACGGCAACCGGGGTGACGATGTACGGGAGCAGAATGCTCATGCGCCAGAACGTCCTGGCACGCAGGTTCTGGTCGAGGACCGCCGCGATGGCTGTTGCGACAACCAGCTGCGGGATGGTGGAGAGCAGGAAGATGCTCACCGTGTTGAACAGCGAGTTCCAGAAGAACCTGTCCTGGAGTACCTCGCTGAAGTTCCGGAGACCCACGAACTCGCCCTGCCCCTTCAGCAGGTGCCAGTCGAAGAGGGAGACAACGAAGGTGTAGCCGAGCGGGAAGAGTCCCACGAGGCCGAACAGGAGGAAGAACGGGGCTATATAGAGGTACGGAGACGCCTTCACATCGAGGACGTTCAGGCGCTGGCGGAAGGTCGGTGCAGGTTTGCTGGCAGCTGGGCTGCCGGCTGCCGGGCGATTCAGTGTCGTGGTCATTGACGGTTCCAGTCCATGAGGGGGCCTCCGGTACTCCCGGAGGCCCCACGGCCGGTGTGCTAGTTGTTGACGACGAGCTCGTTGAGGAGCTTGACGGCTTCGTTCCAGGCCTCGTCGGCCGTTCCGGTACCGGTGTCGAGCATCTTCAGTGCGGGCGCGAAGACGTTCTCCTGAATCACCGAGTCATGCGGACCCTTGAACTGTGCGACGACGCCCTCGGCGCGGGAGGAGAAGATGGCACCGTAAGGAGCGTCATTGAAGAGCTCGTTGGGCACTGCATCCTCCACAATCTTCTGCTGGGCCTCAATGGTGCTCGGGAAATTGTTCGCGGCGGCAGACTGCTTGACCTGCTGCTCGGGGGCTGTCAGCCAGGCTGCCAGCTTCGCTGCCTCGGCGGGGTGCTCTGAGCTCTCCGGGACGGAAAGGAAGGCTCCACCCCAGTTCGAGGCACCGCCCGGGAAGACGTCGGCGACGTCCCAACCGCTCTCCGGTCCGCCGCCGGCGGATTCCAGCTGTTCCTGGATGGTTCCGAGCATCCAGGCGGGGCACACATGGACAGCGAAGGAGCCGTCCACGAACGCCTTGCCCTTGCCCCAGTCGAACTGCTTCTGGTTGGCGGACAGTCCGTCGGCTGTGCCGGCAGCCAGGAGATCAAACTTTTCGCGCATGGCTTGGTTGCCCTCGACGTTCAGCTCGCCGTCGGCGGTGTAGTAGCCCTCCTCCATCTGGTTCACCATGGAGTTCCAGACGAATGACGACTGGTCGTACCAGGCTCTGCCCGTGGCCTCGTTGTACTGGCGACCGAGGTCAAAGTAGGTTTCCCAGGTGGCGTCGTCGCCGCCGAAGAGTTCAGCAACTTCCTCGCGGTCGGTGGGAAAGCCTGCTGCTTCGAAGAGTTCCCGATTGAAGCACAGCGCCTGCGGGCCGATGTCGGTGCCATAGCCGATGACACGGCCGTTGGGGTCCGTTCCCTGCTCAAACTTCCAGTCCACCCAGTTGTCCTTGATGTCCTGCGCACCGTACTCGTTGAGGTCCACGAACTGGTCGGAAACTTCCATGATGGAGCCTAGCCAGCCCTCTTCGACCGCAACGACGTCGCTCAGGCCTGACCCGGCTGCGAGCTTGGTGAATGCGTCCGTTCGGGCATTGGCGCTGCCGTCAATGTTGGTCGCCTCGATGGTTACGCCGGGGTTTGCTTCTTCGTACTCGGCGTACAGGTCGTCATAACCGAAGTTGCCGAAGGTGGTGACGGTCAGTTCAACAGGGTTCTCGGCGCTGGCGGGTTCGGCGCTATTGCTGCCGCAGCCGGTGGCTGCGAATGCCAGTGCAACAGTGCCGGTGAGGGCGGTAATCATTCTGGTGCGTCGTGAAAGGATCACGGTCACTCCTTTGTGTGCGTGCTTGATCGGAAAGGGGCATGGGGATTCGCACCGTATGACCTTCGCAAGAGGGCGTTGTCAACGAGCGGGACGGCTTGGTGCGGAAGAGTTGATGGAGCGCTCCATCGGCGGTTCAGCCAATCTACAGATGATGTACGTCACATGTCAATAGAGCGCTCCATGAGAGGTTTCACAGGCAGGACCATGAAGCCTGTGGACACGTCGTGAATACCCGGCACCAGGGGAACCCCATGAAGAACCGCTAGGTCAGGAGCGCTCCGCGAGCTGGACGGTTTCGAAGGCGGCGACCGAGGCACGGGTGATTTCCGCCGTCGGCTTCCTCAAAAACGACTTGACGCCCTCCGCAGCCTCCGGAAGCCAGACGGGCGTGTCAGCGCTCAGCGGGTAGATGAGCACCTCCACCTCCCGGCGGCTGGTGTCCCCGCTCGGCGTGACGTCGATGTCCCAGCTCGATCCGTTCCAGAACACGTCCTCAGTCCGCCCCTCAAAGAACGACGACGCCACGTCGCCTACCAGCCCCAACCTCAGCAGCGAGCGGACACCCGCCGCCGCTTCCCCATCAACCGTGATTCGGAAGCGCGCGGCATGGCGGCTGAACTGCTCGGCCGACGGCGCGGACGCGCGGCCGGGTACGCCGATGGCCGCAGGCGGTGGCGGGGAACAGGGCGAGATTTTCTCGATTGCCACGCGGATCTCCTGCTCCGGCGGGCGAACAGCGTGCCGGGAGAAGCCGCCGTCGTTCCGGTCACCGAGCGGAGGGAAGATGGACGCCTCGACCGGCTCCGATGCAATCACGGCCAGACCGCCGTCCTTCTCGATGACGTCACTCGCTGAGAGCACCAGCCTCCGGGGTCCCCCGACCACGGGCGTCCATGCTTCCAGCGCCTGCGCAGCCGAAAGGACCAGCAAGCGCAGCCGTGCACTGTCTTTGCTGATGAGGGTAAGGAGGCCCGGTCGAAGATCCTCCAGGACCAGCTCCCCGTCCCTCTCCACGCAGGGATGTCCTTCCACCTGGTAACCGGCCGGCACGGCGAGGTGGGCGTCGACGCCGTCGTTGGTTGTGAGCACCAGGACGGGAGGTTCGCTCTCCGGCTCAAGAAGCGTCAGGACGTTCAAAGTCGCCCAGCGCACGACGACGCCGCCCACCTCCAGCTTCACGGGCCACGACATGAACTCACCCGGCGGGATCGTCACCGGCCGGTGCGGGAAGCGGACCACCTCGTCAGCGAGAGTGATCTCGAACTGGGTGTCTGCGTGAGCGGGCAAAGATTCGAAGGGCCGGTGATTGTTGATGAACACGAATCCGCTTCTGCCGTCGCTGCGCAGTGACCAGCGCAGGCCGCCGTCGTCGTCGTTTTCCGGAATGGTGGCATTCATCGCCGCGAGGCGCGGGCCGAAAGCCTCCAGGAATGAGTGTTGGTTCCGCAGGCGGTGGAAGCTCTCGCGGGTTTGGAGGTGCGCACCGACGGGCGCGCCGAAGTCGTAGTTGAGCTCGGGCAGATCGTTCGGGTAGCCCGTCGCGTGCGACTCCTGCAGCCCGCCGCGCGGGTTCGTCCCGCCGACATACATGTAGTAACCCTGCCAGGTGGACCCGCTCCCCAGCTTGCAGAGTGCGACGGCAGCGATATCCCGGGCGGTCGGCGACGGACGGCGGTGGTAGGCGGTGGCCATCCCGCCGCCGAGTTCGCAGGTGGCGGCCGGGAAGTCGGGGTGCTTGGCACCGACGACGCCGGTCCAGCTCTCCCCAGCGAGATCCCTGCCGATTCCCGGGTCGTCCCACTGGTGCGAGAAGGTGAAGTGGGCCTGGAAACTCTCGTCCCAGCCCTGGTCTGTATCCACCCAGAAGCCGTCCGAGTACCCGCCGTAGAGCGGGAAGACCTCACCGACCGGAATGTCCGCGCTCCCCCAGGCCGTCGCCGTCCACAGCGGCGCGTGGAGCCCGGCATCACGAGCGAGGTCCTTGAGCGCGAGGATGTGGTCAGGCTGGTCGTACAGTTCGTTCTCGAGCTGGATGCCGATCACCGGACCGTTGCTCCCGCACAGCCCAGCGACCTCGCGGCCGATGAAGCCGAACCAGGTCCGGACTGCCTCGAGATAGCGGGGATCGTTGGTGCGTTCGATGTAATCGGCATCAACCACCCAGTCGGGATGGCCGCCGTTCCGAACCTCGCCATGGCACCACGGGCCGAGCCGAAGTATGACCTCCAGTCCTATCTCCGCGCAGAGCTCCACGAAGGCGGCCAGGTCCAGGTTCCCCTCGAAGTTCGGCTCTTCCTCGGTCGGCTGGTGATGGATCCAGAAGATGTACGACGCAACGACGTTGATACCGCCGGCCTTCATGAGCCGCAGCGCCTCGGCCCAGCGTTCGCGCGGCTGGCGGCTGTAGTGCATTTCGCCGGTCACCGGGATCCACGGTTGGCCGTTTCGCAGAATGCTGCGGTTCGTGAGGCCGAGTCCGGGCCGAGGGTCGACGTCATTGGCCATCCGGGGGCGGGTCTCGGGAGCATCCCAGCCGCGGTGGCTGATCTTCAGAGGAGGCATGACCTCGACGGTAAGCGTCTTCCCGGGACGGGGCCAGGACCGCCTAGGGTTCCAGGACGTAGGTCAACAGGTCACCCAGCGTCTGCTCCATGTGCCGGTCCATCGCCAGCCTTGAGCGCTCGGGATCCTGCGAGCGCATCGCGTTCATGATGTTGGCGTGCTCGGCGATGGCGTTGATCTGTATCTGAACCACTTTTGAAGTCTGCGCCCGCCGGGAGGCGAGGATCCGGGTCAGCGGCTCAAAGAGCACCGCGACAAACACGTTCCCGGACGCGTGCAGGATGAGGTCATGGAAGGCGAGGTCGGCAGCGACGAAGCGGTCGACGTCGTTCGCTTCGTGAGCGGCGCGCATCTGCGCAAGCTGCTGGTCCATCTCGTCGAGTTCCTCGACGGTGATGCGACGCGCGGCCAGTTCCGCAGCGCCGGTTTCGAGCATGCGCCGCAGCTCGATCAGCTGGACGGCCACGGCTGCGTCATCCTGGCCCTCCGAGGCGGCTCGCAGGACCGCTTCAAGAGATGACCACTGGTTCAACGGGTTCACAAACGTCCCGCGACCGCGCTCCACCCGCAGGATCCGGCGAGCCACCAGCGTCTTCATCGCCTCGCGGACAGTCATGCGGCTCACCTCGTGCCGCGCGCTCAGCTCCAGCTCCCCGGGCACGCCTGATCCGGGCGGGAACTCACCGGCAACAATGCGGTCGAGCAATTCATCAGCAACGACATCGACGAGCGATTTGCGTGCCATGCTCCCCCTCTTCCGCTGATCAGCCAAGTTTACTTGCGCGTCCGAATGTCCTCTGTCACACTATTTCAAATGCAAGATGTCTGACATCTTACATTCAGTCGAAAAGCAACTTTCACACGATGGAGTGCGCAGTGCCCACAGAGACATCCCTCCTCGCCGGTTACCCCGCCGAGCTTGCCGTCCCAGCCGAAGCAGTGGCTGAAACACTCGAGAACCGCATGTTCGTAGTGCTCGACGACGATCCCACCGGAACACAGTCCCTTGCGGACCTGCCGGTGCTGACCCGCTGGGAAACCGAGGACTTCACCTGGGCCTACGGTGAGGGCAAGCCCGCCGTGTACGTACTCACGAACACCCGCAGCCTCGATCCGGCTGAGGCCGCTTCCCGCAACGAGGAAGTGGTGCGCAACGCGCTCGACGCCGCCGCCCGGTTCGGATCGGACCTGCGCGTCAGCTTCGTCAGCCGCAGCGACTCCACCCTCCGCGGGCACTACCCGCTGGAGCCCGACGTCATCGCTGCCACGGTTGCCGACACCTCCGGCGAGACCACTGACGGCGTCGTCATCATCCCCGCCTTCCCCGATGCCGGCCGCATCACGATCGGCGGCGTCCATTACATGCGCGGGGGCGAGGACGAACTCATCCCGGTCGCCGAGACAGAGTTCGCCAAGGATGCCACCTTCGGCTTCAGCAACTCGGAACTGCCGAAGTATGTGGAGGAGAAGTCGGGCGGACGGTTCTCCGCCGGTGACGTCATCGTTCTCGACCTCAACGTCATCCGCGCGGGCAGCGAGACCAAGAACCCCGCACTCTCCGCCACGTCCATCGCCGACGCGATCGACGGCGCCACGGACTCGACGCCGATCGTCGCCGATATTGTCACCGAAAACGACCTGCGCGCCCTCTCCCTCGGTCTTGCAGAGGCCGAACGCCGCGGCAAGCGCCTGCTGTACCGCGTCGGCCCCCCGTTCATGCGCGGCCGCATCGGCCAGGACGTCCGGGAGCCGCTGACCGGTGAGGAAGCCTTCGCCGGGACCACCCCGAACACAGCGGGCGGCCTGATCGTTGTCGGCTCGCATGTCGGCGTGACCACACGCCAGCTGAATGTCCTGACCAGCGAGCACAGCGCGGCGCGCATCGTGGAGATCGACGTCGAACGCCTGCTCACCGATGATGCGGACCGCTATTTGGACGAAGTGGTCGACGACGTCACCACAGCCCTGGACGGCGCGGATGTCATCGTGCACACAAGCCGCCTCCTGGTGCGCACCAATGACCCGGTGGAAAGCCTGCGCATCGCGCGGACTGTCTCAGCCGCCGTCGTCGACGTCGTCAACCGGACGCTGAAGGCGTTCCCGCCACGGTTTGTCATCGCCAAGGGCGGAATCACTTCGTCCGATGTCGCGGCTCACGGCCTGGAGATTCGCCACGCGATCGTGCGTGGACCCATGCTGCCGGGCATCGTCAGCCTCTGGGCACCCGTGGACGGTCCTGCCAAGGGCATTCCCTACATCGTCTTCGCGGGCAACGTCGGCGATGACCGTTCCCTCGCGGATGTAACCCGCAAACTCAGCACCACCTTCTAATTCAGCACGTTTCAATGGAGATACAGATGAGCAGCACCGATTACCAAGTCACCGTCCTCGGCCTCGGCGCGATGGGCCTGCCGATGGCTTCGCGCCTCGCGACCAAACTGACCGTCCACGGCTTCGACATCGCCGAGGAGCGGCTGAAGCTGGCGAACGACGCCGGTGTGCGCACCTTCACCTCCGGCCGCGACGCGACCCATGGCGCCGACGCCCTGCTGTTGGCAGTCCGAAACGGCGAGCAGCTTACTGACGTTCTGTTCGGAGAGAACGGCGTGGCCGCCGCGCTGAAGCCCGGCGCCGTCGTCATCCTCACCAGCACCGTCGGCACCGAAGCGATCGCCGGCACCGTTGCACGGCTCGCGGAGTACGGTGTGACCCTGGTCGACGCCCCGCTGTCCGGCGGTCCGAAGCGCGCCGGTGAGGGCGACCTGCTCATCGTCGTCGGTGCCGAGCCTTCCGCCGTGGAGGCTGCCCGCCCGGTGCTCGAGCTGCTGGCCTCCACGCTGAGCATCGTCGGCGACAAGCCCGGTGACGGCCAGGCGCTCAAGACGGTGAACCAGTTGCTGTGCGGAGTCCACATCGCGGCCGCCGCCGAAGCGATGGCGCTGGCCGATGCGCTCGGCCTCGACCAGAAGAAGACCCTCGCCGCCCTTGAGGCCGGAGCCGCCGGTTCCTTCATGCTTTCCAACCGCGGGCCGCGCATCCTCGAGGCGTACAGCGAAGACGGCGCCGAAGTTCTCAGCCGGCTCGACATCTTCGTCAAGGACATGGGGATCGTCGGCAAGGCCACCCGGGACGCCGGACTTGCCACGCCGGTCGCTGCAGCCGCCGAACAGCTGTACCTCCTCGGCCAGGCGCAGGGCCTTGCCGCTGCGGACGATTCCGCCGTCATCCGTGTCGTTGCCCCCACCAGGCGCAACGCCTGACTTTCCCGTTCGCAGCGTCAGGCGGCTCCCGCCGTCGTCGTTATTTTGTTGGCAGCCTCGACTCGAGGCTCCTTTGTCATAGGAGACACACCCATGAGCCCCCTCGCTCTTCTGGCCATCGCAGCAGCAGGCGTTGCCCTGCTGCTGGTGGCCGTCATCAAGTTCAAGATTCCAGCGTTCCTCGCCCTGCTCGTGGTGAGCGTGGGCGTTGCGCTGACCGCCGGCATTCCGCTCGGGGAGATCGTCAGTACCGTCACTGAAGGCATGGGCGGGACGCTCGGCAACGTCGCCATCCTCGTGGGCCTCGGCGCGATGCTCGGCAAGATGATCGAGATTTCCGGAGGCGCCCAGGCGCTGGCTGGCAAGTTCACCCAGGTGCTCGGCCCACGCCGCGTGGTCGCTGCCCTGACCTCGGCGGCGTTCCTGCTGGCGATCCCGGTCTTCTTCGACGTCGGATTCATCATCCTCGTCCCCATCATCTACGGATTCGCGAAGGCCGCCGGCGTCAACCCCGTCAAGGTAGGACTTCCGGTGGGCGCGATCATGCTCGCCATCCACGTGGTTGTTCCGCCGCACCCGGGCGTTGTGGGCGGAGCCGGAATCCTCGGCGCCGACATCGGATGGACCACCATCCTCGGCCTGCTGCTCTGCATCCCCGTCGGCATTCTGGGCTACTTCGTCGCGCAGAAGCTGAACCGCCGCGAATACGACATGCTCCCCGCCACCGCTGAGCAGTTCCGGCTCTTCGGTAGCGGCAAGTCCGACGTCGAGCGCGACGCCGGCGCTGGCGGCACCGGCGGCAGCACCGCCGTGGACACGAAGGTTCGCACCGCACCCAGCCCTGCGATGATCATCTCCCTGATCGTGCTCCCCATCCTGATGATCATGATCGGTACCGTCGGCGCCGTCATCCTGCCCGAGGAGACGTTCGGCCGCGACCTCGCCAGCTTTGTCGGTTCGCCCCTGATCGCGTTGCTCACCGCTCTTGGCCTCGCCTACTACTTCCTGGGTATCCGTCGCGGCTGGTCTTCCCAGCAGACCGGTGAAGTCATGGACTCCGCTTTGGCCCCCACCGCCATCGTCATCCTGGTCACCGGCGCAGGCGGCGTCTTCGGCAAGGTGCTCACCGTCTCCGGCATCGGAACCGCGCTGGCTGAGGGACTTGCCGCGATCGGCCTTCCGGTGATCGTCATGGCGTTCCTTCTCGCCGCGGTGCTGCGTGCCTCGCAGGGCTCCGCGACCGTAGCCATCATTACGACGGCGGGCCTCCTGGCCGCTTCGGTGGCCGCCGGCGGTTACTCCCCCGTGCAGACCGCGCTCATCCTCATCGCGATCGGTTTCGGCGCCTTCGGCCTCAGCCACGTGAATGACTCGGGCTTCTGGATTGTCACCCGCTTCCTCGGACTCTCCGTTGCGGACGGGCTGCGGACCTGGACGGTGCTGACCACCATCCTGGGTGTCGCCGGGTTCGTCCTGACTTTCCTTCTCTGGATTCTGGTAGGCGGACCGGCGGTCTAGTTCCGGGAGAGACCGCTCCCGCCAAGTAATAGCAGTTCGGCCATCCGATAGCGTTCCGCCGCTATCGGATGGCCGAAGCGCTATCCGAACACGAGGACCGGTCAGCCGGTCGCCGATGAGGAAGAAGCGTCACCGTCTTCGGGGCCGCCCCTGGGCACCAGTTTCAAGGACGGGCGTGCGCTCCCCGCTTCGCTGTCCAGACCGAGAGCCCTGATCCGGTTGATGAGTTCAGCGCGAAGCTGTTCATCCGATCCCAAAGTGCGCTCTTGTTCCTCTTCAAGTGCGTAGGCGCGGTCCAGCACTTTGCGCCCCTCCTGCGTGATCAACCGGACGTCACGTTCGCTGGCGGCGCTTCCGCTCTGGACGAGCAACGCACTTCTTCCAAGCCGGTCAATCACCTTGCCGAGGGTTTCCGGACGAACACGAAGCTTCCGTCCGAGCTCGGCCTGACTCATAGTGCGCCTCTGAGACAAGAGCCGAAGCACGGTGAACCCGGCCTGCGTGATACCCAGGCTGCGAAAGTTATCGCTTTCGGTATTTTCAGTCAGTCGTGCAGCGGTATTCAGAAGTCGGTTAGTTGGCCATTGGGCAAGATCCATAATCATCCCCACTGCCGCCCCTTGAGCGGCGCCGCTATTTGTCTGGGCTGCTTCCCCCTGGCAACCATGATTCAAAGCCTTAGCAAACTGTTGCCAAGCGCTTTCTTGTGGTCAGCTTGCCTTCCGGACATCTGCCCGCCGGTTCCACTCGATGCGGGAAGGCTCCCCGTTTTCGCGGCGATCCAGTTCTACCCGAACCTCGTCAAGGCGCACCTCGGTCTCGGATGGAAACCACCCTGCGGAGTATTCCGCGTCCATCTGGCGCCGCAGCCTGCTGTGCAGAACGTGCAGGGCCTCGTCTCCCAAGCCCTCCAGATCCTCTGGGAACTGGTCGCTCGGCGTCAATCTGAATTTGCTATTCATCACAACTCCTCCAAAGGCACGGACCGCTTCAAGGAATTTGTAGCTTACCGAAAATGAGAAGTAATGCAATCTTGCAATTACAATCACATTCCAATAACAGGAACCAGCTGCCGGTATCCCGACTACAGGGTCCGACAGCTAAACTGGAGCGGTGGGCGCGTCCTTGGGTCGAATCGCGGGTCGAGTGGCCCTCACCGCGGGGGTGATCAGCGGCGTCTTCGCCCTGGCCTTTGGGATTCCCTTCCAACCAGAATCCCGGCACGAATGCGTCCTGGAGTGTCATCCCGCCCAAACCCACAAAAGCCCAGACTCACGGACATGGTCCGTAGCTTCGCAACAGCTTAGACTCCAGCAATGCGCGCAGTAGTTCTGGATCAGGTTCAGGGGACGCCAGAGGTCCGGGAATTACCCCAACCGACGGCGGCGCCGGGCGGCGTAGTGGTCAAGGTGATGGCGACGGGTTTATGCCGCAGCGATTGGCACGCCTGGGCCGGGCACGACGACATTGCCTTCCCCCACATACCCGGCCACGAACTCGCCGGCGTCGTCACGGAGGTGGGAGCCGACGTCGTGCGCTGGCAGACCGGTGACCGGGTGACCGTGCCCTTCGTGTGCGGCTGCGGTGAGTGTGAATGGTGCCTGGCCGGAAATGCGCAGGTCTGCCCGAATCAGCAGCAGCCCGGTTTCACGCACTGGGGATCGTTTGCCGAGTACGTCGCCCTGCACGCTGCCGACACCAATCTGGTGGCTATTCCTGAGGCGGTCGACTTCGCGACGGCGGCCAGCCTGGGCTGCCGGTTCGCCACCGCCTACCGAGCGCTGATCGGCCGCGCACAAGTCGTTCAGGGCGAGTGGGTGACCGTTGTCGGCGCCGGGGGTGTAGGACTGAGCGCTGTGATGATCGCCCACGCCATGGGCGCCCGGGTCATAGCCGTGGACCGGAACTCGGAAGCGCTGGCAGCGGCGGCACGGCTCGGTGCGGAACACACGCTACCGGCCGACGGCGCGACGGACATTCCTGCTGCCGTCATGGACATTACCGACGGCGGCAGTCACGTCGCCGTCGATGCGGTCGGCAGCGAGCAGACCTCTGCCGACGCGCTACTGAGCCTTCGGCGCCGGGGGCGGCATCTGCAGATTGGGCTGCTGCCGCCGGTCGATGGCCATCCTCGGATGCCGATGGACCGGGTGATTGCGTGGGAACTCGATGTACTGGGCAGCCACGGCATGGCGGCAGCAGACTACCCGGGAATGATGGCGCTCATCGAGCAGGGGTCTCTGCTGCCCGATCTGCTGATCGAGCGCACAATTGGACTCGCGGAGGCGGCTTCCCTGTTGCCAGGGTTCGACAGGGCCAAACCCGCCGGCATGACGATGATCGACCCTTCGCGCTGACGGTCGTCGTTCGGGTGGGCAGGGTTATGGCGGTGTGGACCTGGATGAGGACCATGAATAGCAGGCCGCTTATAAAAGGTGCAAAGACCTTCGCGCTGTATAAACTTTATAAACGGTTGCTACCTGTATAAAACTTATAAAGGATGTCATGGACACCGAGCTACCAAGGAACCCCTTCCGCCCCGCGTTCGGAGCGTCCCCACCGTCCTGGCCGGACGAACTGATGTGATCGAGGAATTCCAGATCGCTCTGGACGAAGGGCCCGGATCCCCAGGTCGAACCATGCTCATCAGCGGTCCTCGAGGCATGGGCAAAACCGTCGTCCTGAACCATCAAGTACTCCAGCGTGGATGAGGCGGTCGCGATGGCGAACGGATTGGACGTCGGTCTCGGCGCTTCCGTCTGGTCCTCGAACATAGAGTCGGCACTCAAGGTGGCTGCCCGCATTGAGGCCGGCACTGTCTGGACCAACAAGCACGGGACAGTTGACCCACGCGTCCCCTTCGGAGGAATGAAAACATCCGGTTACGGCCTTGAGTTCGGCGTCGAGGGCCTCAAGCACCTCGGAGCCCCCCAGGCAATCAGCTACTAGGTACGCGCCGTATGGCGTTGTGCCCTCATCCTTCGGGGTTGTACCCGTAGAGGGTTGCCATGAGAGCGACGATCTTCTCGCAGCCGGCAGGTGGATCCGACGCAACCCAGGCAGCGTAGACAAGCACCGGCGGCGCGTCCCTGATGGGTCGGTAGACGATCCCCGGGCGGCGGTATTGATGTGTCGTGGATGCAGCCGTGACCCCGCGGGCGCTGCCGGATCCGATGGCTGTGAGCCAGTCGTCGACGTCGTCAGTTTGAATGATCTTCGGCTGGGCGTCCTGCGGCCACAACGATAACCGGGTGCTGCCGGTGCGCAGGTCCACAGCGAGCGGCAGCGTCGCCGCCTGAGCGAGCGTGACACTTTTCCGCCGGGCGAGCGGGTCGCCACTGACCATGGCGCAATACCGTGCCTCTTCACCGACGACTGCATAACGCAGTGCCTTCGAATCCGGGCAGTAACGCAGAATGCCGAGGTCCGTCTTTCCTTCGGCCAGACCGGCGGTGGGCGTGTTCGTCTTGACCAGTTGCAGTGTCATGTTCGGGAAGGACGCGGGCCATCTGTGCTGGAATTCGGCTGTGTGCTGGCCCAATGCGGACCAGGGATAACCGATTCGCACCACCCGGCTCCCCGTGAGAATTTCCTCCTGAAGGTCATCCACGGCGTCAAGCGCCCGGCGAGCATGCCTCACCGCAAGTTCTCCCGCAGCAGTGAGGTCTACCCATCTGGTGGTGCGCTGTAGAAGCCGGACCCCGAGAGCTGCCTCCAACGCTGCGACATTCCGCGTCACTGTTGTTTGTGAGATGCCAAGGTCGATCGCAGCGTCCGTAAAGCTGCCGGCTTCAATCACAGCCAGGAAGGATCGCAACTGGCGCAGCTCGATGTTCATGACAGCAGTCTATTGATGCAGTTCACGCATCAATAGAGCGTGAAGTGAATTGTGAGCATAGCCGGAGGGTGGCCCACGATTTCTCCATGAACATGCAGTCCGGCAAGGGCAGAGCCGCAGGGATCACCACGCTCGCGGGCAGCGCCGCATCGAACCAACTCGGTGCCGCCACCGGATCGCTAGCATTCCCCGTCCTCGGATCTGTCGGCGTTGTCGCTATACGCCAGCTCATTGCGGCCGCCGTTCTGCTCCCGCTTGTCCGGCCCCGCATCCGGGAACTCACCCGGGCACAATGGTGGCCGATCATCCTCCTCGCCATTGTCTTTGGAACGATGAATCTTGGGCTCTACTCGGCCGTGGAACGTATCGGCTTGGGACTCGCCGTGACGCTGGAGTTTCTGGGCCCCCTTGCAGTCGCGATCTTCACGCGCCGCAGCAGGAGGAGTGCGGCCTGCGGCGCTATCGCTGCGGCCGGCGTCGTCGCGATCGCCCAACCGGAAGCGACTTCCGATTACGTCGGCATCGGCTATGCACTGCTCGCGGCGTTGTCGTGGGCTGCTTACATCCTGCTCAACCGGACGGTGGGAACGCGTGTGCCCGGCGTCGAAGGAACAGCCGTCGCCGCCGGGCTGTCTGCGCTGGCCTTTGCTCCCATCGCCTGCCTCATCATTCTGGAGGCCCGGCCCAGTGCCACCGTTCTGCTCTATGCGGTTGCCGCCGGAATCCTTTCCTCGATCGTTCCCTATGTTGCGGATCTCCTGGCACTCCGGCGTATCCCCGCAAGCCTCTTCGGGATTCTTATGAGCATTAACCCCGTATTCGCGGCAATCATCGGAGTAGTCGCCCTGAAGCAGCTGCTGAACCCCACTGAGGTGTTGGGAATTGCGCTCATAGTCATCGCGAACCTCGCCGCCGTCAGCGAACGCTCGCCGGCACGACCGAGGCGGCGTCACCGGCGTTCCCCAGCGACAGACGGCGGTCCGTCACCGCGGTGGCGAGACCGACGTCGTGTGTCACCAGAACAAGCGCCGAGTCCTGCTCAGTGACCTGATCCATGAGACAGTCCATTGTTTCCTGCTGGGTGAGCAGATCGAGACGTGAGGTGGGTTCGTCCGCAAAGATCACCTTCGGCTCCAGGAGCATGGCGCGGATGATCGCGAGCCGTTGAAGCTCCCCGCCGGACACCTCACCCGGACGTCGGACCAGCAACGAGGAGTCCAGCCGCAGGTGATCCATCAGCACACTGACCCGGTTCGGTCCGACCCGATGACGATGGATTACATCGCGAAGACCCGCCCGGATCGGCACGCGAGCAGGGAAGGCAACAGTCGGATCCTGGTAGAGCTTCTGCAACTGGCCATTGGTCAGACCGTCATGGTGGCGCACTTCTCCGGCGTCAGGGCGCACAAGTTTCAGAAGGATCCCGCCCAGCGTGGTCTTGCCGCAGCCACTCGGACCGGTGAGCGACAGCCGCTCCCCCGAGCCGATGCTCACGTTCAATCCAGTGAAGAGTTGACTGCCCCCGTACGCCTTGCTCAGTCCACTGGCTTCGATGAGCGGTGTTACGCGCGCACTATTCGTGTCCGGTGTGCGCCACGACGGATCCCATCGGCTCGGCTCCGCAGCAAGCAACCGTCGCGTCCACGGATGCGTGGGGGCAGCAAGCACGCGCTCGGCGGGGTCCTGTTCGACGATGCTTGCCCGCTGCATGACCAGCAGATCTCCACCCAAAGCCCTCGCCAGGTCCAGGTCATGTGTGATCGTCAGAAGCGATCCACCCTGTTCGACATGCTGCGCGAGCAACCTCGCCAGGGAGTCCCGCGCAACCGAATCCAACCCTTTTGACGGCTCGTCCGCGATGAGAACCTGCGCCCCGCCGATCGTTGCTGCCGCGAATGCCACCCGTTGCGCCATTCCTCCGGAAAGCGTGTGCGGGTAGGTATGGTGCACTCCGTGAAGGCCCAGTCCAGCAAGGTGACCGCTCGCCTGTTGCAACGCGTTCAGGCGTCCCCGCCGCCCTCGGAAGAAGCTTGGATGGCCTTCTGCTACCTGCTGGGCAACTCGCATGGTGGGATCCAGAGCCAGCACAGGCTCCTGCGGAAGCAAGGCCAGCCGGTGACCCCAAAGTTTGCGCCTGGCGCCGGCGTCGGACAGGGAAGAACGGTCCGCGCCAAACAGGATCTCTCCCTCGGCCCGCAGGCTCCGGGGAAGGCTACCCATCAGTGCATGGGCAAGGAGGGACTTGCCGCTCCCGCTTTCGCCGACGATCGTCACCGCCCGGCCGGGTTCAAGGTTGAGTCGGGGCACATCGACGAGGGTGCGGCCTTCATGTGTGACCCGGACGTCGAGCAGTTCGATGGTCATCGGTGACCCTCCTGGTAGCGCAGCCCAAGCAGTCCTACGAGCAGGAGGAGCAGCACCGCGACGGGCGCCATCACCATCCAGGGTGCCTCGTAGTAGTAGGGCAGGGATTCGGTGATAAGGAGTCCCAGCTCAGCGGTGGGGGGCTTGAGCCCTACCCCGACGTAGCTGAGAGTGGACATGGCGAGCACCGCCGAGGCCATGCCGAGCGAGCCCATGGTCAGCAGCACCGGCGCCAACTCCGGCCACAGGTGACGCCGCAGCACGTGCAGCGGACCCAACCGCAACAGGTTCGCCGCTTCGACCGCGGAGCTGGTCAGCACGCTGACCGACCGGGCGCGGACAACCCTGAAATATTCCACCCACTGGGCAAGCGCGATCCCGACATAAATCGTCCACATCTCCCCGGAAGCAAGAGCTGTGAAAATCAGAACAATCAGCAGGGCGGGTATGGCAAGGAAGACCTCGGAGACTCCGAGCAGCACCTGATCCACCCACCCGCGGCGCCAGGCGGCCAGCAAGCCGAGAGCGACGCCGGAAGCAGCGGCGGTGACCACACAAAGTATGGCCAGGCCGAGCGACAGGCGGGTGGCGTGGGCCAGTCGTGCGATGACGCTGCGCCCGAGGTGATCATGGCCGAACGGCTCTGTCAGCGAAGGAGGCTGGAGGAATTGGCTCAGGTCCTGGCCTGCGTATTGGCGCCAGACGAGCGGGCCAATGAGAGCGAAAACCACAAGGGCGGCCAGCAGGCCTGCGGATGCAAGGCGTGCCCAGGTGGTGCGCCTGGCCGCTCGTCCGGTCATTCCCCACAACTGCGTTGGCCGGGAACCCGCAATCGCTACCGGGCTCTCCGCGTTCGCGCTATCGATTTTCGGAGGTGTGGCGCTCATGAGGCTTCCCTGGTACGCGGGTCAAGTGCAAGAACGGCCAGGTCCACTATGGTCGAAACGACGACGACGATCAGGGCAAGCGCCAGGACGGTAGCCTGCATGGCCGGGATGTCACGCCAGAACACCGCATGCACGAGGGCGTGACCGAGCCCCGGCCAGGCGAAAAGGCTTTCTACCACCACCACTCCCTCGACGAGGATCAGTACCTGGACGCCGATGTAGGCCACCAGCGTTACACCGGCGTTGCGCAACACATGGCGGACCAGCACAACGTGGCCCGCGAGCCCTTTGGTCCTCGCGAAATGCACGTGTTCGGACTCCAGGATTTGCGCCACGGTGTCCCTGGTTACGCGTGCGAACAACCCGGAAAGACCGACTGCCAGGGTCAGCGCGGGAAGCACGATGTTTCCCCGCTCCCCGTGCCCGAACGCCGGCACCCAACCAAGCTGGACGGAGAAGACAATGATCAGGACAAGTCCCAACACGAACGGCGGCAGGGCCCTGACCAGCGCTACCCAAGCGTCGGTGAGTCGATCGATCACACCGCCGCGGCTCCGGGCGGCCAGCAGGCCGATGGTCGTCCCGAGGGTAATCGAGAGCATGAGCGCCACCGCGGCCAATTGCAGGGTTGCGGATAAGTGGTGGGTCAGCTCCTCAGTGACTGAGGCGCCGGTGACCAGGGAGGTGCCGAAGTCCAGGCGAAGAGCGTCGAGGATCCACCCGCCGAGCTGCTGCCAGGCCGGGGCATCAAGACCGACGTCGGCGCGGACTTCCGCGGCGGCTGCGGCATCCACCTTGTCGTATCCGTAGCGGCCGGCGGCAATGCGAAAGGCAATGTCGCCGGGCAAGTGCTGGACGATGACAAAGCAGGTGAGAGTCACTGCGAGCGCGACGCCGAGTGCCTGGGCGGCGCGGCGGACAAGGATCCTGCCAACGGCTCCTGCCAGGCTGTGTTCGCGGTCAGTTCGCCCGGGCGGAACATGTTTCACCGAAGGGGCTGAAAGGGTGCTCATGGCTAGTCCTGGATGGAGGCGTCGGCCAGGTTCCAGTTGCGCTCGAGTGGATCGAGGACGAAACCTTCAACGGCTTCGTTGACGATCACGCTCTGGCGGTACCAGGACACAGGTATGACGGGCAGCTGCTCCTGCAAAGTGCTCGCGATCTGCTCGCGGGCGGTCTCTGCCTCAGTATCCGTGTGCTCCGTGTCGGTGACCACCTGGTCCAGGGCCTTGAGCATGTCTGGATCGCTCCAGTTCATTGAACCCCAGTCGCCGCCTTCAGCCGGGTAGTCCTTTAGGAGCGTCACAATCGGATCCGGGACCAGTGCAAAGTTGCGGGTGAAGAGCGCCATTTCCAGTGTGTTGTTGGCGTGGCCGGCTGGAATCTCGCTCGAATTGTCTACCCGCACCCCAACGTCAACGCCCACCTCCAGCAGTGCTGCCTGGATAGCGGCTGCCATTGTCGGCAGCTCCGGACGGTCAGGGAACGTCAGCAGTTCCACCCGCAAGGGCTGCCCGTCCTTCTCGCGCACGCCGCCGGCGCCCATCACCCAGCCGGACTCGTCGAGTAACGCGGCTGCCCGCTCAGGGTCATACGTCAACGGGTCCAGCCCCTCGTTGTGCCACGACGCAAGGGCAGGAGGGAACATCTGGGTGGCGCTGATCTCGGGATCCCGCAGTACGGCTGTAGCCATCGCCGAGCGGTCCAGAGCCATCGACAGGGCCTGCCGCACGCGCTGATCCGAAAGGGCTGGGTGCTCGGCGTTGAGCTTGAGCACTATGGTGCGCGGAAGCAGCGCAGACTCCACGTGCAACCCCGACTTACCTTCGACCCGCTGCAGGCTGGTCGGATCCATCCCGAAGGTAAGGTCGGCCTGTCCGCTCTCGGCCATCAGGGCGCGGTTTTCTGCCCGTCCGACGGTCTCGTAAATCACGCGGTCCACCGCCGGAGCTTGCCCGTCATAGTCCTCGAAGGCTTCCAGCTCAATTCTCGACGGTGGTGCCACCTCGACCACCTGGTACGGCCCGGAACCAACGACTTCGGAAACCGTTCCGTCCTCGGCGTAGGAAGAGGACGCCAAAATCTGTGTGCTTGTCGCTGCCAGAACCGCCGGCAGCGGCGCGAACGGTTCGGACAGTGCAATGACGACGGCGCCCTCCTGCGCGCGTACCCCGGTTATCGGAGCAACGGCGATGGTGTTCGCCTCGGAGGTACGTGCTGCCTCCAAAGCGGCGACTACGGCTTCGGCGTCTACTGGTGTGTTGTCATGGAATACAGCGCCCTCACGCAGGGTGAATATCCACTCCAGCCCGTCCTCGGATGCACTCCACTCAGACGCAAGTCCGGGCCGCAACTGCCCCGATTCATCCGCATCCACGAGCGTCTCGGCGACCTGCAGGCGCGTGAAGATTCCCTCGGCGGTGGTGGGGTCGAGGCCGTGGACCTCATATGGGCCGATCACGTCGAGCACCCCGTCTCCACCTCCGGCATCGGGGGCGCTGACTGACGCCGGGTTACTACTGGCACAACCGGTGAGCGTAGCCGCGACGATGGCCGCCATAGCGGTAGTGGAGAGCATGAAAGAGCGTAGGGGCATGGCGCAGTCCTTGAATCAGCGGAAGTGGTTGGCCGTAAGGGCACCAGGAAGACTATAGGTAATGATAATCGTTTTCAATTAGACACCAGAACGATTCAGCGCCGTAACCGGTCCCGGCATACGGCCCTCGAGAGGCCTGCAGCGTCCCAAGAAAACGAAAAAGTGGCCGGGGAACCCTCGTTCCCCGGCCACCTGGTGAACCGCTATACCTGGTTGCTGACCAGCCCGTGCCCTGTCCGCATCCCCGCGAAGAAGGCGCCGAGTTCTGACGTGGCCGTCAGCGGCAACACGTTGGCCACGTACTGGTCCGGACGGACGACGACGACGACGCCTCCCCGGTCCAGACCACGAGCTTCGAAGATGTCCGCTTCCGGATCAGCGCCAAAGACCTTCTCCAGATAGTTGAGCCTGAACGGCCCAACTTCGGGCTTGAAGACCGCGGGCACGGCATTGATATCGATGGTGTGGTGATCCTGCTGGTAGATCACCTTGACGTCGAACCAGGCGTCGATATCCGCACCGTCGGGCGTTGCGGCCAGCGGTGACTCGGCCGAGTTCGTCAGCCAATCAGCGAAGTTGGTGACCTTCGACGGGTTGCCCGGTAGCGGCTCATCCGCAAAGACGTAGATCCGCCAGCGTCCGTCCGCCGTCGCGTGGTGGCCGAGGTGAAGCGGATTGGTGTCGCAGACCCGGACGACGGGCGCCGACTTGAAGCGCTTCCCAACCGGGAAACCGGTGGCAAGCTCCTGGTGCGTCGCCTCCCCCACGATCATTGACGGGGAGTACTGCGTCATGAACCCCGCGGGAAACTCCATGGTGCGGACGTAGAAGTTCTCGAGTTCCGTGGGGTCTTCGAACTCTTCGGGCTTCTTCGCCATGAGTGATGACCACTGCTTATCGAAATCGATCAGGTTCTTCGCAACCACCTGACGTTCAGCGGAGTACGTGGACAGCAGACTCTTCGGGCTGCGGCCCTCCAAAACATGGCCGAGCTTCCAGGCGATATTGAAACCGTCCTGCATGGAGACGTTCATCCCCTGGCCGGCCTTCGCACTGTGCGTATGGCACGCGTCACCGGTAATGAAGACGCGCGGGGTGCGGGTTCCCAGCTCTTCCGGACGGACGTCGTCGAACCGGTCAGTGAGGCGGTGGCCAACCTCATACACGCTGTGCCATGCAACGTTGCGCACGTCAAGCGTGTACGGGGAAAGGATCGCGTTGGCCTTCTCGATGATCTCGTCGATGGTAGTGCTGCGGATATCACCCTTGGTGTGCGCCTCGACTTCACCGAGGTCCACGTACATGCGGAACAGGTGGCCGCCCTCGCGCGGGATGAGCAGGATGCTTCCGCCCTCACCGGACTGGATGGCGCACTTCAGCCGGATATCGGGGAAGTCCGTGACAGCGAGGACATCCATGACCCCCCACGCATGGTTGGCCGCATCACCGGCCAGCGTGCACCCGATCGCCTTACGGACCTTGCTGCGGGCTCCGTCCCCGCCGACCACGTACTTGGCGCGAACCGTCCGTTCCTGGCCCTCGCGCGGCCCGGCCGTGTGGAGCAGCGTGACGCTGACGGGATACTCCCCCTCGTCGGAAACCTCGAGACTCTGGAATTCCAGCCCGTAATCCGGCTTCATCCGCGTAGGGGCATTCGCCATGAACTCGGCGAAGTAGTCAAGGACACGCGCCTGGTTCACGATGAGGTGCGGGAACTCGCTGATCCCGGTGGGGTCATCGAGCGGCCGGGCGGTCCGGATGATGCGGGATGGGTCAGCGGGATCCGGCTTCCAGAAGGCCATTTCTGTGATCCGGTATGCCTCGGCAATGATGCGCTCGGCGAACCCGAATGCCTGGAAGGTCTCAACGCTTCGCGCCTGGATGCCGTCCGCCTGACCGATGGCGAGCCGCACAGGTCGGCGCTCCACGATGCGGGTGGTGATATTCGGAAATTGGGACAACTGCGCGGCGGCGAGCATGCCCGCAGGGCCACTGCCCACAATCAGAACGTCGACCTCGTCGGGCAGCTCTTCGGGCCTGTCGACACCGACGCCGGCAGCAGCCTGGATTCGCGGGTCACCGGATACGTAGCCGTGATGGTGAAACTGCACGGGCTTTCCTCACTCACATCTTTATGGAACTTTTCGGGTCGACCATCTTTGTGGAACTTTTCGGGTCGACCATCTTTGTGGAACTTTTCGGGTCGACCGCCTCTTCGGCTGTTCGTTATCTGAACAGGTAATTCAATAATCGAATGGCGGTGTCAAAACTGTACGACGGATATGATGCGCAACACAACACTTTCTGCTTTGCCAGAAAGGGGTTGACGTGCTTCGCGTCACAAGCCATACTCATCGTATACGATTTCGTACATCAGTAAAACGAGTTCATCGCTGAGGAGAGAACCGCATGACCATGGAGTCCCAGACCCGGACAGCGAGTGCAGAATTGCTTGCCCGCACCCGCAAGGTCATCGCCGTCCACATCAACTACCCGAGCCGCGCCGCCCAGCGGGGCCGATCGCCGCAGCAGCCGTCCTACTTCCTCAAGCCGCCGTCGTCGCTCGCCTTGGGATCAATTGACGCACCGGGCACCATCGAGCGTCCCCTCGGATGTGAGCTGCTTGGGTATGAGGGCGAAATCGCGCTTATCATGGGCAAGCCTGCACGGCGGGTGAGCCTGGAAGACGCCTGGGGCCATGTCGCCTGGGTTACCGCCAGCAATGACCTCGGGATTTATGATCTGCGCTACGCGGACAAGGGCTCAAACGTCCGATCCAAGGGAGGGGACGGCTTCACGCCGGTCGGGCCGGAGCTGATCCCGGCCGGGGACGTCGATCCCGCGGCGATGCGGGTACAGACCTGGCACAACGGTGAACTCGTGCAGGACGACACCACTGAAGAACTCCTCTTCCCGTTTGCGCAGCTCGTCGCTGACCTGTCTCAGCTCCTCACCCTCGAGGAAGGCGACATGATTCTCACCGGCACGCCAGCGGGCGCGTCCGTGGCCAAGCCGGGCGACGTCGTCGAAATCGAAGTCACCGCCGGCAGTTACAGCAGCGGCAAGCTCACCACCCGCGTGTTGGAGGGAACGACGCCGTTCGCTGACTTCGGCGCGCAGCCCAAGACCGACGACTCCCAGCGCGAAGAAGCCTACGGATCCCGTGAGGCCGCCGGCCTGGAGCCCGCCACGCAGGCACTGTCACCGGAGCTGAAGAAGAAACTGGAGAGCGTCGCCACCGCCACCCTCTCCTCCCAACTGCGCAAGCGGGGGCTGAACAACGTCAGCATCGACGGCCTGCAGGCTACCCGCCCGGACCGCCGCGTGGTCGGCCTGGCACGCACCCTGCGTTACGTCCCCAATCGGGAAGACCTCTTCAAGACCCACGGCGGCGGATTCAACGCCCAGAAGCGCGCCATTGATTCAGTGAACGACGGCGAAATCCTCGTCATGGAGGCACGCGGCGAGAAGGGCACAGGAACAGTGGGCGACATCCTCGCCATGCGCGCCCAGGTACGGGGAGCGGCCGCGATCATCACCGACGGCGGCGTCCGCGACTACTCGGCCGTCGCTGACCTCGACATGCCCACCTACTTCGCCAACCCCCATCCCGCGGTGCTCGGCCGCCGCCACGTCCCGTGGGACACCGACATCACCATCGCGTGCGGCGGAACCACCGTCCAGCCCGGCGACATCATCGTGGCCGACTCCGACGGCATCCTGGTGATCCCGCCCGCCATCGCCGAGGAACTCGTGGAGGACTGCATCCAGCAGGAGAAGGAGGAGACCTTCATCTTCGAAATGGTCAAGCAGGGCAACAGCGTTGACGGGCTCTACCCGATGAACGCGGACTGGAAGGCGAAGTACCAGGAGTGGGCTTCGGCGGAAGGAGCAGCCGGTGAGTGAAACCGCCGTCGCACGTTCCGCCGTCGTGCAGGAAGCCGGCGAGACCAAGGCGGGCAGCAAGTCAGAGCAGGCCTATACCTCTATCAAAGCGCGCATTGTGGAGGGGACCTTCTCCCCCGGCTACCGTCTGGTGCTCGCGAAAATCGCCGAAGACCTCGGCTTCAGCGTGGTGCCCGTACGCGAAGCGATCCGGCGTCTGGAAGCCGAAGGGCTCGTGAAGTTCGAGCGCAACGTCGGCGCCACAGTCTCCGGGATCGACCCGACGGAGTACCTCTACACGATGCAAACGCTCAGCATCGTGGAGGGAGCGGCCACCGCACTGTCAGCACCGCTGATCGACTCCACGGCCATTGCCCGCGCCCGAGCCGTGAACGAGGAGATGCGGGACTGCCTCGAGCACTTCGACCCGGTCCGCTTCACCTCGCTCAACCAGGACTTCCACAACGTCCTCTTCGAGCAGTGTCCCAATCCGCACATCCTCGATTTGGTCCACCGCGGCTGGAACCGGCTGGCATCGCTGCGGTCCTCAACCTTCCGGTTTGTCCCCGGCCGCGCCCATGAATCCGTGCGCGAACACGAAGCCCTGCTTCAGCTCATCGAATCCAATGCCGACGCCGACACCATCGAGCGCGCCGCCCGGCAGCACCGCGCCGCCACCCTCGACGCTTACCTCGCGCAAGCGCCCGCCACCACTGAATAAATCCCAGCAGTCAGGAAGAGAAACAATGACGTCCACCGTCCCTGAAACCAGCCACTACGTGCCCAAGGACCTGCCCACGCACATCCAGCACTACATCAACGGGAAGTTCGTCGACTCCGTCGGCGGCAAGACCTTCGATGTTCTGGACCCGGTGTCCAACAAGAACTACGCCACCGCGGCAGCAGGCCAGAAGGAAGACATCGATCTCGCAGTCGCCGCCGCGCGCGAAGCCTTCACCAACGGTCCGTGGCCGAAGATGAAGCCCCGCGAGCGCGCCCGCGTCCTGAACAGGATCGCCGACGCCGTCGAGGCCCAGGAATCCCGGCTCGCCGAACTCGAAACCTTCGACACCGGCCTGCCCATTACCCAGGCCAAGGGCCAGGCCCTGCGCGCGGCGGAGAACTTCCGCTTCTTCGCGGATTTGATCGTCGCCCAGTTCGACGACGCCATGAAGGTCCCCGGCTCACAGATCAACTACGTGAACCGGAAGCCGATCGGCGTGGCCGGGCTGATCACGCCGTGGAACACCCCCTTCATGCTCGAATCGTGGAAGCTCGCCCCCGCGCTGGCGACGGGCAACACGGTGGTCCTCAAGCCCGCCGAATTCACCCCGCTTTCGGCGTCCCTGTGGGCGCAGATCTTCAAGGACGCAGGGCTCCCCGACGGCGTCTTCAACCTGGTCAACGGCCTCGGCGAGGAAGCAGGCGACGCCCTGGTGAAGCACCCGGACGTTCCGCTGATCTCGTTTACCGGCGAGACCACTACCGGCCAGACGATCTTCCGCAATGCAGCCGCCAACCTCAAGGGCCTCTCGATGGAACTCGGCGGGAAGTCACCCTGCGTGGTGTTCGCCGATGCGGACCTCGACGCAGCGATTGACTCCGCGCTCTTCGGCGTCTTCTCCCTCAACGGCGAGCGCTGCACCGCGGGTTCACGCATCCTCGTGGAGCGGGCCGTGTACAACGAGTTCTGCGAAAAATACGCCGCCCGCGCGAAGACCATCGTCGTCGGCGATCCCCACGACCCGAAGACCCAGGTCGGCGCACTGGTCCACCCCGAGCACTACGAGAAGGTTGCCTCCTACGTGGAGATCGGCAAGTCCGAGGGCCGGCTCCTTGCCGGCGGCGGCCGCCCCGAGCACCTCCCGGAGGGCAACTACATCGCGCCGACTGTTTTTGCCGACGTCGCGCCTGAGGCGCGGATTTTCCAGGAGGAGATCTTCGGTCCCGTTGTCGCGATCACCCCGTTTGAGAACGACGACGAAGCGTTGGCCCTGGCGAACAACACCAGGTACGGCCTGGCGGCTTACATCTGGACGCAGAACCTGACCCGCGCGCACAACTTCGCGCAGAACGTCGAAGCCGGCATGGTGTGGCTCAACAGCCACAACGTCCGGGACCTCCGTACCCCGTTCGGTGGAGTGAAGGCCTCCGGCCTGGGCCATGAGGGCGGTTACCGCTCCATCGACTTCTACACCGACCAGCAGGCCGTGCACATCACGCTCGGCCCTGTTCATACCCCGAAGTTCGGCAGCGTGGAAGACTCCGCTGCCAACGAGGGCTAAAACACCTTTTCCTGCTCAAAGAAGAGAGAACATCATGACCAACTTCGTACCTACCCCTTCACTCCCGGCTCCGGACATTGTCCGCTGCGCCTACATGGAGATTGTGGTCACCGACCTCGCCAAGTCGCGTGAGTTCTACGTCGACGTCCTCGGCCTGCACGTCACCGAGGAAGACGAGAACAACATTTACCTGCGACCCCTTGAGGAGTTCATCCACCACAACCTGGTGCTGCGCAAGGGACCGGTCGCCGCCGTGGCGGCCTTCGCGTACCGGGTGAAGTCTCCCGCCGAGGTGGACGCCGCCGAGGCCTACTACAAGGAACTGGGCTGCCGCACCGAGCGCCGCAAGGAAGGTTTCACCAAGGGCATCGGCGATTCCGTCCGCGTCGAGGACCCGCTGGGCTTCCCCTACGAGTTCTTCTACGAGGTGGAGCACGTCGAGCGCCTCACCCAGCGCTACGACCTCTACTCCGCCGGCGAGCTGGTGCGCCTGGACCACTTCAACCAGGTCACCCCGGACGTGCCCCGCGGCCGGAAGTACCTCGAGGACCTGGGCTTCCGGGTTTCCGAGGACATCCAGGATTCCGACGGCGTCACCTACGCTGCGTGGATGCACCGCAAGCAGACCGTGCATGACACCGCACTGACCGGCGGTAACGGCCCGCGCATGCACCACGTCGCGTTCGCCACCCATGAGAAGCACAACATCATCCAGATCTGCGACAAGATGGGCGCGCTGCGCATCAGTGACCGCATTGAGCGCGGCCCGGGACGTCACGGGGTGTCCAACGCGTTCTACCTGTACATCCTGGACCCGGATGGTCACCGCATCGAAATCTACACGCAGGACTACTACACCGGCGATCCGGACAACCCCACCATCACCTGGGACGTTCACGACAACCAGCGCCGCGACTGGTGGGGCAACCCGGTTGTGCCGTCCTGGTACACCGAGGCATCCCTGGTCCTGGACCTCGACGGCAACCCGCAGCCGGTCATCGAGCGTGAGGAGAAGAGCGAGATGGCCGTCACGGTCGGTGCTGACGGCTTCTCCTACACCCGGAAGCAGGACGACGACGGCGCAAACGGCGAGCAGCACGGTTTCAAGCTGGGAGCGCAGCTGTAGTCATGCTGGATGATGCGACGATTGAGGCCATTGCAGACGAACTGGTGGAGGCCGGCCGCAGCCGGACCCCCATTGCGCGGCTGACCGCCCGCTACCCGGACATGACCGTTGAGGATTCCTACGCTGTCCAGCAGTTGTGGCGCCGCCGCAACGAGGAAGCCGGGCGCACCCTGGTGGGACGCAAGATCGGTCTCACGTCCAAGGCCATGCAGGCAGCCACCGGGATCACCGAGCCCGACTACGGTGCCATCTTCGATGACATGGTGCTGGAAACGGGCTGCTCGGTGGAGTGGGACAAGTACACCCACCCGCGGGTCGAGGTGGAGCTGGCGTTCGTGCTGAAGGACGGGTTGAAGGGCCCGGGCTGCACCATCTTCGACGTCCTGAACGCGACGGATTACGTGGTTCCGGCCCTCGAGATCCTGGATTCGAGGATCGAGATGGAGGGCCGGACCATCGTGGACACCATCTCGGACAACGCCGCGATGGGCGCCATGGTGGTGGGCGGCCGCCCGGTGAAGCCCGACGCCGTCGACCTCCGCTGGGTCGCCGCCATCCTCTACAAGAACCAGACCGTGGAGGAAACCGGCGTGGCAGCCGGTGTGCTGGACCACCCGGCAGCCGGCGTCCACTGGCTGGCCAACAAGATCGCCGCCCACGGGGACAGCCTCAAGGCCGGGGACATCATCCTCGCCGGTTCCTTCACCCGTCCCCTCTGGGTTTCCAAGGGCGACACCATCCACGCCGACTACGGACCACTCGGAGCTGTGACATGCCACTTCCACTAGAGACCACCTTCGGCGACGCGCTGGCCGCAGCCGACCGGCCGCTGGCGGGAATGTGGGTGTGCTCCGGCAGCCCGCTGATCGCAGAACTCTGCGCGGGCGCCGGCCTGGACTGGCTCCTCGTTGACGCCGAGCACAGCCCCAACGGACTCGAGTCCATCCTCGCCCAACTCCAAGCCACCCACGGCTACCCCGTCTCCACCCTGGTCCGCCCGCCCGTGAACGACACCGTGCTGATCAAGCAGTACCTGGACCTCGGTGTGCAGAACCTGCTCATCCCCATGGTCCACTCTGTCGCGGAAGCCGAGGCCGCCGTGGCCGCCACACGGTACCCACCGGAAGGCGTGCGCGGGGTCGGCTCGGCACTGGCCCGCGCGGCCCGCTGGAACCGGGTACCGGACTACCTGGCCCAAGCCTCCGACACCATCACCGTGACAGTGCAGATCGAATCCGCGGCCGCCGTCGACGCCGTGGAGGACATCCTCAAGGTCGACGGCGTGGACGCCATCTTCATCGGCCCCTCCGACCTCGCCGCGTCCATGGGCGTGCTCGGCCAGCAGGAGCACCCCGAGGTCCGCGCCGCCGTCGAACAATGCCTATCGGCTGCCAAAGCCGCCGGCAAACCGGCGGGCGTGAACGCCTTCAACCCCGATACCGCCCACCACTACCTGGACGCCGGGGCCGGCTTCATCCTGGTCGGTGCCGACGTCGCACTCCTGGCTCGGGGCTCCGAAGCCCTCGCCGCCCAGTACATCCCGGCACCCGACGGCGATACCCCCGCCAGCTACTGACCTTCCGAAGGGCAACCCATGACAGTTTCTCCAGCGCACTCCCCCGCCATCTCCTCTGAACGCGAAGCCCAGCTTCTCTCCACCGTGCCCACCGGCCTGCTCATCAATGGCCAGTGGCGGGACGCGTCCGACGCCGGCACCTTCGACGTGCACGACCCCGCCACCGGCGAGGTACTTGCGACTCTCGCTTCCGCGACCAGCCAGGACGCAGTAGCAGCACTCGACGCCGCCGACGCAGCGCAGACGTCCTGGGCGCGGACCGCCCCACGCGAACGCGCCGAGATCCTGCGCCGCGCCTTCGACCTGGTCACCGAGCGCGCCGAGGACTTCGCACTGCTGATGACACTGGAAATGGGCAAGCCGCTGGCCGAAGCACGCGGCGAAGTGACCTACGGCGCCGAATTCCTGCGCTGGTTCTCGGAGGAAGCCGTCCGCGACCACGGCCGCTACCTCACCACCCCCGAGGGCAAGAACAAAATCCTCGTCCAGCACAAACCAGTCGGCCCGTGCCTGCTCATCACACCGTGGAACTTCCCCCTGGCAATGGCCACCCGCAAAGTTGCACCCGCCGTCGCAGCCGGCTGCACCATGGTGCTCAAGCCCGCCAAGCTCACCCCGCTGACAGCTCAGCTGTTCGCCCAGACAATGCTCGAGGCCGGACTGCCCGCCGGAGTGCTCAACGTCGTCGCCTCCTCCAGCGCTTCCGGCATCTCCGGGCCGCTCTTAAAAGATTCCAGGCTGCGCAAGATCTCCTTCACCGGCTCAACACCGGTGGGCAAACGCCTCATCGCCGATGCCGCACAGAACGTACTGCGCACCTCCATGGAACTGGGCGGAAATGCGCCGTTCATCGTGTTCGACGACGCGGACCTCGACAAGGCCGTCGAAGGGGCCATGGCCGCGAAAATGCGGAACATGGGCGAAGCCTGCACCGCCGCGAACCGCTTCCTCGTCCACGAATCCATCGCCAAGGAATTCACCGCCAGGTTCGCCGCCGCCATGGAGACACTGACCACCGGGCGCGGCACCGAACCCGGAACCCAGGTCGGCCCCCTCATCGACGGAAACGCCCGGGACGACATACACGCCCTCGTCACCGCTGCTGTCGACGCCGGAGCCACAGCCGTCACCGGCGGCTCACCCCTGGACGGGGCCGGCTACTTCTACCCACCAACGGTCCTCGCTGACGTGCCCAACAACGCCGACATCCTCCGTCAGGAAATCTTCGGACCCGTAGCCCCCGTCACAACCTTCACCACCGAAGAAGACGCCATCCGCCTCGCCAACGCCACCGAATACGGCCTGGCCTCCTACCTATACAGCAAAGACTTCAACCGCCTCCTGCGCGTAGCCGAACAAATCGAATTCGGCATGATCGGATTCAACGCCGGCGTCATCTCCAACGCCGCCGCCCCCTTCGGCGGCGTCAAACACTCCGGCCTCGGCCGCGAAGGCGGCACCGAAGGAATCACCGAATACACCACCACCCAATACATCGGACTCGCCGATCCGTACGCGAGCTGACGTCGCTAGCGATCCGCCATCTCCGGGATCGGTGTGAGTGGCGGCTGGCCGTCGAGTACAGCCAGGATATTGTCAACGGCGTGATCGACCATTCGAGCACGTGTGGCCTCGGTCGCCGACCCTACGTGCGGCAGCGCAGCAATGCGCGGGTGGCGCAGTAGCGGATTGTCCGGGTCCCGGACAGGTTCTACATCGAAGACGTCCAGCCCTGCGGAGTGGATCTCGCCGTCGTCAAGCGCCTGGAGCAGGGCCTGCGTGTCAACCACCGGTCCGCGCGCGGTGTTGATGAGCGTGGCCGTGCGTTTCATTCGGGCGAGTTCCGCGGCACCGATCAGCCCCTTCGTTTCCGTTACGAGCGGCACATGCAGGGACACGATGTCGGAGCGCTCAAGCAGTTCCGTCCATTCCACAGCCGAGGACAGCTCGGTGGTCCCGGTGCGTGAAAGGCTGTGGAGCACCGTCATACCGAAGCCTGCCGCCCGGCGGGCGACTGCCTGGGCAATCTGGCCGAAGCCCACAAGGCCGAGGGTCGCTCCGGTGACGTCGAGTCCCAGGTGTTCGTCGAACCGTGACCGCTTCCACCGCCCTTCGCGCAAATCCTCGGCTGCCGGAAACAGGAGCCGGCGCGCCAGAAACATCAATGCGAAGGTGGTGTCCGCCGTCGTCTCGTGCAGTACGTTGGGCGCGTTGGTGATCATGATCCCGGCGTCCAGTGCAGCGGCGACGTCGACGGCGTCGTACCCGGCGCTGGGCAGGGCGATGATCCGCACGCTTCCGCGCACCGCTTCAAGGAGGTCCCTGTCCACTCTGGCATAAGGCGCCAACACAGCATCGGCACCCCGGACCAGTTCGCGGAGCGCCTCGCCGGCGGCGGGCACGTCGTCGTCGGGCCAGAGGACCACGTCGGCGTACTCACGCAGCCGGTCGAGTCCCCCTCCCGGGAGGGAGGAACGGGTGACGGCCACACGGGGACAGGCCTGGGGAGCGACCATATTCAGTCGCTCAGCGAGCGCATGACCTGGTAAAGGTCACTCTTGCCCTCAAAGCCGATTCCGGGAAGGTCCGGCATGGTGATGTAGCCGTCCTCCACCTCCACTCCATCCGGGAAGCCGCCGAAGGGCTGGAAGAGATCCGGGTAGGACTCATTGCCGCCGAGCCCCAGGCCGGCCGCGATGTTGAGCGACATCTGGTGTCCCCCATGCGGGACGCAGCGTGTCCGGGACCACCCGTGCTCCTCGAGCATGGAAAGGGTGCGCAGGTACTCGACGAGTCCGTAGCTCAGTGCACAGTCGAACTGCAGCCAGTCCTTGTCCGGTCGCAGCCCACCGTAGCGGATGAGGTTGCGCGCATCCTGCATGGAGAACAGGTTCTCACCGGTTGCCAGCGGCTTCGCGTAGGCGGCGGCGACCTCTGACTGGGCCTCATAGTCCAGTGGGTCCACGGGCTCTTCATACCAGAAGAGATCGTAGGCGGAAAGCGCTTCGGCGTACTCGATGGCCGTCTTCTGATCAAAGCGGCCGTTGGCGTCAACTGCAAGGCTCTGACCGGGACTGAGCATGCCCATCACGGCCTCGATGCGTTGCAGGTCTTCGGCCAGTGGGGCACCGCCGATCTTCGCCTTGACCGTCGTGTAGCCGCGGTCGAGGTAGCTCTGCATCTCATCGCGCAGCCCCTGGATGCCGCGCCCGGGCTGGTAATAGCCACCCGCTGCGTAAACAAACACTCTGTTGTCAGCCTGGTTGTTCCCGTAACGCTCGGCCAGCAAACGGAAGAGCGGCTTTCCTTCGATCTTGGCCACGACGTCCCAGATTGCCATGTCCAAAGTCCCGACGGCGACGGAACGTTCACCGTGTCCGCCCGGCTTCTCGTTGGCCATCATGACGTCCCAGATGAGGGAGGGGTCAAAGTTGTCACCGGTTTCGTCGAGCAGGTCTTCCGGACGGGCTTCCATGATGCGGGGAATGATGCGCTCGCGCATCAACGAGCCCTGCCCGTACCTGCCGTTGGAGTTGAAGCCGTAACCGACCACCGGTTGCCCGTCGCGCTCGACGTCGGTGATCACGGCGACCAGGCTCAGCGTCATCTTGGTGAAGTCGATGAAAGCGTTCCGGATGGAGGAACTGATCGGGAGGGTCTCCTCGCGGATCTCTACAATTCTCATTTTCCAACTCCTGCATTGGTCAGGGATTTGAAGGCGGAAACCAGGGCATCGGACACCTCGTCCGTGGTTGCCGTTCCGCCGAGGTCAGGGGTTCGGACTTCGGTTTCGGTGAGGACATGTTCCATGGCGGCAATCAGGTCCCGTCCGGCGTCCTCGTGACCGAGGTGGTCAAGCATCATGGACGCCGCCCACACCTGGCCCAGCGGATTGGCCTTCCCCTGCCCCGCGATGTCCGGAGCCGAGCCGTGGACCGGCTCGAACATCGACGGAAACTCCTTCTCCGGGTTCAGGTTGGCCGACGGCGCAATGCCGATGCTGCCGATGATCGCTGCGCCGAGGTCGGTGAGGATGTCACCGAAGAGGTTGGAGGCGACGACGACGTCGAACCGGGCGGGGTCGAGGACGAACAGCGCCGCGAGAGCATCGATGTGGTACTCGGACACCGTGAGGTCCGGGTGGTCCTTCGCGAGATTGCGCAGGATCTCGTCCCAGAACGGCATGGTGTGGATGATGCCGTTGGACTTGGTCGCCGAGGCCAGGATGCCCTTGCGCTGTTCGGCGAGGTTGATCGCGTAGTTCATTGCGCGCTCTACCCCGAACCGGGTGAAGATGGATTCCTGGATGGCCATTTCCTGCGGCATGCCGCGGTACAGGCGGCCACCGCTCTCGGAATACTCGCCCTCGTTGTTCTCCCGGACCACCAGGAAGTCGATGCCGCCGGCGGGCACCTTCCGCAGCGGGCTTTCGATTCCGGCGAGCAGCCGGACCGGGCGAAGGTTGATGTACTGCCGGAACGCACGACGGATGGGAATCAGCAACCCCCACAGCGACACATGGTCCGGTACCCCTGGAAAACCAACCGCTCCGAGGAAAATCTGGTCGCACCCGGCAAGCTGCTCAATGCCGTCCTCCGGCATCATCCTGCCGGTGCGGGAGTAGTACTCACACCCCCATTCGAACTCCTGCCAGTCGAAGCTGAAGCCGTAACGCTGTCCTGCGAGTTCGAGAAGCTTCTGCGCGGGCGGCATCACCTCGGTGCCGATGCCGTCGCCCGGGATGACGGCAATGCGGTAGCTGGCATTTGTCACGATGAAATCCTTCGGTTTGAAATTTACAGGGAGAATTCAGGCAGGCTGACGAAGAGGACCTGCGTGAAGGCGAGGTAGAACAGCACCACCACAACGACGGCGACGCCGAAGTCGAGGAGGACGTTCTTCCAGGTGGGACGCGAAGTCCGCATGAGCACGGCTACGAGGGTAAAGAACAGGATGCCGCCGTAGAGGTAGCCGAGAATCGGCAGGGAAGCCACCCAGGCGACCAGCAGCACCAGCGCCCGGCCGAGGTCTTTGTAGCCGAGCCGTCCGGTGTCGTGCCAACCGGTTTCACGGTCGCGCCAAAGGACTCCACGCGCGACGAGCAGCAGCCCAAGAACGGCCAGGACGAACAGGACAGCATCCGGGAAGATTCCGCCGTATTCGCTGGAGTAGCTGCGCTGGACCCAGAAGATCAGGCAGACCAGAAGGACTACGGCACCGCCGATGATGTTTCCCATATCAGTCACCCTCTCCAGTGTCGGGGCGTTGCGTGACCGGCGTGGCGGCCTTGTCGCCTGTCGCCGCCGTCGTCTTCGCTGCCCGTCGCTTCTGCAGGAGGGGCCAGAGGACCGAGACGAGGCACATGGCGATCAGCACAAGGCTGATGGGCCTGGTGAAGAACGTGGTCCACGGAAGAGCTGCGCCCGACGAGGTGAGGAGGCCCTGGACCAGGCCCGTCTCGGCGATGGTACCGAGGACCAGGCCGAGCACGATCGAAGCTCCACCGATGCCGACCCGCTGGAGCAGGTAGGCGGAGATACCGAGCGCGAGCATGATGAACACATCCACTACCGAGCTCCGAATGGCGTACGCGCCGATGATGGTCAGCACGGTGATGCCCGGCGCGAGGTAGCGCACGGGGAGCGCCATCACTCCGCGTTGCAGACCGCGGCCTGCAACGAGCCCGACCGGCACCATCATGACCGCGGATACTGCCAGCGCGATGATGAAGGTGTAGACCAGCGGCCCCGAGGTTGTGAAGAGCTCCGCACCGGGCCGCAGACCGTGGAGGAGGAGGACGCCGAGGATGATCGCATCCGGCGGCGTACCTGGAACGCCCAGCGTCAGTGTCGGGATGAACCCGCCGCCGACCGTACCGTTGTTGGCTGATTCGGATGCGACGACGCCGTCGATCTCCCCCTCGCCGAACGTCTCCGGGTGCTTGGAGGCGCGCTTCGCCTCGTTATAAGCCACGAGGTTTGCGACGCTGCCACCGGCACCCGGCAGGATTCCCACGAGGGTGCCGATGATGCCGGACCGGACAAGATTGACGGGGCGGCTCAGGATGTCCTTGAGCATGCCGCCCAGCCGGTCTTTCTGCCGGGTCTCGTCCACCATGTGCGCGTCGCGGGTACGCAGGGCGATAAGGCGAATGACTTCGGGGACGGTGAACAACCCGATCAGCGCCGGCACCAGCGGGATACCTCCCTGCAGCATGGGTTCACCGAAAGTGAAACGGACGTCGCCGCCGACCGGTGCAATACCGACGGTGGCCAGGAGCAGTCCGAGGAGTCCGCCGATGAGTCCCTTGAGCAGGGAGCCGGAGGCGAGGCTGGCGATGATCGTGAGGCCGAAGACCGCTACCCAGAAGTATTCCTGCGGGCCGAACCGCAGCGAGAACGACGCCAAGGGCGGTGCGAGGAAAATCAGCGCGATGACACCGATGATGCCGCCGACGAATGACCCCATGGTGGCGCCGACAATTGCATACTCGCTGCGTCCCTTCCGGGTGAGCGGATACCCGTCAAGGGCGGTCGCGATCGAAGACGGTGTTCCCGGTGCGTTGACCAAGATGGCTGTGAACGCACCACCATAGATGGCGCCCATGTAAAAGGCGCCGAGGAGGACCAAACCGGAGGTTGGATCCATGGCGAAGGTGAAGGGGACCAGCAGTGCCACGCCCATGGTGGCGCTCAATCCCGGCATTGCCCCGAGAGCCATGCCGCTCAAGGTGCCGATCAGCACCAGGAGCAGCATCGACGGGGCAAGGTTGGCGAGCAGCCCTTGCCCGAGTACCTCGAACATTTACGGGACCAGATCCAGCCTGGTCAGCAGGTCTTCGTAGACCGCCGTCCGCTCTTCGGTGAGTTCGACAGCCTCTTCAGGGCCGAAATTCTCAAGAACAAAGGCCTGCTCCTCGAAAGCCGCTACGAGCTCGGGATCCTGGTTCACCTCTTCAAACGCGTCGGCCAGCTTCTGCACGATGTCATCAGGAGTGTCCTTGGGTACCGATACGCCGCGGTAGGCGCCGTCGACGAGGTCATGGCCCTGTTCAGCGAACGTCGGGACATCCGGCAGTCCCGGCATGCGCTCCTCGGTGGCGACCGCGATGGCACGCACCTGATCGCCAAGCTGGGAAATTTGCGGGGTGTAGGACATCAGTGCGTCGACGTGCCCCCCGAGGAGGGCAGGCACCGCGGTGCCCGTGCCGGAGAACGGTGTGTACGTGACATCAATGCCGGCCATATCGTTCAGCATGAGCGTGCCAATGTGGTTGGCGCTGAAGTCACCGCTGCCGCCGACGGACATGGCGCCGGGGTTCTCCTTGGCCGCCGCGATGAAGTCGTCCAGGGTCTGGATGTCGCTGTCAGCCGGCACCAGCAGCGCGTTCGGGGTGCTCTGGAAGATGTAGACCTGCTTGAGGTCCTCGGTCTCGTAGCCGGCGTCATCGCGCAGCATCGGCTGCAGAATGATGTGCGGAAGGTTGCTGCCCATGAACTTGTAGCCGTCCGGCTCCATACGCGTGAGCTCGGACCAGCCGAGCGCTCCGCCGCCGCCGGGCTTGTACGAGATGTTAACAGTCTGCCCGAGTACCTCAGCCAGCTTCTCCTGCTGCAGGCGCGCCGTGATGTCGGACTCTCCACCGGCGTCGAAGGGCAGGATGTATTCGAGGCGTTTCTGCGGGAAATCATCCGCCGCTCCTCCGCCGGCCTCACCGCCTCCCCCACCTCCTCCACCACAGCCGGTCGCTGCGAGTGCGACGGCGATCGTTCCGACGATGGATGCGAGCATACGGCGGCTTTTCATCTTTACCTCCATTGGTAAGAGTTGGCGCTTCGTTGGTGGTGCGGGTTCGATTCGGATGGGTTAGCCGGTACTACGCTGTGCCACTACTGTGATGTGCGTCACCTTGGTGCACATACTGTTCACGGTGGACCTGTTACTTAAGGAAGTCAATGATGGCGTCGGTGACGTCATCGGTCGTGGCCGAGCCGCCCAGGTCCTTCGGCAGGAGCCCGGAGGCGGTAGTGGAGCGGATCGCCTCGGCGAGATTCCTCGCCTCATCGGTCAGACCGAAATGCTCCAGCATCAGGCCGGCACTGGCGATGGCTCCGATGGGATTAGAAATGCCCTGGCCGGCGATATCCGGTGCGGAGCCGTGCACAGGCTCGAACATGCTGGGAAAACGCCGCTCGGGGTTGTAATTTGCGCTACTGGCAAGACCAAGGCTACCGGCGAGGGCACTGCCAAGGTCGGAAAGAATGTCAGCGTTCAGGTTGGACGCAACCACAACTGAAAGCTCTTCAGGCTTCAGCACGAATTTGGCTGCCATGGCGTCGACAAGGACGCTCTCGGTTTGAACATCAGGGTAATCCTTGGCAACCCGCTTGAAGACGTCATCCCAGAGCACCATCCCGTATTGCTGGGCGTTGCTCTTCGTGACGCTGGAGAGCTTCTTCCGGTCACGCGTACGAGCGATCTCAAAAGCGAACCGGATGATCCGCTCGCAGCCAACCTCAGTGAAGAGCGAGGACTGCACCGCAACCTCACCGCCCTGTCCCCGCGCACCGAGATTGCGTCCGCCAAGTCCTGCGTACTCGCCTTCACTGTTCTCGCGCACCACGATCCAGTCCAGTTCAGTGTCATCCGCCTTGCGGAGGGGACTGGTAACGCCGGGAAGAAAATGCACTGGCCGGACATTCGCCCACTGGTCGAATCCCTGGCAGATAGCCAGTCGGAGACCCCAAAGACTGACGTGGTCGGGCACCGTCGGCCAACCAACTGCACCGAAGTAAATTGCGTCGAAATCCTTCAGCTGGTCGAGGCCGTCGTCGGCCATCATGACGCCGTGTTCCGCGTAGTAGTCGGAGCCCCAGGGGAATTCCGTCCAGTCAAAGGAGAAGGCTCCATCGGAGTTCTTAGCGATCGCGTCGAGTACCTTCTGCCCCGCGGCGGTGACCTCCTGACCGATGCCATCGGCGGGTATGGCTGCAATGCGAAATGCCTGTGGAGTCATGGTGCGAGACTAGGCCAGATCGTGACAGATGTCTCAGACCTAGATCCTCTTCGGGCTATAGGTTCAGCCTATAACGCCTTGTCAGCAACATACTGGCGGACTACGGCTGCGAAGGCCTCGGCTGCGGGAGTGAGCGGCCCCGTTCGGTAGGCCAACGTCACCTGGAGCGTGTGTGTGGGTTCAAGGTGCATGACGGCGGCACCGCTTTTTCGGGCGAAGTCAGCCCAGGCGGCGGCGAGCACTGCCACTCCCGCTCCTGCGAGCACGAGCGGCAGGACCGCCGTCCGGTGGGCAACTTCAACCGCCACGGTGGCGTCGACGCCGCTGGCCAGGATCTCGTCCACAACCAGCCTCATGACACTTCCCTCCTGGGAGGTGATGAACCTCTGCCCGGACAGCTCCCGGTAGTGCACCACCGATCCGTCTTTGAAGGGTTGGCCGTGAAGCCCAATCAGCACCATGGCTTGTTCCTCGACCGGCTCCAGCTGAATGCCGGCAGGTGGACGGAAGCCGGCACTGCCGAAGAGGCCAAGTTCGCATTTGCCGCTACCAAGAAGACGCATGACGTCGTCTCCTGTGTACGCCGAGTGTGCGCTGATTGTCATCCCGGGGTGGAGTTGCCCGAAACGCACTGCGATTGTTCTGAACGGCTCCACCGACTGCGACGGCATGAGGGCGAGATCCACCAGTCCGGCCTCCTTGCCCCGGAGGGCGCCGACCGTGGAACGGAAAGAATCGAGGTCACGGACTGTTCTCCGCGCGGGTTCTATGAGCGCGCGGCCCGAGGCGCTCACTACGACACTGCGGCCCGTGCGGTGAAAGAGCTGCACTCCCAGCTCCCGCTCAAGGGCCAGCACTGCCTGGGACAGCGAGGGCTGGGCGACGTGCAGCGCCGCTGCGGCCCTGGCGAAACCGCCGTGGTCGACGACGCCGAGAAAATACTTCAGGTGCCGGATGTCCATGAGCCAATCCTGCCCGACGCTACTCCGAGAGGTGGCTTGGCAAGCTGCTCCCCGGCGCTCGACCCCGGATCTCAAGCAGCTCACGGGCGTGCGCTGCGAGCCGCTCGTCCTCGTCGGAGCGTGGTATCCACGGCGGAACGGGCACCGCGGTGCCGCTCTCGTCGCGCGCGACCATCACGGTGAGGCAGTAGGTGGTGAGTTGCATGTCCCGCCCGGTGGGCTTACCGGAACGGACATGGACGGCGATGTGCATGCCCTTGTTGCCCGTGTAGACCAGGCGTGCCTCCACCTCGACCAGGTCACCGATCAGCAGCGGCCGGTAGAAGCGCACCCCGCCCGAGAAGACGGCCACTGTGTCCTGACCGCAGTAGCGCGTGGCGCAGATGTAGGCGGCTTCATCGATCCAGTCCATGACGGTGCCGCCGTGCACCTTCCCGCCCCAGTTCACGTCCGCGGGCGCGGCAAGGAAACGGAGGGTTACGCGTTCGGCGGTGCCGGCGTCGGTGTATTCCTGCCCGTTCATGGCGGCGACGATGGCATCGCGCACCTCGATCCGGGCAATTGCCTGGTCGCGCAGTTCGATCTCTTCGGGCGTCTCCGGTTGGAACTGCGGCACCGGTACGGGTTTGCCGTCCGGTCCCACGGCCACGAAGATCACGAGACACTGGCTGCGCATCGTCGCCTCTCCGCCTTTGACGTCCCCCGAGGAGACGATGGTGCGGATGTGGAGCGAGGACCTGCCGGTGTAGACGATGGTTGCTTCGACCTCGACCATGTCACCGACGTTCACCGGGTCGGCGAAGTGAATATTGCCGACGTACGCCGTCACGCAGTAGCTTTTCGCCCAGCCGACGGCGGCCGCGTATGCCGCTTTGTCGACCCATTCGAGGACTGTTCCGGCGTCCACCGAACCGCTGTGTCCGAGGTCCGTCGGCGCGGCGAGAAAGCGCAGCGTCACCGAATGCGGGTTGGGGCGGTCAGTCGTTTCGGCGCGTCCTCGCGTCCCGGTATCCATGGTTTTTACGGTAGCGGAAGGACACCTTTACTCACGGGTTGTGACTCCGCACGGATGGGGCCCTGGACATGCAGAGCCCCAGCCGAAATTTCCTAACTGGCTACTTCCAGGCAATGAAGTGGGAGTTGAAGGGATCCTCCTCCACATCCTTGCACTCGATGTCCCTGAATCCGGCTTCGGCCAGCATCGACAACGCCCGCTGTGTGCCCCAGACGGTGCCCAGGCCATCTCCGTCCAGCCCCAGGGAGACGCTCATGCAGTGAAAGGTCGAAATTGCGTACAAATAGCTGCCCCACGGGAGTTCGATATTGTCCTCCACGTTGCTGGATGCCTTGATGTCCGCCATCAGGAACAAACCGCCATCACGCAACGCACGATGTACGTTGCACAGCACAGCCGCGGGATGGGCCTGATCATGAATGGCGTCGAAAGCGGTCACTGCATCAAAGCGGGACTCGACATCCATCGTGGCAACGTCCAGCACCTCAAATGTCGCGTTATCCAGTCCCATTTGCTCCGCTTCCGCTCGGGCAGCCTTGATAGCACTCTCCGAGAAGTCGAAACCGGTGAACCGGCTGGCGGGGAACGCTTGTGCCATCAGGTTGATGGCATGGCCGTGGCCGCAGCCGATGTCCGCGACCTCGATACCGTCCGCGAGCCGCCCAACCAGTCCTGGAACGAGGGGAAGTATTCCCTCCACCAGTACTGCGTCGTGCACCGCGGCACTGGTTTCAGCCATGTTCCTGTGGAAGTGGGTGTACTCCGTATAGGCCAACCCACCTCCTCGGCGGAACCGCTCAATGATCTTCTGCTCCACTTCACCCATCATCGTGATGTGTTGCATCAGGATCGCCAGATTGTCCGGACCTGCAGCGCTGGTGATCACGGCTGCATGCTCCCTGGGGAGCCGGTACGTCCCGGCACCGGCGTCGTATTCAACCACCCGAGCCGCAGTCATTCCGTTCAGCCATTCACGGACATAACGTTCGTTGAGGTCGCTGGCGTCTGCAATCTGCTCACTGGTGGCGGCCGGTAGCGTTGCGAGGATGTCAAGCAAACCGGTCTGGTGGCCGATGCTGGTCAGCACCGCGATCGCGGCGTCGTTCAGAATGCCGACGAAGCGTCCGGCGAAGGCCTCGGCGGAGGCCTCGTCGAACGCGGCTTCGTCCCGCGCTTCCATCTGGTCGATGGTCATGATTTTTCTCCTATACGAATCGGTGTTGATAGGGATTGATACCCGGGTATCAGTGCGGCGTCGGACGGCCCGGACGCCTCGTCTGCGATCTTCTGTCCGAAGCGACCCCGGTGACCCCACCGGAGCGCGTGGCGCAGATACATCGCGAGCATGAAAGCCGTGCTGATGAGGTAGAAGGCGTGAAGTACCCAGATCGGTCCGGCAGGCAAGCTGTAGACGTAGACGGAATGAATCAGATTGCCCGTGTTGCTCATCAGCAGATTGGTCAGGCTGTAGGACGCAAGATCACGGGTCCGCACCGCCTTCAGGATCATCGGCATGACGCTGCAGGCAAAGATGACGGTGGAGATACCTCCTGCCAGGATTGCTAAATCAGCATTCATGACGTGTTCCTTCTTCGACGTTCGTGGGGATGATGCGTGTCCCACGTTACGAAGCAGGCGATACCCCCGGCGTCGGGCGGAATACTCAGTTTCCGCCGCGAAGCAATGGCGCAAACTATGCATGAACGCGCGCAAGGAGGTAGGTTCTGCGCGGGCTACATACTTGCGCCGCGGATTTCATCCGGGAGCGCACTGGAATGCAAACCATGTCCGTGCGCCCAGGCGGCCGCCGCCGTGCGGGAAGATACGCCTATCTTGACGAAGATGTTGGCCAGATGCCTGCCGACAGTTTTCTGGCTGATGAACAGGGCCTCGGCTGTCTCCTTGTTGGTTGCGCCTGCAGCAATGAGTGCGAGCACGTCTGCCTCCCGCCGGGTGAGGCCGCCGGGCAGCTGTCCTCCGTCGAGCCGCTGGATGTCCGGCAGCGCGCCGAGTTCACGATAGATGGCAAGGGCCGCCGCCAAATCCGCGGCCGCTTCTCCCGTCCGGCCCAACCCGCGGTGTGCCTGGCTCAGCAGTTCGTAGGTTCTGGCTGTTTCGTAGCGGGCATGCATCTCCCGGTATTCTCCGGCGGTGGCTTTCAGGATTGGCAGAGCTTCTCCATACTGCGACTGTGCGATCAGCAGTGCTGCCCGCGCCTGGCCGGCCCAGGCACGAAATCCCGTGGTGGCGAAGTCTTCTGCTGTTTCTTCGAGCTGTATGCACAGGCGGTTCGCCTCATCCATGAACCCGCGGGCAAGTGCGATCTCGACGGCGGACTGCAGTAGCCGTGCACAGGTCAGTCGATCCCTCCCTGCCAATGCTTCGCATAGTCCGGACCAGGCGGCATCTTTCTCTCCGGAAGCCTGCTGAAGCAGCGACTCCCCGGGCTGTGGATCGGTGCCCAGGCTTCGCGCCCTGGCATAGGCTTTGAAGGCTCCCGTAACGTTCCCCCGGAGCCGTCGCAGTTCACCCAATTGGTAGAAGGCCTCACCGGCTACCCAATTGTTGCGGCCCACAAGCTCCGATCCGCTTTGCTCGATTGCAGCTTCCGCGGCTTCCCAATCACCTTCGATGCTGGCCAACTGGAGCCGATGGATACGGCAGATCCCCGAATACACCACGTCACCTGAGAACTGTTCGCACCACTGCTCGGTTGCCCTGGTCCACGCACGCATCCGGTGAAGGTCACCGAGGTTGTGGCAGGCGTGAATGACGGTGCAATAGATCCCTCCGGCCCACTCCGGCAGGACCTGGCCGGCAAGGACAGGCAGCATGGCTTCGTCCAGCTGAGCGAAACCGGACGCGGTGTTGCCGTTGCTGATGTCCGAGAGCCCGGCAAGAACGAGACTGAATGAAGTCAATGCCGGGTTGCGCAGCCGACGCCCCAAATCCCGTAGTTTCACCGCGGCTTCCCGGGCCGCCGCTAAATTCCCGCTCTCCCAGGCGATTGCGGCATCCAGGTAGATGAGGTATCCGTGCTCCGGTCCTTCCGGAAGTTCCTGCAGGATCCGGCGCGCGCGGCTGATCCAGCCTGACGAGATGACAACATCGCCGCGAATGAGCCAGACCAGCCCGAGGTCCAGCGCCTTCATGGCAGCACCGGCGGCATCGCCGTCGTTTTCGAGCCTGTGGTAAACGTCTTCTGCGAGCTCCAGCGATTCCTTCACCTGCCCCAGCCACCACGCGGCGCTGCCCAGCAAGCTCAGGTCTTCAGCGGATAGTTCCGCCACCGCTCGGGCTTGCGAGAGGTCTCCGTAGGCAGCGCGCCAATCCCCCTGCGCATACGCGGTATGCGCAGCAGCCAGCAGTTGATCGAACTCCTGCATTCGAGCCTCCATCTCAACGGTAGCGCCGCTCTGACCGATGGTCGAGGGCCTGCAGTTCGCGCTGAGCGGGCGGCGCGGGGGTAGCTACAGCTCTGACGCGCTGCCCGTCACACAAACACGACCGTCGAGCGGGATCTCGACGTTTATCAACGAAGGCCGCCCCACCTCCGCGCCCTGTTCAACTTGGATCACGGCGGGTAACGCCAAGTGTCCACCTGCCCGAAGACAGAATCCGAGGCCTGCCGCAGCCGACCCGGTGGCAGGGTCCTCTCGGATGCCGCCGCGGGGGAACGGATTGCGGGAGATAAACCGGTCAGTTGAGACTCGGTGGACGACAGGGATGGTGCCGTCCCAACGCTCGCGGTCCTGAATGCGCAGAACCGCCTCGTCATCGTGGTTGAGCAAGGCCAGAACCCCTTCTTTCACGAAGACGATTGGATGCGGATTCCCTCCGCGCACGAACACCGCTGGTAAAGCGGGGTCGAGGTCGTCACTCGAGAGGCGGAGGGCGGCGAGCAACTGGTTCAACAGCTCGTCGCTTAGCGGGTCGACGACTGTGTCAACTGCAGTGAGGGTCGCGGAGTCAGACGAGACCCTCACGAGCACCTCTCCAACGTTCGTTTTGAGGGCCACGGCGGGTCCGGCGCCTCGCCGAGCAAGCGCGACTCCTGAGGCGATGGTCGCGTGTCCGCAAAAGGCGATCTCGTCGCGAGGCGTGAAGTAACGGATGTTCGCTGATGTAGACGTAACCGCGGTGAGAAACGCAGTTTCGCTGAACCCAAGTTCGGCCGCGATTCTCAGCATGTCGGCCCGGGAGAGCGCTTCGGCGTCGACGACGACCCCGGCAGGGTTGCCCGAACGCGGATTCGAGTCCGACGTGGTGAAGGCGCGGTACGTGAGGATCTCCATGATTGGAGATCCTACGGCCGCATCGGCCTGCTTCTCGCGGGCCAATTCGAGACGAGTGGCCCGCCCGGAAGGGAATAGACCGGCTAGACGAGGGCCGGTTCGAAATCTGTGCTCACCCTCCGGTCTGGTTCTACCAAGCGCCACGATTCCGTGAGGATATTCACCGCCCGGCGCGTTTCCTCCTCCGGGTAGCTGAAAGGGAGACGCAGGAAGCGCTCGAAGACGCCGCCTATGCCGAACCGGGGGCCGGCACCCAGCAGGAGGCCGCGGTCACGGGCTGCCAGGGCGAGCTGCGAGCTGACCGGTTGTCCAATATTGACCCAAGTCGTGAGTCCTCCTGAGACGTGCGGCACGTCCCACTGCGGCAGCCGTTCCCGCAGCATACCCTCAAGGCGGCGGCGTCCCTCGGCAAGCTGTACCTCCCGGAATCGTAGAAGTTCGTCGTAATTGCCGAGCATTTCAAGGGCGATGAGCTGCTCCAGAATAGGGGTGCCGAGATCATGTGCGTAGCGAGCTTGCTCAAGCCGTTGGATCAGATCCGACCCCGCGCGGATCCAACCGATCCGTATCCCTCCCCACACAGTCTTACCCATGGAACCGATGAGGACTGCAGGCCCGTAAGCGGCCAGCGGGGTTCCTGCCACACCGTCAATCCGTAGTTCGGCCATGGTTTCATCCGCCACCACCATCGAGCCGTATCGAGCAGCCATCACCATGAGACGCTCACGCTGGTGTCCCGGCATAACGGCTCCTGTCGGGTTGTGGAAGTCGGGCATGACGTAGGCGAGAGCCGGTCGGGCTCGGTGGAATGCCTGCTCCAGGCCGTCGTCGTCCCAGCCCTGCCGAGGATCCACAGCGACCGGGACCAGCCGGCGACCCGCGGACTTCAGAGCCTCGTAGGCGTGCGGATAACTTGGGGCCTCCACCAATACCGTGTCCCTGCGGCTCAGGAAAGTTCTCGCCACGAGGGAAATGGCATGCTGGGCCCCTAAAGTGACCATAATTTGCCCGGGCTCGGTCGGTACACCTCGCGAGGTGTACCGATCGGCGAGGGCGCGCCGGAGCCGAGGCAGTCCAAGCGGGTCATAGCCATTGCCACTGAAGTAGGCAACGAGCTCGCCTGCGGCCCGTGCTGCAGCTTCCCCGACCTGCGGGGCAGCAGGAAGGGCTGCCTTGCTGAAGTCGAGGGCAATAGTGGCGGGTCCGTCATCGTCCTCGGGGATTGCGCCGCGCCCGGGCATAGTGACAACGCTGCCCGAGCCACGCGTGCTTTCGAGGTAACCGGCCGCGCGGAGGCGCGCGTAGGCCGCCGCTACGGTGGTCCGGCTGGTGCCGAGCTCGGCGGCGAGTTCGCGTTCGGCGGCCAGCCTTGTGCCGAGGGGAATCCGCCCATCGAGAATGAGCAGGCGAATCCGGTTGGCGAGCGCAACATAGGCGGGACCATTCGCTCGCCAGGCACCGAGGTCAGCGACAAGTCGGCGCGCTGAGAGAACCATCATGGGGCCATGATCTCACAATTGGCATCTTGATACCGGGCCAATTGTTGGTTGCACTAGTCGTATGACCCTTCTCGGTGTCCGGCGCGGCACGCAACTCCTGACCGGTCTATTCCTCTACGGCTTCTCACTCTCCATGATGATCAGGGCAACCCTCGGCGTTTCACCGTGGGACGTCCTCGGGCAGGGATCATCGCTCCAGACGGGTATCCCCTTCGGCTTCATGACCAACATCATTGGGATGATCGTGCTGTTGTTCTGGATCCCGCTGCGGCAGAAGCCCGGCATCGGGACGGTCCTCAATGTTCTTCTCGTGGGCCCCAGCGCGGAAGTAGGCCTCGCGATCCTCTCAGCGCCTGACCCCTTAGGGGCGCGGATTCTGCTGTTTTCAGGCGGCCTCGTCCTCCTCGCCGTCGCCAGCGGACTCTACATCGGCGCGCGGCTCGGCCCGGGCCCACGCGACGGACTGATGACCGGACTTCACCAACGCCTCAGTTTGCCCATCTGGCTCGTCCGCACGGCCATCGAGGGCAGTGTCCTGCTACTCGGTTGGATACTCGGCGGCCCGGTGGGCCTCGGCACAGTGGCCTTCGCCCTGCTTATCGGACCAATGGTTAGCGTGACGCTGCCGATCTTCCGCATTCCCTCTACCTGAGAAGTTGTCGGGAGGTTAGGAAGGAATCGGGACCTGCCAGTCATGGGTAGTCCTGATGTAAGCGCTCGACTTCGGGAGTTGCCGGGTGCACTACTGGTGGGCTATTCGGGCCCAAATTCCAACCCAATTCTCAGGTTGCGGGTGTAGCGTGGCGCGAAGGATCCGTTCCGTACACCACCAGAACGAGGAAGTTTGTGATGACTCGTACAGGGCGAAAATCATGGCGTCAGTGGACTCCGGCAGCCGTCGCCGCCGGAGCGGTAGGCGCAGCGGCGCTCGTGGCTCCGTTCAGCGCCAACGCAGCGGTTGACCTTCCTGACAAGACTGCCGAGGAAGTCCTCGCGCTCATCCAGGAGAAGAACGCGGACGCGTTCTCCGGCACCGTGGAGCAGAGCTCCAACCTCGGCCTTCCTGACCTCTCCACCCTTGAGGCGACAGGCGGAGGCGGACGCAACAACGACGACGGCGAAACCTCACCGGCGAGCGCCGCCGTCGAACTTCTGACCGGCTCCCACACCGCCCAGGTATTCGTCAACGGACCGGAACAGGCACGCCTGCAGGTGCTCGACCGGCTCGAGGAACGCAACGTTATCCGCAACGGCGATGACCTCTGGTACTACAACTCGGATGAGAACGAAGCCATCCACGCCACCCTTGAGGGCCATGAAAAGCCCCACGGCGGAACCCACGCACCCAACGACGTCGCCGCGCATTTCCTCGCGAAGATCGAACCGTCCACCGAGGTCACCGTCGGGTCCGACCGCATGGTCGCCGGGCGCCCGGTCTACGATCTGGTTCTGACCCCGCGCTCAACGGAAACGCTCGTGGGTTCGGTGAGCATCGCTGTCGACGGGGAAACCGGCCTCCCGCTGGGCGTTACGGTGGCAACCGCCGGCAACGGTGCCCCGGCGTTCAGCTCCACCTTCACCAGGATCAGCTACGAGGAACCCGCCGCGGACGTATTCGCGTTCACCCCGCCGGACGGTGCCACCGTCACCGAGGTCGAGCACGACGACCACAAGCACGGACACGGGCGCTGGGACGGGCACAAGCACGGCCACATGCATGATCACGCCGACATGGATGCTGCAGCGGCAGATAAGCCGACCGTCGTCGGCGAAGGTTGGGACTCCGTCGTCATTGTTCCCGCCGGGCAGCAGGAGATCCCGGAAGAACTGATGCAGCTCAGCACACCGGTCAACGGCGGACAGCTTCTCTCCACTGCACTGGTGAACGTGCTGATCACCGACGACGGCCGCATCCTCGCCGGTTCAGTCACCGTTGAACGCCTGCAGGCAGTAGCCGCGCAAGCGTGAGCGGGGGCGCCGACCTCGTCATCGAGACAGCAGGCCTGACCAAGCGGTTGGGCGGACGGAATGTGGTCAACGGGATTGACCTCGCGGTGCCGCGGGGTTCGGTCTTCGGCTTCCTCGGTCCCAACGGGTCCGGGAAAACCACCACCATCCGAATACTCCTCGGCCTGGCGTCCGCCACCACCGGGGATGTCCGGGTGCTCGGTGAGTCCATCCCACGCGCACTCCAGGAGGTCCTCCCCCGCGTCGGAGCGCTCGTGGAAGGTCCGGGTTTCTATCCGTTCCTCTCCGGCACCGCGAACCTGCTCCGCCTCGACGCCGCCGACCGCTACGTCTCCCCCTCCACCCGTCGGCAGCGCGTCGAAACGGCACTCGACCGGGTCGGGCTCTCGCAGGCCGCGAACAAGGCGGTGGGCCGGTATTCGCTCGGCATGAAGCAGCGCCTCGGGATCGCGAACGCGCTCCTCACGCACCGGGACCTGATTGTCCTCGACGAACCCACCAACGGCCTTGACCCGCAGGGAACCCGCGAGGTCCGGCATCTCGTCCGTTCCCTGACGGAGGAGGGCACCACGGTGTTTGTCTCGAGCCACTTGCTCACGGAGGTGGAGCAGATCTGCTCACACGCCGCGGTGCTCAGCGCCGGCTCCCTGGTAGCGCAGGGCAGCCTGGAGGAACTGCGCCGCTCCGGCGAACCCCGTGTCCGCGTGGTCACCCCTGATGTTCCGGAGACCCACGCCGTCCTGCGGCGCCTCGGAACCACACCCGACGACGACGGCGCCCTCACCGGCGCGCACAGCGTCACCGCGCTGCTCCCCGCTGGCCTGCCGCCGGACCGCGTGGTGCGGGCCCTCGTCGAGGCGGACGTCCGGGTGAACGGCTTCACCGTGGATCAGGCAGGCTTAGAGGATCTTTTCGTTGCGCTCACCGGGGAGGGGTTCGACGTTGTCCAGTGACACAGCGGCTATCAGTGCAAGGACCGTGTCAACGCGGGGTAGGTCTTTCGGATGGCGTTTCCTCGCGTCCGAACTGTCCGTGCTTTTCCGGCGCCGCCGTACGTGGGCGCTGCTGGCCGCACTCGCCGCGATACCGGTGCTCATTGCCATTGCCGTGAGGCTTTCCTCCGGGCCGTCGCGGGGGCGTGGCCCGGCGTTCCTCGACCAGGTCAGCCAGAACGGACTGTTCGTCGCGGTCGTCGCGACCATCGTCGCCATCCCGCTTTTCCTGCCGTTGACGGTCGGTGTCGTCGCGGGCGACACCGTCGCCGGGGAGGCGAGCACCGGTACGCTGCGGTACCTGCTCATGTCTCCGGTGGCGCGGGGGCGGCTGCTGATCGTGAAGTATGTGGGCGCCGTCGTCTTCTGCCTGGCGGCCACCTTCACCGTAGCGGTGGTGGGCACACTCATGGGTGCGCTGCTGTTCCCGGTGGGGCCGGTGACCCTGCTGTCAGGCACGAGCATCGAGGTACCCGAAGCGCTGCTGCGCATTGCCCTGGTGTGCCTCTACGTGACGCTGTCCCTGTTGGGGTTGTGCGCCGTCGGGCTGTTCATGTCCACGCTCACCGACGTCCCCGTGGGAGCGATGGCTGCGACCGTGGTGGCCTCAGTAGTGAGTCAGGTAATCGGGCAGCTTCCGCAGCTGGAGTGGATCCACCCGTGGCTGCTCACCCAGTACTGGCTGGGCTTCGCGGACCTCCTGCGCGACCCGATTGTGTGGGACTCGTTTGCAGCGAACGCCCTGCTTCAGGCGGGCTACATTGTGGTGTTCGGTGCCCTCGCCTACGGTCGCTTCAGCACCAAGGACGTGCTCGCGTAAGGCTCCCGTCATCGCGGGGCACTACTGCCTTTCGGCCCGCCAGACCTCGATCTCGGCAAGAAGCTCCCTGCGGCGCATGTCCGTGATGAAGGCGGAGCGCACCGAGTTCGTGGCGAGCTGCGCCAGCTGATCATCAGTGAAATCGAAGACGGCCTGAAGTTGGGCGAAATTGTCATCCACATAACCGCCGAAATACGCGGGATCATCTGAGTTAACGCACACGTTCAGGCCGCGTTCCATCATGCGGGGCAGCGGATGATCGGCGAGCGTATCGACAGCTCGCAGACGCACGTTCGACAGCGGACAGACAGTGAGCGGCGTCTGCTCGGTCACCAGCCGTTCCACCAATTCCTCGTCCTCCATGCACCGGATGCCGTGATCAATCCGCGACACCTTCAGCAGATCGAGTGCCTCCCGGACGTACTCCGGCGGCCCCTCCTCCCCCGCATGGGCAATGCACTTCAGACCTGCCTCGTGGGCCCGCTCGTATAGGGCTACGAAGTCGCGCGGCGGATGGCCTACTTCCGCCGAATCCAGGCCGATGCCGATGATCGGAGCATTCTCCGCCAGCAGTTGCTCGAGTACTGCCAGCGCCTCCTCGGCTGGTTCATCACGCAGGAACGCGGCAATCAGTTCGGTGCTGATGCCGAACTCGTCCTCGCTGCCCTTCAGCGCGGATGCAACCCCGTTCACACAGGTGGCGAGTGAGATCCCGCGAGAGAGGTGTGCCTGCGGGTCCATCATGATCTCGGCGTGCCGGACACCCGCCGCCGCGGCGCGTGAAAGGTAGGCGCGGGTCATATCCGCGAAGTCCTGCTCCGTCTGCAGGACGGCCATGTTGTCGTAGTACAGGTTCAGAAAAGCCTGCAGATCGGCGAACTGGTACTGACGGCGCAGGTCTTCAACGTCGGCGTAGGGCAGCTTAATGCTGTTGCGCTCGGCGAGCGCGAAGATCAGATCCGGCTCCAGCGTCCCTTCAATATGCAGGTGCAACTCGGCCGTAGGCAACACAGACATGACAGCTCTTCCTTTTCGGATGTGAGGCAGGGACGCTGGACTACGCTAGCGCGGCCTGCCTCATTGATGAAAGGATCGCACCCATGACTGACAACGCCGCTGAGAGCACGCACACGCACCATGAAGATCCCCGCGAGGCGGTCGTCGAACCAGCTCCGCATGCCGGGCACGCGGCGGCAAACATCCGGGAGGAGCAGGGTACGCACGAGGCCGGCGCCGTCCCACCGGCCTACGTTGGCGGCGACGAACCCGGGGACAAGCCGGAAGACGCCGCCGACAACTCAGGCCACTGGGACGAACTGGGGCGTGAAAATCCCTAGACCAGGGCGCCGTCCAGTACGGTCACGTCGACGCCCTTCGAGCGGTGGTCGTACCGGAAGGTGACCACACCGCCGTCGTGCTGGAATACATGGTTGGCGCCGTCCCGCTCGCCGAACGCGCCGTAGTTCTCTTCCCAGGAGTGGTCGATGGCGACCTTGTACTCGTAGTTGCCCGCAGGCAGCTGCGCGGTCAGTTCCCAGCGCTGCGAGACGGGGCTGTAGGCCATCTGGACCTGCTCGGCTGCCGGCGCCCAGTCCTCGGCACCCAGGCGGTGGCCGAAGTTTCCGGCGAGGGCAACACCGTTGGGCGCAGCAGCGTAACGCGAGCCTTCCTCGGTGACGGTCCAGCCGGTGCGGCCCTTGACGATCAGGCCCGACTTCACGAGCGATGCCGTGGCTGCCGACAGGCGCTTGACGCCGCGGGCGACGCCGCCACTGAGGACTTCGCTCTCCCACTCGCTGAGCGGGACGCGGCTCACCGCTTCTGCCAGCACGTCGGCGCCTTTCACAGATTCTCCGCGCTTTTCAGCCAGGATCTGAACGATGGCCTTCAGTCGACCGGCAGTGTTGTCTTGAGCACTCATGTGTGGACCTCCAAGTAGCTGTGCTTCCATAAGAATTTTGACAGCGCATGCTCCTAATTCCGGGAGCCTCGGCGGCGTTCGGCATGTCGTGTCGGAATGTGACTGCCTCCTCCCGAGCTGAGATGCGGGAAATTCCACAAGGTGAGAAAGAAATTTCGCGAAAACTATGGTGCACGTCACAAAGCCCTGCTAACGTCATTTAACGAAGCCAACGGCGGGCTCCGCGAACCGGAGCTATCTACCAGGTGGACCTGCAAATCCCCATACCGCAGCAGTCTGGTCGCATGACACCGCTACCTCGTTGGCGCCCGTGGACTCGAGTGATTGCTGCCCCACGTTTCGGGAGTATCACCGTGACTACCACCACCAAAGAAGAGCAGTTCCTCTCCAGAGCCATTTCCCTGGCAACTGACAACGTTTCCAACTCCGGTGGGCCGTTCGGCGCGCTCATCGTGACACTCGACGGCAAGGCATTCGAAGGAGTCAACCGGGTCACCGCCAACAATGATCCGACGGCGCACGCCGAGGTAATGGCCATCCGCAACGCCTGCGCGGCCCTCGAAACCTTCGATCTGTCCGGCAGTACCCTCTACACCAGCTGCGAACCGTGCCCACTCTGCCTATCGGCCGCCCTCTGGGCCCGGGTGGACGCCGTCGTCTTCGCAGCCGACCGGACCGACGCAGCCAAAGCCGGTTTCGACGACGCGGTGTTCTATGACTACTTCGCCACGCCTGTGGAGGACCGGTCGATGCCGGTGCGGCATCACAAACTGACTCCGTCGGCGCAAGTAACCGCCACGGCCCCCTTCGAAGCGTGGAGCACTCTCGCCGCGCGCGTGGATTACTAGGAGCACGCCATGGCTATTCTCACCGAGACCGGCGGCCACCCCGAGCCCTCCGGCCGGGGTTCAACCCGCCAACCCGTCCGCCCGGCGGCGCTGACCCCGCTCGACCGATACTTCAAAATCACCGAACGCGGCTCGACGAAGAGCCGCGAGGTACGCGGCGGCTTCGTCACGTTCTTCACGATGGCCTATATCGTCATTCTCAACCCGCTGATCCTCGGCGGATTCAGTCCCGACGCCGCCGCACTCGACGTCGAGGGAGGCTGGCTTCAGGCCACCCAGATTGCCGCCGTGACCGGGCTGACTGCCGGCGTCATGACGATCCTCTTCGGTGTTGTTGCGAACCTTCCGTTCGGCATTGCTGCCGGACTGGGGATTAACTCGTTCCTCGCCGTGTCTGTGGTCGGCGACGTCACCTGGGCCGAAGCGATGGGGTTGGTCGTCATCAACGGCCTGCTGATCGTGCTCCTGGCAGTCACCGGCCTCCGATCCGCAATCTTCAACGCGGTTCCACGGCAACTCAAGGCTGCGATCACGGTGGGAATCGGCCTGTTCATCGCCTTCATCGGCTTCGTGGACTCAGGCTTCGTTACCCGCACGCCGGGCGGTCCGCCGGTGCAAATGGGCGACGGCGGCTCCATCACCACCGTGCCGACCGTGGTCTTCATCATCGGCCTCATCACCATGGGGATCCTGATCGCCCGGAAGGTTCAGGGCGGGCTGCTCATCGGTATCGTCGTCACCACCGTGATCGCGATCATCGTCGAAATGTCGCTGCGGCTCGGCGCGGGCGGACCGGACAATCCCACCGGCTGGCACCTCAACGCGCCGGTCATTCCCTCGAACATCGTCTCGCTGCCGGACTTCAGCCTGGTGGGGGCGTTCGACCTCTTCGGGGCATTCGAACGCATCGGCGTCCTTGCCGCCACCATGTTGGTGTTCACCCTGGTCTTCACCAACTTCTTCGACGCCATGGGCACAATGACCGGCCTCGCAAAGCAGGCCAGGCTGACCGACAAGCGCGGTAACTTCCCCCGCCTGAAGTCGGCACTGGTGATCGAGGGTGTCGGGGCGGTTGCAGGCGGTGGGTCGTCGGCGTCCTCCAACACCGTGTTCATTGACTCGGCGGCGGGCATCGGTGAGGGTGCGCGGACGGGTCTCGCATCAGTGGTGACCGGCGCGCTCTTCCTGGCGGCCATGTTCTTCACGCCGCTGACCGCGGTGGTTCCGCTGGAGGTAGCGGCGGCAGCCCTCGTCGTCGTCGGTGCCATGATGGTGGCGCAGATCCGCGAGATCGACTTCCGTAACTTCTCGATCGCGCTCCCCGCGTTTCTGACCATCGTGACCATGCCGCTGACGTACTCGATCGCGAACGGCATCGGTGCCGGGTTCATCAGCTGGGTCATCATCCGCGCGTCGTCCGGGAAAGCGCGGAAGATCCACCCCCTCCTGTGGGTGGTGGCCGCCGGGTTCCTCGTCTACTTCGCCCGCGGACCGATCACGCTGTGGATGGGCGGCTGACCGCGGCCTTCCACACTCCCCTCCGGCACCGCTCCGCTTTGTGACGGTGCCGGAGGGTGCGGCGACCGCGTGGCACTTACGCTATCGATTGGCGCCTGAAATCTCAGCGGGCGCTTCAAGATGCACGTCGCGATGCTAACCGGGGAGATCTTTCATGGCGCGAACACCGTCCAGACGTCCACCTATGGGCTGGAACAGCTGGGACTGTTACGGAACTACCGTCGCTGAAGCAGAGGTGCTGTCGAACGCACAATTCATGGCGGACTTCCTCCTCCCTTATGGGTGGGACACCGTGGTCGTTGACATCGACTGGTCGGACCCTGATGCTCGTTCGCACGGCTACAACCCGGGGGCTTCGCTGTTCGTCGATGACTACGGTCGGCTCATCCCGGATCCTGTCCGGTTTCCCAGCTCTTCCGGGGGCGCGGGCTTTGGCCCGTTGGCCGATAAGCTGCACGCCCTCGGACTGCGGTTCGGCATCCACACCATGCGAGGCATACCTCGTCGAGCAGTTGAGCTCGGAACACCGGTGCTCGGGACCAGCGTCTCCGCCGCCGAGATAGCCGATCCGGCGAATGTCTGCGAGTGGAACCCGGACATGTTCGGGCTCGATCTCTCGCACCCCGCAGCGCAGGCCTACTATGACTCGACTCTTGAGCTTTATGCCGATTGGGGCGTCGACTTCATCAAGGCCGATGACATGCTGTGGCCATACCAGAGCGCGGATATCGAAGCTTATAGCCGGGCGATCGCTCGGACGGGGCGCGCAATCGAGCTGAGTCTTTCGCCCGGCCGCGACCTGTCCCTCTCACACCTGGATCATCTCCGCCAACATGCCACGATGTGGCGTATCTGCGACGATCTGTGGGACAACTGGGACGATGTGCAGGGGAACTTCGCCCGGTTCGCGCGCTGGGCTCCCGCCGCCGGGCCCGGCGGGTGGCCTGACGGCGATATGTTGCCGCTCGGTCGCCTGGGCATCCGGGCAGAACGGGGAGAACCCAGGGACGACGGACTCACGCCGGCCGAACGCATCTCCCTGCTCTCACTGTGGGTGATCGCTCGATCGCCACTGATGATCGGAGGCGATCTACCGACGTCGGATCCGGCAACCATTGCGCTATTCACCAAGCCGGACGTATTGGCGTTGCATGCGGAAGCCACCGCGAGCCGCGAGGTGTTCCGGGAGGACGGACTCGTCTTATGGACCGCCGACGGTCCCGCCGACGTGCAGTGGGCTGCCGCGTTCAACCTCCATGACGAACCGCGTTCACTCGCCCTCGATGCGCGCAGTATTGGACTGCCCCTGTCAGCGCATGGTCAGCTTCGCGGCAGCGTGACCAACGTCTGGACAGGGGACCCGTTACCTGCAACAGCGGTTAACCGGCAGCACGACGACGCACGCGGCGTCGCGCCGGGCAGCGCTGCGCTCCAAGCCGATCTGGATGCGCATGGCGCGCTCCTGATCCGCTTCGATCCGCTATGACGCTTACCGTCCCTACTGTCAGCTTTCGCAGTCGGCGCAGAACTGCGCGCCGTTTTTCTCCCGGGCCAGCTGGCTGCGGTGCCGAACCAGGAAGCAGGACATGCAGGTGAACTCGTCCGCCTGGGCGGGAATCACGTGGATCTGAAGTTCCTCTTCGAGCATCGCGCCCGGCAGGTCGAAACCTTCGGCGGTGTCGGCTTCATCGACGTCGTTCACGGCTGTCTTCGCGGCGGAACTACGCTCAGCCTTCAGCGCCTCAAGCGACTCGTTTGCGGGCTGATCTTCTTCACGGACGCGCGGGGCGTCGTAGTCGGTAGCCATATGTGGTACTGATCCTCCTTATAGATGCGGTGCAACAGCGTACATGCACATGAGTCATTTCGCATTGCCCTCCAACGTCTGTTCGCTCGTGGCAGGGGAAGAAAGGCTCCGCAGCAGGTCGGCCGCCGCACTCACCGCGATAACCGGCGGTGCCTTCCCCGTCACGTCCGGCAACCCGATCGGGCACTGGATCCGCGCAATCTCGGCCTCGGCGTACCCTTCCGCCCCCAACTTCTGCCGGAACCGTGACCATTTTGCCCGCGAACCGATCAGCCCGACGCTCCCCAGATCCGCTCGCCGAAGTGCTGCATCACACAGCAGAAAGTCCTCGGAGTGATCGTGGCTCATGATGAACACGTGCGCGCCAGCGGGCAGTTCACCCAGGAAGGAGTCCGGCACCGGAGTGTGCACCGCGCGCACCGACGCCACCCCGGAGGTCACATCGGCCAGACGCTCGGGCAGCAACTGCTCGGCCCTGCTGTCCACCAGGTACAGGTTCATGGGCAGCCGTGACAGGATCCTGCCGAGCTCATACCCCACATGCCCGACGCCGAATACCGCCACCGCAGGCAGGGACAGGAACGGCTCAAGCAACACCCGCACCTTCCCTCCACAGCATTGCCGGCCGTGCTGCGTCACAGCATGCTCGTTCAGGGAGAACTCGGCGTTCTCTGTCTCCGCGACGCCAGCGGCCATCATCTCGCGCGCCCGGTCGATCACCGTCGCCTCGAGATTGCCGCCGCCAATGGTGCCCCAGGTGGAAGATGCGCCCACGACCATCTTTGCCCCTGCTTCCCGGGGTGAATGCCCACGTACCTCCGACACAGTCGCCAGCACACCCGGCAGGCCCGAGGACCTCAGGTGCTGCAGCGCCTCCAGCCAGTCCATGTCAACGTACTGAACTCGTGGCGGAGGTGAGCTCGTCCACGTCCAAAGAAGAGGACGACGACGGCGCGGTGACCCGCTCGATCGCCCAGAACACCGCTTCCGGAGTGGCCGGGCTGGCCAGTTCCACGGCGCAGTCCCCCGGCCCGAAGGCCGCAACTGCTTCGCGGAGAGCCTCCCGGACGCTGAACGCCAGCATTAGCGGCGGTTCACCCACGGCCTTCGACCCGTAGACCACACCGCTTTCGGTGGCCCGCTCGAACAGGTGGACGTTGAACTCCTCGGGCATCTCCGAGAAGCTCGGCAGCTTGTAGGTGCTGGCGGACTGCGTGGTGATCCGGCCGCGGTTAGCGCCGTCGGAGGTGTCCCAGCGCAGGTCCTCCAGCGTCAGCCAGCCGGCGCCCTGAACGAAGCCGCCCTCGATCTGCCCGACGTCGATCATCGGCGAGAGGCTGTCGCCGACGTCGTGCACGATGTCAGTTCGCACCTGGCGATAGGCACCTGTGAAGCGGTCGACTTCCACCTCGCTGAGCGCCGCACCGTAGCTGAAGTACTTGAACGGTTCGCCCTGCATGCGGGAGCTGTCCCAGTGCAGGCCTTCCGTCCGGTAGTACCCCGCGGCCCAGAGGGAGACCCGCTGGAAGTACGCGTCTCGGGCCAACTCAGCGAAGGTGAGCTCCGTATCGTGGAAGCCGATGCCGGTGACCTTCCCATCGTCGAAACGGACGTCGTCGGGATGGATGTTGATCTTCCGGGCAGCGACCTCCGCCAGCCGGGAGCTGATCTGCTCGCAGGCGTTCTTGATGGCGCCGCCGTTGAGGTCCGCACCGGAACTTGCCGCCGTCGCCGACGTGTTCGGCACCTTGTCCGTCCGCGTCGGCGCTAGCCGCACCAGTGACAGCGGAATGCCAAGCGCCGTCGCAGCAACCTGCCGCATCTTGGTGTGCAGCCCCTGGCCCATCTCGGTGCCGCCGTGGTTGATCAGCACGGACCCGTCCTTGTAGACGTGCACCAGGGCACCGGCCTGGTTGAACGCGGTGAGGTTGAAGGAAATGCCGAACTTCACCGGGGTCATGCCGAGCGCCCGCTTGGTGTTAGGGTGCTGCGCGTTGAACTCCGCTATTTCCTCGCGGCGCCTCGCAACGTCGGAACGATCCGCGAGCGACTGCCAGATGGCCTGAAGCCTTTCCGCGTGCCGCACCGGCTGCCCGTACGGCGTGCTTTGACCCGGCTGATAGAAATTACGACGGCGAAGCTCGCTCGGCTCCAGTCCCAGCAAAGGTGCGCACCGGCCCAGCAGGTCCTCCATGATGAGCATGCCCTGGGGACCGCCGAAGCCGCGGAACGCCGTTTGGGACGTCTTGTTGGTCTTCGCGATCCGACCGTGGACCTCAATGTTCGGAACGTAGTAGGCGTTGTCGATGTGGCACAGCGCCCGCTGAAGCACGGGCTCGGAGAGGTCGAGGCTCCAGCCACCGTCGCTGGTGAGGGTGGCTTTGAGCGCCTGGAGGCGGCCGTCGTCGTCGAACCCTACGTCCCAGCGCGCGTGGAACGGGTGCCGCTTTCCGGACATCGTGATGTCCTGCGTGCGGTTCAGCCGCAGCCGGACCGGCCGCCCGGTGAGGGTGGCGCCGAGGGCCGCGATGGCCGCAAAGCCGTGCGGCTGCATTTCCTTGCCGCCGAAACCGCCGCCCATCCGGAGGCACTGCACCGTGACATCGTGGCTGGAAAGGTCCAGCACGTGCGCAACGATCTCCTGCGTCTCCGAGGGGTGCTGGGTGCTGCACTGGATGAACACCTGCCCGGCCTCGTCAATGTACGCGAACGAGGCGTGGGTTTCGAGGTAGAAGTGTTCCTGTCCGCTGAACTCGAACTCGCCCTGGAACCGGTGGGCTGAGTTCTCTAGAGCCGGGTCCGGCTCGCCGCGCGCGACTGTCGGCCGGTTCCCCTGGAAGCTCTCGGCTTCGATGGCCTCTTCAACCGTGATCACCGACGGGAGCGGCTCGTAGTCAACCTCGACTGCCTCCGCCCCGAGACGCGCAGCCTCCAGCGACTCCCCCAGCACCCAGCACACGGCATGGCCGTAGTACATCACTTCGCTGGGGAAGAGCGGTTCGTCGTGCTTGATTCCGGCGTCGTTGACTCCCGGAACGTCCGACGCCGTCAGTACCCTCACCACGCCCGGAACCCCGAGCGCGGGCTCGATGCGCAGATTCACGACGCGGGCGTGCGCATGCGGCGCCTGAACAGGCCAGGCGTGCAGGACATTCTGGCTCCGGACCACGAGGTCATCCGTATACAGCGCTGTTCCGGTTACGTGCGCGGCGGCGCTTTCGTGGGATACGGGAACACCGACCACCGGGTTCACGGGACGATCTGCGAGCGACTTCACTTGGTCACCTCCAGTGCAGGAGCGTTCTCGGCATGGAATCTCAGCAAGGCCTGTCTCAGCATGGCCGAACGGTAGAGCGAGCTGGCTCGCATGTCATCGATCGGCGTCCCTTCACCGGCCATAACGACGGCGGCGGCCGCCACCGTGTCCGATGTCCACGGCTGGCCAACCAGCGCCTCTTCAGTTGCCAGTGCGCGGATCGGGGTGGCCGCCACGCCACCCAGCCCGATGCGAATGGAGCTTACGACGCCGTCGCTGAGCTGGAGCGCGATGGCCACCGACACACTGGAGATGTCGTCGAAGCGCCGCTTGGCAATCTTGTAGAACGCGGCGCTTTCGGCAAGCGGCAGCGGAATTCGGATGGCCCGGAGCATCTCATGGGGCTTGCGGACACTCTGGCGGTAGCCGGTGTAGTACTCCGACAGCGGCACCTCCCGCTCACCGTCGGTGGAGGAAAGGACAACCCTCGCATCGAGCGCCAGGAAAACCGGCGCGGAGTCGCCGATGGGTGAGCCTGTGGAGAGGTTTCCGCCGAAGGTCGCGGCGTTGCGGATCAGGCGTGAGGCGAACTGCGGGAACAGGTGGCTCAACAGCGGAATCCTGCCGTCGAGTGCCCGCTCCACCTCCGAGAGTGTCAGGCCGGCGCCGATCTCGATGGAGTCGGCGTCGAACTTCAACGAGCGCAGTTCCTCGAGGCGGTCGATCGCGAGGACCAGCGGCGGCCGCGAATGCCGGAGATTGACTTCCACGCCGAGGTCCGTGGCCCCGGCGACGAGCTTCACGTCCGAGCTGTCCCGCAGGGTCTGATGCACTTCCTCGAGCGACTGCGGGCGGATGAATTCGGCCTCTCCGCTGACGCGCGTGTGCCGCGGCTCAGGGGCCGGCCGGTTCTGGCGGTCCAGCAGCGGGTCGGAGTCCGTCGGTGTATCGAGTGCGTAGGCTGCGTCGCGGATCGGCCGGTAGCCGGTGCAGCGGCACAGGTTCCCGCTCAGGGCGTGGAGGTCGAATCCGTTGGGGCCGCACTCGTGGTCGGTTGCGTGCTCTTCACCGACGACGGCGGTTCCGGTTTCCTTCGCGCTCTCCGCCGCGCTGCGCTCCGGCCGGTAGTACTCGGCCGCCATTGAGCAGATGAATCCGGGGGTGCAGTATCCGCACTGGGAACCGCCGCGGTCCGCCATTTCACGCTGTACCGGGTGCAGATCCTCAGGAGTACAGGCATCCGAGACGTTTCCTAGCCCCTCGGCGGTGATGATTTCCTGGCCGTCGAAGGCCAGCGCCGGAGGTAGGCACGCGTTGACCGAGGTCCATCGACTGCGATCGGATCCGTCAGGGCGGGCCACCAGGACGGCGCAGGCGCCGCATTCCCCTTCAGCGCAGCCTTCCTTGGATCCTGTAAGACCTTCGTCCCGTAGCCAGTCGAGTAATCGAGTGTGGGGGTTTGTCCCGCTGCAGTCCCGGACTTTGCCGTTGACGGTTACCTTGATTCCGTCCATCATTCACGCTCCCGTACGAACCGGACCGACGCGCCAACCGAACCGCCTGGACAATCCCGGACCGCGTGGAAGGTCCGTGACCAGAGTGTTCGTTACGTAGTTTCGGTGTGATCTAGCGTACACCCTTTTGGCGGAATATTGTTTCCACGATGCGGATCTATATTTAGTTCATTCCAGGCGGCATTAGGCCGGTACCTGTAACGTTCAAAGTCAGGAACCCCCTTCGGTTCCGTTACAGGAGCGATCATGGCTGACAAGTCCCCCCGTCAAGCAGCATCCAAGAAATCCAGCAAGTCAATCAAGGAAAAACGCGCCGACAAGAGGGCTGCGGCAGAACCGCCCAGTTCGCTGGAGAAGGCCACCGCCAAGTCTCCGAGTGCCAAAAAGAAGTGACCGTGACGACGGCCCAACTCACCCTCGGCGTCCTTTCCAGCACGCGAAAACCTGATGAACGACGCCTGGCTATGCACCCGCTGCATCTGCAGCGCATCGCCCCCAGGATTCGGCAGCACCTGATCCTGGAAGAAGGATACTGCGAGCGTTTCGGCGTTTCCGACTCCCAGCTGGCAGCGCTTGGAGGGCGCATCGCCCCGCGAGCGCAGCTGCTGGCAGAGGCCGACGTCGTTCTCCTGCCGAAACCGCAGCCCGCCGATCTTGTTGATCTCCGCGACGGGCAGGTCCTGTGGGGATGGCCGCACTGCGTCCAGGACAGGGCCATAACCCAGTTGGCAATCGACAAGAAACTCACACTGATCGCCTTCGAGGCGATGAATCACTGGGCCAGCGACGGTGGGTTCGGCCTGCACGTGTTCCACAAGAACAACGAACTGGCCGGCTACTGCTCCGTGCTGCACTCCCTGGCCCTGACCGGCTCCACCGGGGACTACGGCCGGAGGCTGAGCGCCGTCGTCATCGGCTTCGGAGCGACGGCGCGCGGCGCCGTCACGGCTCTCAACGCCCACGGCATCCACGACGTCCAGGTGCTGACCAACCGGGGAGTGGCCGCCGTGGGTTCACCCATCCATTCAGTACGGATTGCTCAGTTCGACCACAACACCGAGGCGCCGTTCCTCAGCGAGGTCATCACCGAACGCGGACGGGTTCCGCTGGCGCCGTTCCTGGCCGAGAGCGACATAGTGGTCAACTGCACGCTGCAGGACCCCAACGCGCCGTTGACCTACCTGCGCACCGAAGACCTTGAGGCTTTCCGGCCCGGCAGCCTGATCGTGGATGTGTCCTGCGATGAGGGAATGGGCTTCAGCTGGGCGAAACCGACCACCTTCGCAGAGCCCATGTTCACGGTAGGCAACCACATCGATTACTACGCGGTGGATCACAGCCCTTCCTACCTCTGGAATTCCGCCAGTTGGGAGATCAGCGAGGCCCTGCTGCCTTTCCTGGAAACCGTAATTGCCGGTCCCGCGGCCTGGGCGGAAAACGAGACCATCAGCCGCGCGATCGAAATCCGCGACGGCGTGATTCAGAACAAGGACGTGCTGCAGTTCCAGCAGCGCGAGCCGGAGTACCCGCACCTCCCGTTGCCTGCCTGAAAGCTCAGGCAGCTATATCCACGCCGCACTGTCGGAGGAGGCCATGCATGGCCTCTTTCTCGACGTCCCGGCGCTTGGTCGCAGCAGAAGGTAAGGTTGCTTGAAGTGAGTGTCCGTCTGGGGCTATTCCGGTTCCCTAGTGTGTTTCGAAGAGCACGGACATGAATTGTTTCCCGGTTGCACGCCTAAGTAGGTGCACGTGAATACAGCACAGTGGACAACCAGTCGCCTGTTAAGTACCGCCGCCCGTTTCAACGAGCATCATCAGAACTTGCGTCTGATGGATCTGAACGTCACCCAAGCAGGTGCAACTACGCTGAAGGCGCTGTCAGACAGTGGTCCGATCAGCCAAATGGATCTTGCCTGCCTGGTTCATGTTCAGGCTCAAACCATGGGAAAAATCCTGGAGAAGCTCGAACTCAAAGGATTGGTATCCAGGGCCCGCAACATCAAGGACAGGCGCTCAATACGCATCAGCCTCACGCCGCGCGGCAAAATACTATCGCGGCGTATCGAGGAGACGAATAAGGTCCAGGCGGAATCGGTCGGGTTCTCAGACCAGATCCTACGGAGCCAGCTGATCACCATCATCACCCGTCTCGAAACCACCTGGTCGGTTCCAGCGCGGAGGTCGCCGACGAGCTTATTGCCTGGGTCGACGAGACCGACGTCGACGGGTTCAACTTGGCCTATGCCATCACTCCCGGAACGTTCGAGGACATCGTGAAGTACGTTGTGCCGGAACTGCAGAAGCGCGGTGCATACCAGACCGAATACGCTCCCGGAACGCTCCGTAACAAGCTGTTCGGCAAGGGCGACCGGCTCCCGGAGGACCACAAGGGCAGCGGGTACCGGGTAGGGACGGCAGCCCGGCAGGTGTAGCCGCCGCCCCTAGGCGCCTACCTTGGATAGGATGGCCGCCACCGCAGCCTGCACCCCGGTCGAGAGGGTAGGTTCCATGGCGGGCGCGAAGAACGGTGAATGGTTCATCGGGACGGGATTTGTATCCAGGGTCTCCTGGGTATGGCCGCCAAAGAACCAGAAGACGGAGGGGACGCCGATGGACTCCGCGAGCAGACCGAAGTCCTCCGAGCCCATCAGCGGCTCAACCTCTTTGACGTTTTCCTCCCCCAGTTCCTGCTGTAACGCCTCCACCACCTGAGCGGTGGCCTGGGGGTCGTTGTAGTTCTTGGGGAAGGTGTAGAGCTCCTCGATGGTCGGCTCCGGGGCGTTGGATGCGTTCGCTTCCGCCGTGATGATCCGCCGCAGGGCGTCAAGCACCTTCATGCGGACGGCATCGTGAAAGGTACGCACATTGAGCGTGAACTCGGCGCTGGCGGGGATGATGTTTTCCTTCAGCCCGCCATGGAAAGTTCCGACCGTGACCACCGCCGCCCGCCGTGGATCCACCTCACGGGAGACGATCGTCTGAATCCGCGTGATGATGTGCGCCCCCAGGACAATCGGGTCGACGGCGTCCTGCGGCTGAGACCCGTGGGACTGGCGACCGTGGAGCGTGACTTTCCAGGAGTCGGCCTGCGTCATGGTGTGCCCGGTGGCGTACTGGATGGTGCCGGAGAGCCCGGGCATGACGTGCTGCCCGTACACCACTTCCGGTTTCGGCGCCTTGTCCCAGAGTCCGTCCTCAACCATGGCTTTCGCTCCGGCCGCCGTTTCCTCACCGGGCTGGAAGATCAGCACGATGGTTCCAGCCCAGCGGTCCCTGGAACCGGCGAGGAGTTTTGCTGCCGTCAGCAGCGTTGCCGCGTGGGTGTCGTGTCCGCACCCGTGCATGACGGGGACTTCGGTGCCGTCGTCGAGCTTGCCGGTGGCGGTGCTGGCGTAGGGCACGCCGGTGTCTTCCCGGATGGGCAGCCCGTCGATGTCCGCGCGAAAGGCGACCACGGGACCGTCCCCGTTGCGCAGAATTCCCACTACACCGGTGCCACCGCAGCGGAAGTTCTCGATCCCTGTTTCTTCAAGTTCGGCCTGAATCAGTGCGGATGTCCGGTGCTCCTGCATGGACAGCTCAGGATTGGCATGCAGGTGCCGGTACAGATCGTGCATTTCGGCGCGCTGCTCGTCAGTGAGCAGGGGGGTTGCCAGTGTCGTGATCATTTCTCGTGGTCTCTCTCTTGCGGAACGTTCGGTCGACTGCTCACGGTGTTCAGGAGACGGGTTGGGTCTCCTTACGAGCAAACCAGGCGATGATGATCGTGGCGATGACCGAGATCGCTGTGGAGACCATCGCGAGTCCCGGCACCATCGGCAGCAGAACGAATTGCACCACCAGGACCACAGCGAAAGCGATCAGCGTCGGCCGCAGCTGCTTCATCGAGATGATGGCCTGAACGATGACTGCTCCCATGACCGCCGGCAGGACATAGAGGCGGGCGACGTCGGTTACCGCGGCCGGAACCACGCTGATCAGCCAGGTTCCCATGATTCCTACGAAAACCAGCAGCGACAGGAGGTGGACGGCCGCCGCTCCGCAGATGGCCATGATGGCGGCGAAGTTGCCGCGCTCCGTTCCGGGCTTGGCGCCGATGCTGGTCTGCGCAACGAGCACCGAGGGCAGGAGTTTGTTTGAGATGTTGCCGATCATGAATGCCTGGTACATCGCGGCAGGGCCCAGGATCGGGAAGTAGGTGATCGGCTCCACAAGCCAGATGACAAAGAAGGTGCCAAGGACGGCGGCGAGGGCGGTCCACAGCTGGGTGGCCGTTATGCCGAGGTTCCCGAACAGGACCAGATAGAGCGGTCCCGCCACGGAGATGAGCAGTCCGGCGATCATGGTCAGCCGCCCCCACCGGGAGGTTGTGCGGTCGAATTCCTGGAGATCAGCTGTGACCTGTTCAGGACTCAGTGTTGTGCTCATGGGATTGTTCCTTCCGGCCAATTGGGCGGTCACGCGACTGGTCCGAGACCGGCGCTGTGGGCGGTGTAGGCAACGACGAGGCCGGCGACGATGGCGAAGCCCAGCCCCCACTCGCGCAGCCAGACCCGGTTCAACCGCTTTGCCAGGTACAGGCAGACCGCCATGACCGCTCCCGCTGTAAGGAGGGTGATGAGGTGGGCGCTGCTCTTGGGGATTTCACCGATTCCGATAGAGATGAAGGCGGCAAGCAACGCTGCGGCCGGAACGACCGTCATGATCAGCGGGTTGACCTTCGCAAGTTTATGCTCGCCCCGCTTGAGCAGGGGAGTTGCAATCAGCGTAGTGAGCATCCACATCGCACCGCCGATGCTCATCGCGAAGAACGCGACCGCAAAGACCTGCTGAGTGTATGTGGCCCCGCCCAGGGTGGCATCCATGGTCGTCGCGGCGATGTTGGCGGCACCGGTCTCGTAGGCGGCCGATCCGATCAGTCCGATCCGCACAAGGACGGCCGGCGTACCGAAGAGTGCCAGCAGCGCAATCGCGACGAGCACGACGGCGAGTGACGGTCCGATCGCTGCAACAGCGCCGGAGCGGAACGACGTTTTAAGTTCGGCGCCGCTGATCCCCGCTGCGGGAGCCGCCTTCCGTGCGGCGCGAATGTAGATGATGGATTGAAGAATGATGACGGCGAATACGCCGAGTGCACACGCCCACAGCACGGGCATGTTGGCGATGGAGAGAATGTTCGTCGAGCTGCCATTCTCCACGATCTGGGTGGGCGTCATGGGGAGCCTTCCGGGTAAGTCACTGACGGGTAGAACACTTGTTATTCATTGTGAAGTGAGCTGCACCACATGAACCGAAATCCCTGATAATTTACAAACCGGAGGATTTTTCTGAAGAAAGCGATCACGGAGGCAAGCATGGATCTCGATGAAGAGGACCTGCGGCTCATCAACGCACTACAGATCGGCCCCCGGCTGCCATGGACAGTTGTCGGCGAGGCACTGGGCAGGCATCCCACCTCCCTTGCCGCACGGTGGGACCGCCTGGTGGCGGCCGGAGCGGCCTGGATTACGGCACATCCCGTCGGCCGCCCGGACCAGATGTCCCTGTCGTTCCACGACGTGCAGTGTGATCCAGCCCGACGGGAGGATGCGGTGCGCGCCATCGCCGCAATCCCGGATGTCTTCACTATCGAAGAGTGTTACCGGAACCGGGACATGATGCTGACAGTCATCACCCCAACCCCGACCTGGCTGGTCGAATTCGTGTACCCGCAACTGGACCAGGTACCCGGTCTGACTCGATACGAGACATCGTTCTGCACGAAGCTGCACTATGGCGCGTACAGCTGGCGGCTCGACACGCTGACCCCCGGCCAGCGGACAACACTCCTACATGCGGCCGGCGTTCGTGCCCCCCACCGTGGCGCGCTCCCGCCAAAGTACCGTCCGATCATTCAGGAGCTGAGCCGCAACGGTCGCGCCACCGCAGCCGAGATCGCGGAGGTAGTCGGCCTGCACCCGGCGACTGCCCGGCGGCAACTCCAGAAAATACTGGACGCCGGCGTCCTGTCCTTTCGCTGTGAGGTGGCCAACGGGCTGGTCGGGTACCCCATCATCTGCCAGTGGTTCGCGCGCCTTCCGGCCAGCCGGCACGACGACGCCGCGGCGCAACTGGGATCCTTCGGCGCCTTACGCCTGTGCGCCTCCACCACCGGTGCGACGAACTTCATGTTCATGATGTGGCTGCGCACGGCCGCCGACATCATGGCAGTCGAACAGACTGCGGCAGAGCGCATCCCCGACCTCGAGCTGGTTGAAAGCGTCGTGATCGCCAACGTCCGCAAGCGGGTAGGCTGGATGCTTAACCGGGATGGCACCGCGACAGGCGAGGTCATCGTACCGGGCGATGCCTGGTGAACCGGTGACCAGCACCGGCTTGCGTGAACCTTCAAGTAACCGGTATGGTGTGAAGCGTGTCACCCTCAAGTGATGCGTGCCTTGGATCCGCGGCGGGAGAGTCCTGCCGGTACGTTCAGCAGGCGCCGTAGGAGCAAATCCTCCCCAGGAATCTCTCAGGCCCACGTACCGCCGCGGCGAGGCAACTCTGGAAAGCAGTCCGGGTAACCGGACTCACCGACGGTGCAAGTGAGGCCTGGCAACAACAGGCAACGCGGAAACTCTCAGGTCCAATACAGAGCGGGGAGGAACCCAGATCATCGTGGTGCAAACGCATCACCTGAATGATGGAGTTCCTCGTGACGATCCACTCATCCCGTTCAACCTTCGCAGACCGCCATATCGGTTCCCGCCGCAAGGCCGACATCGACACCATGCTCAAGGCCGTCGGCTACGACAGCCTCGATGGCCTCGTCGACAGCGCCGTCCCCGATTCCATCCGGCAGGACAAACCCCTCAGCTTGGACAGCGCCCTCAGCGAAGTCGAGGTGCTTACAGCGCTGCGCAGCCTGGCCGCCAAGAACAAAACCGCCGTCCAGATGATCGGCCAGGGCTACTACGACACGGTCACTCCTCCGGTCATCCGCCGAAACGTCCTTGAAGCCCCCGCCTGGTACACGGCCTACACGCCGTACCAGCCGGAAATTTCCCAGGGCCGGCTTGAGGCGTTGCTGAACTTCCAGACGATGGTTCAGGACCTCACCGCACTTCCGGTTGCGAACGCCTCCCTCCTCGATGAAGCCACCGCTGTCGTCGAGGCCGTGCTGCTGATGCGGCGCGCGAACAAGAACAAGACCGCACGTGATGGCAAGACCGTCCTCGACGCCGACTCCCTGCCGCAGACCATCGCCGTCGTGCTGGGCCGCGCGGAAGCTCTGGGTTTCGAGGTCGAGGTAGCTGACCTCTCGGAAGGACTGCCCGACGGCGACATCAACGGCGTCGTCCTCCAGCAGCCGGGCGTCTCCGGCCGCGTGTGGGACCAGTCCGCCGTCATTGCCGAGGCGAAAGACCGCGGCGCGCTGGTGACCGTAGCCGCGGACCTTCTGGCCCTCACCCTGATCACCCCTCCGGGCGAGCAGGGCGCGGACATCGCCGTCGGCTCCAGCCAGCGCCTGGGCGTCCCCCTGTTCTTCGGCGGGCCGCATGCCGCGTACATGGCGGTGCGCGAGGGCATGGAGCGTACGCTTCCGGGACGCATCGTCGGCGTTTCCAAGGACAACGCCGGGGTCCCCGCCTACCGCCTGGCCCTGCAGACCCGCGAGCAGCACATCCGCCGCGAAAAGGCCACGTCCAATATCTGCACCGCGCAGGCCCTGCTGGCCATCGTCTCCTCGTTCTACGCCGTCTACCACGGCCCTGATGGGCTCAAGGCCATCGCGGAGACCGTCCATAACAACGCCCGGGCACTGGCGACCACGCTCAGGGCTGCCGGCTGGGAGCTGATAAGCGGTTCCTTCTTCGACACCCTCACCGTCCGCGCACCGGGCGATGCCTCCAAGGTCATCTCCGCGGCCGAAGCACGCGGGATAAACCTCCGCTTCATCGACGCCGACACCGTCGGCATCTCAGTCGATGAAACGACGACGCCGGAAAGCCTCTCCGCCGTGTCCGCCGCCTTCGGTGCCGGTCCGGTGAAGGAACCCCAGGGGTTCGAACTGCCCGGCACGGTGCTGCGCACCTCCGAATACCTGCAGCATCCGGTGTTCAACACGCACCGCTCGGAGACCCAGCTGCTGCGCTACATCCGCAGGCTCTCCGACCGGGACCTGGCACTGGACCGCACCATGATCCCGTTGGGCTCCTGCACCATGAAGCTCAACGCCACCGCCGAGATGGAAGCCATCTCCTGGCCGGAATTTGCCTCAATCCACCCGTTCGCGCCGGACTCCCACACTGAAGGCTGGCGTGAACTGATTTCGGGGCTGGAAACCGACCTCGCCGAAATCACCGGCTATGACCAGGTCTCCATCCAGCCCAACGCCGGCTCCCAGGGCGAGCTCGCCGGGTTGCTGGCCATCCGCGGCTACCATTCCTCCCGCGGGGAAGCCCAGCGCAACGTCTGTCTGATCCCGGCCTCCGCTCACGGCACCAACGCGGCCTCCGCCGTCCTGGCCGGCATGAAGGTTGTCGTCGTGGCCACGGCTGCGGACGGCACCATCGACCACGCGGACCTGGACGCCAAGATCGAGACCAACAGGGATGCACTCTCGGCAATCATGATCACCTACCCGTCCACGCACGGCGTCTACGACGCGGATGTGCGCGAGGTTTGCGACGCCGTGCACGCCGCGGGCGGGCAGGTCTACGTCGACGGCGCCAACCTGAACGCCCTCGTTGGGCTGGCACAGCCGGGCAAGTTCGGCGGCGACGTCTCCCACCTGAACCTGCACAAGACATTCTGTATCCCGCACGGCGGCGGTGGACCGGGCGTCGGACCCGTGGCTGCAAAGGCCCACCTGGCACCGTTCATGCCGGGTGACGCCAACCGCGGAGGTACCAACACGGCCGGCGTTCCGATCTCGGCGTCGCGCTTCGGCTCCGCTGGAGTGCTGCCGATCTCCTGGGCATACGTAAAGCTCATGGGCGGTGCAGGTCTGACCGAGGCCACCAAATCGGCCCTGGTGGCGGCGAACTACGTCGCCTCGCGGCTGGGTGAGTACTTCCCCGTGCTCTACACGGGTGAAAGCGGACTCGTGGCGCACGAATGCATTCTGGACCTGCGCGAACTCACGGCGCGCACGGGAGTCACGGCCGAGGACGTCGCCAAGCGCCTGATCGACTTCGGGTTCCATGCCCCCACGCTGTCCTTCCCTGTGGCAGGAACGCTGATGGTGGAACCCACCGAGTCCGAGGATGTGGCGGAGATCGACCGTTTCATCGAAGCCATGATCGTCATCCGGCAAGAAATGGAGCAGGTGGCCGACGGTGACTTCTCCGTCGAGGACTCGCCGTTGCGCAACGCACCGCACACGGCTGCCGCCGTCGTCTCCTCCGACTGGGCACGCTCATACCCGCGTGAGCAGGCAGCGTTCCCCGTCTCCTCCTTGACCCGGGACAAGTACTTCCCGCCCGTTGGCCGCGTTGACGGCGCCGCGGGTGACCGCAACCTCGTCTGCTCCTGCCCTCCGCTCACAGCTTTTGAGAACTAAGGATTCCACGATGACTGAGAACTACACATCGCTCTATGACCAGCACAAGGTGGCCGGCGCCTCCTTCACCGATTTCGGTGGCTGGCAGATGCCTCTGAAGTACAGCTCCGAACTGTCCGAGCACCACGCCGTGCGCAAGGCTGCCGGCCTGTTTGACCTGTCCCACATGGGCGAAGTCTGGGTGAGCGGCCCGGACGCCGGCGCCTTCCTTGACTACGCGCTGGCCGGCAAGTTGTCGACGGTGCCCGTGGGCAAAGCCAAGTACTCACTGATCTGCCAGGAAGACGGCGGCATCATCGATGACCTCATCTCCTACCGCCGCGGCGAGGAGAAGTACCTTGTGGTGCCGAACGCCGGCAACGCCGCAGTGGTCGCGACGGCACTGGCCGAAAGGTCGGCCCGTTTCGACGTGATCGTCAACGATGTCTCAGCCGAAACATCCCTGATCGCCGTCCAGGGTCCCAACACCGAGGCCATCCTGCTGACGCTGGTCCCGGCCGAGCAGCACCACCTCGTCACGGAGCTCAAGTACTACGCCGCTGTTGAAGTGGGGATCACGGTCAACGGCACTGTTCAGCAGCTTCTCCTTGCCCGCACCGGATACACCGGTGAGGACGGCTTTGAGATTTACGTTTCCAACGTCGATGCTCCGGCCCTGTGGGAAGCGCTTTTGGAAACCGGCGCTGACGAGGGCCTTATTCCTGCCGGTCTTGCATGCAGGGACTCACTGCGCCTCGAGGCGGGCATGCCGCTCTACGGCAACGAGCTTTCCCGTGAGGGCAACCCCTACGCCGCAGGCCTCGGCCCGGTCATCTCGCTGGCCAAGGAATCGGACTTCATCGGCAAGACCGCGTTGGCCGAGCTCAAGGCGGCCGGTGCCGGCTCCACCACCGGCCGCAAGCTCGTGGGCCTCAAGGGCCTGGGCCGCCGAGCCGGCCGTAGCCACTACCCCGTCCTCAAGGACGGCAACGTTGTCGGCGAAGTGACCTCAGGGCAGCCCTCCCCCACCCTTGGATATCCGATCGCCATGGCGTATGTCGACGTCGAGCATGCCGAAGCGGGCACTGCCCTGGACATCGACCTGCGCGGCAAGGCCGAACCCTTCGAAGTTGTGTCGCTGCCGTTCTACAAGCGCCAAAAATAGCTCCGGCTGCATTCAAACGAACTCCAAACGTAAAGGAAAAATATGAGCAAGGTTATTGCTGAACTGAAGTACTCCGCGGAGCACGAGTGGGTTGCCGGGGACGGATCCGGCCCAGTTACGATCGGCATCACCGCCGTGGCCACCGATGCCCTCGGCGACATCGTGTACGTCGATCTCCCTGAGGTCGGGGACACCGTCACGGCCGGCGAAACCTGCGGTGAGGTGGAGTCCACCAAGTCCGTATCGGACCTGTATGCCCCCGTTACGGGCGAGGTCATCGAAACCAACGCAGATGTGGTTGTGAATCCGGAGCTGATCAACAGCGATCCGTACGGTGCAGGCTGGCTCTTCAAGGTAACCGTGGCCGAAGAAGGCCCCCTGATGTCTGCCGAAGAGTACGCGGCAGCAAACGGCGGCGAACTGTGAACCCCGCCGCCGCCACTGCGGCTTTCGAGCAGGTTGTCTCACCGTCGCTCAACGCACAACTGTCCGACCTGGATCCGGAAATCGCCGCCAAGATCGATGACGAGCTGAACCGCCAACGCACCGGCCTCGAGATGATCGCCTCCGAGAACCACACGGCCGCGGCCGTGATGCAGGCGCAGGGCTCCGTGCTGACCAACAAGTACGCCGAAGGCTACCCCGGCAAGCGGTATTACGGCGGTTGTGAACACGTGGACGTCATCGAGCAGCTGGCCATCGACCGTCTGAAAGCCCTCTTCGGCGCGGAGTACGCCAACGTACAGCCGCACTCCGGCGCACAGGCCAACGCTTCGGTGATGCACGCGCTGATCAAGCCTGGGGACACCATCATGGGCCTGAACCTGGCCCACGGCGGGCATCTGACGCACGGCATGCGGATCAACTTCTCCGGCAAGCTGTACAACGTCATTCCGTATCAGGTCCGCGAAGACGACCACCGGATCGACATGGCCGAGGTGGAGCGCCTGGCACAGGAGCACAAGCCGCAGCTGATCGTGGCCGGCTGGTCTGCATACGCCCGTCAACTGGACTTCGCCGAGTTCCGCCGTATCGCCGACTCCGTGGGCGCGTACCTCATGGTCGACATGGCGCACTTCGCCGGTCTCGTGGCCGCAGGGCTGCACCCCTCCCCGGTGCCGCACGCGCATGTCACCACCTCCACCACGCACAAGACCCTGGCCGGTCCGCGCGGGGGCATCATCCTGAGCAACGACGCCGCCATCGCCAAGAAGATCAACTCGGCGGTGTTCCCCGGCCAGCAGGGCGGACCGCTGGAACATGTCATCGCAGGCAAGGCGGTTGCCTTCAAGATCGCCGCCTCGCCGGAGTTCAGGGAACGTCAGGAGCGAGTCCTGGCCGGGGCCCGCATCCTCGCCGACCGCCTGGTCCAGCCCGACGTCACTTCCAAGGGAATCAACGTCATCTCTGGCGGAACCGACGTGCACCTGGTCCTGGTCGACCTGCGCAACTGTGAACTGAATGGGCAGCAGGCAGAGGACCGGCTCGCGGAAATAGACATCACGGTGAACCGCAATGCCGTGCCCTTTGACCCGCGTCCGCCGATGGTTACCTCCGGGCTGCGCATCGGCACTCCGGCACTGGCTACCCGTGGCTTTGGCGGAGCAGCTTTCGCGGAGGTCGCTGACATCATCGCCGAAGCATTAGTTGCCGACGCCGGCGCGGACCTGTCGGGCTTGCGTGCCCGGGTGGAGGCACTCGCGAATGCGCACCCGCTTTACCCTCGCGTCTCAAACCTCGCCTGAGAGCGGATCCTACCCAAGTAAGGAACGACCATGGCTGTTGGAGTATTCGACCTCTTTTCCATCGGGATAGGACCCTCAAGCTCACACACGGTGGGCCCCATGCGGGCTGCTGCGGTGTTCGTGGAGGAACTCAAGGCCAGCGGCAAGCTGGTTCACGTCAAGTGGCTGCGTGTGGACCTCTACGGTTCACTCGCGGCGACCGGCCACGGTCACGGCACCATGACAGCGATCCTGCTCGGCCTGGAGGGTTACCATCCCGAGGTCATCCTGCCTGATGAGGTTGAAGAGCGCCTGGCAGTCATCTCGGAGACCGGGACGCTGCAACTGGGCGGCGCCGTTTGCCTGCCATACGGGGTCAAGGACATGGTGCTGCGTCCGCTCACCGTGCTTCCGCGGCACACGAACGGTATGACGTTCACTGTGTACGACGGCGAGGGCACCGCCCTTGCCGCGGAAACGTTCTACTCCGTCGGCGGCGGCTTCATCCTCCGCGAAGGCGAGGAGGCCAGCGCCCGACAGGAGTTGGAGGAGACGAAGCAGGAGCTCCCGCGCCCCTTCCGTACCGCCGCCGGGTTGCTGGAGCATTGCAGACTGGCCTCACTCAACATCAGTGAGGTCATGCTGATCAACGAAGAGGTTTCCCGGTCGGAGGAGGACATTCGCGCCGGCCTGCTGCACATCTACTCGGTCATGGAGAGTTGTGTGGAAAGTAGCCTCAAGCGCGAAGGCTTGCTGCCCGGCGGGCTGAAGGTCCGCCGTCGTGCTCCGGACTGGCATGAGCGGCTTCTGAAGGAGGACAAGGACCGAGACCCAAAGTATTGGCAGGAATGGGTCAACCTGGTGGCCTTGGCCGTCAATGAGGAAAACGCATCCGGCGGCAGAGTGGTCACCGCTCCCACCAACGGGGCCGCCGGCATCATCCCTGCCGTGCTGTACTACGCGCTGCACTTCGCGCCCGGTATGGAAAACCCCACGCAGGAGGACCGCGACGACGTCGTGGTGAAGTTCCTGCTGACTGCCGGCGCCGTCGGGGTGCTCTACAAGGAGCAGGCTTCCATATCCGGAGCCGAGGTGGGCTGCCAGGGTGAGGTGGGCTCGGCGTCGTCCATGGCAGCGGCCGGCCTCGCCGAGGTGATGGGCGGGACCCCGGAGCAGGTGGAAAACGCCGCGGAGATCGCCATGGAACACAACCTGGGCCTGACCTGTGATCCGATCGGCGGACTGGTGCAGGTCCCCTGCATCGAACGCAACGCGATCGCTGCTGCCAAGGCAATCAACGCGGCCAAAATGGCCCTCTGGGGTGACGGTACGCACCGGGTATCACTGGACGAGGTGATCGTGACCATGCGCGAGACCGGCAAGGACATGAGCTCCAAATACAAGGAAACGGCTCTGGGCGGCCTCGCCGTCAACGTCGTCGAATGCTGAAGGAAGAGAACCCATGACACTGGCACCAGAAGGCCGCAAGCTGCTCCGCGTTGAACAGCGCAACTCAGCAGTACCGGTGGAACGCAAACCTGAATGGATCAAAGCGAAAGTCCAGATAGGGCCGGAATACGTCCAGCTCAAGAACCTCGTGAAGAAGGAGGGTCTCCATACTGTCTGTGAGGAGGCCGGCTGTCCCAACATCTTCGAGTGCTGGGAGGACAAGGAAGCCACGTTCCTCATCGGCGGGTCTGAATGCACCCGGCGCTGCGACTTCTGTCAGATCGATACCGGCAAGCCCTCCCCCGTGGACAGGTTCGAGCCCACCAAGGTGGCGCGCTCGGTCAAGGCCATGCAACTACGCTACGCCACCGTCACCGGTGTGGCCCGCGACGATCTCGAGGACGAGGGGGTCTGGCTATACGCCGAGACCGTCCGCAAGATCCACGAGCTGAACCCAGGCACCGGCGTCGAACTCCTGATCCCGGACTTCTCAGGTAAACCGGAGCACATCGAGGCGATCTGTGACTGCAGGCCCGAAGTCTTCGCGCACAACGTGGAGACGGTGCCGCGGATTTTCAAGCGAATCCGTCCCGCCTTCCGGTACGAGCGGTCACTGGACGTTCTCACCCAGGGGCGGAACCTCGGCATGGTCACGAAGTCCAATCTGATTCTGGGCATGGGAGAGACGAGGGAGGAGATTTCGCAGGCACTCCGCGATCTCCACGAGGCAGGCTGCGACCTGATCACCATCACCCAGTACCTGCGTCCGAGCGAACGCCATCTTCCCGTCGACCGCTGGGTCAAGCCGCAGGAGTTCGTGGACATTCAACAGGAGGCGGACGAGATCGGCTTCCTGGGTGTCATGTCCGGCCCGCTGGTGCGCTCTTCCTACCGCGCGGGCCGACTGTGGGCCACCGCGATGCGCAAAAAGGGCCGGGCCATCCCCGCCGAACTCGCGCACATCGAAAGTTCCGGCAGCACCCGCCAGGAAGCCCGCTCGATTCTGGCCGCGCACGGCTGAGTTCTTAAGCCGGTCAGCGCTCCAGAGGTCCAGGCTTGAGCAGCACAGCCGGCAGCCGGTCGGCATCCCGTACGGCGGTCAGAAGCTCAGGGTCTATCAGTTCTCCACGCCGCAGCACGCTGACCGCGCCCGTAGATTCAAGTATCACGCAAGCCACTTCCGAGGTATCCCGGATCCCGGCCAACCGCAGCTTTGCGTACAGGTCCTCCTCGACAATGTGGGCACGCACCAGGTTCTCGTGAAGAATCTCCTGGCCTGCCATGAGCAAAATCGGACTATTGCTCACCGCGGACGCACCCAGACGGGTTCTGCGCAGCTGCCCAGCAGCTGCCTGCAGGGTGAATAGCGTTGCAATCCCAAGGGCGCCGGCAGCAAGGGTCGGGGTGTAACCGAGGATTGCCCTGCCCGCCACCGCTCCCATCGCAATGACCGCAGCCAGGTCGAAGCTTGACATGGTCGCCATGGTGCGTTGTCCCAGCAATCTGATCAAGATCAGGAACGTGCAGTAGATTCCCACCGCCGAGAGCACGACATACAGAGCTTCCGCTGGGCTCACCGCCAGACTGGACCACATAGAACTTCCTCCTGCTGGTTACCGCCGACCATCCACTCAGCCCGCTGTCCAATGCGTCTTCCAGCCTACGGCGCACTAGCCTTCGCATGTGATCCACGTCCCACCCGGAATAGCTTCTCCCGCAACGGTGCTTCATCCTATGAATGCTTTCGTGAAAGGACCTCCCGCATGCTGTTCTCCCCGATCACCCTTGGCGAGCTGAAACTGCCCAACCGCCTCGTCATGGCGCCGCTTACCCGCTGCCGTTCCGGCGAGGACGGTGTTCCCGGGCCCATCGTGGTCGAGCACTACCGTCAGCGCGCATCCCTTGGGCTGATCGTCAGCGAGGGGACGTATCCCAGCCACGCCGGCCAGGGCTTTCCTGGCCAGCCGGGACTGGTGACCGAGGAACAGCTTGAAGGCTGGTCACGGGTCACTGACGCCGTTCATGCTGAAGGCGGCCGCATCTTCGCTCAGGTCATGCACGCGGGTCGCGTCACCCACGGGGACACCAATGGCGGCCGTACCGTCGTCGGCCCAAGCCCCATCGCTATCGATGGCCTGACCCGCACCTACAAGGGCAAGCAGCCCTACCCGGTGCCGCATGCGTTGACGCCCGCGGAGATTCAGGGCGTCATTCAGGAGTTCGTCCAGGGCTCACTCAACGCCATCAAGGCCGGGTTCGACGGCGTCGAGATGCACTCCGCCAACGGTTACCTTCTCCACGAATTCCTCTCCCCCGCTGCCAACCAGCGCGATGATGAGTACGGCGGCTCGCCTGAGAACCGGGTGAGGTTCGTTGTCGAGGTAGTGAAGGCAGTCGCCGAAGCAGTCGGCGCAGAGCGCGTGGGCATCCGCATCTCTCCGGAACACAACGTCCAGGGCGCAACCGAACTCGACCATGAGGATCTCCGCCGCACCTACTCACTGCTGACGCAGGCTATTTCACCGCTGGGCCTGGCGTATCTCAGCGTGCTGCATAAGGAGCCCGCCGGTGAGCTCGTCCGGGAACTGCGCGAACAGTTCGACGGCGCGTTCCTGCTGAACACAGGGTTCGGCATCATGACCACGCGGGATGAGGCGATCGCACTGGTCGAGAACGACCTGGCCGACGCCGTCGTCGTCGGCCGTCCGGCCATCGCCAATCCCGACCTGGTGCGTCGCTGGAAGGAAGACCTGCCGGTCAACGAACCGGACATGGCAACCTTCTACACCAGCGGCGCCGAGGGCTACACGGACTACCCCGCCTACCAGCCGGCTTAACCTTAGGCTGTCACCATGGATTTGCCTTGGGCGGTCCGGGTATTCACCCCGTACGGAATCACGCACTGGGGCCTCCTGGTTGTAGTCACCGTCGGTTCGGCACTGCTGGTGATCCTCGGGCGTCGATACCGGTGCAGCCCCGGCAGCCGTACCTTCTCACGTGCGTTCGCCTCGGTGCTCCTGGCGTACGCGTTGACGATGCTGGTCTTCCGGCTCCAACCTTCCCAATGGGACATTGATTCCTCGTTGCCGCTGCACATTTCGGACCTCGCCTGGATGGTGACTGTCTACGCCCTGTGGACCCGGCGGAAATGGGCTTTCTCGATGACTTACTACTGGGGGCTTACCCTGATCCCGCAGGCGATGATCACTCCTGCTGTCAGACCCGGTTTTCCGGATATCTACTTCATCGACTACTGGGTCCAGCACGCTTTGGTGTTCTGGGCAACCGTATATCTCACCTGGGGTCTCGGAATGCGGCCGAACTGGCGCGGTTACGCCACGGTTGTGACGGCCACCCTTGTGTGGGCTGTGCTGGTGTTCGGGTTCAACGCGATCGCCGGGACGAACTACGGTTTTCTCAACGCCAAGCCTCCCGATGCCTCAGTGCTGGACCTGATGGGAGATTGGCCCTGGTACCTGGCCGTTGAAGTTGCCGTCGCCCTCACCCTTTGGGCACTGATCACCTGGCCCTGGACGCGAAAGCCCCTGGTCAGGTGAGCTTGATCTGCCGGTTCACGTCCTTGTACAGCAGGTACCGGAAATTGGACGGCCCGCCCGCGTAGCAGGCCTGGGGGCAAAAGGCCCGAAGTGACATGTAGTCGCCCTCCTGGACCTCCACCCAGTCCTGGTTGAGCCGGTACACGGCCTTGCCTTCCAGCACGTAGAGGCCATGCTCCATGACGTGGGTCTCTGCGAAGGGAATGACAGCGCCGGGTTCGAAGGTGACCACGTTGATGTGCATGTCGTAGGCCATGTCATCGGTCGGCAGCATGCGGGTGGTGCGCCACTTGTTCTCCGTGCCGGGCATCGCGCCGGGCTCGATGTCCTGCTCGTTGCCCACACGCGCTTTCGGGGTGTGCCCGGCGAGCGGCTGGTAGGCCTTGCGGATCCACTGGAACTTCGCGGGCTCCGGCGCGGAATTGGACACCTCCCAGTCGGCACCCGGCGGGACGAACGCGAAGCCGCCCGGCGTGAGGTCGTGGAGTTCGCCGTCGAGTTTGACGGTGAGCGTGCCCTCGAGGAGGAACACGAAGGACTCGACTCCGGCCTCGGGTTCGGGGTCAGTGGATCCGCCGCCCTGCGATACCTCCACGAGGTACTGGGCGAACGTCGTCGCGCCGCCGGCCACCGGGCGGTTCAGGATCCAGGTGCGGGTTCCCGTCCATTCAGGGAGTTCGCTCACCACGATGTCGCGAAGGACCCCACGGGGAATCACGGTGTAGGCCTCGGTGACGACGGCGCGTCCGGTCAGCAGGTCCGTCTGCGGAGGCAGTACGGATTCGGGTGCGTAGTAGTTGCTCAACGTTAGTCCTTAGATGTTCTCAGCTGTTTCAGGAAGTTTCCGCGGATGCGCGAGGGCTTCCAGGTCGGGAAGGGATATGCCGGACAGATCGTTCACTTCGGCCTCGGTGACGGCGCCGCAGAGCACGCCGCGGTGGACGAAGCGGGCAAGGGCCCGGGCGGTTGCCGGCTCATCGAGGATCGCGCTCTCGATCCGGTGCACGTAGTTCCGAAGCCGCGTGGCCGCTGCCGGAAGGCCCTCCCGGTAGAACGCGTACGTGGCGATGAACCGGCTGGGCAGCTGCGCAGGGTGCAGGTCCCACCCCTGGTAGTAGCCGCGTTCCAGCGAGCGCCGCACCAGCCGGGCGTGCAGTGCCCATGCCGCAGACACCTCGGCGTCGGTGCCGACGGGCAGGATGTTGGTCGACCCATCCGACAGCCGGACACCGGTGCCCGCGACCGCCACCTGCATGACCTGCTTGGCATAGTCGGCCGCAGGGTGCTCCATCGACTGGTAGGCGGCGGCAATCTGCAGCGAATCGCTGTAGTCGTACGTGCCGTAGTGCAGGGCGGATACCCGGCCCTGCGCGCGGTGAAGCAGTTGTGCAACAGGCACGGTGCCGTCGGCAGCCAGGATCAGCTGCGGCGTTTCCATCTGCACCTCGAACCGGAGCCTTCCTGACGGAAGGCCATGCACGGCTTCGAGTCGCTCGCATGCGAACACCATGGCCTCGACCTGTGCCACCGTCGACACCTTCGGCAGTGTCAGCACCAGGCCCTCGGGAAGCGGACCTTCAGCGAGCAGTCCGCCCACAAAGAGATCCAGCGTCCGCAGCGCACGACGGCGGGTCGGCTCCTCGAAGCATTTGAAGCGGATGCCGATGAACGGCGGCGCGATCCCGTCGCGCACAGCCCGTGCAACAGCGATGGCTGCGCGGGCAGCGTCGGCGTCCTCTTCGTCGTCGGGCCGGTCGCCGTACCCGTCCTCGAAGTCGAGCCGCAGGTCCTCGATCGGCTCGGCGGTGAGCTTCGCGCTCACCAGCGTGCCGACGTCGTCGTTCACGTTCAAAGTGCTGCACAGCGCGCCCATGCCGCCGGCGCGTTCGACGGCGGCGATCGCCTCACGCCCCCAGTCGACCGGGAGCGAAGGCTGATAGCGGTCGGCCGGAACATACACCGTATGCACGGGCTGCCGCGCGCCGCTGTCGCCGGGATAGTTGAAGCGCAGGAGGCGATCGGTGTCCGTGAGTTTAGAGTCGATCGCGGCATAGTCGTCGAAACCGAGAGCGAACTCCACTCAGCTCACCAACTCATAGGCGGGGAGGGTGAGGAAATCCGTGTAGTCCTCGGAGACGCAGATGTCTGCGATGAGGCGGCTTGCCGGCTCGTAGAACCTGGTGAACGCTTCGTCGCCGACTTCGCCGTGAAGCCTCTCGGTTTCCTCCGCGAGGATCGAGTTCACGAGTTCGGGGGTGACCGTATTGCCGGTGTCGGCCAGCACCACCTTGTTCCGGATCTGCTGCCAGACCTGGGAGCGGGAGATTTCTGCCGTTGCTGCATCTTCCATCAGGTTGTGGATGGCGACTGCGCCGTTGCCGGAGAGCCACACCGCAACATAGGCGACGGCGACATACAGGTTGGCGCGCAGGCCCACCTCGGTGACGTCGCCGTCGGCGGATTCCACATCGAGGAGTTGCTCTGCAGTGACCTCGACCTCGGGTCGTTGGCGGTCAATCTGGTTCGGCTTATCGCCCAGCACGGCATCGAAGACCTCACGACACACCGGCACGAGGTCGGGGTGGGCAACCCAGGAGCCGTCGAAGCCGTCGTTTGCCTCGCGGGTCTTGTCGGCGCGGACCTTCTCGACGGCCTGGGCCGTGACTTCGGGTTCGCGGCGGTTGGGGATGAACGCGGCCATGCCGCCCATGGCGAACGCGCCGCGACGGTGGCAGGTCTTCACCAGAAGTTCGGTGTACGCCCGCATGAACGGAGCCGTCATGGCAACCGACGCGCGGTCAGGCAGGATGAAGGATTCACCGCCGTCGCGGAAGTATTTGATGATGCTGAAGAGGTAGTCCCAGCGGCCGGCGTTCAGCCCGGAGGCATGGTCGCGCAGTTCGTAGAGGATCTCGTCCATCTCGAACGCCGCCGGTATGGTCTCGATCAGCACGGTCGCGCGGATTGAGCCCTGCGGGACCCCGACGTAGTCCTGTGCGAACACGAAGAGGTCATTCCACAGGCGCGCCTCGAGGTGGCTCTCCAGCTTGGGCAGGTAGTAGTAGGGGCCGCTGCCGGTCTCGAGGAGGTGCCTGGCGTTGTGGAAGAAGTGCAGCCCGAAGTCCACCAGCGCACCGATGGCCGGTTTACCGTCGATCGTGATGTTCTTCTCGGGGAGGTGCCAGCCGCGTGGGCGGGCAACGACGACGGCGAGCGGCGCGTCCGTCCGCAGCGCATACTCCTTGCCCTCGGGCGAGGTGTAGCTCAGCGATCCGCGGGCCGCCCGGTACAGGTTCACCTGGGAATCAACGACGTTGTACCAAGTGGGCGAACTTGCATCCTCGAGGTCCGCAAGCCACACCTTGGCGCCCGAGTTGAGGGCATTGATGGCCATCTTGACCGGGGATGCCGGGCCGGTCATCTCCACGCGGCGGTCCTGAAGCTGCGGGGGTGCTGCCGCGACGGTCCAGTTGCCCTTGCGAATTTCGGCAGTCTCCGGAAGGAAGTCCAGCCTGCCGGTCTTCGCCACTTCCTCCCGGCGTTCCGCGCGGGCGGTCAGCCGCTCGTTCCGCGTTGTCAGGAACTCCTGGTGCAGCTTCTCGATGAACTGGAGCGCCTCCGGGGTGAGGATGGTCTCCGCGCCGTCGACCGGCGCCTTATCCGTGAGTTCGATAGACATGTCCTGCTCCTACTCTGCTGATACTGCGGCGGGGCTCTGATCCGCTGAACCGGCGGAGGGGTGAGCTGCTGCGGCAACCGCTGCGGCAACGTCGCCTGCGACGTGCGGATCAAAGACGCTGGGAATGATGAAGCTGGCGTTGAGTTCATCATCGTCCACCCGGGCGGCGATTGCGACAGCCGCGGCAACGAGCATTTCCGGCGTGATGTCGGAGGCGCCGGCGTCGAGCAGTCCCCGGAAGAAGCCCGGGAAGGCGAGCACGTTGTTGATCTGGTTCGGGAAGTCACTGCGGCCGGTGGCGACAACGGCGGCGTGGCGTGCGGCGATGATCGGGTCGATCTCGGGATCAGGATTGGCCATCGCGAAGACAATCGCCTGGTCAGCCATTGAAGCGACCTGCTCCTCGCCGAGGATGTTCGGGCCGCTGACGCCGATGAAGACGTCCGCACCGGCCAGCGCTTCATGGAGTGATCCGGCGAAGGCGTCCTGGTTGGTATTCTCCGCGATCCAGCGACGGTGCTCGTCGGTGTGGGTCTGCCCGCTGTGGATGGCGCCCTTGCGGTCACACGCGACGATGTTCTTCGCGCCCTGGGCCTGTAGCAGCTGGATGATGGCGGACCCGGCGGCGCCGACGCCCGAAACGACAATGCGCACGTTCTCGATTCGCTTGTCCACGACGCGGAGCGCGTTGGTGAGCGCGGCAAGAGTCACGATAGCGGTGCCGTGCTGGTCGTCGTGGAAAACCGGGATGTCCAGTTCCGCGCGGAGCCGGTTCTCGATTTCGAAGCAGCGCGGTGCAGCGATGTCTTCAAGGTTCACGCCGCCGTACACGGGCGCGAGCGCCTTGACGATGCTGATGATTTCCTCGGTGTCCTGGGTATCCAGACAGACGGGCCAGGCGTCCACGTTGGCGAACTGCTTGAACAGGGCGGCCTTGCCCTCCATCACGGGCAGCGCGGCAGCCGGGCCGATATTGCCGAGGCCCAGCACGGCCGAGCCGTCTGTGACCACAGCAATGGTGTTGCGCTTAACGGTCAGACGGCGGGCGTCGTCGGGATTTTCCGCAATGGCAAGACAAACGCGTGCGACGCCGGGAGTGTAGGCGCGGGAGAGATCGTCGCGGTTGCGCAGCGGAACCTTGGGGACGACTTCCAGCTTTCCGCCGAGGTGCATCAGGAAGGTGCGGTCGCTGAGCTTCTTGACGTGAACGCCGTCCAGCGCGTTGAGCGCATCGCGGACGCGCTCACCGTGCGCGGCGTCCGTGGTGTTGCAGCTGACATCCACCACGATGCTGTCGTGGTGCGACTCGGTGACATCGAGGGCTGTGATTGATGCGCCGGCAGAGCCGACGGCAGCGGCCAGCTCCGCAGTAGCGGTGAAGCTCGACGGCGCCTGGACGCGCAGGGTGATTGAGTAGCCGGGGCTAGGACTCGCCATTGAAGATCCTCCTGGGTGCGGCCGTTCCCGGCCTGCTCTGTGTTTCCGTATTATGGATATTATTATCTGTCTTACGGAAACACAAGCCGGTCTTCGTGTCATGGTCACCCCTCCTCCAGATGTCAACAACGAGGGGAAACTAGTTTCCATCAGGTGGAATTACGATATGGTTAGGGAAACTATGCACAGGGGTCGAGCTGAGCAGCGCGAGCGATCCAATGAGGAAGGAAATCCAATGGCTGAGAAGGCTGCAGGTGGCGGCGTCCAGTCGGTGGAGCGCGTATTCGAACTGCTGGAGTTGATCACCGATGCGGGCGGCGAGGTCACTCTAAGCGAGCTGTCCTCCTCCACAGACCTACCGCTGCCCACCATCCATCGGCTCCTGCGCACGCTGGTGATGAAAGGCTACGCCCGCCAGCTTCCCAACCGTCGCTACGCCCTTGGTCCGCGCTTGATCCGGCTGGGCGAGGGCGCCAACAAGCAGCTCGGCGCGCTGGCGCGTCCGCAGTTGAAGATGCTGGTGGACCGTCTGGGCGAGACCTCCAACATGGCGGTGCTCGATTCCGACATGGTCGTCTACATCGCCCAGGTACCTTCTTCGCACTCGATGCGTATGTTCACCGAAGTGGGGCGCCGGGCACACACCCATGACACCGGCGTCGGGAAAGCCATCCTGGCCCAGCTGGACAACGAGACCGTGCGCAACATCGTGACGCGGGCTGGGATGCCCACGCCCACCGAGAAGAGCATCAGTTCAGTTGATCAGCTGCTTGAGGAGCTGGACCAGATCCGCGAGCGCGGTTACTCGATCGACGAGCAGGAGCAGGAGCTCGGGGTCCGCTGTTTCGCGATGGCCGTGCCCAACGCTCCCACTCCGACCGCCATCTCGGTTTCCGGACCGATCTCCCGGGTGGATGAGGGGTTCGCTGACAAGGCCGTACCGCTGCTCCGATCCGCGGCGCAGGCCATCTCGGACGACCTCAATCTCGCCAGCTAGGTTCACGCAGGGCGGCGTATCATGCGTCCATGACGGTTGAGGTCCATCCCGCTACAGCTGACCGGTTCGACGACGTCGCCTCCCTCCTTGCGCCGAAAACGCCGGGCGCCGGGGCTTGCTGGTGCCTGTCTCCCCGTTTGGCGTCGTCCGAGCTCAGTGCTTTGGGCGCCGAAGGCAGGCCTGCCCGGATGCGGCAGTTGTGCGGTGAGGATCCACCGCCCGGACTCCTCGCCTACCTGGATGGCGAACCCGTGGGCTGGTGCGCCGTCGGACCCCGGGCCAATATGGGGCGGCTCACCCGCTCGCGCACAATTCAGCAACTGGACGATCTTCCGGTGTGGAGCGTCATCTGCTTTGTGGTCAAGGCGGGATTCCGACGTCGTGGTGTTGCCACCCGGCTCCTGGAGGAAGCCGTCACCTTTGCCGGTTCACGCGGCGCTCCGGCAATCGAGGGCTATCCGGTCGACGCCGAGGGCACCCGCATCAACACGACGCTGGCCTTCGTCGGCACCACAGCGCTGTTCGAGAAAGTCGGGTTCGAGCGGGTCGCCGAAACGAAGGCAACGAGTGCCGGACGCCCCCGATGGATCATGCGGCGGGACCTGGAACAGCCCCGCCCTTAACCCTGTTGCCTGCGACTGAACACCCGTTTAGCATACTGAACATGCGTTTAGTCTCGAAGAACGCGGCCGACGCTGACCGCACCGATCTCACCGCTCGCGCGAGGTTGCGCGACGCGGCTGTCGAGCTGTTCGGACGGTCGGGCTTCAACGTCAGTGTGCGCGCCATCGCTGACGCCGCCGGCGTCAGTCCGGCACTGGTCCTGCACCATTTCGGGTCGAAGCAGGGCCTCCGTGAGAACTGTGACGCTTACGTTCTCCAGAGGATCCGTGAGTACAAGGAGCAGGCAGTCCGACCAGCGTCCGCTGACCAACTCCTGCTCACTATGGCCTCCGTGGAGGAGTCAGCACCGTTGGTCGGCTACGCGCTGCAGAGCCTGCAGGCCGGAGGTGATCTTGCGCGGTCCTTCATCGACCACTTCGCGGCGGACGCAGAAGAATGGATAGCGGAAGGGGTCAAAGCCGGGACCATCCTTCCCTCACTCGACGAGAAGGCCCGCGCCCGGTACCTCACCGTCCAGGGATTCGGCGCCCTGCTGCTGGACCTGACCCTCAACCCGCCGGCCGACCCCTCGGACTTCGCCGGCGCAATGCGGGGCTACCTGGCCCGTATGGGCCTGCCCAGTACCGAGCTCTTCACCCAGGGCCTCCTGACCGACCGTTCCATGCTGGACGCCTACCTCATGTATGTCGGCGACCCCCCGCAGCCCTGACTCCTCCGCGCTTTCACAACACAGTCTCACCCCGGTATTTCCAACACTCTTCCCAGAAGGTGTTCCCATGTCAGCAATCATCGAAGTGCGGCAGCTTAACAAGAGTTTCGGCTCCGTACGCGCACTCGACCAACTCGACCTCACGCTCGATCCCGGCGAAGTCCATGGATTCCTCGGCCCCAACGGTGCGGGAAAGTCGACCACCATCCGGATTCTCCTGGGGCTGCTCAGGGCGGACTCCGGTACTGCACGGCTCTTCGGACGGGATCCCTGGAACGCCGTCGAGCTTCACAGCCAGCTCACGTACGTACCCGGTGATGTGAGCCTTTGGCCCAAAATCACCGGCGGCGAAGCAATCGACCTGTTTGCCGGCCTGCGCGGAAGCTTCGATCGCACGCGCCGCAGTGAGCTCCTCGAACGGTTCAACCTCGATCCCACCAAGAAGACGCGTTCCTACTCCAAAGGGAACCGCCAGAAGGTGGCACTCATCGCGGCCCTGGCCAGCGACGTCGAACTCCTGATCCTGGACGAGCCCACCTCCGGCCTGGATCCCCTCATGGAGCGCGAGTTCCAGGAGTGCATCCGGGAGGTCAAGGCCGCAGGCCGCACCGTCCTGCTCTCCAGCCATATCCTCGCCGAGGTGGAAGCGCTCTGTGACCGCGTCACCATCATCCGGCAGGGCCGGACCGTGCAGAGCGGCACACTGGCCGAGCTTCGGCACCTCCGGCGCACCGCCGTCGTCGTTGTTAGCGATGGCGACGCGACAACGGTCGCTTCCATCCCGGGCGTCCATGACGTCCGCCAGGAGGAGGACAGGGTGCACTTCACAGCCGACGACGACGCCCTCCCGCCCGCCTTGGCACATCTCATTCCGCTGGGCGTCCGCAGCCTGATCAGCACGCCGCCGTCGTTGGAAGAACTCTTCCTCCACCAGTATGGAGACGGTGAGCGCCACGCCGCCGCCTCCAGCGGCAGGAGGTGAGCTCCATGAACGCCACACTCATCGCGGAACAGCGGAAACATAGAGCTACCGAGAGCGGCGTCGGAACCCTAACCGGAACCGTCCGCCTACTCCGGTTCGCACTGCGCAGGGACCGCATACGGATCCCGGCATGGGCGCTGGGGATAGGCGGGATGGCGGCCTACTTCGCCGCCGTGATCCCGCTCGCCTACCCTGACCAGGCCGCGCTGCAGACCCGCGCGAACATCATGCAGCAACCCTCCGGCGCCCTCCTTACCGGCCCCGGGTACGGCGCCGACAATTACACCTTCGGGGCCATGGTGACCAACGAGCTCCTCGGCATGCTCGCGGTCACCGCAGCGCTGATGTCCATCTTCCTGGTGATTCGGCATACGCGTGCGGAGGAGGAGAGCGGCCGGGCGGAGCTGGTCCGGGCCGGTGTCGTAGGGAGGCGTGCGCCGTTGGCCGCCGCCATCCTTGCGCTGCTGGTGGCGAACGCTGCCATCGGGGCCGCTCTCACTTCCGGCCTGTTGAGCAGCGGCCTGGTCCTCGAGGACACGCTGGCTGTATCTGCCGGAATGTCCCTCGTTGGTCTGGTCTTCGGCGGCGTCGCTGCGGTGACGGCACAGCTCAGCGAGCACGCCCGAACCGCGTCCGGCATGGCGGGGGCAGCGTTGGCGTTGGCGTTTGTGGTGCGCGGCGTTGGAGATGCGCAGGAGCCTGGAGGGAGCGCGCTCTCCTGGTTTTCACCCATCGCTTGGGCGCAGCAGACACGGGCCTTCACTGACCTGCGGTGGTGGCCGCTCCTGCTGTGCATCGGGCTTTTCGCTGTGCTGCTGGCTGGTGCGGTGCTGCTGACGGCACACCGCGACTTCGGTGCCGGCCTGCTTCCGGCGCGAAGCGGTCGAGGCAGCGCCCGTGCGTCACTGATCCATCCCGTCGGACTGACTTTGCGGATGGAACGGGGCAACATCATCGGGTGGGTGACCGGTCTCCTCATCTTCGCCCTGCTGACCGGCTCAATGGGGCAGGGGATCGTGGAAAGCTTCGAAGTGCAGCCCCAGCTGGCTGCCGTCTTCGGCCAGGGCGCGGATGGGGATGTCCTGCGGGCAACGCTCGCCTCCTTCATCGCGTTCTTCGCGATGGCGGTGGCGGTGTACGCGGTGGTCTCGGTCAACCGGCTGAGGGGCGAGGAAACTGACGGTCGCACCGGCGCAGTCCTCGCCACGCCGGTCAGCCGCACAGGCTGGTTGGTCAGCTCGCTCGCGGTCACCACGTTTGGGTCAGCGGTCATGCTTCTGGCGACGGGACTTGGCCTGGGTGTGGGGGCGGGAACCTCGCTAGGCGACCCGACCCTTGTCGAGGACTTCGCCCTCGCGGGCCTGGTTTATCTTCCCCTTGTCATGGGCTTCGCCGGTCTGGCAACAGTCTCCTACGGCGCACTGCGCGCCGGCCGGTGGTGGGTGTGGCTCCTACTGGTGAGTTCAATCATCGTGGGGCTCTACGGTCCCCTGCTGAACCTGCCCGACGCCGTCACCGATGCCGAGCCGTTCGGCCTGATGCCGCGTGTACCCGCAGAAGACCTTGATTTTCTTCCTGTCGCAACGGCGGCGCTGATTGCCCTGGTGCTGGTCGCTGCGGGAGCTTTTGCCTTCCGCCGTCGGGATCTGGAGGCTGGCTGAGTCCCCATAGTCCTTGTCAGAGGCAGCCAGTAGAGTGCCACCATGGACGATAAAGAAGTTCTGCACCGATACCTGCGCCTGCGCCGCGCTGACCTCCTGACCAAGGTGGAAGGCCTGGCGGACTATGACGCGCGCAGGCCGCTTACACCTACGGGAACCAACCTGCTGGGCCTGGTCAAGCACGTCGCAAGCGTCCAGTTGGGCTACTTCGGCGAGGTGTTCAACCGACCCAGTGGCCGGGACCTCCCCTGGTTCCAAGACGACGCCGCACCGGAAGCAGATCTGTGGCTCACCGCAGAGGAGACCCGCGAGGAGATCATCGAACTCCATCACTTTTCCGCCGCGCACACGGACGCCACCATCGAGGCGCTTCCGCTTCATGCCGTTGGTGAGGTTCCGTGGTGGTCACCGGAACGCCGCAGAGTGACCCTCCAGCAGATCCTCGTTCACATGTGCGTCGAGACTGCCCAGCACCTCGGCCACGCGGACATCCTCCGCGAGCAACTCGACGGCGCCATGGGGCGCGGTCCTGATGACCCGAACATGCCGCAGCGCAGCGCCGATGAGTGGGCCGAACACCGGGAACGTATCGAGACGGCGGCCCGGCATGCCCAACACGGTGCACAGCAGCCCCGGTAACGGCATTCGATAGCCCTCGTTACTCCCCCCTGAGTCGGAAGGTCATCCGCGCGCGGGCAGCTCTGGAGCGCTACGCTTAGGAAAACGTTTTCCGGCGGGCCTCAGAGTCCGAACGAGTACCGAAGCGGGGACCATGACGAAGCGAGTGACTCCTACACGGCTCCCCTTCACCAGCGTCGCCGCCTACGGTGCCGGCGACATCGCGAACAGCATGACCTTCTCCACCGCGGGCATGTTCCTGCTTGTCTACTACACGGATGTCGCCGGCATCCCGGCCGCTGCCGCGGGAACTCTCCTGCTGCTGGCGGGACTGTTCAACGCCGCAGCCGACGTGTTCGCTGGCAGGATTGCCGACCGTAACCACCACCGGCGGCTTGGGAAATTCCGCCCCTTTCTCCTCCTCGGCGCCGTCCCGTTGTGCTTGTCCGTGGCGATGTTCCACATTCACACGCTCGATTCCGACGGCACGCTGATCTACGCCTACATCTCCTACTTCGCGTATTGCCTCGCGTATAGCCTGGTGAACGTCCCGTACGGAGCCCTGGCCGGCACCCTCACCCGGGACCCTCGGGACCGCGCCCGGTTGGCGAGCGCCCGGACGATGGGCGGATTGGCCACCACGGCCTTCCTCGGCATTTTTATTGCACCGCAGTTCCAGAGCGGTGCCGACATCCAGGATGTCCTGACCACACTGACCATAGGGTTCGCGCTCGTCGGAACATTCCTATACCTGTTCACCGCACTGGCTACACGTGAGCAGCTTCCCTCCTCTGCACCGAAGCTCTCCCTGCGGGAGGCTCGAGCGACGCTTGCCCGGAACGTACCGCTACAGGTCCTGTGCGTCAGCTCCCTGTTCTTCATGACAGCCAACGTGGTCACGAACACCGCGAAGTTGTTCTACCTGCGGGATGTCCTTGGCCGGTTGGAACTGTTTGCATTCCTGACCGGCGCGCAGGTGGTCATCACGCTTGTTCTTGCACTGATGACCCCGCGCCTCGTTCAACGCTGGGGGAAGCGGTGCATCTACATTTCCGGCGGGCTCCTGGGCGCGGCCGGCGGTGTTCTGGTGTTCGCCGCCCCTGAGGAACTCGTCTGGCTCGCAGTAGGGGGCATGTTCCTCTCCCTGACGGGAGCAGCCGCCGTCAGCATTCTGCTGTGGGCCCTGGTCGCGGACACGGTCGAGTACGGGGAGTGGAAGACAGGGCACCGCACCGACGGAACCAACTACGCCCTTCTGGCCTCGACGCGGAAGGTCGGCATGGCCCTCGGCGGCGCGTTGGCCGGCTTCGCCCTCGCCTGGGGCGGCTATGTTTCCGGGGTGACAGAGCAAAGCGCGACGGCGGAACTGGGCATCCGTGTAGCCGCCGGCCTTGCTCCCGCGCTCGTCCTTCTCCTCGCCGTTGGCGTCATGCGGTGGTATCCCCTCACCGACGACGCACATGCCAGGCTTGTCCTGACCATCCAGGAGCGCAGTGCCGCCGGAAGTGGATCAGGTGGAATCGACGCCGGCGAATCACGTTAGGCCAGGTGAGGACGTAGGACCAGCTCAGTCCACGAAGAGGCAGAACGGGTGGCCGGCAGGGTCGAGGTAGACCCGGACGTCCTGCTGCGGCTGGAACCCCGCAAGTTCCGCGCCCTGCTCCACGGCGTGCGCACCGGCAGCGTCGAGGTCCTCAACGCGGATGTCCAGGTGCATCATCATCTGCGGGTCCCCTTCGCCCGCCGGCCAGACCGGCCTGACGTACTCCGGCTCGGTCTGGAAAGACAGCCCAGCGCTGCCGTCGGGCGCCTTGAGCATGACCCAGTCATCGTCCTCGAACGTCACCTCCCAACCCAGCAGGCGCCGATAGAAGTCGGCGAGCGCCCGCGCGTCGGGCGAATCGAGCACTGTTGCCGAAAGTTCCAACTTCATGAGACCTCCCTGTGGTTGAGCGGTATAACCGGACCAGTCTGGCGCGTAACGACAGTCGCTGGAAAGGGGGCATGTATTCTGTCAACTCCGGCCGGCAGGTGCAGCCGTGTGCCGCTCAGGAAGGATAGTGTGGGATTTCGTGGCCAGACTCGGGGGTAAGTCAATCTCGAGGGCGGCTGTCCTTGTCACCGGCCTCACCGCGGTATCCACACTCCTTGGCTTCCTTCGCGACGTCGTCATCGCGGCAGTGTTCGGGGCAGGTGCTGAACTGGACGCCTACCTTGTGGCGCAGGGCCTGATGAACATCGTGCTCGGCCTCGTGGCCTATGCGATGGCCCGTTCCGCCATTCCGGTGGTTTCCCGGGAAGCGGCTGCCGAGGAGAACGGGTGCAGGGGCCACACCGGTTTCGACGTCGCCTTCACCCTCACCATGGTGGTCCTCGGCGTGGGTGGAATCGTGATGGGGATCTTCGCCGGCCCGGTGACGTCGCTGCTGGCACCGGGGTTCGACGACGGTGAAACGGCCACCGCTGCGGCGCTCACCCGAATAGTGCTCGCCGCTACAGTGCTCGTCGCGGGTACCGACCTTCTCGCCGCGCTGGCCCAGTCACACGGCCGCTTCGCATGGGCGTCCCTGCAGGGTGTCCCCTTCAACCTGATCATGATCGCAGCGGCAGGACTCTTCGGTCCCCGCTATGGCATCACGGCCCTCGCCGTCGGATTCGTGGTCGGCTCCGGCGCGCGGCTCCTGCTGCAGATACCCCCGCTGCGCAGCCTCGGCACACGGGTGCGCCCGCGCCTGCAGCTGAAGGATCCGGGCTTCCGTGAGATTGCCGTGCTGGTGCCACCGATGCTGGTGGGCAGCGCCGTCGGAAACGTGAACACGCTCGTGGACCGCGCGGTCGGCTCCACGCTGGAGGAGGGCGCCATCACTGCGCTCTCCTACGGGTGGCGCCTCGTGAACCTGCCGGAGCAGCTCCTCATTGCCTCACTGCTCGTGCCGCTCTACCCGGCGATCAGCGCCTCCGTGAGCAACCTTCCGGAGCTCAGGCGCCTTGTGAACCGCGGCCTCTCCGTCACCGTGACGATCCTCGTACCCCTGTGCGTCGTGTTGGCGGTTGCCGCTGAACCGCTCGTGGAGATCGCCTTCGGCCGCGGTGCCTTCTCTCCGGAGGACATCGAGGACACCGCCACGGCTGTTCTCTGGTACACGCCCGCCCTACTGGCCCTGGGGTGTCGCCAGGTGGTTGTGAGTACGGCGTATGCGCTCGGCGACGCAAAAGCACCCGTGGTGGTCTCGGTCATTGCCATGGTGGTCAACGTGGTCGGCGACATCCTGCTGGCACCGGTCATGGGAATCGCCGGTATCGCGCTGGCGACAAGCGCATCGCTGGTGCTCGCGGCCGTCGCAAACGCCTGGCTTCTCAGACACCGGCACGACGGCGTGGACTTGCATGCTGCTCTTGTCCTCCTGCTGCGCGCGGCTCTCCTGGCCGCCGTCGCCGGCGCTGTAGGAGTTCTCCTGCTGAACCTGGTGCCCGGGCCGGCGCTGATGACGGTTTCCGTGGTCGCGATCTCGGTGTGCGGAACCTACGCGCTCGGGCTGATGGTGCTGCGCGCTCCCGAGGGACGGGTGCCGTTCGACATGCTGCGCGCGGCACGGCGCCGCTGACCCGCCGGTTACGAGGTGACGGAAGGCCGAAGCGTGGCCGGTTTGTTCCGCAGGAGCTTGGACGTAATCAGGTGCATGGTTGGTCCGGGGTCCTTCGGGTCCCACACGCTGTGCTTTGACATACTCGCCCAGCGGAGGGTGTCGAGGACGTCCGCAACAAGTCCGCCACGCCGTTCGATACGCGCGCGGCGCAGGTCGCCCGCCGTCCACGCGTACCTGAATCCGGGGGGCGCATCAGCCAGGTGCGGCACCGCCTCACCGAGCGCCAGCCGGCCCCACGCGTCCGCCAGCCCGGGGCGGGCGGCATTCGTCAGGGCAATCGACCCGAAGAAGCGGCCGTTGAAGTCGATGAGGTGGGAAACGCCGTCGTCGTCGGTCAGGAACTGCAGCTCCACCAATCCCCACCAGCCGATGTCTGAGAGCAGCGCTTCGACCTTCTCCGCGAGCGCGTGGTCGACGGCGACTGTTGTTGCACGTGCGGAGGCGCCGTTCGGGGTGGGCCACAGGCGCGGTGTCTGCTGCTGGACCCTGCCCTCGAGTCTTCCGTCCCGGAAAAACCCGATCAGTGCGCCCAGCTGCCCCCGAATGGGTTCCTGAAGGAGCGGTTCGGCCCCGAGCTGCTCCATGTACTCCACGCGTTCCCTGGCGGCGGCCACGCTGTCGAACAGCCGTGCCTCGATGCGGTGCGGCCGGGTCTGTCCGGGCGACCAGTGGGCCCGGGACTTCACAACAACCGGACCGTCCCAGTCAGCCAGCGCATCCGGTGTTGCCGGTACCGTTCGCGGCGCCGGCAGTCCTACCCGACCCGCGCTCTCAGCGAGCAGCACCTTGTCCAAGGCCTTCCCGACCGCCTCCGGCGAAGGGTGTGCCACCGTCGTCGGGATTCTGCTGCGGTAGGTAGCGAGGGCGGCCATCCAGTCATCACCGCCGCCGAAGACGACGTCGTACCTGCCGGCCTCCACGGCAGCACGGACGCCCCCGATGAAGGCATCACCGTCCCCGCGGGGACGAGGGACAAGGTGACTGGCGGAGACGGCCCGGGAAGTACAGAGCATCCCCCTGCCTTCTGGGGTACCCACCCCTACCGTCCAGCCGTCGGCACAGAGCGAGCGGGCCGCAGCAAGCGCACCGCGGTCACGCGATGTACTGACAATCAAGGCACGGCGCGGCGCAGTGGAACGATGGGCACTTTCGGGGTGCGGGTCCACGAGGCCTTCCTATAAATGGGCGAGAAGTCTTGTCCCAGCTTAGGAAAGTTAGTTGAGAAACCTTTGAAATCGATTGGGAACGGCGGGTCGTCGCGCAATATTGCTCGGCAAGGAGCACCATATGCACGCCGTTCATCCCACGAGCCGCCGCGCCGCTGCCGTGTGCTCAGCGATGAGCGACTCCAGATCCAGCCCGACGACGGCGCCATCCACGACGCGCCATTGCCCGCCGACCATGACCCTGTCCGCCCGGTCCGCCCCGCACAGCAGCAGGGCAGAGAGAGGGTCGTGGCTACCCGAGAAGCGCAGCTCATCCAGTCGGAACAGTGCAAGGTCGGCCTGCTTCCCCACTGCGAGCTGCCCGATATCGTCCCGTCCAAGCGCCGCCGCCGATCCCCGCGTCGCCCATCCGAGCGCCCGTGCGGGCGTAGCCAGCTCAGCACCGTACCGCAGCCTTTGGACGTAGAGAGCCTGACGGGCCTCGAGGATCAGGTTGGAGGCATCGTTCGACGCCGACCCATCCACACCCAGCCCCACCGCAACACCCGCTTCCTCAAGTTCAACCGCCCGGCAGATACCGGACGCGAGCCGCATGTTCGACGTCGGGCAGTGGGCGACACCGACGCCGGCCGCCCCAAGTTCCGCAATCTCACCGTCGTCGAAGTGGATTCCGTGCGCCAGCCAGGTTCTCGACCCCAGCCAGCCGACGCTGTCCAGGTACTCGACGGTCCTCATGCCGAAGCGCTCACGGCAGAAGTCCTCCTCATCGAGTGTCTCCGCCAGGTGCGTGTGCAACCGGACGTCATGCAGCTCCGCGAGGGCGGCGCTTGCCTTCATGATGTCCGTCGTCACGGAGAACGGGGAGCACGGAGCGAGTGCGATTTGAACCTGCGCTCCGGCACCGCGTTCGTGGTACTGGCTGATCAGCCTCTCGCTATCCGCGAGGATCACCTCGGCATCCTGCACGGTCTGCTGCGGCGGCAGGCCGCCGTCGTCCTCGCCAAGGGTCATGGAACCACGCGTCAGCATGGCACGCATGCCGAGTTCCCGGACCACGGATACCTGCACATCGATGGATTCCTCCATACCGCCGGGGAACAGGTAGTGGTGGTCCGCAGCTGTAGTGCAGCCGGAGAGCAGCAGTTCGGCGAGCGCCGCCGTCGTCGCCAGCTCAAGGTCGCGCGGCGTGAGCCGTGCCCATACGGGGTAGAGATTCACGAGCCAGGGGAACAGCGGCACGTTGACCACGGGTGCCCAGGCGCGGGTGAGTGTCTGGTAGAAGTGGTGATGCGTATTGATGAGGCCGGGGAGCACTACGTGGCCGCGGGCGTCGAAGACGGAATCGTAGCCGCACGACGGCGTCGTTCCCGTTCCGACGAGCTCCACGATGGCGGTGCCCTCGATGACCACCCCGCCACCGGCGTCGGAATCGTTGGCGGTGAAGATGGCGAGGGGGTCGCGGACCCAGATGCGTGTGGACATATGCCTTCTCGTTTCAGTAGGTGAAACGGCACAGGACCACCGGCGACGGCGGGGTGTGCCGTCAGCTCAGTGGTCCTGTCTGCTGATCCAGGTGTGGGATCCCTGCCTGCCTCCCTGTGTGCGAAGGCAGGCAGGAGCTTTAGTGCTCCTTGTCGGGTGACTCGTCGCAGATTTTGCGGATGTCCTCGACACAGCTGATTTCGCCGTTGTCCAGCTTCTCCTTCACCACAACGTACTGCGCCGCGGTCACCACGGGGATCTCCGTGCCGTCTGCGGCCACGAGCTTGCCGCCCTGGAAGCTGTCGCCGTCCTGTAGGGCGGCGAGTTCGTCCGTCCGCACCATGCGGGGCGGGCTGGCAACGAACACGGAGGCGCGGTTCGGGTTGCCCGCCTTGAGGTGGTTGAAGAGCAGGTTGAGCAGCACCGCCATGATGGCCGCGGAACTGATGCCCGAGTGGAAGATGATGCCGAACCAGGTGGGGAACTCATCGTAGAACGTTGGTGCCACCACGGGGATCATCCCGAAGGCGAGTGACACGGCGACGATGACCAGGTTCATGTTGCCCTCGTACTCCACCTTCGCGAGGGTGCGGATACCGCTGGCGGCCACCGTGCCGAAAAGGACGATGCCTGCGCCGCCGAGCACCGGCGTCGGAACTGCCGCAACGAGGCGGGCCAGGATGGGCAGGAGGCCGAGGATCACCATGATCAGTCCTCCCGCGCTGACAACGTATCGGCTGCGGATGCCGGTGATGGCCACAAGGCCAACGTTCTGCGCGAACGCTGTCTGGGCGAAGGAATTGAAGACCGGAGCAAGCGCGCTGGAGAGCATGTCGGCGCGCAGTCCGTCGGCGATGCGGCGGGAGTCAACCTTCGTCTTTGCGATCTCACCCACGGCGAGGATGTCCGCCGTCGTCTCCGTCATGCAGACGAGGATCACGATTGTCATGGAGATTATGGCGGCGAGGTCGAATACCGGCCAGCCGAAGGCGAACGGCTGCGGGAAGGCGAAGATGGCGCCGTTCCCGACGTTCGAGAAGTCGGCCAGTCCCAGGAGCGCGGCGATCACCGTGCCGACCACGATCGCGAGAAGGATGGAAAGGCGTGAGATTGCGGCGTTGCCCAGTTTGCTCAGGAGAAGGACCAGAGCAAGTGTTCCCGCGGCGAGCGCAATGTTGGTGAGGCTGCCGTAGTTATCGGCGGTCGGATTGCCACCCATTGCCCAGTTGGCCGCCACCGGCATCAGGGTCAGCCCGATGGTGGTGATGATGACGCCGGTGACCACAGGTGGGAAGAACTTGATTATTTTTGCGAAGAAGGGCGCGAGGACCAGACCGATCAGGGAGGCCACGAGAACCGCGCCAAACACGGTCTGGAGGCCACCGCCGCCGCTGAGGATGGCGGTCATGGTGGCGACCCCCGCGAAGGAGACACCCTGAACGAGTGGGAGCTGCGAGCCGAAGAACTTGATGCCGTAGCTCTGCAGGATGGTAGCGGCGCCGCCCACGAAGAGACAGGAGGCAATCAGGACGGCGATGTCCTCCTGGGATAGGCCCGCGGCGGTGCCTACGATGAGCGGCACAGCGATGATTCCGCCGTACATGGTGAGGACGTGCTGAAATCCGTAGGTGAAGGTACGGCCGATAGGCAGCCGTTCATCCTCGGGACGCTGTGGTTTAGCCTGTTGTTTCGTAGAACTGACTGCTTTCATGAGTATGACTTCCTTGTCTCACATGAGTAGTTGGATGAACGGCCGGACACGTGCCGGTGTGCGGCCGTTCACGGTTGGGGCGGCGCTGTTCAGGCGTCCGCCCCAGCCGTTTCTCAGCAGAATCCGGGAATGTTGGCCCAGATCCCCGCTTCGCTGGGAGCCGCGTCGGTGCGCTCGCGCTCGACGGTGGCTTGGATGAGTCCGTACGGACGGTCGGCTGCAAAGAAGACCTCGCCCGGGTTGTCGAGACCGAAGGGCTCGAGGTCAACGAGGAAGTGGTGCTTGTTCGGCAGGGAAAGTTTAATCTCCTCAATTTCCGGGTGCGCCTCGAGCGCCTGCTTGCCCATCTCGAACATGGTCTGCTGGAGGGCCAGTGAGTGGGTCTGGGCGAAAGCGTCGAGGAAGATCCCGCGCACGCTGGCGTAGATCTCGGTGAAGTTGATGTCCGTGGTGTCCGGCGCGTAACGCCAGCGGGCACTCACATCGGTGGCAAGGATGCGGTCGGTGGTTTCCTGAAGCGTGGTGTACCGGTCGCGGGGGAAGCCGTGGAACTCGGATCCGGTCGACTTCAGCACGGTGAGGTCTTCGATGCCCGCGACGATGTGGCGCACACCGTTCTCAATGAGCAGGACCGCTGTGCGGGTCTCGGACTTGTTGCGCGAGAACGCGTGGTCATGATCGCTGATGCGGTCCCAGAAGTACTGCTCCGCTTCCCAGCGGCCGCCGGAGACCCAGTCAAAGCTCTCGGTGAAGTGCTTCCCCAGGCGCAGCAGGAACTGCTCAGGGGAGCCGACGCCGTCGCGGGCAAATGCGTACACGGTGTTCTTCTGTGTGTCGGTGGCAACAACCTTCGAGTTGTCGCCCTCGGTGTGTGCGGACTCGAAGTCGCCGTGCAGCTGCGAGGTGACGTTGAGGTCCTCGATCTGGTGGCGGGCCGTGTCGCGCGTGATCTTCACGAGCCGGCATTCCGCCTTCCCGTACTGGTTGCGGCCCAGGACAATGCGGCCGCCGGTCGCGGCGTTCTCGTCGGGGTTGGGTGCGGTGGAGCTTGATTCGATGGTTGGCGTAGTCATTGTCAGCTTCCTCGGTAGGTGGAATAGGCGAAGGGACTAATCAGAAGTGGCACGTGGTAATGCTGTGCCGGGTCGGTGAGTTCGAAGATGAGAGAGACGGACGGGAAGAACGTCTCGGTGCCGGTGGCGGCGAAGTAACTGCCGGTTTCAAAGTCGATCCGGTAGGTTCCCGCCTCCAGTGCTTCGGGCCCCAGGGAGGTGATGCGGCCGTCGTCGTCGGTGGTTCCTTTCGCTACTTCCTGCCAACCGTCCGGCGCCTGCCTGTCCAGGCGGGCTGCGACCCCGACGGCGGGGCGTCCGGTTCCGGTGTCGAGCACGTGGGTGGTGATGTGGCTGCGGCTCATGCTGCAAGGACTCCCTTGAGTCGAAGGATGGCGATTTCACGCAATTGCTGGGCGATGATGTCCAGCTCCTGCTCGGGCGGATTGAGCAGTCGCTCGTCGAGCGCGGCGAGGATGTCCTCTGCGCTGCGTCCCGCGGCCCGGATGAGGAAGACACGCCCAAACTTCTCCTCGTAGGCGCGGTTGCCTTCGAGGAGCGCGGTTTGGGTTTCGACGGCGGTGCTGACGCCCGCCTGCTCACCCCGGGACATGGTCGCTTCGGTGGTGTCCCCCTGGGCCCTTTCGCCGATGCGCGGGTGGTGCGCCAGGGCGCCGTCGATCTCGTCCTCCGTCCACGGATGCGCTGCAGTCCCGGCGAAGGCGATCAGGTCAGCTTCCGAGGAGAACGGCCGTGCATCGACGATGGCGCTCACCCAGCGCGGAATATCAACGCAGGGTGTCAATTGCGCTGCGGCGTCAGCGGGGGTACAGGTGTTGAGGGTTTCAAGGCGCATGGGTGTCAGCTTTCGTTAGAGCGCTACCGCCAGCGCTGAACACCCTTACCCTCGAACGAATTCGATTTGACTCGATGTTTCCGGCGATAGTCTAGGAACCAGAAGGTTTCTATATTGTGGAAGTTGATTTCCGATTTCAGTGTAGTCCGTGTCACACGGTTACTGTCAAGCGTTATCTGCATCACATCTCAAAACCGCCCGTGCGGAAACGGCTACAGGACGGAAATGATGGAAGATAGGCCTATGGAAGCCACCGCTGCCCTGAACGAAATCGCCTTCTGGCTGGAACGGGAACTGGCTCCCAGTTTCAAGGTGCAGGCTTTCCGCCGTGCGGCCGCCACAATCGCCGACCTTGAGCCTGACGAACTCGCACAGCGTGCCCGCGACGGCCGACTCAAACGCATGAAAGGCATCGGAGCGCGCTCCTTAGAGGTGATCACCCAGGCGCTCGACGGTGAGGTCCCGTCCTATCTCGCCGACCTGCGGGAGCGGTCAGAGGAAGCACTCGCCGATGGCGGCTCCCAACTTCGCGCCCTCCTTCGAGGTGATCTGCACAGCCACAGCGACTGGTCCGACGGCGGGAGCCCCATCCCGCTCATGGTCGACGCCGCCCGCGCGCTCAACCGCGAATACCTCGCGCTGACCGACCACTCCCCCAACCTGAAAATCGCAAACGGCCTGAGCGCGGAGCGCCTTACCGAGCAGCTTCAGATCGTGGACCAGATCAACGACGACGACGGCGACGGCTTCCGCCTGCTCAAGGGCATCGAAGTGGACATCCTTGAGGACGGAACGCTGGACCAGTCCCCGGAGATGCTCGGCCGGCTGGACATCGTCGTCGCCAGCGTCCACTCCAAACTGCGCGCGGACCGCCAGACCATGACCGCACGCATGCTCGGCGGCATTCGTGATCCGCACACCAACATCCTTGGCCACTGCACGGGCCGCCTGGTGCAGGGTTCCCGCGGGCAGCGTCCACAATCCGAGTTCGATGCCGAGAAAGTCTTCGACGCCTGCGCCGAGAACAACGTGGCGGTGGAGATCAACTCCCGGCCTGAGCGGCAGGATCCCCCCGATGACCTGATCAAGTTGGCCCTCGACACCGGCTGCCTCTTCAGCATCGACAGCGACGCCCACGCCCCCGGACAGCTCGACTTCCTCCAGTACGGTGCACAACGGGCCGAGGCCAACGGCGTGCCGGCCGAGCGCATCATCACCACCTGGCCGCTGGAGAAGCTCCTCGAGTGGGCGGGCTCCTCCTCCTCCTGACCCTGCCAACTCAGCGTCAGGGCAGGGTCAGCAGGGAGTACTTTTCGATGGCTTGGCGTGGTGCGTCCTGATCGACCTCTCCTCGCTTGGCGAGGAGTTCGAGGGTGCGTACGACGACGGAGTGTGAGTCGATCTTGAAGTACCGCCGGGCGGCGGCGCGGGTGTCAGAGAAGCCGAAGCCGTCGGCGCCGAGGGTGGCGAAGTCCTGCGGGAGGAACTGCCGGATCTGGTCGGGTACGGCTTTCATGTAGTCCGTGACCGCGACGATCGGTCCAGGTGCTTCACCGAGTTGCTCGGTGATGAATGGGACGCGCGTTTCGGTGCCGGGGTTGAGGAAGGCGTCTTCCTCGGCGGCGAGCGCGTCGCGTCGCAGTTCGGTCCAGGAGGTCACCGACCACACATCAGCGGAAACACCCCAGTGGTCCGAGAGGAGTTCCTGCGCCTCGAGCGCCCACGGCACAGCAACACCGGAGGCGAGAAGTTGGGCTTTTGGCTTGCAGTCGTCGTCGTTGCCCGGCTTCAATCGGTAGATGCCGCGAATGACGGCGTCTGCGTCCAGCCCGGCCGGCAACGGAGGTTGGACGATGGGCTCGTTGTAAACCGTCAGGTAGTACATGACATTGGGATCATCGGATTTCCCGCCATACATGCGCTCAAGTCCGGCGCGCATGATGATGCCAAGCTCGTACCCGTAGGCCGGATCGTAGGTGATGACGGCAGGGTTGGTGGCGGCGAGGATGGGTGAGTGTCCGTCTGCGTGCTGCAGGCCTTCGCCGGTGAGGGTGGTGCGTCCGGCGGTGGCGCCGATTATGAAGCCGCGGGTCATCTGGTCACCGGCGGCCCAGAAGGAGTCACCGGTGCGCTGGAATCCGAACATCGAGTAGAAGACGTAGATCGGGATCAGCGGCTGACCCTGCGTCGCGTAGGCGGTGCCCGCAGCAGTAAAGGCAGCCACCGCGCCTGCCTCGTTGATGCCCGGGTGCAGGATGGCACCTGCCGGTGACTCCTTGTAGGCGAGGACCAAGTCCCGGTCCACGGAAAGGTAGTTCTGGCCCTTGGGGTTGTAGATCTTCGCCGTCGGGAAGAAGGCATCCATGCCGAAGGTACGCGATTCGTCCGGCACGATCGGAACGATCCTCGACCCCAGGCCCTTGTCCCGCATGAGGTCCTTGAGCAGACGCACGAAGGCCATGGTGGTGGCAGCCTGCTGCTTCCCCGAACCCCGGTTGGCTACCTCATAGGTCTTGTCGCCCGGCAAATCCACAGCTGCACCGTGAGGACGGCGTTCAGGAACAAACCCGCCAAGTGCACGACGCCGGTCCAGCAGGTATTGGATCTCCTTCGACTCTGGTCCCGGATGGAAGTAGGGAGGTGCGTACGGATCCGCTTCCAGCACCTCATCAGGAATCGGGATTCTGAGGTAGTCCCGGAACTCCTTCAGGTCCTGAATGGTCAGTTTCTTCATCTGGTGGGTCGCGTTGCGGCCCTCGAAATGCGGTCCGAGGCCGTAGCCCTTGACGGTCTTGGCCAGGATCACGGTGGGCTTGCCCTTGAACTCCGTGGCAGCCTTGTACGCCGCGTAGACCTTCCGGTAGTCATGCCCGCCGCGCTTCAGGCCCCACACCTGGGCGTCGGTCATGTCCGCCACGAGATCCTTCGTGGCCGGAGTCTTGCCGAAGAAGTGATCGCGGACGAACCCGCCGGATTCGGCCTTGTAGGTCTGGTAGTCACCGTCGGCGGTTTCGTTCATGATGTTCACCAGTTCCCCGGTGGTGTCCCGGGCCAGCAGGTCATCCCATTCCCGGCCCCAGACAACCTTGATCACGTTCCAGCCCGCACCGCGGAAGAATGCCTCGAGTTCCTGCATGATCTTCCCGTTACCCCGGACAGGCCCGTCCAGGCGCTGCAGGTTGCAGTTGATCACGAAATTCAG
>NZ_JBZCNB010000008.1:0-175238 GCF_058269075.1 Arthrobacter sp. TJ-270 | reverse complement strand
CAATGACCAGCAAATCAACCAATCAAAAAACAATCGGTATCAACAAACATGGCACACTATTGAGTTCTCAAACAACAGAAGCACCCGGCACCAAACACAACCCTCAAGGCCGCATCATCGCTCCGGAGCAACTTTTCTAACTTACCCACCAAACCCCACCCCGTCAAATCCACCCTTCACCCACACTGTGTGCCCACCAGAACGAAGCTGGTTTTCGCTAGGTGTGGATGTCGGCCGGATCCGAAGTGTTCGTCGGCGCGGATATAAACTGTAGCACCCCGGCGGCCCACTTGTAAATCGGCTGCCGGGGTGACGTTTGCGGGGCTAAACCTGCGTCGGCGTGAGGTACAGGACGCCCAACGGCGGCACCCGCAACTCCGCGTATGCGGGCAGGCCGTTGTGTGCCCCCTCCATCGCCTCGATGGCGCCTATGTTCCCTACTCCCGAGCCGCCGAACTCTTCGGCGTCTGTATTGAGCAGTTCGGTCCACTGCCCTGCCCACGGCATACCTACCCGGTAGCCCTCGTGCGGAGAACCGGAGAAGTTCGCGATGCAGACAACGGGATTCCCCTGGGTATCCCAGCGAATGAAGGACAGAGCGTTGTGAGCGCCGTCGTTCTCGTCGATCCATTGGAACCCGGACGGGTCATTGTCCCGCGCATACAGTGCCGGCGTATTCCGATAGATGGAGTTGAGCGACTGCACCATCTTCTGCACGCCCTTATGCGGGATCGTGTCGGACAGCCACCAGTCCAGGCCATGCTGCTCAGACCACTCCGATTCCTGCGCAAACTCAGTGCCCATAAAGATCAGCTGCTTGCCCGGATGCGCCCACTGGAACGCGAGGTACGCCCGCACGTTGGCCAGTTGCTGCCAACGGTCGCCGGGCATCTTGCGAAGCAGCGACCCCTTGCCATGGACCACCTCGTCATGGCTGATCGGAAGCAGGAAATTCTCGGTGTACGCGTACACCATGGAGAACGTCGCCTTGCCGTGATGGTGCACCCGGTTGATCGGATCTTCAGAGATGTACTGGAGCGAGTCGTGCATCCAGCCCATGTTCCATTTGATCCCGAAGCCCAATCCACCCTGCGACGTGGGTCGGGTGACGCCGTCGAACGCTGTTGATTCCTCGGCGATCATCACAATGCCGGGCACGCGCTTGTAGGCGGTGGCATTGACCTCCTGGAGAAAGGAAATCGCCTCGAGATTCTGGTTCCCGCCGAACCGGTTCGGCTGCCACTGACCGTCCTCGCGGGAATAGTCCAAGTACAACATCGAGGCCACCGCGTCCACGCGCAGCCCGTCGATGTGGAATTCCTCGAGCCAGTACAGCGCGTTGGCAACCAGGAAGTTGCGCACTTCGCGTCGGCCGAAGTCGAAGATCAGAGTGCCCCAGTCAGGGTGTTCACCGAGCTGCGGATTGCCGTGCTCGTATAGAGTGTCGCCGTCGAACCGGGCAAGAGCCCATTCGTCCTTGGGGAAATGGGCCGGAACCCAGTCCATGATGACGCCGATACCCGCCTGATGCAGTTTGTCCACAAGATACTTGAAGTCATCCGGATGGCCGAAACGGGCTGTCGGCGCGAAGTAGGACGTCACCTGGTAACCCCAGGAACCGCCGAAGGGGTGCTCAGCGACCGGCATGAGTTCAACATGGGTGAACCCCTGCCACCGGACGTACTCGACCAGTTCTTCGGCGAGCTGCTTGTAGTCCAGGCCCAGACGCCACGATCCGAGATGCACCTCGTACACGCTCATCGGACCATTGTGCGGGTCCTTGGCACGGCGTTCCTGGATCCAGTCTTCGTCGCCGAACACGTAGCGGGACTCGACCACCCGGGACCCGGTGAGCGGCGGCACCTCAGTACCGCGGGCCATCGGGTCAGCCTTCTCGCGCCACTGACCGTCTCGACCCAGGATTTCGAACTTGTAGCAGGCACCGGCCTCGGCGCCCGGGACGAAGAGCTCCCAGATCCCGGAGCTACCCAGCGACCGCATGGCATGAACTGATCCGTCCCAGCCGTTGAAATCTGCCTTCACGCGAACCGACTGGGCATTTGGCGCCCATACCGCGAAGCTGACTCCGGAAATATCGCCCAGCGACGACGCATAGCGGCGGACATGTGCGCCGAGCGCGGTCCACAGCGTCTCATGCCGCCCCTCCGCGATGAGGTGCATGTCGATCTCGCCGAGGGTCGGCAGGAAACGGTAAGCGTCATCCGCCACTTGCGGCGCGCCGTCGTACACCACTTCCAAGCGGTAGTCAGGGACGTGCCCGGGGCGCTCGGGCTCAACAGTGCCGACCCAGATTCCGTTGTGCTCGTGGCTCAGCTCGACCCGGCCGCTGCCCGTCACCACAGTCACGCTTTCCGCGAGTCGGCGAAGGGTACGGATCGTCACATGCCCGTGCTGGTCGAGATGCGCGCCGAGCACAGCGTGCGGCTGGTAGTAACAGCCCTCAGAGACCTGCTGAAGGACGCCGGGATCCACTGGGATAGGACCTCCGAGAGGTGTCTTGGGGTTTACCTGGTCCTGTGTCACTGCGGTTCCATCCTCCTGCCCATCAGCGTCCTGGCCGGTTGTCTTTTCCTCGGCAGAACCGCCGCCCTTGAGCATCCTTCGAACTGCGGAAACGGGTACATCCACCCAATCTGGTCGGTTTCTCAATTCGTACACCACCTCATAAAGTGCCTTGTCAAGCCACAATGCGCGGAACAGGGCGCTCGCGCGGTCGACCGTCGTTCCGGCTTCAGCCGAATAGCCTTCGAGGAAAGCCGACACCGATTCCACGGCCCAAGCCTCGGCGCCCTTCGGCGCAACTGACGCGTCATGGACACCCACGCCGGCCGCGTACTCAAGAGAACGCACAAGCCCGACGACGTCACGGACCGGCACATCCGGCACACTGCGTTCGGCTGCTGGGCGCAGCGGCTCGCCTTCAAAGTCGAGGACCAGCCAGGCGCCGTCCTTCGTTGCAAGGATCTGGCCCAGATGCAGATCTGCATGGATCCGCTGCAGCTCGGGGAGCTTCTTCAGTCCCTTAACTTCACCGATGACCGCCTGGATCTCCGCATCAAACGGACCAACGGCGGTACCTGCTTCACGCCAGGCCCACTCAATGCGGCTGGTCAGGGACTCCCGGAACTCGGCCGCCTCCTGCTTGGTCGCCGGGCGGCTACCGAAAGCTTCAGCGAGCTGAGTATGGACTCGCGCAATGACTCGACCCAGCTCCCCAGCCTCAGTGGCGAAGGAGTCCCCTCTCTCCAGCGCGGTCATGGCCTGCCGCCAGGCATCCTTGCTGCCCGGAAGGAATTCACGGAGCACACTGAGGTGCCCGGTGACCCACTCGCTATCGGACCGCCCGTCGAGCCAACTGCCCATCACCCAACCGAACGTCTGGGGGACATCCGTAGATCCGGCGTCGGTGAGCTTCGCGCTTACCAGCACGTCCGGACTCTCCCCTGCCGCAAGGACCCTGAAGAATTTCAGGATCATCGGGGTCTCCCCTGTAGAGACAACGACTGAGGTATTCGACTGCTCTCCCCCCAGCACCGAGATGTCCGCCGACGGAGTGATCCCGGCAGTGGATGCAAAACCACCGATCGCCGTGGCTGTGGTTCGGCCGTCTGCCGTCGTGCCCTCGGTCCGGATGAGCTCGAGCCAAGCGGAGACGAACGCCGGGTCATGCGTGCCGTCATAGACGTATCGACGTCCGAGTTCGGCGTGCTCGATTTCGCCCAGGAGCCCGGCTTCGGCCCCGGGGAGAAGCTCGGAGCGGAAGGAAAGCGGCACATTGACGACGTCGAGTCTTCGTCCCGATTCGACCGAGACCAGGTGGACCTCCAGGCCCGCTTCACCCGTTGGATCCTCAAGCCGGATACCGCCGACACGGCTCAGGGAGATTTCCCTGCCTTTCGAGGGGAACCAGCGCTGGCTCGGCATCCAGGCTGTGAGCAGGTCTGGAAGGGATGACGTCGATGTGTCCATTACTGTACTGCCTCCGAAATAGGAATTACGGGGATGGCTTCGGTATGTGGAGACGCGACATTGGAGCTCGCCGAACGCAGGCGCAGCCAGTAGAAGTCGTGGCTGCCCAACGTCAAGGTGAGGTTGCCGTCCTCGGCGAAGGCCGGGAACGGTGTACCGCCGAAGAGATCGCGCAGCCCTCTGCCGGAGTACTCGGGCAGGTGCAGACGTGCCGCTACCGGGTGCTGGGAGAGGTTGAACACGCAGAGAATGACTTCCGGCTGCTCGCCCTCGGGGTTTCCCGCCGGGACTTCTCGAATGAAGGCCAATACGGGCTCGGCCTCGGTGGGCACATTTCGATAGGAGCCAAGACCGAAAGCAGGGTGCGATCGGCGTACCGCAAGCATCTGCCGCATCCAGTGCAACAGCGAGCTCGAACTTGCAAGCTGCGCTTCAACGTTGACGTGGTTGTAGTGATACACGAGCGACTGAACCACGGGCAGATACAGCTTTCCGGGATCAGCCGTGGAGAACCCGGCATTCCTGTCGGGGTTCCACTGCATCGGAGTACGTGAGGCATCACGATCCTCAAGCCAGATGTTGTCACCCATGCCGATTTCGTCGCCGTAGTACAGGAACGGGCTTCCAGGCAGCGACAGGAGCAGGGCATGGATCAGTTCCACCTCCGCCCGGGAGTTATCCAGCAGCGGTGAAAGCCTTCGCCGGATACCGATATTGGCGCGCATCCTCGAGTCGGGCGCGTACCACCCCAGCATGGCCTCGCGCTCCTCGTTGGTAACCATCTCGAGGGTGAGTTCGTCGTGGTTACGGAGGAAGGTCCCCCACTGGGCACCGGATGGGATGTCCGGCGTCTCTGCCATGGTTTCGATAATCGGTGCAGCCTTCTGGTCACGCAGCGCGTAGAAGAGCCGCGGCATGATCGGGAAGTGGAAGCACATGTGGCACTCGGCGCCGTCCTCATCGCCGAAGTACTCCACCACTTGGTCCGGCATCTGGTTCGCTTCGGCGATGATGACGCGTCCGGGGTAGTTTTCGTCAACCATCGCCCGCAGGTCCTTGAGGAACGTGTGCGTAGCGGGCAGGTTCTCGCAGTTGGTGCCCTCTTCCTCGAAGAGGTACGGGATGGCGTCTGCCCGGAAGCCGTCGATTCCCTGGTCCAGCCAGAATCGCACGACGTCGAACAGAGCCTCGATCACCTTCGGGTTCTCGAAGTTCAGGTCCGGCTGGTGGCTGAAGAACCGGTGCCAGAAGAACTGGCGGCGAACCGGATCGAATGTCCAGTTGGACTCTTCAGTATCAACGAAGATGATCCGGGCGTCCTGGTACTTTTCGTCAGTATCGCTCCAGACGTAGAAGTCGCCGTACGGTCCGTCCGGATCAGTGCGCGATTCCTCGAACCACTGATGCTTGTCCGAGGTGTGGTTCAGCGGGAGGTCGATGATGACCCGCACGCCGCGCGCATGCGCTTCGGCGACCAGGCGCTTGAAGTCGCTCAGGCTGCCGAACTCGTCCAGCACATCGTAGTAATCGGCGATGTCATAGCCGCCGTCACGCAGGGGGGACTTGAAGAACGGAGGAAGCCACAGGCAGTCGACCCCAAGCCACTGCAGGTAGTCGAGCTTGTCGATCAGTCCCGTGAAGTCGCCGGAGCCGTCACCGTTGGCGTCCGCGAAACCGCGCACCAACACTTCGTAGAACACTGCCTTGCGGTACCAGTGCGGGTCATGGGCAAGGCCCGGGGCATGCAGCTGAAACGGGTTCGCCACTAACGCGTCCTCCTGACGGAAAGGATGTGTGCCGGTTCCACATGGGCATCCAGCCTGACATAGTTGTGGGCTCCCCACTGCCAACCTTGACCGGTGATGAGGTCATCCACCCAGAAGGTGCCGTCCTCATTCCAGTCGCCCTCACCAAGGCCAAGAGCCTCGAGATTGAGGGATACGGTGCACTCCCGCGCGCTATGGGGATCGACATTGACGACGACGATCAACGTGTCCTTCCCCCGTCCGTCCTCGCCGAGGCATTCCTTGTGCTTGGAGAAGACCACAGTGGCTTCATCGGTGCTGTGGTGGACCGTGAGGTTCTCGAGGTCGCCGAGTGCCGGATGGGAGCGACGAATCTCGTTCAGCCGGGTGATAAAGGGGGCGAGGCTCCGCCCCTGGGCCTCAGCGCCCTCGTAGTCGCGCGGGCGGTACTCAAACTTCTCGTTGTCGATGTACTCCTCGGCGCCGGGCCGGGCCACGTGCTCGTACAGCTCGTACCCGGAGTAAACGCCCCACAGCGGGCTCGCCATGGAGGCCAGGACTGCCCTCACCTTGAACGCCGCAGGTCCGCCGTACTGGAGGTACTCAGTCAGGATGTCCGGAGTGTTCACGAAGAAGTTGGGACGGAAGAACGCGGCAGTTTCCCGGCTGACCTCTGTGAAGTACTCCTCCAACTCCTTCTTGGTGTTCCGCCAGGTGAAGTAGGTGTAGGACTGCTGGAATCCGGCGCGGCCGAGGGCGTGCATCATGGCAGGGCGCGTAAACGCCTCTGCCAGGAAGACGACATCGGGGTGCTGCTTGTTAACCTGTCCAATGAGCCATTCCCAGAACTGGATGGGTTTGGTGTGCGGGTTGTCCACCCGGAAGATGCGTACGCCGTGGCTCACCCACAGCAGGACAATCCGAAGGACTTCGTTGTAGATGCCCTCAGGATCATTGTCGAAGTTGATCGGATAGATGTCCTGGTACTTTTTCGGCGGGTTTTCGGCATACGCGATTGAACCGTCTACCCGCGTAGTGAACCACTCCGGGTGCTCCGTGACCCATGGATGGTCCGGGGAAGCCTGCAGTGCAAGGTCCAGTGCTACCTCGAGATCCAGTTCCTGCGCCCGTTGCACGAAGGCATCAAAATCCTCGAATGTGCCGAGGTCCGGGTGGATTGCATCGTGGCCGCCCTCGGGTGCACCAATCGCCCAAGGCGAACCGGGATCTCCCGGGCCGGCGTTCAGCGTGTTGTTGGGACCTTTGCGGTGCGCCGTACCGATGGGATGGATCGGCGGGAAGTAGACGACGTCGAAACCCATCCGTGCGACTGCGGGCAGCCTCTTGGCTGCGGTGGTGAAGTTGCCCGAGGTCCATTGCCCGTTGGCGGGGTTGTAGGTGGCACCTTCCGACCGCGGAAAGAATTCGTACCAGGAGCCGCGGCCCGCTGCCTCACGCTCCACAAGGATGGGGTACGGGCGCGAAGGCGTCACCAACGCCCGCATGGGCTCACGCTCGATGGCTGCGCGGATGCCGGCCGAGTGCCCGGCGGCGAGGCGCTCGTCAATCGGCAGTTCCCGGTTGCGCAGACGCTCCGCGGTGGCGAGGAACAGATCCCGCTCTTCAGGCGGCCGCGAAGAGGACTGGTTCGCGAAGAGCTCCGCGCCCTCTTCGAGCATCAGCTCGACATCGACTCCGGCGTCGATTTTCACGGTCGCATTGTGGTGCCAGGTCTCATACAGGTCACCCCACCCCTCGATCAGGAAGGAGTGAAGGCCGACGCCGGGAGGTCGGAGAGTGCCCTCGTAGCGGTCTGTTCCCATTCCCAGCGGAGTGAGCCGAACGCGCTGTACTTCCTCCCCTTCGGGATCGAGCAGCACGGCTGATACGCCGAGTTGGTCGTGTCCCTCCCGGAATACCGTGGCCCCCACCACGATGTCCGACCCTGGAATTGCTTTCGCGGGAAAGGTTCCGCCCTCAACCACAGGCGAAACCTTGGTGATGGGAATCCGTCCGAACCGCAAATCTTCATCCATGGATGCGCCTGCCCTTGTACGTGTCGCCTCGCTTGAAGTGGTCACGGGTTAGACGTTATCCATTATTCGCCCAGATTGCTAAGGCGACTTCCTAAAGCGCAGGAGTGTTGCGCTTCACAATGCAAGCGTTTACGGCGATATGAGCACCAGACATACTCCGGCGCTAAAATGTACGCTAACCTACCCAACGTGAAGGCAATCCGTAGGTTTACTGTCCGTACCGTTCTTCCGCCGAGCATCGCTCCCCTAGGCAGATTGGCCGGCAACCTGCGCTGGTCGTGGCACCTGCCCACTGCCCGGCTCTTCCATGACATCAATCCGGAAGCCTGGGAAGCCAGCGGCCACGACCCTGTACAGTTTCTCGGTTCCGTGACCCGGGAGCAGCTGCAGCGCATCGCGGCCAACCAAGAGTTGGTGACGCGCATCCAGGATCTCGGTGATGACCTTGAGAGATATCTCTCCGCACCCCGCTGGTACCAGACGCTCGGAGAAGACGCACCGCAGTCCATCGCTTACTTCTCCCCCGAGTACGGCATCAGCGCCGTACTGCCCCAGTACTCCGGCGGCCTCGGCATCCTGGCCGGCGATCATCTCAAGGCGGCATCCGACCTCGGAGTGCCGCTGGTCGGCGTCGGCCTGCTTTACCAGGCCGGGTACTTCAAGCAGTCGCTGTCCCGGGACGCCTGGCAGCAGGAAACGTACCCCGTCCTTGACCCCGACGGGCTTCCGCTCACCCTCCTGCGCGAAGATGACGGAACCGCCGCAACCGTAGTGTTGCCGCTACCCAACGGCCGTGAGCTTCGCGCCCACATATGGCGGGCCGACGTCGGACGCGTTCCGCTGCTGCTGCTGGACTCCAATGTCCCGGGCAATGATGAGGCGGCGCGGAACGTCACTGACCGCCTGTACGGCGGCGGCGGTGACCAGCGGCTGCAGCAGGAACTCCTGCTCGGCATGGGCGGCGTGAAGGCACTGCGCATCTTCCAGCGACTTACCGGGATGCCCGCCCCCGAGGTGTTCCACACCAACGAGGGACACGCCGGCTTCCTGGGCATCGAGCGCATCCGTGAGCTCATGGACTCCTCCAGGGACCAGCCGATGTCCTGGGAGGAAGCCCTCACCGCAGGACGCGCGTCCACCGTTTTCACCACTCACACGCCGGTTCCTGCCGGGATCGACCGCTTCGAGCGCGTACAGATCCAGCACTTCTTCGACGCCGGCCTCGCGCCGTCCGTTCCTACAGAGCGGGTTCTGGAACTCGGCGCGGAGAATTACGAGGGCGGTGACGCATCGAAATTCAATATGGCGGTCATGGGGCTGCGACTCGCGCAACGGGCCAACGGCGTCGCGAAGCTGCATGGCGAGGTCTCACGCGAAATGTTCTCCGGACTGTGGCCCGGATTCGATGCCCGCGAGGTGCCCATCACCTCGGTCACGAACGGTGTCCACGTTCCCACCTGGGTGGACCCGCTCATCGCAGACTTCGCCCGGGAAAGCTTCGGAGCGGAGTCGGTACTCGACCCGCAGTGGGCCCGTGTGTATGACGTCGAGGACGCCGACATCTGGCGGCTGCGGCGGATCATGCGATCGAACCTCATCGACGACGTCCGCGCCCGGTTGAGGTCCTCCTGGAAGCAGCGTGGTGCAGCCGACGCCGAGCTGGCGTGGACAGATCACGTGCTGGACCCGGACGTATTGACCATCGGGTTTGCGCGCCGCGTGCCCACCTACAAGCGGCTCACACTGATGCTCCGCGACCCCGACCGGCTCAAGGCGCTTCTGCTCCACCCCACGAATCCCATCCAGCTTGTCATCGCCGGAAAGTCGCACCCCGCCGATGAGCAGGGAAAGCGCATGATCCAGGACCTGGTCCGGTTCACCGACGACCCCGAAGTTCGCCACCGGATCGTCTTCCTGCCGAACTATGACATTGCGATGGCTCGCACTCTTTTCCCGGGCTGCGATGTGTGGCTCAACAATCCGCTCAGGCCGCTCGAGGCGTGTGGCACCTCCGGCATGAAGTCGGCCATCAACGGCGGGCTCAACTTGTCCGTCCTGGACGGCTGGTGGGACGAGATGTACGACGGCGACAACGGTTGGGCGATCCCGACAGCCAACAACGGCGCCTCAGCTGATGAGCGCGATGATATCGAGGCGGCGGCGCTGTACGACCTCATTGAGGAGCAGGTAGCACCCCGTTTCTACAGCACCGTGCGCCCCACCGGAGCCGGAGCGGCCGGTCCGTCCACCACATCGAACGACGGCGTCCCCCACCAGTGGGTGGCGATGATCAAACACACCATGGCCAAGCTTGGACCGGCGGTCTCCGCCGAACGCATGCTGCAGGACTACGTGGGTCAGCTGTACCAGCCAGCGGCCCGCTCGGCACGGCTGGCGATCCGGGACGGCTACAGCTCCGCCCGGCAGGTGGCGTCATGGCGTTCGAAGATCAAGGACGGCTGGTCCGCTGTGCAGGTTGAGCACGTCGACTCGGTCGGGGTCTCGGAAGAGCCGCAGATCGGTGACTCGCTCACCGTCAACGCGTATGTCTCGCTGGGGAGCCTGAGTCCGAACGACGTGACCGTGGAAGTGGTTCACGGCCGCGCGTCAGAGAACGACGACCTCAGCGAGGTAGCGGTAGCCGAGTTGAAGGTGGAGGAAGACCTCGGCCGGGGCCGGTTCCTCTTCGGCGGTGAGATCGTCATCGACCACTCCGGATCTTTCGGATACACCGTTCGCGTTCTTCCGCAGCACGAGAGCCTCGCGTCCAAGGCCGAACTTGGCCTCGTGGTGAACGCCTAGGCGCGGTAGACAGAAATCGAGTTCGACGCCGCGGTGTCCGTTTCTCCTGCACGGAGACGGGCACCGCGGCGTTTCCCATTGGCGACCGCGGTACTGAAGCGCAGCTCGAACATCTGGTTCTGGCTGTCCGTCGCGCCGAATCCCTGGAGTGCTGACGCGGTGGGGAGGACCACGCGACGGTCCTCCAGATGGCCGTTGACGACGATCAGTCCGTCGATGGCACCGTTCGGCGACCCAAGCAGCAGCTGAACAGTCCGGCTCTCCGGGTCCGACCACTGATCCTGCGACATCGGTTCGCCGTCCGCGTTGAACCACAGCAGATAGGAGGTCTCCTCCCGCGCAGGATAGCCGGCCGGTTGCTCGCTCAGGAACTCCCGCCGAATCCGCAGCAGCTCACCTGTGGCCGTGAGCATGGTGCGGGCCTCATTGTCGTGGTTCCAATGCACCCAGGCCAGCTCGTTGTCCTGGCAGTAGGCGTTGTTGTTGCCATGCTGGGTGCGCCCGAACTCATCACCGGCAGTGATCATCGGGACACCGAGCGCAAGGAGCTGCGTGGCCATCAGGTTGCGGGCGGTCAGGGAGCGGGCTGCGAGAATCTTTTCCTGCTCGGTCGGGCCTTCCACACCGTGGTTATAGCTGCGGTTGTCATTGTGACCGTCACGGTTGGCTTCGCCGTTGTCCTCGTTGTGTTTTCGGTTATATGCCGTGAGATCTGCAAGCGTGAACCCGTCGTGGGCCGTGACGAAGTTGATCGAAGAAATCGCCGTGCGTCCGGAACGGGCAAATACGTCTGCCGAGCCGGCGAGGGAACTTGCGAGCCGTGCCACTGTACCGGCGCGATGCCCTTCGGCCAGGGCGGCTTGGTCGCACAGCCAGAAGTCACGGGCCGTATCCCGGAAACGGTCGTTCCAGTCCGCCCAGCCCTGCGGGAAATTGCCCGTCTGCCAGCCGTTATAGCCCACATCCCACGGTTCGGCTATAAGTTTCACGCCGCTCAGGACGGTGTCTGCGGCGATCGCGATCAGCAAGGGGTGCCGCGGGGTGAACTGATGGCTCTCGTCCCGGCACAGCGCGACGGCCAGATCGAAGCGGAATCCGTCGATCCCGAACTCGTCCACCCAGTAGCGCAGGGAATCCAGTGCGAACTGGATGACGCGCGGTTCTGTGAAGTTGACCGTGTTTCCGCAGCCGGTGGTGTCAAGGTACCGGCCGTCGTCGTTATGGCGGTAGTACTTCATTTCACTCAGGCCGCGCCAGCAGAGCGCGGGTCCGCCCTGCGGGCCTTCGGCGGTGTGGTTGTAGACCACGTCGAGAATGACCTCGATCCCCGCATCATGCAGGAGCCGCACCATGCCCTTCAGCTCGTCCTGCACGGCCTTCGGACCGGCCTCGCGGGCGGACTCGGTGGCGTACTCGGGGTGGGGTGCGAAGAACCCGAGGGTGTTGTAGCCCCAGTAGTTGCTCAGCCCGAGAGGTGCCAGATGCGGCTCGTCAATATGAAAATGGATAGGCAGGAGCTCGACGGCGGTGACCCCCAACTCCGTGAGGTGTCTGATCATCGCCGGGTGGGCAAGCCCTGCGTAGGTACCGCGCAGCTCCTCCGGCACGTCCGGGTGCAGCTTCGTGAGTCCCTTGACGTGCGCCTCGTAGATGACGGTGTCGCGCCATCGTGTATCCGGCCGGCGGGACGAACCCCAGTCGAACGCCGGGTCTACGACGACGGAGAAGTAGAGCGGCTTTTCGCCGGACTGCAAGGTGTCGATGGCGCGTCCGTAGGGATCCAGAAACAGCTGAGACGTACCGGGCCCACCGGATAGCGGCCTGTCCGCAGGCCAGAACGCGTACCGCGACGACTCGTGCATCCCACCTATCAGGCCGTGGTGAACGCCGTCCGTGAAGTCGGGCAGCACGGCGGAGTTCCAGTCGCCGTGGGCGTCCTGGTAGTGGAGGGTTACTGCATCCAGATCGGGGGCGTAGACGGCAACGTTGAAGAGGTCCGGCTGGTTGCCGGTACACCGACTGACCCCCAGCGGAAAGGCCTGGGAACGTTGGGCGATCTCGGTGGTGAGGCTCATGAAGGGGGTTCGCTTCCTAACGGGCTTCGGCTGCCCGCTGACGCGAAATCTCATACAGGCTGATTCCCACAGCCATCGACGCGTTCAGCGATTCCATCGCGGAATCGATCGGGATAGACACAATTTGGTCGCAGTTCTCCCGTACCAGCCGCGACAGGCCCTTGCCCTCCGAGCCGACCACCAGGCACACCGGTTCGACGCCGAGGGTGATCTCGGGCAGGGAAACGTCGCCGTCGCCGTCGAGCCCGAGCACGAAGATGCCGAGGTCCTTGAAGGACTTCAGGGTTGAGTTCAGGTTGCCCACACGTGCTACGGGAACGCGCACAGCTGCTCCCGCGCTGGTCTTCCATGCGGACGCGGTGACGCCGACCGAGCGTCGCTCAGGCACGATGACGCCGTGGCCGCTGAAGGCTGAAACGGACCGGATAATAGCACCCAGGTTGCGCGGATCCGTGATGCCGTCCAGTGCTACGAAGAGCGGCGCCTGAGAAATGTACCCCTTCTTCCATTTGTCTATCGCCTCGCGGGCGAGGTCCAGGCCGTCCGAATACTCGTAGGGTGGGATCTGCAGCATCAGTCCCTGGTGGACAGATCCGTCAGCCAGGCGGTCGAGTTCCGGTTTGCCGGTCTCCATGAGCGGGATGCCCCGCTCCGTGGCGAGCTTGAGGGATTCGCGGACACGGTCATCCACGTCGATGCGGATGGCAACGTGCAGCGCCTTCGCGGGGATACCCGCCCGGAGAGCCTCAACGACGGCGTTGCGCCCGGTCACATATTCCTCGCCGGACTTGGGCTTGGACCGGCCTGATGCAGCCTTGCCCGCGAGCCGCTTTGCAGCGGACCGTTCCGCCAGTTGCTTGCTCTTGTGCGCCTTGTGATAGGGGCGATCTTCAGCCTTCGGCGTTGGCCCCTTGCCCTCGAGCGACTTCCGTCCGTGTCCGCCCGTGCCGATGGTGGGACCCTTCTTGGTCTTGCGGATAGCACCAGGACGTCCGTGGGGGTTGGCCATGGGGAAACACCTTTAGATAGAGGACTTGCGTGAGTCCAGTTTACGCGGGCAAACGCCCTGTCCTTCCCGCTGCCGCTTTCCCAAGCCGTCAGTCGCGCGACAGACTCCAGCGCGCGCCGTCCGCGGAGTCTTCAACGACGACGCCGGCTCCCGTCAGCGCGTCACGGATGGCATCCGCGCGGGCCCAGTCCTTTCCCGAGCGGGCAGCCGCACGCTCAGCCAGCTGGGACCGGATCAGTGCATCGAGGGCAGCATATTCGGGGCTTTCCCCGCCACCCTGAGCCGAACGGGTGTCGTCCAGTCCCAGCGCGCCGGTCATGGCGGTCACTGCGGCGGCTGCGGCGGCCGCGCCGTCGTCGTCCTTGTTAGCCAGTGCGGAGTTGCCGGCACGCACCGTCTCGTGGAGCGCTGCGAGCGCCCGTGGGACGTTCAGGTCATCATCCATGGCCTCGACGAAAGCGGTGGGAAGATTCTGCCAGTCAGCTGCGCCGCCGGCGTAGCCGGACTTGGCGAGGAACCCGTCAATGCGTTCGACGGCGGCGGCCGCCTCCTGGAGAGACGTCGGCCGATAGTCCAGAACTGATCGATAGTGTGCCTGCCCAAGGTAGTAGCGGACTACCCGGGCACTTGCGAGCTGCAGCATCTCGGCGGGGCTGACCGTGTTGCCCACCGATTTGGACATCTTCTCGCCCTCGTAGGTCACCATCCCGTTGTGCATCCAGAACCTGGCGAACGGGTGACCGGCAGCCTGGGACTGCGCCATCTCGTTCTCGTGGTGAGGAAAGCGCAGGTCAAGTCCGCCGCCGTGGATGTCAAACTCGGCACCGAGGTACTTGGTGACCATTGCGGAGCACTCGAGATGCCATCCGGGCCGGCCGGCGCCCCACGGGCTGGGCCAGGCCGCCGTCGTCGGCTCCCCTTCCTTCCAGCCTTTCCAGAGAGCGAAGTCCCGGGGGTCCCGCTTACGGTTGCTGAACTGCGCTTCGACATCCGGCGCCGCCTGCATGTCATCAACGCTTTGGCGGGTCAGGCTTCCATAGGCAGGCCAGGAGCGTACGTCGAAGTAGACGTCCCCGGAACCGTCCGCCGCCGGGTAGGCGTGTCCGCGGTCGATGAGCTGCGCAATGAGCTGGTGCATCTCGGGAATGTGGCCGGTAGCGCGCGGCTCATAGGTAGGCCGCTGCACGCCCAGGGTGTCATAGGCCTTGAGGAATTCCTGCTCGTAGCGGTAGGCCAAAGCCCACCACTCCTCGTTGGGCACGACATCCGGATCCGCCGGCGCTTCCTCGAAGGACGCCTTGGACTTGGCAAGAATTTTGTCGTCGATATCCGTCACGTTGCGGACAACCGTGACGGCGTAACCGCGTACCCGCAGCCAGCGGGTGAGCTGATCGAAGGCGATGGCCGAGCGCACATGGCCCACGTGCGGCATTCCCTGCACGGTTGCCCCGCAGTAGTACACCCGCGCTGCCCCGGGCGTGAGGGGCGTGAACTCACGGACTTCTGCGGTTGCGGTGTCATAGAATCTCAGGCTCACCGACCCAGACTACCCAATCCGGGTTCGCGAACCAGCAGCCGTTACCGGAGGCTTAGGCAACGACGACGACGGCGGTCGCGATCGCCGCGATTCCCTCGCCCCGCCCGGTGAAACCCAGTCCGTCGCTGGTGGTCGCCGACACGGTAACGGGCGCCCCGACCGCCTCCGACAGTACGGCTTCCGCTTCGACGCGACGCGGGGTGAACCTCGGACGGTTCCCCACGAGCTGGACGGCGACATTGCCGACCTCGAAGCCTGCCGCACGCACGATGCGAGCGGCCTCGGCCAGGAGGGTGATGCCGGAAGCGCCCTCGTATTCGGGCCTGTCCGTGCCGAAGTTGCTGCCGAGATCGCCTGTCCCGGAGGCCGAGAACAGGGCGTCCGCTGCGGCGTGGGCTACGGCGTCGCCGTCGGAATGGCCGGCAAGGCCGCGTTCCTGCGGCCATTCCAGGCCGGCGAGCCAAAGGGTTCGCGGCTGGTCCTCAGGCGCAAACGCGTGAACGTCTATACCGATGCCGGTGCGCGGGAGATTGGTGGTCACTGTAGCTCCTGTACGTGTTCGCGTGTCTGAAGAACGAGGGCTTCAGCGAGCATCAGGTCATTGGGTGTGGTCACTTTGAAGGCCAGTGGATGACCCGGGGCAATTGTCACCGGTATGCCGAGGGCCTCGACCAGCATTGCGTCGTCGGTGACGGAAGTGTCGTCCCGCGAGGCCGCATGCGCCGCCCGCAGAGTTGCCGCGTCGAAGCCCTGGGGGGTCTGGATGGCACGCAGCGACATCCTGTCCGGAGTAGCTGTCACCGTGTTTCCTTCCACCACCTTGATGGTGTCGGACACCGGAATTCCCGGTACTACGGCGGCAGCCCCTTGGCGCACGGCCTTCACCACCGCATGAAAGACGTGCGGCGGGGTGAGGGCGCGGGCAGCATCATGAACGAGAACGATGTTCACACTGTCGGGGAGAGCGCTCAGTCCGGCGCGTACGGATTCCGGGCGGCTTGCTCCGCCATCAACGGCGCTGAGGGTGACGTTCGGGTGAACCCGCGCCTCGACAATTGAACGGAGGTTCATGTCGCCGCGGGGGACAACCACCCTGACGTGGCCGGCAGCTGCCGAGGCAAGGACGCCGTCCAGCGCGTGCTCAAGCAACGTGCGGCCGGCACACTGAACGAGGGCCTTGGGCATACCGCGGCCGAGACGCTCCCCGGCACCTGCGGCGACCACTACTACGCCAACACATGATGGATCTTCAGACACAGCTTCACCCTACGCGAAGCGTGCAGCTGAGTGCGTGCTCGTGACCGGCTCTCGTGAGCAGGCCCAAAAAGGAAAAGGACCGCAATAACGCGGTCCTTTTTCTTCCTAGGAAGCCAGTACTTCGTCGAGTACCGTGGCTGCCTTCTCTTCGTCAGTCTTCTCTGCCAGAGCGAGTTCAGAGATCAGGATCTGGCGAGCTTTCGCCAACATCCGCTTCTCACCGGCAGACAGACCCCGATCGTGATCACGACGCCAGAGGTCCCGAACTACTTCGGCAACCTTGATGACGTCTCCCGATGCGAGCTTCTCCAGGTTGGCCTTGTACCGGCGTGACCAGTTGGTAGGCTCCTCGGTGAATTCAGCCCGGAGTACGTCAAAAACGTGCTCAAGGCCTTCCTTGCCCACAACATCGCGCACCCCTACGAGGTCAACGTTTTCTGCTGGAACTTCAATGGTCAGATCACCCTGCGCCACCTTGAGCTTGAGATACATCTTCTCTTCGCCCTTGATGACGCGCATCTTGATCTCTTCGATCTTCGCTGCGCCGTGGTGAGGGTAAACAACTGTTTCGCCGACCTCAAAAACCATGTGGATAATCCCCTTTCCCGCAGATCAGTTTATCACGGAAACGACACGCCGATTACGCGTTTTCGCAGGTCAGCGGGGCGAATGGCGATCAATTAGCTATCATTCCGCTCTTGACGCAGAGCAGATTTGGTGTATGCAGGTGCGCTGCGCACGGTCATCACCGCGCCACCAAGTCCAATAATCGCCGTCATTGCCGATAGGCTGTTCCGTAGCGTTGTCCGTCGGTCCGTGTGACCAGCTACCCCAGGAGTAAGTGCCGTGAAGAGTGCCCCGAAGAAACGAGTACAGCTGGCAGTAGCTGCCGGAAGCGCTGTACTGGCTCTCCTTGGAGCAACCGGGTGTTCCGCCACCAGCCTGCAGGCCACCACCCTCGAGTACGCTGCCTCGGACGGAATTGTGGAAAACGTGGGGCCGGTCCAGCTGCGCAACATCCTCATCATCACCTCCGGTGAGGGCGAACCGGGCACATTACTGGGCACCATGTTCAATGAATCCGATTCCCCGGTCCAGGTCACCATCGACGCTGGGAACGAGAGCTCACAGATCACCATCGAGGCCAACGGCAAGTACGTCTTCGAAGACGAGGTGGATGATGACGGAACCCTTCGAGACGTCAGTGAAATCCCCGGTGCACTGGTTGACCTCGAAATCACTGTGGACTCGGAGAGCGAGACCTTCCGCGTGCCGGTCCTGGACGGAACGCTTGAGGAGTACCGCGAATTTGTCCCCGGTGGTTTCACCCCGGAGCCTTCGCCCGCTACGGAAGCCCCTGAAGAAGAGGGCGCTCAAGCAGACCACTAGAACTACAACGAAAGGCGCCGGTCAGGGACCGGTGCCTTTCGCGTTTCTACTGCACTTCCACGTTATTTACGGCTCGTACTTGTAACCCAGACCCCGCACAGTAACGAGGTGGCGTGGAACCGAGGGGTCGGGTTCGATCTTCCCTCGAAGCCGCTTGACGTGAACATCGAGAGTTTTGGTATCACCGACGTAGTCAGATCCCCACACCCGGTCAATGAGCTGGCCTCGGGTGAGCACCCTGCCGGAATTGCGCAGCAGCATCTCGAGCAGCTCAAACTCCTTCAGCGGCAACGAAACCTGCGCGCCGTTGACGCTCACCACGTGCCTCTCCACGTCCATGCGCACCGGGCCGGCAGCGACAGTGCTGGAGATCAGCTCTTCCGGCTCGGCCTGCCTGCGCAGGACCGCGCGGACCCGTGCGACCAGTTCCCGTGAAGAGTAGGGCTTGGTGACGTAATCGTCGGCCCCCAGTTCCAGACCCACCACCTTGTCGATTTCCGAGTCCTTGGCCGTAAGCATGATGACCGGGACGCTTGAGCGCTGCCGCAGCTGGCGGCACACTTCCGTGCCGGACAGGCCCGGAAGCTGAAGGTCGAGCAGAACCAGGTCCGCTCCGGCGCGGTCGAACTCAGTGAGCGCATCAAGTCCGTTATCGACGACGACGGCGTCAAAGCCCTCCTTGCCCAGCAGGTAGGACAGGGGGTCGCTGAAAGACTCCTCGTCCTCAACGATCAGGATGCGGCTCACGCTTTCACTCCTTGATTCTGGGCACTGCTGCCCTTGTCGCTCTGCGCACTCTCGTGCTTCTTGCCAACCGGCGACGCGCTTCCGGTGATGCCGGCGGCCGGTCCGGTGTCGGCGTCGTCGTGGTTGTCCTCTGTGGGTTCCATCTCGGGCAGGCGCACCGTGAAGGTGCTGCCCTGGCCCTGCTGCGACCACACTGTCACTTCGCCGCCGTGGTTCGAGACCACATGCTTGACGATGCTGAGGCCGAGCCCTGTGCCGCCGGTCTGACGTGAGCGTGCCGCATCGATGCGGTAGAAGCGCTCAAAGATTCGTTCCTGTTCTTCGGGTGTGATGCCAAGGCCCTGGTCCGTGACGGAAATCTGCGCCAGGCCGTCGCGTGAGCGCAGGCCGACGCCCACCCTGGTTCCTTCCGGCGAGTACCGGATGGCGTTGTCGATGAGGTTTCGAAAGGCAGTCATCAGCAGATCGGGGTCCCCGTACACGGGCGCGTCAACCTTGCCGCCGACCACGATGTCGATGTGTTTGCTTTCGGCGGGGAGTTTGTTGCGGTCCACTGCCTCGGCGAGCACGGCATTGATATTGACCGGCTTCCCCCGGCGTACGACGTCCGTCCCCTGCAGCCGGGAAAGTTCAATGATGTCCTGGACCAGCGCCGAGAGACGGCCCGATTCCTTGTGCATCCGCTGGGCGAATCTGCGCACCGCCACCTCGTCTGACGCGGCGTCATCCAGCGCCTCGGCGAGCAGGGAGATGGCACCGACGGGAGTTTTGAGTTCATGGGACACGTTGGCGACGAAATCGTTGCGAATCTCCTCGGTGCGGGTGATCTCCGTACGGTCGTCCGCCAGGATGAGAATATATTCCTCACCGAGCGCGGCAACGCGGGCCTGCACGATGATGGTGCCCTGCCCCAACGGACCGCGCGGCAGTTCCAGCTGACGCTCCTCGATGACTCCGTCACGGCGAACGCGCGCGGTCAGTTCGAGGAGTTCACTATGCACTATTGTGTGGCCCCGAACGAGCCCGAAAGCGTAGGCGGCAGGACTGGCGCGGACCACGCCGTCGATCGCATCCACGATGACGTAGGCGCGTCCGACAACGGAGAGGACATCCGCCGCCCCTTTGGGGAGGACGGGTTCATCGGAGTCGAGACGCGCGCGGCGCTGCACCTCGCTGGCCCGGAACGCGAGGATGCCCGCCACGCCGATGGCGAGGCCGACCAGCCCGGCAACGAGACTCAGCAGTACAGGATCCACGAATCTAGCTTAGGCCGTGGTTGTGACGCCCCTTGCTGATCCGGTGGCTTTGGACCAGTGGTTCAACTAACGTTCACCTAAAGGCGCGTAACAGTTAAGCGGGAGCTGAAAACGTGCTGGACAGGACTGCGCATTTGCGCCCGTTCAGCACCTCAAAGGGAAAGGACGCCACGTGCGTAAGGTTTTTCAGGCGGAGCTTCACCATATCGGCGAAGAACTCATCGAGATCTCGAAGCTGGTTTCAGAGGCCATGCAGAAGGCCACTACAGCGATTGAGGGAGCGGATACCGAGCTGGCGCAGGAAGTCATCGCCGCGGATGCACGCATCGACTTCCTTCAGAACGACCTCGACGAGCGTGCCATCGACGTGCTCGCCCTCCAGGGACCGGTTGCCAGTGATCTGCGCATGATCGTCGGCGCCCTGCGGATGAGCGCGTCACTCGAGCGGATGGGCGACCTCGCCCGACACATCGCCCAGCTCGCCCGTCTTCGTTTCCCGGAGAATGTGATCCCCGAGAGCATCCGGCCCACGTTCAATGAGATGGCTCAACTGGACATCGCGATTGCAAACAAGGTCACCGAACTGCTCGAAACCCGCAATCTTGAGCTGAGCAATGAGATTTACGCGCACAACTCGCGGATCAATGAGCTGCACGCAGGAGTATTCAAGGCTGTTGCCGCCGCCGATTGGAATGCGTCCGCCCCGACCACCGTCGACGTCACGCTTGCCAGCCGCTACTTCGAGCGTTTCGCGGACCACGGCGTTTCCGTTGCCCGGAAGGTCACCTACCTTGTGACCGGGGAATGGCAGCCCAGCGCCCCACTCAACTGACACAACTGATCACCTACGACGACGGCCCGCCTCCTTCCCAGGAGGCGGGCCGTCGTCGTACGGATGTCTGCCTGGCTGTTAGTGCTTGGCTTTGCCCTGGTTGGCGACCGCTTCGATGGCGGCAGCAGCGGCGTCGGCGTCGAGGTAGGTACCACCGGCCTTGACGGGCTTGAGGTCCTCGTCCAGTTCGTACACGAGCGGGATGCCGGTAGGAATGTTGAGTGAGGCGATGTCAGCGTCGCTGATGCCGTCAAGGTGCTTGACGAGCGCGCGGAGGGAGTTACCGTGCGCAGCAATGAGCACCGTCTTGCCGGACTTGATGTCCGCGCTGATGTCGGATTCCCAGTACGGCAGGAACCGGTCAAGCACGTCCTTCAGGCACTCGGTGCGCGGCAGTTTGTCGCCGAGGTCCGCGTAGCGCGGGTCATTGGCCTGGGAGTACTCGCTGGAATCATCGAGGGGGGGCGGGGGCGTGTCATACGAGCGACGCCACTCCATGAACTGTTCCTCACCGAACTCGGCAAGCGTCTGGGCCTTGTCCTTGCCCTGCAGCGCACCGTAATGCCGCTCGTTGAGGCGCCAGTCGCGCTTCACGTCGATCCAGCTCCGGTCAGCCGCTTCCAGCGCAAGGTTTGCGGTGATGATGGCCCGCTTCTGCCGTGAGGTGTAGACGATGTCCGGCAGGATGTCATGCTCCACCAGAAGTTCGCCGCCGCGTACGGCTTCCTTTCGGCCCAGCTCCGTCAGTGCCACGTCCACCCAGCCTGTGAAAAGGTTCTTTTCATTCCACTCACTCTGGCCATGGCGCAGCAGGATCACTTTGTAAGAAGTCATGGCCCAAGTCTGCCGTATTTGGCCATGAGGGGCACGTAGCCGGCTCCGGAAGGCGGTTTCATTACCCGTAACCTTGAACGGTGCCATTACGAAAGCCCGGAAAGCCGGTGGGAGCCATCACCCGTGGCACCACCAATCCGAACAGGCTGCGGCGCATGGACCGTTGGTTGGCCGGCCCGCAGGCATGGCGTATCCGGGGAGCTGATGACCCCCTCGTTGTGGATCTGGGTTACGGCGCGACGCCGGTCACCGCCGTTGAACTCTCCACTCGCCTGGGTGCAGTGCGTAACGACGTTGAGGTTGTAGGCATAGAGATCGACCCCGAGCGCGTCCGCGCGGCCCGTGCGCTTGAACGGCCTGGCCTGAGCTTCGTGCAGGGCGGCTTCGAGTTGCCGCTGAACGGGCGACGGCCCGTCGTGGTGCGCGCATTCAATGTGCTGCGGCAGTACGGTGAGGACGAATATCTGGCGCACTGGGATCGTGTGCGCGGCGGGCTGTCGAAGAACGGGCTGTTCATTGACGGGACCTGTGACGAGATCGGGCGGCGCTCTACCTGGGCGGCAATCACCGTGGCGGGGCCGCTGTCGCTGAGTATCTCGCTGCGCTTCGGAGGGTTCGAGGTGCCCTCGGATGTGGCCGAGCGGTTGCCGAAGGCGCTGATCCACCGCAATGTTCCCGGTGAGCGGGTGTTCAATTACCTGCAGGCGCTCGACCGGGCCTGGCTTGACGCGGCACCGCTCGGCTCCTTCGGTAACCGGCAGCGCTGGATTCGCATGTGTTCTTCAATGGCCGACGCCGGGTGGCCGCTCCTCGACGGCCCTTCCCGGTGGCGTCTCGGCGAAATCACCGTCGGCTGGGAGGCAGTTTCTCCCGGGTGATTTGAACGGCCCGTATGAGTAACCAGGCTCTTTTGATTACCAGGAGCCGTAAGGTCCGCTGCCCTGCACTTCGCTGACCGCGGGCTTCACGTCCGCGAGGTAGACGCAGGCCGCGATGACGGCCGCGAGCTGCAGCAGGCCGAACAATCCCGCAGCACCCACCAGGGCGGTGAGAGCGCCGATACCGGCAGCCCCAGCGGTCATGCCCAGCCAGAAACCCTTGGTGCGCTTGAACGTTGCTTCGAAGGACGCGGGCTTGCGCTGCACGCAGTCAGCCAGCGCCCACAGTTCAATACCGAGCGCGAGAAAAGCGAGGCCCTTGAACAGCCAAAACTCGGTCCACAGCACAATTTCCACGGAATCAGCCTAACCGTTATCCGGCGTGGATGAGAGTGCCGCTTCGAGATCAGCCCAGAGATCCTCAACGTTTTCGATGCCGACGGACAGCCGGACCAGCGCCTCCGGAACCGTCTTGGGCTCGCCGGGCTGGCGCCGTCGTCGTTCGATCAGAGACTCGACGCCGCCCAGGGAAGTGGCTGGAAGCCACAGGCGGACGGCTTCAACGAGTGCGTCGGCGGCGTCCCGCCCGCCGGTCGGCTCGATGCTGATGATGCCGCCGTAACCCTTGAGCTGTGCGGTGGCGCGCTCGTGGCCGGGATCTGCGGGCAGCCCGGGGTACCGGACGCGGGCGACAGACGGATGCGCCTCAAGTCGCCGCGCAAGCTCCAGCGCGTTGGCCTGGCTGCGTTCCATCCTCAGCGCGAGGGTACGCAGTCCGCGGAGCGCGAGCCACACTTCGAACGGTCCGGCGATCGCGCCGTGCAGGGTTCTGTAGGAGGCCAACTGGTCGCGCAGTTCGGTGTTGGAGGTGACCAGCGCGCCGAGGACGACGTCGGAATGACCGGCGAGATACTTGGTGACGGAGTGCAGGACGACGTCGGCGCCGTAGTCCAGCGGCCGACACACCAGCGGTGTGTTGAAGGTGCTGTCGACCACGACGACGGCGCCCGCTGCGTGGGCAGCGTCCGTGAGGACCGCTGTCTCGGCGACTTCAAGCATGGGGTTGGTGGGACTTTCCAGCCAGAGCATGTCGGCACCGTCGAGCTGTTCCAAAACCTGGTCAGTGTCGGCGATATCCACCTGTCTGACCGTCAGGCGGCCGCGGGCCTCCTCGGCGAGCGCCAGCGAAACCGACCCACCGTATGCGTGGCGGGGGATGACCACCGCTCCCCCGGTCGGTACCAGCGACAGGGCTGCGGCCGCTGCTCCGAGTCCGGAGGCGAAAGCGAGCGCCGGCAGCGCGGCACCCTCAAGTTGGGCAAGTGCTTCCTCGAAGGGATCCCACGTGGGGTTCGACATACGCGCATAGATGCGGTCGCTCCCGGTGGGCGGTGCGGTCTCGTGGAAGGTGGATGACAGCACAATCGGCGCATTGACCGGTGAGTCGTGCTCACGGGACGGGCGGCCTGCGGCCACAGTGAGCGTATCCGGGGCAAGGTGCGCGTGCTGGGTCATTCGATCAGGTTAGTTGGTCCGGGTGGAGGTCTTTCACATCGTGCGGACAGTTATTACAGACTCCTGAACGAAAAACGGCCTCTTGTGGTCCTCTCGAATGCGGGGTGGTCCACAGGCATGAGCTTTGGGGAACGGGTAGGCAATTCAAGTCGGTAGGCTGATTCAGTGACATCTCAGAGCCCCCGCCGCACTGCTGGCATGTTCATTGCCTTTGAAGGCGGAGACAGCGCCGGCAAGTCCACACAGGCTGCGCGGCTCGCTGAGGCGCTTGAGGCCGACGGCCACAGGGTGGTGCGCACCCGCGAACCCGGCGGCACCGAGATCGGCGAGAAGTTGCGCTCCCTCGTGCTTGAGCACGGGCACGGCCACATCGACGCCCGCACAGAGGCCCTGATCTTCGCCGCCGACCGTGCCGCCCATGTGCACCAGGTGATTCTGCCTGCGCTGGTGCGCGGCGACGTCGTGATCTGCGACCGCTACATTGACTCGTCCGTGGCCTACCAGGGCGTGGGCAGGGGCCTGGGTACGGACAGCGTGCTGGACATCAACATCTGGGCCGTTGAGGGGCTGCGCCCCGATCTCACCGTGCTGCTGGACGTTGACCACGTAGAAGGGCGAGGACGTCGAAATTCAACTGCCGCGCCGGAAGACCGCATGGAATCGGAACCCGACTCCTTCCATGAGCAGATTCGGGCCGCGTTCCGGGAGCAGGCGTCGTCGAGCCCCGATCAGTACCTGGTGCTGAACGCCTCCGATCCCCGCGATGAGCTGGCACAGACTATCGCAAGCGCTGCACGGGAACGCCTCACATGAGCGTCTGGACATTCCTGACCGGCCAGGCCGCGGCCGTGGAACAGCTGCGCCGCGCCGCAGCAGCTGAGCAGCCCAACCATGCCTGGTTGTTCACCGGGCCTCCCGGCTCGGGACGTTCGAACGCCGCGCGTGCCTTCGCCGCCGCACTGCTTTGCGACCGTCCGCTGCTGGAGGAGCGCGGCTGTGGTGAGTGCAAGGCCTGCAGGACGGCGTTGGCGGGCTCGCACGCGGACGTCACCAACGTGACCACCGAGAAGGTCACCATTAGCATCGACGAGGCCCGCGAGCTGGTACGAAAGGCACAGGACAAGCCGTCGACCGGCCGCTGGCGGGTCATCATCGTCGAAGACGCCGACCGCATGCAGGAACGCAGCACCAACGTTCTCCTAAAAGCGATCGAGGAGCCTCCTCCGCGCACCATCTGGCTGCTCTGTGCGCCGAGTCCCGGCGACGTACTGGTGACCATCCGTTCCCGGTGCCGCTCCGTCAGCCTCCGCGTTCCACCGGTCGAGGCTGTGACGGACCTGCTGGTGCAGCGGGACGGAATCGACCCGGTCATTGCCGAAGCGGCCGCCCGTGCCGCCCAGAGCCACATCGGCGTGGCGAAGAGGCTCGCCACCGATGTTGACGCCCGAGAACGGCGCAACCAGATCGTGCGGCTGCCACTGAACCTGCGCAACATAGCCGGCGCCATGAAGGCTGCCGCGGATCTGGTGAAGCTTGCCGAGGCCGAAGCGCAGAGCTCCTTCGAGCAGCGGGACGCGCAGGAGAAAGCCGCGCTGCTGACCTCCCTCGGTGCCCCGGAAACCGGAACACTCCCCCCGGCCATCCGTGCACAGGTCAAGCGGCTGGAGGAGGACCAGAACCGGCGGGCCAAGCGTTCCAAGAACGATTACTTCGACCGGGCGCTCACCGACCTCACCTCGTTCTACCGGGATGTCCTCATGCTCCAGCTCGGCACGGGCGGTTATCTGGTGAACGAGCCGTTGCGGCCTGAGCTCGAGCGCTATGCACAGCACGGCACACCGGAACAGACTCTAGGCCGGATCGAGGCCATCAACAAAGTGCGTACCCGGATCGTTGGAACGAATATCGCCCCGCTGCTGGCCATCGAAGCAATGGCTGTCAGTCTCCTGCCAGAGAAGGACCTCTCCGCGTGACTCACTTCCATCCCGTGCGCCGCTCACCCCTGCGCGCGCTGGCAGGTGCTGCCGCCGTCGTTGTCGGCTTGGTGCTTTCAGGCTGTACGGCGGGTCCGGAGACCGGCGCAGTGACCGCGCCCCCTGAAGTGATCGGCGACGTCCCCGAGGATCTTCAGGAGTTCTACTCCCAGGAAGTGAGCTGGGCTGAATGCGAGGACGAACTGGCGTGCGCCACCGTGAAGGTTCCCCTGGACTACAGCGATCCCGACCGGGCATCCATTGACATCGCCGCGATCCGGCTCGATGCCTCCGGTGACGCACAGGGCTCCCTGCTGGTGAACCCCGGCGGGCCCGGCGGTTCCGGTTACAACCTGGTTCGTGATTCGGCGGACTTTCTTCTCAGCGACCGCTTGCGCCAGTCCTACGACGTAGTGGGTTTCGATCCGCGCGGCGTCAATCGGTCGTCCGCCGTGGAATGCCTGACGGACGAGGAACGCGACGAAGCGCGCACTGAGACGATTCCTCCCGAGGCCACCGACGCGGAGGCGCTGGAGATACTCGAGGCGGACTCGGCGGAGTACGCGGACCTGTGCGCCGAGCGAACCGGTGAACTGCTGGGCTACGTCGACACAATCAGCGCGGCGAAAGACATGGACATCCTGCGCGCCGTGGTGGGCGACGAGCAGCTGAACTACCTGGGCTTTTCCTACGGGACGCAGCTGGGCGCGGCCTACGCCGGACTGTTTCCTGAAAATGTGGGGCGCTTTGTCCTCGACGGAGCCGTGGACCCCTCGTTGAGTTCAGCCGAGATCACCGCGGGCCAGGTTGCCGCGTTCGACGAGGCGCTACGGAATTACGTCGCCGATTGCCAGTCGAAGAGTGACTGCCCGCTTCCCGGCGATGTGGAGGAGGGCCTGGCGGTCATCGACGGCCTCTTCGAGTCGGTTGAGGAGAGCCCGATGACCGCGGCCGACGGCCGGATGGTCACGATCGGAACCTTCTTCCAGGGCTTTGTGCTTCCGATGTACGACAGCGCGAGTTGGCCCGCTCTCACAGCCGCGATTGACAAGGCGCTGCAGGGCGATCCGTCTGAATTCCTCCGGTTCGCCGACCTCAGCGCGGAACGCCAGCCCGACGGCGAATACCTCACCAATGCGTCTGCCGCGTTCACGGCGGTGACGTGCCTCGACTACCCGCTGTCAGCAGACCCGGTGGTGATGGAGGAAGAGGCGAAAGCGCTCGAGGCGTCGTCGGCCGTGTTCGGTGAGTACCTCAGCTACGGCGCCCTGGCCTGCAAGGACTGGGCATACGAGCCGGTGCTCGAGCCCTCCCCCGCCAGTGCACCCGGCGCGCCACCCATGGTCGTCATCGGAACCACCGGTGATCCCGCGACGCCATACGAGTGGTCGCTCTCCCTCGCCGACCAACTGGAATCGGCAGTCCACGTCACGTGGGAAGGGCAGGGTCATACCGCCTACGGTCGCGCCGGCGAATGCATCGAATCGCTCGTCGATGACTTCCTGATCAACGGCACCGTGCCCGCCGACGGCGTCCGCTGCTGATTTTGACCGGTGAGCGCATGCTCTTATAGAGTTGTTCCTTGTGGAATGAGCCTTTGGGTTTTGAAGACTTTTCCGCAACCAGCCTCCTTAGCTCAGTCGGTAGAGCGTCTCACTCGTAATGAGAAGGTCGCCAGTTCGACTCTGGCAGGAGGCTCTTTTTGTGCCCTGCTCCCGGCCGCTAAGGGTCCTTCGCCTATCGGCGCCGCGCCAGCTTCCTCGCAACGAGAACGGCCGCGCCGCCCGCCGCTACCCACGGGCCCCCTACGATCAACGGATCCATCCACTGGTGGTTGATGTCCGACCGTTTCACCCCGAAACGCGATGCGATGCCGTGCCGGCGCTTCTCCGAGAGGATTCCCGTCTGGGTTACGGGGTTGTCCGGCCGCGCTGAGGCGAAGGAGCGGAGATGGCTCTCCCACGCGTCGACGCGGTCGCCGAGGATCAGGAGCAGCCAGTGGGCAGCACGCCCCTCACCGTAGGACGCATACGCATGGCGTCGAATCATCCCCGAGAGACCCGTGAGCGGGACGGACGTGCCGAAGACCGGCGGAACGATCTCATGTTCAATCGAGCGCTCACGGCCATCCCCGCCGGATTGTTGTTCGGGGAAGTCCCAGTGCGCCCCAGTGGAGAACGGGTCCAACCGCTCCTTCGGATAGGACGGCCGGTCCGCCGGGTCCAGGTCTGCGCCCCACCCAGGAATGCGCGCCCTCAGTTCCTCGCGGGTCTCACGGTCCTTGGGCTTGTTGGCGACGTAAGGCGTTGAGTGCACGGAACTCTCCTAGCTTGCGTTCGGAACGATCAGCGGCTTGATGCAGTTATCCAGCTTGGCTGAGAAGATGTGATACCCCTCCGCGATGTGCTCAAGCGGTATGCGATGGGTGACTATGTCGTTCGGCTTCAGGTAGCCGTTACGAATATGCTCCAGAAGCCTGGGCCACTGCCGTTTGACCGGGCACTGGTTCATCCGCAGCGTGAGCCCCTTGTTGACGGCGTCGCCGAACTTCACAGCACTGAAGACGGGCCCATAGGCGCCGACTACGGAGACGTTGCCGCCCTTGCGTGCCGAATCGATGGCCCAGTTGAGCGCGATGGGAGACCCGCCTTGGAGCTTGAGCTTTGACGCGGTCACGTGCTGCAGGAAGTTGCCGTCCGCCTCGGCGCCAACGGCGTCGATGACAACATCTGCACCCAGATAGTCGGTAGTCTTCTTCATCTCGACAACAATGTCGTCATATTCGTTGTAGTTGAACGTCTCGGCGTGCGCGAACGTCCGCGCCTTTTCCAGGCGGTACTCCAATTGATCGATGACGATCACCCTGCCCGCTCCCATCAGCCACGCGGACTTCGCTGCGTAGAGTCCCACCGGCCCCGCACCGAAGACGACGACGGTGTCCCCTTCCACGATGTCGCCCAGTTGGGCACCGAAATAGCCGGTGGCGAGGGCGTCGGTCATGAGGAGGGCGTCCTCATCATCCAGCCACTCCGGAATGAGCGAGGGTCCCACGTCGGCGAAGGGGACGCGGACATACTCGGCCTGGCCGCCGTCGTAACCGCCGCTGGTGTGCGAGTAACCGTAGATGCCTCCCACCGCCGTCGCATTGGGATTGACGTTGTGGCAGTTCGAGAAGAGGCCACGGGCACAGAAGTAGCAGGATCCGCAGTAGACATTGAACGGAACCATTACCCGGTCACCCGGGCTGAGGCTCTGCACCGAACTGCCCACCTTCTCAACGACGCCGATGAACTCGTGACCGAACGTTGTCCCGACACGGGTGTCCGGGATCATGCCGTGGTACAGATGCAGATCCGAACCGCAGATCGCGGCTCTGGTAACCCGAATGATGGCATCGTTCGGGTGCTCGATTGCAGGCATGTCTTTTTCCTCGACGCGGATTTTGTAAGGACCGCGGTAAACCATCGCTCGCATAGTCGCCTCACTGTGGGCTGCTCATCGGAATAGTAAGCATACTGTCGATTGAGTGAGGCCGGTAGCACCGGATGCCGTAAGCGCAGGTTCAGCTCGCCCGGGAAGCCCTCAGCCAAAGGAAACTGCGGGCAGCTAGTTCAAGGCCGGCATCAAGGTGGACCTGGACACCGGCGAGCAGGTTCGCGGCTGTGCCATGGAACCCTGACAGCGTCTCTGCCGAGACCGTCTGGGGATCATCCGCGAAGTTGGCGAGCACAAGGATCACTGTGCCGGCACCCGGCCGCTGGTACCCGAGCACATGCCGGTTTCCGGTGTGGAAGTCCACCAACCGTGTGCCCGTGAACTCCGGTGTGGTTGACCGGACAGCGATGAGCTCCTTCAATCCCGAGTACACCGCACCCTGCGGCGTGTCCGCATCCGTTCGCTTCGCATAATCCTCCGACGGATACTGCGGCCGGTGAACCCAGCGACTGTCCGCCTCATGCCCGGCTTCCGCGGTATATGCGTAGTCGTTTTCCTGGGCCACTTCATCACCGAGGTAGATCAGCGGCAGGCCGCCCGTGCTCAGGATGATGGAATGCGCGAGGAGGATCCGCTCGACAGCAGCGGCTGGTTCCTGCTCCACCCCCAGGAGCGACGCCGTTGTCCCAGAGATGCGGCAGTCGCCCGTCTTGGGGCTGTCCTGGAACGGAACGCCGTGCGCAAAACTGCCCGGGAAGCGGTTGACGTAAAAGGAGTTCAGGAACCGGCGGTGTTCAAACCCGTCGATCCCCAGCTCGGCGGCGTCTTCATCGGCGAAGGTCCAGCCGATGTCGTCATGGCTGCGCACATAGTTCACCCAGGTTGTGCCCTCGGGAAGGTCATGCCGGCGTTCGAGCGCCTGCGACAGGAGCGAGGCGTCCCGCGTGGCCAGGGCGTCCCAGATCAACGCCATCTGGAGCGGGTTGTAGGAGAGCTGGCATTCCCCCGGGTCGATGTACTCCGCCACCTGGTCCGGATGCACGATCGCCTCGGACTTGAAAAGCAGCGACGGCGCGGCCAGCCGGCATACCGCGTTGAAGGCCTGCAGGAGCAGGTGCGCCTCAGGCAGGTTCTCACAGGAGGTACCCAGCTGTTTCCAGACGAAAGCAACCGCATCCATGCGCAGAATGCTGATCCCCTGGTTTGCCAGGAAGAGCATTTCCTCCGCCATCGCCCGGAAGACCTCGGGGTTCGAATAGTTCAGGTCCCACTGGAAGCTGTGGAAGGTGGCCCAGATCCAGCGGCCGTCGTCGAGCTGGACGAAGGACCCCGGGTGATCATCGGGGAAGATCTCCCGGGTGTGGGCCTCGAACGCGTCCGGCATGGTGCGGTCGGGGAAAATCCAGTAGTAGTCGCTGTAGCGGGGATCCCCCTCCGCCGCCTTGCGGGCCCAGCTGTGCTCGTTCGAGGTGTGATTGAAGATGAAGTCGACAACCAGCTTGATGCCTTCACCGCGAAGCTCCGCGGCGAGTTCACGGAGCTCCTCCATGGTTCCCAGTTGCGGGTTCACCTCGCGGTAGCTCGACACGGCATAGCCGCCGTCGGAGTTCGGCTCCGGGGCCAGGAACAGCGGCATCAGGTGCAGGTACGTGAGTCCGAGCTCCTTGAAGTACGGGATGCGGTTCCGCACGCCGTCGAGGTTCTCCGCGTATCTGGCGACGTAGCAAACCCCACCCAGCCTTGTGTTGGACAGGAACGAGGCGGTGTCCTGTTCCTCCTCGCGGTCAAGCAGTTTCAGTTCGGGCGGACGGGTAGCCCAGGAGCGGGCGGCCGACAGGACCAGTTGGGTGAGCTGGTCCAGCCAGTCGCTTCGGTTTCCGTAGAGGGACTCGAAGAGCCGGTACAGTCTCGGGAAGTGGGCGTCGAACCGCCGGTTGAAGTCCAGCCAGTTCTGCTCATCGGACTCGGCATCCGAGCGCACAACCTCCCGTATATGGGTAAACGCGCCATACAGATCCTGATCATCCATGAATGCTCCTCCAGCCGCGGGCAACTGTGCGCTCCATCCTGTCAGACGAGACCCCTTAGCTGCTCAGGATGACGCAGGCCGGAACCGGCAGCGGGAGTGAGTGGACCTTCTCGGCGTGACCGGCGCCGTCGACACGCAGCACATCGAGAGTGGACGAGTACTGGTTCGCTAAGATCACCAAGTCCGCGGCGTCATCACTCGCGGGCACGACCGCGAAATGCCGCGGCCAGGCTCCTCCGACCGGTGTGTCCGACAGGTGAGTCAGCGTCTGCCCGTCCTCCACGGCGAAGACGGCGAGGACGTCCGGGCCCCGGGTTGCGGCGTAGAGCAGGTGGCGCGTTGCCGCAGACGCGCCCACGTCGATGTGGGACGGTTGGCTCGGCTGCCCGTCCGGCACGGAAGTGCCGAGCGCGGGCTGGCTTGAGAGGATCGCCCCGCTTCCGTCAGCGGTGACCACGTGTAGGCGCGAGTCCAGTTCGCCGATAACGACGGCGGCACCTCCCAGCGCTGCCACGTGCCGCGGCCCTGTGCCCGGCGGCAGCACCGCCACAAGGCCGTCAGGACCGGAATAGGTGAACCTGCGCAACTCGTCAGTGCCGAGGTCGCTTACCCACACCTCGCCGTTCCCGGCGTCATGAATGTAATGCGCATGCGGACCCTCCTGCCGCTCAGTATTGGGACCCGTGCCGACATTGCCGTACACCGCCGGCGCTTCGGCGGGCTCGCCGTCGTCGCTGAGTTCCAGCCGGGTGACGACACCGTCGCCATAGTTCGCGACCCAGAGCGCTTCCTGCGAAGCCAGAAGGTGGCAGGGGAAGGCGCCGCCGGTAGGCACTGAGCGCAGGCGGGTCAGATCGTGGCCGTCGACGCTGAAGGCGCTCACTTCTCCCTGCTCCGTCTCCCCCACCGCGTACAGCACACGGCCGGAAGGGTGGATCGCCAGGAAGGAGGGCGCCGTCGTCGTGATAGCGAGCTCCTCGCCGCTGAGCGCACCGCTGCGGCGGTCCAGGTTCACCCGCCAGATACCCTCCCCGGAACCGGGCTCTGCGCCGTCGACGGGGTAGGTGCCGATCATGAGCTGTACGGTGTCGTTGTCCATGGGAACCATTGTTCACACAAAAAAGCGCAGACACCGCATACGTTGAGTACAACGAATGCGGCGCCTGCGCCTTTGGGGAAAGAGCTACCGTGCGGCTATGCGCACGCTACCGACGATCAGGCGAAATCCGCGGTCGCAGGGTTGGCGCCAATACGGCCGGCCTCTCCCTTGTCGAGCCCGTTGATCGCTTCGATGTCAGCCTCAGTCAGTGAGACCTCAAGCGCACCCCAGTTCTCGATGATGCGGGACTCAGTCACCGACTTGGGGATGACGACAGAACCGAGCGCGAGGTGCCACGCCAGCACAACCTGTGCGGGAGTGGCGTTGCGCTCCTCAGCGATCCTGGCGAGAACCGGGTCTTCGAGCAGGCCCTTGCCCGATCCAAGCGGCGACCACGACTCGTGGAGGATCCCCTTGTCCGCTTCAAAGGCACGCAATTCAGCCTGGTTGAAGTACGGGTGGGTCTCGACCTGGTTGATCGCGGGCACGACGCCGGTCTCGTTGATGATTTCCTGCAGCGCTTCGACCGTGAAGTTCGAGACGCCGATGGAGTGGACACGTCCGCGCTTCTGGAGTTCAACCAGTGCCTTCCACGTGTCCACGTACTTGCCCTGCTTCGGCTGAAGCCAGTGGATGAGGTAGAGGTCGAGGGTTTCGAGACCGAGCCGCTGCATGGACTCCTCAAAGGCCTCGAGCGTGCTCTCATAGCCTTGATCGGCATTCCACAGCTTGGTCGTGATGAACAGCTCTTCGGGACTCAGGCCGGAGGCGTCAATTGCGCGGCCTACACCAGCCTCGTTGCCGTAGATCTTCGCCGTGTCGATGTGGCGGTAACCGGCCTTGAAGGCGCGCCCGACGACATCCTCTGCGGTAGCGTCGTCGACCTGCCACACGCCGTAGCCCAGCTGGGGAATGGTTTGGCCGTCGTTGAACGTCAGGTTGGGTGAGGTGCTCATGTATCCCTTTCGATGACTGATTGCTTCGTCGAACAATGCCAACTCATGCCCGGTCCCAAGTATTCCTACTGACCGGATCCTGAGAGCAAACGTTCAGCTTCGGTCACGTCCTCGGCGACTACTTCCGCCCGCCGTCGGACGTTGTCCAGCCCTGCCGAAGCGATGCCCCACCGTTCACCGTCGAGGCGGGCCATGGCCGCAGCTTCTGCTGTGGTTGCAAGCGCATTGCCGGCGCGGGACAGCGCCCGGTGCACCGCGAGAAGGGCACCCGGGATATCCAGTCCCTCGCTCGGGTGCTGTGCTTGTGCTGCCACACAGCACTCGCGCACACGTGGCAGCAACTGGGCCAGCTCGTTGGCGAGACCGGCCAGCTCGTTGTAGACGGCGTCGTCCTCCACACCTTCGAGGATCTGGTGGTAGCGGTCAAGACCGCGCCGGAAACGGTCGTGGGCGCGGCGCCATACCCCTGTGCCGAGCTCGGCATCATCCTTGCGGCCCTGCCGGGCCGCCGCAAAAAGAGCCACCTGCCCTACCTGCGCCTACAGGTATTGGCCCGGGCCGTGGGTGTCCGGTTTCTGGGCCGGACCAGGCCGTGCCCCGGGGGCACGTTTCGGTTCACCGTCTTCGCCCACGACGATGCCTGGAGCAATGACCGTGCCCGCCGGCAACTGCCGCAACTGAAGCTGCGCTGCGAGCTGCTGGTTGGCCATCTGCTGTGCTGCCAGGGCGGTCTGAATACCGTGGAAAAGTCCCTCGAGCCATCCAACCAGCTGCGCCTGGGCAACGCGTAATTCGGCGTCGGTGGGAACGGAGTCGTCGGTGAACGGCAGGTTGATCCGGTGCAGTTCCTGGACCAGCTCAGGGGCAAGTCCATCCTCGAGTTCCTGCACGGACCGCTCGTGGATCTCGGCGAGACGGCTTCGCCCGGCGTCATCCAGCGGGGCGCTGCGCACTTCCTCAAGCAACTGCTTGAGCATGGTGCCGATGCGCATGACCTTGGCGGGCTCGTCCACCAGTTCGGTCAGCTTCGTGGGCTGGCTTTTTTCACTCTGGGAGCCGCCGTCGTCCTTCTGTTCCGGGAGCCCGCGCCCTGCATCCAGTTTTCCGAGGAGGACTGGGCTCTCCTGGTGTTCCTTTGCCGCTTGCTCGGGCGTGACGGTGAAGTGCTCGGGCTGCTGTTCGGTCATAGGTTTATGCTCTCACGCCGGACTGACGCTTCGAGCGGAGCGACCTCAGCGTCAGCCCTCCTCGAGCTCCTCCGCGCGGCGGTCTGCGTACTCACCGGCCGGGCTCAGGCCCGGGACCTGCTGCCCGGCGTTGAGCTGCCCGGACGTGAAGTGGTCCTCGGAGAACTCGGGGCCGCCGTCGTTCTCTTCGGTGGGTACATTGACGTCCTCACGGAGATGTTCGTCGTCGGATGTGTCCGCCGGGGCGGGAACGCTGACGTCTTCGCGGAGATGTTCTGGCAGATTCTCAGTCATTCCTCCAGCAAACCACGCCGGCGTTCGGGGCGCTAGGGACATTGAGCGCAGACAAGGCGGGTCCGACCGCAGTCGAACCCGCCTTATCTTCCGTGTTTCGGCCCTAGCAGCAGCGGCCCTCCGGATTGGCGTCCTGGCGATCAGTCTTGTCACGCCAGAACTGACGCTCCGTCATAGGGGGCTCGCCGCTGTGGGTGGCCGCGTGGTGGTCGAGATACTGCTGGTACGCGTTCTCTCCCATCACACCCTTGAAAAGCCAGATCAGCTCCTTGACGCTCATCAGTGACCTGCCCGTGCCGGTTTCTTGTCCTCCGGCAGCCTTGCCCACTGCGCTTCGAGTTCCTTCTCCGCTGGCGTCGCAATCAGGCTCGCCGGAGCGAAGATGCGCGAGGGGACCGCAGGATCCTCGGCGCTCGGCCCTCCGCCCGCGCGGTACGCCCTGATGGTGGCCATAACCGCCGTAACGATGACGATGATCGCCAGGGTCACGAAGAAGATGGACAGTGTCCCCTGGATGAAGGTGTTGCGGACGACCTTTTCCATCGCCTCGACCGTAGGCGCATTGCCGAAGCTCTCCTCTCCTGCGGCCAGGGCGTTCCGGAACGCCATGTGGTTGGCCCAGTAGCCCACGGCTGGAACCGGCGAGAAGATCTTGAGGAATGACGCCGAAATGGTCACCACTGCCGCAAAGGTCAGCGGCAGCGCCGGGATCCACAGGTACTTGAAGGCGCCCTTCTTCGCACAGATCGCCATGCAGACGGCCAAGGCAATGGCCGCAAGGAGTTGGTTCGCGATACCGAAGAGCGGGAACAGGGTATTGATACCGCCCAACGGGTCCGTAACTCCCATGATCAGAATCGCGCCCCAACCGGCCACCATGATGGCCGTACAGACCCAGGCGCCCACCCGCCACGAGGTGTCCTTGAACTTCGGGACGAAGTTGCCGATGCTGTCCTGCAGCATGAACCGTGCAACCCGGGTGCCGGCGTCGACCGCTGTCAGGATGAACAGTGCCTCGAACATGATTGCGAAGTGGTACCAGAACGCCATCATGCCTGCGCCGCCGATGAGTCCCTGCATGATCTGTGCGATGCCGACGGCCAGGGTCGGCGCACCGCCGGTGCGGGACACGACCGATTCCTCGCCGACGTTGGTGGCAAGGGTGCTCAGCGCCTCAGGGGTGAGGTTCACACCGGTCAGTCCCAGTCCGTTGACGAACGCCACGGCGCCCTCAATGGTGCCCCCGGTTGCTGCGGCGGACGAGTTCATCGCGAAGTAGATGCCGCGGTCGATCGACAGCGCCGCAACGAGGGCCATGATCGCCACGAAGGACTCCATGAGCATTCCGCCGTAGCCGATGAAACGGGTCTGGCGTTCCTTCTCGATCATCTTCGGGGTGGTTCCGGACGCAATCAATGCGTGGAATCCGGAAAGCGCACCACAGGCGATGGTCACGAACAGGAAGGGGAACAGCGTTCCCGGCACAACGGGGCCGTCTGCACGGGTGGCGAACTCGCTCACTGCCGGGACGTTGATCTCCGGACGGATGATCACGATCGCCACAGCCAGCATGACGATCGTGCCGATCTTCATGAAGGTGGAAAGGTAATCCCGGGGAGCGAGCAGCAGCCATACCGGCAGGACAGCCGCGATGAAGCCGTAGATGATGATGCCCCAGGCAATGGTGACGCGATCGAGCGTGAAGAGGGCGACGCCCCACTCGGTCTCGGCAATCCAACCACCGGAGATGATCGCCAGCATCAGCAACGCGAACCCGATAAGGGATACTTCGGACACCTTGCCTGGCCGGATATAGCGCAGGTAAACGCCCATGAACAGCGCGATGGGGATGGTCATCGATACGGAGAACACTCCCCACGGGCTTTCACCGAGCGCATTGACGACGACGAGCGCCAGAATCGCGACGATGATGATCATGATGGTGAGGGTTGCGATCAGGGCTGCGGTGCCGCCGATCAGGCCGAGTTCCTCGCGTGCCATCTGCCCCAGCGAACGTCCGCCGCGGCGCATTGAGAAGAACATGACCAGGTAGTCCTGGACTGCGCCGGCGAAAATCACTCCAAGGATGATCCACATGGTGCCGGGCAGGTAACCCATCTGCGCGGCGAGTACGGGGCCGACCAGCGGGCCGGCACCTGCGATTGCGGCGAAGTGGTGACCGTAGAGCACCCGGCGGTCAGTGGCCGCGTAGTCCTTGCCGTCCGCCTTGTACTCGGCGGGGGTGGCGCGGCGGTCGTTGGGTTGCAGGAGCTTTCGCTCGATGAACTTGGAGTAGAAACGGTAGGCGATGAGGTAGGTGCAGACCGCCGCGAACACGAACCAGATCGCGTTGACCGTCTCACCACGGACGATGGCCAGCATTGTCCAGCTCACGCCACCGAGTAGGGCGATGCCTACCCAAATGGCGATTTTCAACGGCGTCCAGCCGCGATCTTCCTTATCCGGGTCTACCGCGGTAGGCGGTAGGGTCGGATCCTGGACGAGGACCTCTGTGTCCCCGCTCCGTTGGACGCGGCTCGCCCCCGCCTGCCCGCGACCAAACTTGCTCTCACTCATGGTGCTCCCTTGAAGTCGAGTGGATTAACTTCTCGAAGGTAGCAGCGGGGTGAGGTCTACGTCACAGCTTGTTGACGCGTCAGATCGGGGAAGCGCCGAACGGCGCTAACTATGAGGTGAGCGGCGTGCCGTCAGTGAGAGGGGTCATCCCGACCGTCACGGGAGTTGGAACCCTCGCTGAGGCTGGCATGGGTTTCCGTCCGTGGATCGGGCCCTTCTTCGGCGGTGTCACGGGGGCTGCTCTCGACGCCGTCATTCACCTGGTCGGCGAAATTTTCCGCCCAACCCTCGGCGGCGCGTTCCAGGCCCGACTCTTCGTCCTTGCCGTCAGGTGCGCGGTCCGGTTCGCCTTCTGCCCTGTGCTTTGCCATGGTTCCTCCTTGGAATTCCGGTGGGTGCTAGCTTGTCATATCGTCCGGAATCTACAAAGCAGCCTTAGTGTCACTGAAGCGTCAGAAGTATCTTGCCCGTGTGCTCACCCGAGTCGAAGTACTCGTGCGCCTGCGCCACGTCGACGAGGGGAAACGTCCGGTCGACGAGCACGGAAATCGACCCGTCGGCGATAAGGGGCCAGATGTGCTTGTACACGCCGGCCATGATGGCCGACTTTTCCTCCACAGGCCGCGCACGCAGCGTTGTCCCGGTCACGGACGCGCGCTTGGCCATGAGGGTGCCCAGGTTCAGCTCAGCCTTCGCGCCGCCCTGCAACCCGATGACCACGAGCCGGCCCCCGGTCGCCAGCGCCTCAACGTTGCGGCCGAGATATTTGGCTCCCACGACGTCGAGAATCACGTCCGCACCGCGGCCGGCTGTGGCCGAGTCCACCTCCGCGACGAAGTCCTGTTCCCGGTAGTTAACGCAGACCTCCGCACCCAGGGAACGCGCGAAGTCAAGCTTTTCCGGGGTTCCCGCAGTCACGATGGTCCGGGCGCCCAGCGCGCGTGCAAGCTGGATGGCCATTGTGCCGATTCCACCGGACGCGCCGTGAATGAGGACCGTCTCCCCACTGCATAGTCCTGCAGTCAGGACCAGGTTGGAGTACACCGTCGCCGAAACCTCGGGCAGCCCTGCGGCGGACACCAGGTCCACGCCGTCGGGCACGGGAAGAACCTGCCCGGCGGGGACCGCAACCTGCTCGGCATAGCCACCGCCGGCGAGAAGCGCGACGACCGCGTCGCCGGGTTGAAGATCCGAGGAACCTGCGTCGGCAATTCGCCCCGACACCTCCAGGCCGGGGTACTCGGACGCCCCGGAGGGCGGCGGGTATAAGCCCCTGCGTTGCTGTACGTCCGCCCGGTTCAGCCCGGCCGCAACTACGTCGATCAGCACTTCATCGGCTTGCGGGCGAGGTGGTTCTACAGCCGACACTTCAAGGACGCTCGGTTCACCGAACTCGCGCAGCACTACGGCTTTCATCGTTGCCCTTCCGGATCTACCCAGCTGGTCAGGAGTTTTGTACAGCCTGCTCTGCATGAAACACTATTGCCTTGAGGAAGGTTGTCCGAGCGGCCGAAGGAGCTGGTCTTGAAAACCAGTGGACGGTAACCCCGTCTCAAGGGTTCGAATCCCTTACCTTCCGCATCGAGCTGAGCCGAGCTCACCAGTTGCACCCCGGTCCTTCAGGGCCGGGGTGCTTCTGCGTTATGGGGGCTGCGTCGGTGAGATATGTTCCCCGCGAGGTAACCGCGCGTTCACTGCGGCGTGATTGGCTTGCCGCGGCCGGAATGTCAGCGGCAGTTCCTATAGTCACTTTCGTGGCCAGCTCCGCCGAAGCTCAGCGCCGAAAGCGGGCATCACTCGCGGCCGTAACCCGGCCAAAGCCAAGGAGAAACAGAACGAATGAAAAATTCGTGGAGGGGCGCGCTGTGTTCAGCGCTTTCGGTGGGGCTGCTTGCCTCGCCGATGGCGTTTTCGCCAGCCAGCGCAGAGAAAATCGTCGACGCGCAAGCCGGTGCCGGCGTCGTTATCAATGAGGCATACGTCAACGGGGGCAGTGCCAACGCACCGTTCACCCACAAGTTCGTTGAGCTGATCAACACCACTGTCGCGCCAGTGAGCCTCGATGGCTGGTCGCTGCAGTATCGCTCAGCGTCGGGGGCTGCAGCACCGACCGGTGTCGCGCCGTTGAAGGGGACCATCCCGGCGAACGGGCACTTCCTTGTGCAGGGCGGCAGCAACAGCAGCAACGGCGTAGCGCTGCCGACGCCGGACGTATCCAGCGGTGCACTCAACCCGAGTGGTTCCAGCGGAACGATCGTGCTGTCCAACCAGGCCACCGCGCTCAATGAGCTGGCGATGGGCTCCGTTGTGGGAGCGCCGGGCGTCATAGACCTGCTGGGCTATGGCACATCCAACTCTTACGAGGCAGCGCGTGAGGAAGGTCCAGCCGGTACGGCGACCCTTTCAATGAACCGCGCGAATGGCGTGGACACCGACAACAATCAAGTGGACTTCACCGCTCTCGACGCCGTAACGCCCACCAACACCGCTGGTGAGACGGCCGGAAGCGAACCCGAGCCACAGCCCGAACCTGAACCGCCGGCTCCCGGTCAGGTCATTCCGATCGACCAGATTCAGGGAACCGGTGACACAACCCCCTACGCGGGCCAGGTTATGACCACCCGCGGCGTTGTGACCGCCGCCTACCCTTCCGGCGGATTCGACGGCTACTACATCCAGACTGCGGGAACCGGCGGAGACCTCGGGCCCGATCATGCAGCATCGGACGGTATCTTCATCTACTCCCCTGCGACGGTTGCTGACGTCGCTGTCGGCGACTTCGTTGAGGTAACGGGCACAGCAGGCGAGTTCTTCAGTCTCTCGCAGATCACGGTGCTCGCCGGCGGAATGACCAAGCCGGCCGAGACCGCCGAAGCGGTCAAGGCAGCCTCTGTCGCCTACCCGGCCGATGACGCCGGGCGGGAAGCGCTGGAGGGAATGCTTGTCCAACCGGCCACCGGCTTCACCGTCACCGACAACTATGCGCTAAACCAGTACGGTGAGGTCACTCTCGCCGCAGGAGAAACTCCCCTTGTCCAGCCGACGGAAGTTGCACCGCCGGGAACCGCCGAGAACGCTGCCGTTGCTGCTGACAACGCCGCACGCCGCGTCAAGCTCGACGACGGCGCCACCACCAATTTCCTCCGCGGCGCCATGGATCAGCCGCTGCCCTACCTCACACCGGAGCAACCGGTGCGGGTCAATTCGTCGGCAACCTTCACGGCGCCGGTCGTACTGGATTTCCGCAACAGCTCCTGGAAGTTCCAGCCGCTGACCGCCCTCACCGCCTCAAACGCGGCGGAAGTACAGCCCGTCGCGTTTGAGGGAGCGCGTCCGGACGCGCCGGAGAACGTGGGCGGCAACGTCAAGATCGCATCCTTCAACGTGCTGAACTACTTCACCACCACCGGTGACCAGCTCAACGGGTGCACCTATTACGAGGACCGCGCCGGCAACCCCATCACGGTCCGCGGCGGGTGTGATGCCCGCGGTGCAGCAAACGCGGAAAACCTTGAGCGCCAGGAAGCGAAGATTGTTGCGGCAATCAACAGCCTCGGAGCCGACGTCGTGTCCCTCGAAGAAATTGAGAACTCGGCGAAATTCGGCAAAGACCGGGACGGTGCCCTCGCCACGCTAACCGCCGCATTGAATGAGGCTACTCCGGGCGTCTGGGACTACGTTCGTTCACCGGCCCAGCTGCCCGCTATCGAGAATGAGGACGTCATACGCACCGCCTTCATCTATAAGAAGGCAGTCGTCGAGCCGGTAGGCGAGTCGATCATTCTCGATGACAATGTGGCGTTCTCGAACGCCCGCAAGCCGCTGGCCCAGTCCTTCAACGTCGTCGCCGGCGAGGATTCCACCAAGTTCCTCGTGATCGCGAACCACTTCAAGTCCAAGGGGTCGGGCTCCGGGGAGAACGCCGATCAGGGTGACGGTCAGGGTGCATCCAACGCTGATCGTGTTGAGCAGGCAACGGCTCTCGTGGCCTTCGCTGATCAGCTGAAGACGGACGCCGGAACCGACAAGGTCTTCCTTGCCGGTGACTTCAACTCCTACTCGGCTGAGGATCCCATGCAGGTCCTGTACGACGCCGGCTACATCAACCAGGGCACCAAGACCGACGGATACTCCTACGTCTTCTCGGGACTCGTCGGGTCCCTGGACCACATTCTTGCCTCTCCCGCAGCTGACGCGACGGTCTCCGGTGTGGACGTGTGGAACATGAACGCGGTGGAGTCCGTCGCGCTGGAGTACAGCCGCTACAACTACAACGCAACCAACTTCTACGAGCCCAACCAGTTCCGGGCGAGTGATCACGATCCCGTGATTGTCGGCTTGAATCTTGCGCCCGCTGACAGCACAACTGAGCTCAACCTCATGGGCATCAATGACTTCCACGGCCGAATCGATTCGAACACCGTGAAGTTCGCTGGAACCATCGAGGAACTGCGCGCCCAGTACGGCGAGGAGAACTCCCTGTTCCTCTCCGCCGGAGACAACATCGGAGCTTCGCTCTTCGCCTCCTCAGTCGCGAACGATCAGCCTACGATCGACGTCCTCAACGCGCTCGACCTCAGGGCTTCGGCTGTAGGCAACCACGAGTTCGACGGTGGTTTCGCTGATCTGATCGGCCGTGTAGCCGACGCCGCAGAGTTCCCCTACCTTGGCGCCAACGTGTATCAGAAAGGCACCACAACTCCCGCCCTTCAGGAGTACGAGATCGTCAACGTGGGTGGGATCGATGTCGCTGTCATCGGTGCCGTCACCCAGGAAACACCGTCACTGGTGAGCCCGGGTGGGATCTCGGATCTTGATTTCGGTGATCCGGTCGAGGCCGTGAACCGTATTGCCCAGAGGATCGAGGACCAGGAACTCGCTGACGTCATCATCGCCGGATACCACGAAGGAGCCGGAGACGGCGCCAGCGGTTCCTCGATCGAAGAGGAAATCGCCGCCGGCGGAGCGTTCGCGAACATTGTCACCGGCACCTCGCCGCTGGTGGATGCCATCTACACGGGTCACACGCACAAGCAGTACGCGTGGGATGCCCCGGTACCAGGCGTTGAGGGTGAAACCCGTCCGATCGTCCAGACCGGCTCCTACGGTGAGTTCATCGGTCAGATCACGCTCACCGTGGACAACGCCACGGGCGATGTTGAGTCGTATACCGCGCAGAACATCGCGCGCACGGCCACCGATCCGGCAACTCTGGTAGCCACGTACCCCCGGATCGCCGAAGTGAAGTCGATAGTGGATGCCGCGCTCGCTGAAGCGAAGGTTATCGGCAGCCGCCCGGTTGGCTCCGTGACCGCCGACATCACCACCGCTTTCGCCGACGGCGCCCGAGACGACCGCAGTTCCGAGTCGACGCTCGGTAACCTGGTCGCCGATTCTCTGCGTGCATCGCTTTCATCTGATGAGCGGGGTGGAGCGGACATCGGCGTCATCAATCCGGGTGGGCTCCGCAACGAGCTCTACTACGGCGAGGACGGCGTCATCACCTACGCGGAAGCGAACGCGGTCCTGCCGTTCGTCAACAATCTTTGGACTGTCACACTGACCGGCGGGCAGTTCAAGACCATGCTGGAGCAGCAGTGGCAGCCCGAAAGTGCTTCCAGATCCTTCCTGGCCCTCGGGCTGTCGGACAACGTTTCCTACACCTACAACCCGGATCTCGCAGCGGGCTCCCGCATCACGTCGGTCACCATCGACGGCGCGCCCCTGGACCCTGCCAAGGAGTACCGGGTCGGGACGGTCAGCTTCCTGGCTCAGGGCGGTGACAACTTCACTGTCTTCCAGCAGGGCACCGACGTCCGCGACTCAGGGCTCGTGGACCGCGACGCCTGGATCAGCTACATCGGGCAGAACAGCCCCCTGTCGCCGAGCTTCGACCGTCGGGGAGTGATCGTGAAGGATGCACCGACCACAGTCAAGGCGGGCGACTCCGTCACCTTCAGTGTTGCAAACCTGAACCTGTCCTCGCTGGGCAGCCCGGCAAACACCAGCTTGTCGGCGAGTTTCATTGACGGCGCCGGAAACGTCACCGAACTAGGCACCATGTCCGTCACCGACGGCGCAGCTGAGGTCACCGTTGCAGTTCCCGAGGCAACGCCGGGGGCGGGAAAGATCGTCCTGGTTGCGAAGGAATCCGGCACTACGGTGAATGTTCCAGTCACCGTAGAAGCGGCCGCCGGAACCGAGTGCGTCGCCCCGGTCAAGCCCGAGCGTGGATCCAATGCCGAGAAGCCGAACAGCTTCGGGCAGGCAATGGCCGAGTACCGAAAGTGCCTCGCGGACGCTCGCCGCGGCTAGAACGCAACGGCGGCTTATGTAAAAACTCTCGAACAGAGAAAAGCGCTCCTCCCCAATCAGCGGAAGGGGCGCTTTTCTTTTCTCGTGCGCCGGTTGCGGGCCAGCCCGCCGGCCAAGTCGCCAGGGTGACCAGCGGAACGTCAGGAGAGGATCGCCCGTGCGATGTCGTCAGCGTCGCGTAGGGTCCGGCTTCCTGCGTCAAGGGAGGCGCCCGCCTCGGCGGCGATCGCGGTCCCCCACTGGACAGAGGTGAGCTGCAAACCCAGGACGAAGAGATTTTCGTGCGCCAAACCGTTCGCACCCACCGCCCGGTACGGCGGCTTGGTAACGTCGAGGCCGGGGGAAACCTCCGGCACGCCACCCTCGGACATTGTGGTTCGCGCACGCACCAGCCCATCCTCGAGCAGCCGGCGGAGCAGGACCGAACGGTTCTGATCCACCCGGTTGGCCGGCATCATCGCCTCGACGAGCACGCCGGCGTCGTACTTGGTTCCCACCACCCATGGGGAGGACACAGCGAACCTTCCGAGCTCCTTGTTCAGCTCGTACCGCGGCGCCGGACCGGCGAAACGCACGACGCCGGCGCGTGCCAGTGCGGCAAGCTGCTCAATCCGCAGGGCGGGCGGACCACTCGCAAGGCCCTCGACGAGCGGCTCGAACCAGCCCCGTAGTTCCGCGGTCCATGACGCCTGCGTGATACCACCGTCGGAGACGACCTGTTTGATCACTGTACGTCCCGCGTTCATGGCACCGATAGCCATCTTGAGGGGATCATCTTCGCCGCGGTCGGACCCGGCGGCATCCTCTTCGAGATAGTGCAGCACGGCCCGGTTGTATTCCTCCGCTGAGGCAAACCGGTGCCGTCCGAACGGCCGGGCGAGCGCTTCGAGATCCAGCCGATCGGCGACGGGTACCGCCGCGTCGAGGAGTTGCTCCAGCCGGCCGGGCCATGCAGTGTCTGAGTCCTCGAGCACGTCCTGGAGCGATGTAAGGAAGGTATCCGCCAATCCCGATGTGCTGGCGAGCGTGCTGTAGTAGGCCCAGATGGCGTCACGGTGCAGCAGCGGCCAGAGGTCGTGGTCGAAACCGGGCTGGATCCCGTTCGCCGCGAAACTGCAGGCCCGCTCCAGAGTGCAGTAGCGGAGGCGGACGCTACGCGGAACGTAACTGTCCAGTTTGGCCTTCGCCCGGTACGGCGTACCCCGCCGGGACCCCGCGATGACCAGCGGCTCCCTCCCCGAAGGCCGGTATGTCAGCGCCCGGCCGGCCGGTTCGCCGCTGGGAACAAACGTCCCGCCCCGACCTTCGGTTAGGTGGGTGATGATGTCGAAGAAGTTCAGGCCAAGCCCGCGCACCAACACGGGCTTGCGCGCCGGAAGCCGGTTCCAGTCAGCGTCAGCCGGCACATTCGGCGGCCAGTACTGCAGCCCGAAGCGGGCTGCGCCGTCACGCAGCGCTTCCTGCTCCGGATTCAGTTGCGCGGGGAGATGGCCCAGTGCAAGCACGACGGCGTCACTCATCACCATGCCCCCGTCGCCGAGCTCGACCCGGAAGCCCTCTGACAATGACTCGACGTGCTGTGCCTCGGCGCGGTGCTCGACGACGGAAAAACCGTCACCAAAGCGCTCGGTGAGCGACGCGTAAACCCATTCGAGGTAGCGGCCGTACAGCGGCCGGCTGGCGAAGTCCGCGGAGCTGAGCGACTCAAGCTCTTTCCAGTCCTCATCACCGAGCCGGTCATCCGGTACCGCGGTCATCATCTGCCGCCAGTCGTCAAAGGACCAGGGAACAAGCGACTGCGCGCGCTCCGCGGCAGCCTCTCCGACGGGAACCACGGTGGGAAAGAGCGCCGGGGTGTTCATGAGGAAATGCCGCGACTGGTCAGTACGCCACACGTGCCCCGAACCGGGGTTATAGGGGTCGATCAAGTGCACCGTGGTACGTGGCCGGTGTGCCTTGGGGCGGGCAGCCCAGTTCGCAGCGAGGCGTTCAAGGACGGAAGTGCCGCGCGGACCAGCGCCGATGATGGCTACCTGTACTGTCCGCGTCGCTTCCATCCATCTAGGTTATCGGCCGCGCAGGGCGGTCCCGTTCAGCGAAGTCCGCACAGCGGAGCGCGCTCAGCTGCCGCCCACATAAGCTGCCAGATGCTCACCCGTCAGGGTGGGACGGTCACGCTTGTGCCCGTCCACGAGCTCTACCGGCGTTCCCTCGAAAACGATACTGCCGCCGTCGTGCCCGGCCCCCGGACCGAGGTCGATGATCCAGTCAGCGTGGGCCATCACTGCCTGGTGGTGCTCAATAACCAGAACCGATTTACCGGAGTCCACCAGTCGGTCCAGCAGTCCGAGCAACTGCTCCACGTCGGCGAGGTGCAGGCCGGTGGTCGGCTCGTCGAGGACGTAGATGTCACCCTTCTCCCCCATCTGCGTGGCGAGCTTGAGGCGTTGCCGCTCGCCTCCCGACAGTGTGGTGAGCGGCTGGCCGAGGCTGAGGTAACCCAGACCTACGTCGGCCATACGCTCCAGAATCTTGTAGGCGGCCGGGGTGCGCGCATCACCGTCACCGAAGAACGCCGTCGCTTCGGACACCGGCATGGCGAGAACCTCGGAGATGTTCTTCCCGCTGAGCGTGTACTCGAGCACGGCGGCCTGGAACCGCTTGCCTTCACAGTCCTCACAGGTGGATTCCATGGTTGCCATGACACCAAGGTCCGTGTACATGACACCGGCACCGTTGCAGGTGGGACAAGCGCCCTCGGAGTTGGAACTGAAGAGGGCGGGTTTGACGCCGTTTTCCTTGGCGAAGGCCTTGCGGATCGGCTCGAGCAGCCCGGTATAGGTGGCAGGGTTGCTTCGCCGTGAGCCGCGGATGGCAGCCTGGTCGATGACCACAACGCCGTCGCGCTGTGCAACGGATCCGTGGATAAGTGAGCTCTTGCCGGACCCGGCCACACCGGTGACGACGCACAGCACCCCGAGCGGGATGTCGACGTCGACGTTCTGGAGATTGTGCATCGATGCTCCCCGCACTTCCAGAGACTTCCGGGAAGGACGTACAGCCTCCTTGAGCTTCGCACGGTCGTCGAGGTGACGGCCGGTGATAGTGTCGCTCTTCCGCAGCCCTTCCACGGTTCCCTCGAAGCAGACCGTTCCGCCTCCGGTGCCGGCTCCCGGTCCGAGGTCGATGACGTGGTCGGCGATGGTGATCGTTTCAGGTTTGTGTTCCACGACGAGCACGGTGTTGCCCTTGTCCCGCAACTGCAGCAGCAGTTTATTCATGCGCTCGATATCGTGGGGATGGAGACCGATGCTGGGTTCGTCGAAGACATACGTCACGTCGGTAAGAGAGGAGCCGAGATGCCGGATCATCTTGGTTCGCTGCGCCTCACCGCCGGAAAGCGTACCTGCGGGCCGGTCAAGTGAAAGGTAACCCAAACCGATTTCCGCGAAGGAGTCCAGGAGGTGCTGCAGGCCCTTGAGCAGCGGAGCCACCGACGGCTCCTTGAGGTCCCGCAGCCAGTACGCGAGGTCGCTGATCTGCATGGCGCAGACCTCGGCGATGTTCTTTCCCGCGATCTTCGAGGACAGCGACTCCTTCGTGAGCCTTGTCCCCTTACAGTCCGGGCAGGTCTGGAAGGTCACCGCGCGCTCCACGAATCGCCGCACATGCGGTTGCATGGCTTCCGGGTCCTTGGACAGCATCGACTTCTGGATCTTGGGGATGATGCCTTCGAACGTGAGGTTTATGCCCTCGACCTTGATCTTCGTCGGCTCCGCATAGAGCATCGTGTCGAGCTGCTTCTTGGTGAACTTCGCGATGGGTCTGTCCATCGGCAGGCTCATGCCCTCGAACAGCCTGCCGTACCACCCGTCCATCGAATATCCGGGCACAGTCAGTGCGCCGTCGGAGAGTGATTTGGTCTCGTCGTACAGGGCGGAGCGGTCGATGTCGCTGACGTTGCCCATACCCTCGCACCTCGGACACATACCCCCCAGATAGACAGCCTCGCTGACCACGCTCTTCTCCACGCGGCCGCCCTTGTCAGTGGACATGACGCCGCTGGCCTTGCGGGTCGGGACGTTGAAGGAGTACGCGGTGGGTGGACCGACGTAGGGCGATCCGAGCCGGCTGAAGAGGATGCGGAGCATCGCGTTGGCATCGGTGGCCGTACCAACGGTGGAGCGCGGGTTGGCGCCCATTCGCTCCTGGTCAACGATGATCGCCGTGGTGATCCCTTCAAGCAGGTCGACGTCGGGCCGCGCGAGCGTCGGCATGAACCCCTGTACGAAGGCACTGTACGTTTCATTGATCATCCGCTGGGATTCCGCTGCGATTGTGGCGAAGACGAGGGAACTTTTGCCCGAACCTGAAACCCCGGTGAACACAGTCAAGCGCCGCTTTGGAATCTCGACGCTGATGTCCTTCAGGTTGTTTTCCCGGGCGCCCTGCACACGGATCAGGTCGTGGGTATCCGCAAGATGCATAGCCTCATCTAATCAGTTTGTCCCTTCGATGGGCAGACCCTTGTGTAGGGGGCAAGAAAGACGCCCGGCCGGCAGGTTGCCTAAGATAACGGTATGACGTCCACCACACAGCGGCATGACCCGATAATCGACGACGAGTTCCTTTGGCTTGAGGACATACACGGGGACAAACCCCTGGAGTGGGTGCGCGACCAGAACGCGGTCACTGAGGGGGTCCTCGTCAACGAGGCGTTCCTGGCCGGGGAACAGCGTCTGCTTGAGGTGCTCGACTCCACGGATCGCATTCCCATGGTGGGCAAGCGCGGCGAGCACTACTACAACTTCTGGCGCGACAAGGATCACCCCAAAGGGCTGTGGCGGCGGACCACCTGGGACAGCTACCTGACCGATGCCCCGGAGTGGGACGTCCTTCTCGACGTCGATGCCCTGGCGGCAGCGGAGGGCCAGGAGTGGGTATGGGGCGGCGCGCTCCTCCTTCGCCCACCTGCCGGCGAGCCATATCGGCGTGCGCTGATCGCCCTCTCCCCCGATGGCGGCGACGCACAGCGCTACCGCGAGTACGACGTCGTTGACCGCTCCTTTGCGGAGGGCGGCTTCGACATCCCGGTGGCGAAGAGCAGAATCAGTTGGGCCGGGCCGGATGCACTGCATGTCGGCACCGACTTCGGGCCGGGGTCCATGACCACGAGCTCCTATCCGCGGACGGTGCGGACCCTGCGCCGCGGTGAGCCGCTGGAAGTTGCGCAGCTGTACTTCGAGATTCCCGAAAACTCGATGATGGCTGCCGTCATGCATGACCAGACGCCGGGTTTCGAACGCGACGTCGCTTCGCACATTGTCGACTTCTACTCCAGCCGAACCTATCTGCGCCGCGAGAACGAGTGGGTGCGCATCGACGTCCCCGACGACGTCAACGTGTCGCTGCACAGGGAATGGCTGTTGCTCCGTCCCCGAACCGATTTCGAACTCGATGGCGTGACCTACCGCGGCGGTTCGCTCCAGGCTGCGCTGTTGGAGGATTTCCTCGCCGGAAACCGCGCGCTGACTCCACTGTTCGAGCCGGATGCGCACACCGCCCTGCAGTCCTGGAGCTGGACGCGCGATTACCTTCTGCTCAACCTTCTCAAGGACGTCTCCTCGGAGATCCGCGTGCTCAACCCGGCCGACTCCTGGTCGGCTGAGCTGCTGGACGCCTGCCCGCCCCTGCACTCAGTGGATGCTTACGCGGTGGATGACGAGGACGATGACGCTGGCAACGACTACTGGCTCATCGCGACCGGCTTCCTCACACCGACCACGGTGGTGCGGGGCACCATTGGTGGGGTGCATGAGGAAGTGAAGGCGTCGCCGTCGTACTTTGACGAGTCGTCCTTCACCGTCGAACAGCACTTTGCGGTCTCCAGTGACGGCACCCGGGTGCCCTACTTCCAGGTGGCGTCGAAAGAGCTGGTGCTCGACGGCGGCAACCCGACCCTGCTCTCCGGGTACGGCGGATTCGAGCACGCAATGACGCCGGTGTACAGCGGGGTCACCGGCAGGGGCTGGCTGGAGCGCCGGACCGCTGATGGCCGCCCCGGAGTGTATGTGCTCGCCAATATCCGGGGTGGTGGCGAATACGGACCTGCCTGGCATCAGGCAGCGCTGCATGCCAACCGGCATCGGGCGTACGAGGATTTCGCGGCCATAGCGCAGGATCTGGTGGACCGCGACATTACGCGCCCGGAGCTGCTTGGCTGCACGGGCAGGAGCAACGGCGGGCTGCTGGTAGGCAACATGCTGACGCAGTATCCTCATCTGTTCGGGGCAATCTCGTGCGGCGTACCGCTGCTGGATATGAAGCGGTACACCAAGCTCTCCGCCGGGTATTCGTGGATCGCCGAGTACGGTGATCCGGACAAGCCGGAGCAGTGGGAATACGTCCGGACGTTCTCGCCGTACCACCGGTTGCAGGAAGGTGTGGCCTATCCGAAGACGCTGATCTGGACCGCGACCAGTGACGACCGTGTCGGCCCCGTCCAGGCACGCAAGATGGCGGCGCGGATGAAGGCGCTTGGGGTCGACAACGTGTGGTTCCACGAAGCGCTTGAAGGTGGCCATGCCGGTGCATCGGATAACCGCCAGGCGGCGCGCATGCACGCCATGTCCTACGAATTCCTGTGGAAGGCACTCACCGGCCAGCTGTAGGGCGGGCTTATTTTGCTCTTGCCCGGAGGTTCTGGGTAGTCTTGGGTGGCTAGTAATAGCTGCTGGAGACGTGCCAGAGCGGCCGAATGGGCTTCACTGCTAATGAAGTGTGGGCCTAAAGCCTACCGGGGGTTCAAATCCCCCCGTCTCCGCGTTGTGAAAAGGCGCCCCGGTTTGGTTACCGGGGCGCCTTTCCTTTTGTCGTCAGCCGGATGTCTACGGCCGGTTCAGGCTCCACCAGGCCTGCACGTCAGGCCTTCAGCGCCAGCACAAAGGGAAGTACTTCCTTGGCACCGGCCTGGCGGAGCGCCCGTCCGGCTACCGTGAGGCTCCAGCGGCTGTCTGCGAAGTCATCGACGAGCAGTACCGGCCCCGGGTTTGCCCCGAACCAGGCACGGCCTTCTTCAGGCACCGCGAACCTGTCCCACACCGAGGCAAGACGGAACGCACTGTTGCCGCCGGAGCTCCCGCTCGGCCACCCCTGGGGCAACTGCAGGGTCCCGAGGTACGGAATGCGGCCGACACCAGCCAGTCCCTCGGCGAGCGAACGGATGAGAAGGGGCCGCCGTCGTGATGGCATGCCGACGACCCCGACCGGCCGGGCGTCCCATTGCCACTCGGACAACACACGAACACAGGCCTGCAGGGTAGCCGGATCCAGGGGTGCGTCCTGGGATGAGTCCGCGAGGAGTTCACGCACCCGGTTTCCCCAGCCGAGGTCCGTCATACGTGCGAGCGCGCGCCCGGCGGAAACCTGCCGGTCTCCAGCGATGCGCCCCTTGACCGGGACGCTGAGCTTGTCCATCCCGGAAGGCCACTGCCCTCTGGGTTCAACGAGAACGCCGACCCGCCCGAGTGCGCTGCCGGCGCTTTCGGACGCGTCGTGGGACACCTCATCCGAGTACCACGGCCCTGCGCAGTTGTCGCATCTGCCGCACGGCGCCGCAGCAGGATCATCCAGTGCTGCGGCGAGGAACTCCATGCGGCAGCCGCCGGTGTTCTCGTAATCGAGCATTGAGTTCTGTTCCTGTACACGGGCCTTGGATATCCGCGCGTAGCGCTCGCGATCATAGGTCCAGGGTTTTCCGGTGGCCTGCCAGCCTCCTGTGACCTTTTGCACGGCGCCGTCCACATCAAGCACCTTCAGAAGGAGTTCGAGCGGCGAGCGCCTCACGTCCACCCGGGTTTCCAATGCCGGTGTGGAAAGAACCGCGCCACCGGCCAGCTCTTCGAGGATGCGCTGGGCTTTGTCTTCAGCGGGCATCGACGACGTGGCGAAGTATTCCCAGATCTCCCGGTCCTCGTTCCCGGGAAGCAGAAGCACATCAGCATTAGGGGTCCCACGGCCGGCCCTTCCCACCTGCTGGTAGTAGGCAACCGGGGAAGATGGCGCGCCGAGGTGAACCACGAAGCCGAGGTCCGGCTTGTCGAAGCCCATACCGAGCGCGCTGGTGGCGACCAGTGCCTTGACCTCGTTGTTCTTCAGGGCCTTCTCTGCCGATTCCCGGTCTGCCGGGTCGGTACGCCCTGTATAGGCCAGCACCGCGTGCCCGCTTTCACGCAGAAGGCGTGCCGTGTCTTCCGCCGCGGAGACTGTGAGGGTATAGATGATTCCGCTCCCGGGAAGATCTCCGAGGTGAGTCAGCAACCATGCGAGCCTGGAACGTGGGCTGGGAAGGCGGAGCACACCGAGCCGCAGCGACTTGCGGGCAAGCTCGCCGCGCAGCGTATAGACGGCAGTGCCGTCTGTGCCGAGTTGATCCTCAACGTCCTTCACCACCCGCGAGTTCGCGGTAGCCGTTGTCGCGAGCACAGGGACGCCCTGCGGCAACGTAGTAATGAGATCGCGGAGGCGGCGGTAATCGGGCCGGAAATCGTGGCCCCAGTCAGAGATGCAGTGGGCCTCGTCGATCACCAGCAGCCCTGTGCGTCGGACAAGTTCGGGCAGCTGATTCTCCCGGAAGGCCGGGTTGTTGAGCCGTTCGGGGGATACAAGCAGAACATCGAGCTGGTCGGCGTCAAGCAGGGCAGTGATCTCCTGCCACTCCGTCTGGTTCGCCGAATTGATAGCCGCGGCTCGCACGCCCGCCCGTTCAGCCGCCGCAACCTGGTCCCGCATGAGGGCGAGCAACGGGGACACGATGAGGGTTGGCCCAGCGCCTGCAGCACGCAGCAGAAGGCTCGCAACGAAGTACACCGCTGACTTTCCCCACCCTGTGCGCTGGACCACCAGGGCGCGGCGGCCGCCGTTGACCAGCGCCTCGATAGCCTCGAACTGTCCCTCGTGGAAGGCGGCGTCCTTACGCCCCACGAGCGTTTCAAGAATCGAAAGTGCCTGCTGGTGGAGGGTGGTTGTTTCAGCCATGCGCCCCAGTATGGCAGTTGCTCCTGACGCATTCGCCGCCCGTTTGCGCAGTGTGGAGATCCGCCGTCATCCATTACTCCCCCGCCCATGGAAGGACCGGCCTGAGCAGTTAGACTTTCCAGCGTGAACACAACCATCGACCTTTCCGCATCGTTCAAGGCCTACGACGTACGAGGGATCGTTGGTGAGACCATCACCGTGGAGTCCGTCCGGGCGGTCGGCGCGGCTTTCGTCGATGTGCTGCAGCTCTCCGGGAAAACGGTTCTGGTGGGTGGAGACATGCGCCCCTCCTCCCCCGAGTTCTCCGAGGCGTTCGCTGAGGGAGCGACCACCCGCGGTGCGGATGTCGTGTTCCTTGGCCTGATTTCTACCGACGAGCTCTACTACGCCAGCGGAACCTATAACGCAGCGGGCGTCACCTTCACCGCCAGCCACAATCCTGCTCAGTACAACGGCATGAAGATGTCCCGTCCCGGCGCGGTTCCGGTGTCTTCGGAGACGGGCCTCGCCGAAGTGCAGGAACTGGCCGAACGGTATCTGGCGGAAGGCACCATTCCCGTGGCCGACCGGCGAGGCTCCACGTCCTCGCGGGACGTCCTGAAGGACTACGCCGAGTACCTGCGTTCACTCGTGGACCTCTCTGGGAGCCGTCCGTTGAAGGTGGTCGTGGATGCAGGCAACGGCATGGCCGGGCTCACCACTCCCGCAGTACTGGGCGCCGAGTACCTGGACGCGCTTCCGCTGGACATCGTTCCGCTCTACTTCGAGCTTGATGGCACCTTCCCCAACCACCCCGCGAACCCGCTCGAGCCGGAGAACCTGCGCGACCTGCAGCGGGCTGTAGTCAGCAACGGGGCGGACATAGGCCTGGCGTTCGACGGCGACGCCGACCGGTGCTTCGTCATCGACGAGCAGGGCAACCCGGTATCGCCCAGCGCCATCACCGGCATGGTCGCGAGGCGGGAGATCCGCCGGGCGCAGGCGGCCGGGGAGCGGAAACCGGTCATCATCCACAACCTCATCACCTCGCGCGCCGTGCCTGAACTCGTCCGGGCCGAGGGCGCGCAGCCGGTGCGCACCCGGGTTGGCCACTCATTCATCAAGGCCGTCATGGCAGAGGAAGGCGCAGTCTTCGGCGGAGAGCACTCGGCCCACTACTACTTCCGTGAATTCTGGAATGCTGACACTGGAATGCTGGCGGCAATGCATGTACTCGCCGCGCTCGGCGAGCAGGATCAGCCGCTGTCAGAACTCGGCCGGGAATACGAGCCCTACTTCGCGTCCGGTGAGATCAATAGCCGGCTCGATGACGTCGGTTCCGCCACCGCGCGGGTGCGGCAGGAATTCGAAAACGACGGCGTCACGGTGGATGAATTGGACGGTCTCACGTTCACTGCCGAGGACGGCTCCTGGTGGTTCAACCTCCGTGCATCCAACACCGAACCGTTCCTGAGGCTGAACGCCGAAGCCGAAGACCCCCAGACCCTCGAAACCCTCACTGCCGCTGTACTCGAGCAGATCCGCCAGTAGCAGCCGGTCCGGAGAATGCAGTGTGGCCGGCTCCGCGTTCATCGCAGAACCGGCCACACAAGTCACTCAGCACGCGTCCGCTAAACGGCGAATCGCGCCTTGAGCCGCTGCAGCTCACTGGAAAGCTCGTCCGGCAGCGAATCGCCGAACTGCTGGTACCACTGCTCGATTCCTTCGAGTTCCGCTGCCCATTCCTCCCTGTCGACGCGAACCGCCTGCTCGACGTCAGCAGGCCTGAGGTCCAGACCGGTCAGGTCGAGGGAATCCGGCGCGGGCACGTACCCGATCGGCGTTTCGACTGCATCGGCTTCGCCTTCGAGCCGCTCAATGATCCACTTGAGTACGCGGGAGTTGTCGCCGAAGCCCGGCCACGCGAAACCGCCGTCCGCCGTGCGGCGGAACCAGTTCACCAGGAAGATCTTCGGCAATCGGGCCTGGTTCGCCTTCCCGCTGACCTTCAGCCAGTGGCTCAGGTAATCACCGGCGTCGTACCCGATAAAGGGAAGCATAGCCATCGGGTCGCGGCGGACCCTGCCGACCGCGCCGGCAGCGGCGGCCGTAGTCTCCGACGACAGTGTGGAGCCCATGAAGATTCCGTTGGTCCAGTCTCGCGACTCGGTGACCAGCGGGACCGTGGTCTTGCGCCGGCCGCCGAACAGGATGGCCGACAGCTCAACACCCTCCGGATCATTGAACTCCTCGGCGAGCATGTCAATCTGGTCAATCGGCGTGCAGAACCGGGCGTTGGGGTGCGCGGCAGTTGCGCCCGAGGAAGGCGTCCACTCCTCACCCTTCCAGTCCGTCAGGTGCGCAGGCACTTCCTCGGTCATGCCCTCCCACCAGACACCGCCGTCGTCGGTCAGTGCCACATTGGTGAAGATTGAGTTCCCCTTGGCGATAGCGCGCATGGCATTGGGGTTGGTTCCCCAACCGGTGCCGGGCGCTACGCCGAACAGACCTGCTTCGGGATTGATCGCGCGGAGTTCGCCTTCTTCACCGAAGCGCATCCAGGTGATGTCGTCGCCGAGTGTTTCGACTTTCCACCCCTCAATGGTCGGGTCAAGGAGGGCTAGGTTCGTCTTGCCGCAAGCGGAAGGGAAAGCTGCGGAGACGTAGTAGGTCTTGTTCTGCGGCGAGGTGAGCTTCAGGATGAGCATGTGCTCCGCCAGCCAGCCCTCGTCGCGGGCCATCACGGAGGCGATGCGCAGCGCGTAGCATTTCTTGCCGAGCAGCGCGTTTCCGCCGTATCCGGAGCCGAAGGACCAGATGGAGCGTTCCTCAGGGAAGTGCACGATCCACTTCTCGTCGTTGCACGGCCACGGGACGTCCTGCTGCCCGGGTTCGAGCGGCGCACCGAGGGAATGCAAGGCTGGAACGAATTCGGCGTCGAGCTCCGTCAACCGGTCGAGGACCCTTGTGCCGATGGTTGCCATGATGCGCATGGACGTGACGACGTACGCGCTGTCAGTGATCTCCACGCCGAATTTAGGGCTCGAGGCGTCAAGGTGGCCCATGACGAACGGGATCACGTACATGGTCCGGCCGCGCATGGAACCGGCGAACAGGCCGCGAAGCTTCTCCTTCATCGCGTCCGGGTCCATCCAGTTGTTGGTGAACCCTGCGGCACGCTCGTCACGGGAGCAGATGAACGTCTGCTCTTCGACGCGGGCAACATCGGCCGGGTCGGAGAACGCCGCAAAAGAATTGGGGAAGATCTCAGGGTTGAGGCGTGTGAACGTACCTGCGGAGACCAGCTCGTCGGTGAGTTGGTTGTTCTCCTCTTCGGATCCGTTGACCCAATACACCCGATCCGGCTGGGTCAGCGCGGCAGTTTCCTCAACCCAGGCCAGCAGTCCCTGGTGGGTTGTCGGTGCGGATGTTGCTGCATCCCGGTCAGTCGCTCGGTCCGCGAGCAGCGGCTGTCGCGCAAAATCGCCCATTTCTCTTCCCTTCGTTGGGTGGATGGTGTGTATTGATGCTAGGGGTGGGGTCCCGGGCAACTTCCGCGACCGCTCGCTTTTACTTCCGCCCGGATTCGTGGTGATCCGCGAGTTTCTGCGGAATTTGATGGAGCACCGTAACACCTGGTGTGACGAAGGTCACATAGACCGGTCTATACTACCTGCGGGTAGAAAACGCCCATCAACGCCAATTAGCATTAGGTTCAGAATGGCTGTAAAGTTATCTACGGCCAAACGGCCATGAAGAAGTCACTAAAATCGGCTTTTGAATTGCGTGCGTAGCTCAACGGATAGAGCATCTGACTACGGATCAGAAGGTTGGGGGTTCGAATCCCTTCGCGCGCACCAGACCAACCGCCCCGGGCAACCGGGGCGGTTCTGCGTTAACCTTCCTGAACAGACTCAAGCCAACTGCTTGCCCAGCCGCGGGTCGGGTGGAAAGCTCAGGACCATGAGCGCTGAGCGAACCACCGACGTCGTCGTTATTGGAGCAGGCGCGGTCGGCGAAAACGCTGCCGCCCGCATAGTCCGGGGTGGGCTCTCCGCCGTGCTCGTGGAGGCCGAACTTGTGGGCGGAGAGTGTTCCTACTGGGCGTGCATGCCGTCCAAGGCACTGCTGCGGCCCGGATCCGCCCTGCAGGCTGCACGTGCTGTGGCCGGTTCACGCGAGGCCGTCACCGGCACGCTCGACGCACAACAAGTGCTCTCCCGACGCAACGAGTTCACGTCCCACTGGGACGATTCATCGCAGGCCGACTGGATCAACAACACCGGCATCATGCTGATCCGCGGACGTGCGCGCCTGACCGGCGAGCGTCAGGTCGAGGTAACCACCGACGACGGCGCCACCACCCTGGTTGCCCGCCACGCCGTCGTGCTCGCGACCGGATCCACCCAGTTCATCCCACCCATCGACGGGCTTAACGGCCTGAACTACTGGGGCACACGTGAAGCCACGTCCGCCAAGGAGATTCCGGAGAGCCTCACCGTATTGGGAGGCGGCGTCGCGGGAACCGAGCTGGCGCAGGCGTACGCCCGGCTCGGTTCAACGGTCACCCTGGTGGCGCGGAGCGGGCTGCTCGGTAATTATCCGGAACCTGCAACACGCCTGGTGCAGCAGGGACTGGAGCGCGACGGCGTCACCCTCCATCTGCACACCGGCACTGACTCCGTTGCCTACGATGCTGCCCGGTTCCGGGTGAGCCTGGCGGGCGGTGCCGTTGTGAAGTCGGAGAAGCTGCTGGTTTCCACGGGCCGCCATCCGGCACTGGCAGATCTGGGCATCGAGCAAATCGGGCTGGAGCCCAAGGGGATCGATACGGACGATTCCGGGCAGGTCAGGAGCCATCCGTGGCTTTACGCTGTCGGCGATGCCGCCGGGAAGGTTCTCCTCACGCATCAGGGGAAGTACGAGGCGCGGATGACCGGCGACGCCATCGTCGCGCGGGCCAACGGCTCACTGAAGCGAGAGCCGGAACCATGGAGCCCCTTCGCAGCAACCGCGGACGCCTACGCAGTTCCCCAGGTCGTCTTCACCGATCCGGAAATAGCCATGGTCGGCAGAACCCTTGAGGCTGCGAGGACGGACGGGCTGAACGTCAGCGAGACGTCGCTGGATCTTGCGGTCGCCGGATCCTCGCTCCACGCCGACGGGTATGAGGGCTGGGCGCAGATGGTCGTCGACGAGGACCGGAACGTACTGGTGGGCATGACCTTCGCCGGATCCGACGTCGCCGAGCTGCTGCATGCTGCGACCATCGCAATCACCGGGGAGGTGCCGCTGGACCGCCTCTGGCACGCGGTGCCCGCCTATCCAACGATCAGTGAGGTGTGGCTGCGCCTGCTGGAGAAGTACGGGCTTTAGGCGCGGCGGACTACGAAATCGGTCACGTCGGCATCACGACCGTCCAGCTCCGCCCAGTGGCCGGCATGGTCAAGGACGGTGAGTCCCGCCGTCGGGTAGTGGGTGGCAAGGTCGACGACGGAGTCCTCGTCCGAGTCGACTGACGCGAGCCGCATGGCGAGGTTCTGGATGCCGGGCAGGTGCGCAATAACCAGGACGCTTGTCGCCGTTTCCGGTACGTGGTTGATGACGGCCAGCATTTCGGTAGCGCTCGCCGCATAGAGTTTCGGCTCGAGCCTGGGTGTCGGTGCCTTCTCCCCCAGTTCCTGGCATATCCAGATGCAGGTCTGGCGCGCGCGCAGTGCCGTTGACGTGATGATGAGGTCAGGAAGGGCGTCGTTATCCACCATCCAGCGCCCGATCAGGGGCGCATCCCGATGCCCGCGGGCACTCAGGGGACGCTCATGGTCGGCCACATCGCCATGCCAGTCAGACTTGGCATGGCGCATGAGCATCAGGCGCTTCAGATGGTGCGAGGACATCCCCTCACCCTACTTCGTGCGAAGCGGCAGATTAGATCGAGTACTCCGGAGCGGCCCAGACAACAACCTCGGGGTGCTCGTAGAAGCGGTAACCCTGTCCCCGAACTGTGCGTACGGTGTTGGCCAGCCGACCGAGCTTCGAGCGCAGGCGGCGGATATGCACATCGATGGTGCGCTCATTCGGTACCTCGTCGGCATTGCGCCACAGTCCGCAGAGGAGTTCCTCGCGCCCAACAGTCCGCGACGCATTCTCGACCAGGTAGTTGAGGAGTTCGAATTCCTTGAACGTCAGGTTCAGGATGTCCCCGTCCAGGTGCACTTCGCGCCGCGAAAGGTCGATCAGTACGCCGGTGGGGCGTGGGGCCGGCGGCGGCGTGGGCTGCTGGTCGGTGCGTGGACGGCGATTCACCGTCGGGTCTCCCAGCGCCTGCCGGACAACGTCGATATCAGTGCCGACAGCGTCTGCCGGAGCGAGGGCGACAGCGGCGTGGCTCTGTGCGCCGGGGACAAGGGTGCGGACATATGCCCTCACGTCCTGCGCAAGCTTGCTCAGCGTGGTGTCATGCTCAGCGGCGGTATCCTCATCCAGCGCAACGTAGAGCACGAATCCGCGTGCGGTTGTGTCACCGGTAACCGGCTGCGGTCCGGGAATCCCGTTGGGAGCGACCACCGGGAGAGGTGCGGTGATGGGCTGCGCATTGTCAGCAGATGATGGTACGGGCTGCAGCTGTCCGTAAGCCGGAGCATATGCGGCAGCAGCCGGCTGACTGTAGGCCGGAAGACCTGGGCGCTGACCGTAGGCCTGCCGTTGAGCGCTGGCCCGGTTCTGGGCGTTGCGGAGGGAAATGTGGACGTATCCGGAAGAAAGGGTCATGTCTAAACAACCTCATGGTGAATCGCCGTCATCACGGCTCGAATGCAGGGGTGTGCCCGGTCGAGATGGAGCTTCTGTGGAGCCCGCCGTTGGGCTAGAAAATGCGTAACAGTGTGGGGTAAGCGGTTACGCGCACATTCGACAACAGCGCGATCCCTGCGCGGACATGATGCCCGAGGAATATGCTGCGGCTGCAGATGCTGCTGAGTTGGTGTTCACAATCCGAATTATTGCACGTAACAATCCGCTACGCACAAGTAACAATGGTAAAGCGTCCGCATTCTGGACCGCGGCTGAAGTAGACAATTCGTCAACGGCGGCGCGCCGACACCCCACATTCGTGGACGAATCGGGTTCACTTCCTCACGCAGGAAACAAATGGTCCAAGAAGTGAACCGGTTGCATTGCAGGGTCTCACCCCGTTGCCCGAATGGTGGACAGGGGTGGCCTAGCCCACGACGCCGTACAGGCGGTCCCCCGCATCCCCCAGGCCGGGGACGATGTAGGCGTTCTCGTTCAGCTTCTCGTCAATCGATGCCAGAACTATGGTGACGTTGGCGCCCTCCAGTTCCTGCTTGAGGGCCTCCAGTCCCTCGGGCGCAGCAAGAAGGCAGATGCAGGTTACATCGGCTGCGCCGCGACGGAACAGGAACTTGATTGCTTCACGGAGGGTGCCTCCCGTGGCAAGCATCGGGTCAAGAACGAACACCTGACGGCCGGTCAGGTCATCCGGCAGCCGCTCGGCGTAGGTGATAGCTTCGAGGGTTTCCTCGTTGCGGGCCATACCAAGGAAGCCCACTTCCGCGGTGGGCACCAGGCGCGTCATCCCCTCGAGCATGCCCAGTCCGGCGCGCAGAATCGGAACCACGAGCGGCGTAGGTTTGACCAGACCGGTTCCGACGGCGGTAGTCACCGGTGTCTCGATCTGCACCGGTTCAACACGCACATCCCGGGTTGCCTCATAGGCGAGCAGGGTCACCAGCTCCTCCGTAAGCAGCCGGAAAACCGGTGACGAAGTGTTCTTGTCCCTAAGGACCGTCAGTTTGTGGGACACCAGGGGATGGTCGACAACCAGAACGCGCATTGCTCAAAAGTATCATTGGCACATGCCCGCCCATTCTGCCCCCGCACAGCGGGATCACGCCGCGTGGATGGAGTTGGCGCTGCAGGCGGCCCGGCGCACAGGTGAGACGGCGGATGTGCCGATTGGCGCCGTCGTCGTTGGTCCGGACGGCACGGTACTGGCCACCGGCTGGAACGAACGCGAGGCGACCGGTGATCCCACCGCCCACGCCGAGGTACTCGCGATTCGCCGGGCAGCCGCTGTCCTCGGGGCATGGCGGCTGGACGGCTGCACGCTCGTGGTGACTCTGGAGCCGTGCTCGATGTGTGCGGGAGCCAGCGTTCTCGCGCGGATCCCCCGGGTTGTCTTCGGGGCATGGGATGAGAAGGCCGGCGCAGCCGGGTCGGTCTTCGACGTTCTGCGTGAACGCCGCCTGAACCACTGGACTGAGGTGTTCCCCGGCGTCCTTGAGGACGAGTGTGCTGCCCTGTTGAAGGAGTTCTTCACTGTTCGCAGACGCTGACGGCGGTAGCGGCTGCCATCCTGGAAGCTTCCCTTCCATCCTCGTGGCCAACATACTGGAGTGATAAGCCTGCTTATCAACCCGCGGAGGCTCGAAGTGAAGCGACAGAAAAACACGTCCGGTGAAATGATGCGCGGAGCGGTGGCTGGGGCTGCCGGCGTATGGGTGATGGATAAGCTCGGCTGGTTCATGTACAACCGTGAGAATTCGACGGCGCTCAAACGCGAGCACCTCGCACGGATCGGCAACAGGGACGTGGCACATGCAGCGGTGAGGAAAATCGCTCAGCTCACCGGCGCCAACCTGCCCACCCAGCAGCCCAGCGCTCCAGGCATGCTGGTGCACTACGCTCTCGGAGTGCTTCCCGCCGCGCTCTACTGTGTAGCCCGCCATGGGGTCCCGGCGCTGCGTGCGGGCAATGGGTCCCTCTACGGATTGGGCCTGTTCGTGCTAATGGATGAAATTCTGGCGCCGAGTCTCGGGCTGGCATCGGGGCCAAACAAATACCCTTGGCAGGCACACGCGCGGGGCCTCGTGTCCCATGTTGCGCAAGGCGTGGTGACCGACAGCCTTCTGCGCGTTTTCGACCGTGTCCGCTGACCTCAGTGGCGCCGTCGTCGTCATCACCGGCGCCAGCAGCGGGATTGGCCGGGCCACTGCGCGGGGTTTCGCGAAAGAGGGCGCCCACCTGGTTCTCGCTGCGCGCGGGAACGACAACCTGCAGGAAGTAGGGAACGAGTGCCGTGAGCGCGGGGCCCGCGTGATCTGCCTCCCAACGGACGTCGGTGACGAAGCACAGGTGGCGGCGCTGATGCAGGCCGCCGTTGATGAATTCGGCCGAATCGATGTCTGCGTGGTGAACGCCTCGGTGTTCGCCTATGGAACTTTCGAGGCCACTCCGTCGGAGGTGTTCAGGAACGTCATCGACACCAACCTTGTAGGCGCTGCCAACACTGCCAGGCAGGCGCTCCCGCAGATGCGGCAACAGGGCACCGGAACCCTGATCTTCATCGGATCCGTCTATTCGAGAATCACCTCTCCGTACGTATCCGCATATGTGGCGGGCAAGTTTGGGCTGCACGGCTTTGTCCGCGTACTCCGTCAGGAATTGCGCAAGGCCCGCGGCATCCACGTCTGCCTGGTGCTCCCCGCCACAATCGATACGCCCGTTTATCAGCACGCCGCGAACTACACCGGGCATCACGTCCACCCCCTGCCGCCGGTGGTCCATCCCGAGCGGGTGGCGCAGGCGATTCTTCGCAGTGTCAAAACTCCGCGGGCAGTCACCATTGTGGGAGCAGTGCAGCGAACCCTCATACCCGTGCACGCCCTGCTTCCGCGGTTGTATGACCTGTGCGTAGGCCCAGTGATGAACCTCGTTGCCCTTCGCCGTGGCCGCGTAGCTCCGCACCCGGGAACGGTGTTCACACCTGCCCGTGGGGCAAACTCCGTCACCGGCGGGTGGGGCAGGCTGGGACGCCTCCATCGAAGCGCTCCGCCGAAACCGAAAGATCACTCCTCCTCAACGAATCAGCCGCCAACTCATCACACAACTCATCACGAAGGAGCAGCAATGAACTCGCAGCAGGACGGCATGAAGGAACTGGTCAAGATCGTGAAGGATGCGGACATCGCCATCCTGACGACGGTAAACGCTCACGGTCAGCTCGTCAGCCGACCGCTTGCGGTGCAGGACACCGACTTCGACGGCGACCTGTGGTTCTTCACGGACGACCCCTCCCCGAAGGCGGACGAGATCCGAGCCAACCCTCAGGTGAACGTGTCCATCAGCAGCGGCAAGGGATATGTCTCGATCGCCGGCACGGCCACGCTGACAAAAGACCGTGCCAAGATCGATGAGCTGTGGAGCGCATCCGTGAAGCCCTGGTTTGACGGAAAGAATGACCCGTCAATTGCCCTCATCAAGGTCGACGGCGACACGGCCGAGTACTGGTCTCTGGACACTCCCCGAGTGGTCGCCGCTATCAAAATCGCCAAGGGCATGGTCTCGGGCGATCGCCCCGATCCGCGCAGGAACGACGTCGTAGGCCTGTAGTTCCGCTCATTTTGGGAGTGGAGCACCTCAGCCGGTAAAGTGGCACCGTTGGTGACGTGTCCGAGCGGCCGAAGGTGCAACACTCGAAATGTTGTTTGGTGTAAAAGCCAACGTGGGTTCAAATCCCACCGTCACCGCCACGCGCGGATTTTCATCCGCTGAACTGCAGTAACGGGTTCCCCTTCTCGTTGAGCGAGGAGGGGAACCCATTGTTTAAGCGTTGGTCGCTGCCTGAACGCGTAGCTCGTGCCCCGGATTCCCGCCGTACACCGTCCCCGCGGGAACTGTCTGGCCTTTCATCAGGAAGGTGTCCGCCTCAAGTACTGCAGAATCTTTCAGTGTCACCCCGTAATGGACAAAGGCGTTCACCCCGATTGTGCACCCATCACCGATATCGATGCCTTCGACTTTGAAGGCGCCGTCTTCCATTGAGTGGCATTGGAGCGTACTCAGCGTGTTCAGGGTGCAGTCATCGCCAATCGAGACGATTGTCTTCTCGGGGATGGAGCACCCGTCGTCGAACAGTCGTTTACCAACGCGCACGCCAAGGAGCTTCCAGATGAGGTTCTTGAACGGTGTCCCGTTGAACAGATCAAGATAGGTGATGGCGCTGAGCTTCCAGAATCGTTCATGACGCCAAAAGCGCTGGTCATAGATGGAGCAGAACAGCGGTTCCAGACGTCGGAACAACAGTGATGCCCGCTCGATGAGAATAAAATACACAGTGGTGAATATGAGCAGCCCGATGAAGGCCGCTGTTACGACCAGGACGTCGAAGATGTTGTGTAACGCGACGGCGAAAGAGCCCACCAGCAGCGTTACATACGTGAGGATCCACCGGGTCATCAGGAAGATCGCGATGGTCACGCCATTGTGGCGGTTCTTGGCGCCGAGCCGGGTTTTGAACTGCGCCGGTTCGATCCTTTTGAACTCGCTGTCGCGCTGCACCGAGCGGGGAATCTCGAAAGGCGGGGAGCCGAGCAATCCGATACCTTGTTTCTCCGGGCCGTCGATAGGCACCATGACCTTTGTCGCGAGCAGGCAGTTTTCGCCGGTACTTGCGCCAGGGGGATAGACGATGTTGTTGCCGAAGAAGCTGCGTGCCGCGATCGTCGTCGGAGAGACCCTGAAAGAGCTGCTCGAAAAGTCCGCATTCATGATCGAGAGTCCGTCGGCGACCATCGTGCCGCTGCCGATGGTGACGGTGAAGGGATTCTCGTGTTTGAGGGCAACCCCGAAGTTCGAGCCTGTCTGAACCAGGTCGGGTTGCTTGTACCCGATCAGCCGCAGGTAATGCACTATGAGGGAACTGTCTCCAGTGAGCTCCATGTAGAAGCGAAGATTCGTCAATCCCGCGATCATGCCGTGCAGAACGTACGGCAAGCTGTACAGGGGATACACCTTGCCCGGTTTCAGTGCGAGGTTGAGCAGGCGCGGAAGCGTGGACACGACGACAAGTCCGGTGATGACGGCCCCGAAGAAGAGGATGAAGGATATGCCGAGGGCTTCCAGATAGAAGAGCGAGTTTGAGTGGTTCAGGTGGCCGGTGTCCAGGTATGCCGGCAGCAACAACGATATGGCGCCGAGCCCGATCGGACCGATGAGCAGCACACGGTTGATCACCGTGAAAATACTGTATGTAACCCGCCGCCTGGTGCTGCAGCGCACCGGGTTCACGAGCCGGAAGTCGCTGCCGCCTGGGCGGGCCGGGGAACCGCACCAGGATTCGCCCGGCGGGATCGCCTGGGAAGCATGGAGGGAAGATGCGTGCCCGAGTTGCGCCGAGTCTCCGACGGACGACCCGATATCCAGGATTGACGCTTCCCCAACGACGGCGTTTGCCCCTATGGTCACCGGACCAGTTTGGATTTTCCCGCGGTAAGCGCGGTAGCAGGCGAAAGCCGAGTCCTTCCTGATGACTGTTCCTTCACCGATACTCAGAAGATCGGGGCATGCCGGCACGGAGCCGGCGAAGATTGCGACGTTCCGCCCGACTTTCGCACCTAGTGCCCGCAGGTAGACGACGTAGACGGGTGTGCCGATGAACATCACCATGGGGTTGGCCCGGATCAGGGTCTTGACGACCCAGAACCGAAGGTAGCGCAGTGACCAGACGGGGATCTCCTGGACGGTCCACCGTCCCACCAAGAGCCATTTCGTGGCGATGGGCAGGAGAGACAGGACAATGAGAATCCCGATGCTGTAGACCGTAGAGCGCACCAGCACATCAATAGGCGTTTCACCGGCGGACGCATATAGGTACCCCCTGAGCAGGATGAAAGATGCTGCGAAGGTGACCCCCACAAAACAGAGCGCCTGCACGATCCCGCAGATGACGTACTGGGCGGTGGTCGCTGTGGCCACCGGGGTGTCATCGTAGGGCGAACCGTCTGCAGACTCCGCCGGCTCGTCGCCCATCGTGTCGGCTAAAGCGGTGATCGTCGGGTTCAGGTAAATCTCGCGCATGGACACAGGGGGCAACAACGCATTGCGGCGCAGGCGCGCGCAGAAGTGTGCCAACAGAAGGGAGTTGGCACCGAGGTCGTTGAAGAAATGGTCATCAACGGACACCTTCTCGACATGAAGAACCTCGGCGAGCGATTCGGCGAGGGCCTTCTCCATGTCAGTTGCAGGCGCCACATAGTTGTTTTTTCCCGTTACGGTGCGCTCTCCCTTAGGCACCGGAAGGCTCTTCCGGTCCGCTTTGCCGCTTGGCAGCATCGGGATTACGTCAAGCCGGTCCACGTATGCCGGGACCATATACCCCGGAAGGCGCTCCCGCAGAAACTCCCGCAGATCCGCTTCATCCACCGTCGGTGTGTCACGACGCAGACTGTAGTGGGCTGCGAGCTCCACGTAGCCCGGCTCGGGTGCGTAGGTGCTGACGACCGCTTGCGCGATGCCCTGGAACTGCAGCAGAACCGATTCGATCTCAGAAAGTTCGATGCGATAGCCCCGAACCTTGACCTGGGTATCGATCCGACCGAGATATTCGATCTGGCCCTCGTCATTGATCCTGCCCAGATCACCGGTGCGATAGATGCGTCCTGACGGGTTGTCGCTCAGGCTGAGGAAGTCCGGGATGAAGGCCCGCTCGGTGAGATCTGCCCGGTTGACATAGCCACGGGCAAGTCCGATCCCTGCCAGTGCAATCTCTCCGATCTGGCCTTGCGGGACCTCCTGCGGACTCTCGGGCTCAAGGATCACAGCGGAATAGGTAGGCAGGGGTTTGCCAAGAGTTACGGGCCTGTCCGGATCCGCAATAGCCAGGGTGGCGGTCACCGTGGCTTCCGTGGGTCCATACACGTTGAGGAAGCGCCTGCCTGGTTTGTGCCAGCGCACTATGAGGTCACGTGGGCAGGCCTCGCCCGAAACGAGCAGGAACCTTAGATTGGGCAGATCCTCGTCGATTGTGGCCAGCAGAGTTGGCACACAGCACACCGCGGTGATGGAATTCTCACGGATGAATGCCGCCAGGTCGACCCCTAGGAGGCTCGCCCCTTGCGGCTTGGGCACCAGTGTGGCCCCCACCATCCACGGCACCCAGATTTCCTCGACGGAGAAATCGAAGGCGATAGTCATCCCCTGGTAGACGCGATCATCATTCTGCAGGCCATAGACGTTGGAAGCGACCTGCACGAAGTTGCAGATGCTCGCGTGTTGAATCTCGACGCCTTTGGGACGGCCCGTTGATCCAGACGTATAGATGATGTATGCCAGATCATCTAGGTCGCCCACCGAGTGATTCCCGGTCAGACGCGAGGGTTCTTGTTCCTCGATCTGCGAGTCTTCCAGGTCCAGGCAAACGAGCGGGCTGTCCTGCGGTAGCAACTCAGCGAGGTGGGACAACGTCAGGGTCATCGTCACACCAGCGTCATCGATGATGTACTTCAGCCGGTCAGGAGGGAAACCCGGGTCGAGCGGAACATAGGTGGCGTGGACTTTGAGGATTGCAAGCATTGCCGCGTAGGTGCGCCATGGAGCGTCGAACATCAGCGCTACTCGGGACCCGGGGGCAACTCCATGCGCGAGTAGGTACCGCCCGAGCCTGTTGGCGGCCCGGTCGAGGTCTCCGTATGTCAGGGTCATCTCGCCGGCGTCGACTGCCAGGTGTGATTCGCCCAGTGTCCTGGTGATCTGGTCGCATCGGGCTTCGAAGAGAGTATCCAACCGCGCATGCCCGGCTTGTCCGTCCGGACTTGGTGGAAGGGGTGGCAGGACCGGGCGTCGTTTGGAGCCTGTCCTCCACCGGTCAATCGCGGACTGTTGACCGTGGATCGTCGGCTGGCGCCGTGTTGTCGGTTCAGGGGTGCTTGAGCCCACGTGTCTCTCCTGTCTGGGCAACCTGCCCGTATGCCGCAGACAATTGTGCGTGCGCCTTCCCGAGCCCGAATGCCGCTTCAACCTTGCTCACCGCGTCCTCAAGCCGATCGGCCGGGATAACTGCTGAGAGAGACAGCTCCGATGTCTCCACGAGCTGGACCGGGATGCCGGCATCTGAGAGAACTCTCAGAAACGCATAAAGCACGTCCGAGGAGGAACGCAGCCCGAGCCCGGAAACCGTGATCTCGCCCATATGATCCTGAATCAGCACGCGCCGGAAACCGACCGTTGCCTTCATCGCGGTGAGCGTCGCGAGCGCTGCGGGCACGTCGGCGCCCGGAATTATGAACACAACGTCCGAGCTGGAGTGGTTCGCCGTATGGAGAGATTGAGTGATCGTATTGACGACCAGCCCCGATTTAGCCAAGTCCTCAAAAATCCGCGCGGTAACGTCAGGCTTGGCCGGCACCTCCGTAAGCGTCACGGTGGCAGCCGAATTGTTGCTTGTTACGGTGGAAATGACGGGCCGTTCCCTTGCGGACGTGTCGCGGTGGCCGTCGAGGCAGGGTAGGACGAGAGTGCCGGCGGCTTGCGTGAACGATGACCGCACGTGAATGGGAACATCGAACCGGCGAGCGTACTCAACACACCTTAGGTGCAGGATTTTGGCGCCCGAGGCTGCGAATTCGAGCATCTCCTCGCTGGAGAGAACGTCGATCTTGCGGGCAGTCGGCACAATCCGCGGATCAGCCGTGTGGACGCCGTCGACGTCGGTGTAGATCTCACAGAGGCTTGCTTCCAGTGCCGCGGCGAGCGCAACAGCAGTCAGGTCCGATCCTCCCCTTCCGAGGGTGGTGAGCTTCCTCTTCTTCTTGCGGATGCGCCCCTGAAAGCCCGCCACGATGGCGATCCCTCCCTGTTCAACGCAGGCTCGGACGCGGTGCGGTTTGACGTCAACGATGTGCGCATGTCCATAGACATGGTCCGTGATCAGGCCGGCCTGTTCCCCCGTGAAGGTGCGCGCCTTAACCCCCAGGTCAGCAAGAGCAATGGCCAGCAGTGTCATCGGGACAAGCTCACCCGTAGTAAGCAGCGCATCCAGATGCCGCTGCTGCGGATGTTGAGACACACTATGAGCCAGTTCCAGCAACTCATCCGTGGTGTCGCCCATTGCGGAAACGACGCCCACCACCTTGTAGCCAGCCAGGTGCGCGCCTGCAAGCCGCTGAGCTGCGTTGAGGATGCAGGCGGCATCCTTAACTGACGAACCACCGAACTTCTGCACGATCAGGCTGCCGTGCGGAGGGAGATACCTTGACGGCCCCACGTACGGAGGACAGAGAGGCTCCCCGGGATCGTCCGGCGTGCTGATCGGAGCCGACAGATCGATGTCCGTAGTCATCGGAGATCAGCTTTGGCAATCGAGTCACCGGTCACCGACATTGCCGCTTCCGCGAGGATATCCAGTCCGCGCGAGAGGTCCTCGGCAGTGATGGTCAATGGCGGCATTACCTTGACAACTTCACTCTGCGGACCGGAGGTTTCCACGAGCAGACCCGCGTTGAAGGCCTCGGCGGAAACCTTCCGCGCCGTTTCCGGGTCTGGGTAGAAGATACCGGCGACCATTCCGCGCCCGCGGACCTTTGCCCCCTCGGTGCGGGCCGCGATGCCCCCGAGCCGCTCATGCAGTTCTCCTGTACGAGTGGCTATCTCCTCCTGAAGTCTTCCGTCGGCCCAATATTCTTCGAGCGCCGCTGCTCCGGTGACAAAGGCTGGGTTGTGGCCGCGGAAGGTTCCGTTGTGCTCTCCCGGGTGCCAGATGTCCAGCTCCGGCCTGAATAATGTCAGCGCCATGGGGAGCCCGAAGCCGGAGATGCTTTTCGATAGACAGACGATGTCGGGGGTGATGCCGGCAGGTTCGAAGCTGAAGAAGGACCCGGTTCGTCCGCAACCAGCCTGCACGTCGTCGACGATTAACAGGACACCGTGCGCGTGGCATAGTTCCGACAGGCTCTTGAGCCACGTTGCTCGTGCTGCTCTTAGTCCGCCCTCGCCCTGGACGGTCTCGACGATGACGGCAGCCGGCTTGTCCACGCCCGAACCACTGTCCTCCAGGGCCCGGCGCAACCAGATGAGGTCGTCCGCCTGGTCGGGAAGATACCCGTCATACGGGATGCTCGAGGTGTTGTTCAACGGGATGCCGGCGCCCCCACGCTTCATGGAGTTACCCGTTACGGACAGGGAGCCGAGCGTCATCCCATGAAATGCGTTGGTGAAGCTGAGGACGTGGTGCCTGCCTGTGTTCTTGCGCGCAAGTTTCAGGGCGGCTTCCACGGCGTTGGTGCCCGTCGGGCCCGTGAACATCACCTTGTAGTCCAGCCTGCGCGGAGTGAGTATGAGGTCTCGGAAGACTTCCAGGAACCTCCGCTTGGCAGGAGTCTTCATATCGAGTGAGTGCACAATCGCGCCGGACTGCAGGTACTGAATGAGCGGCGCGAGCAGAGCAGGATTATTGTGGCCGTAGTTCAGGGCTCCAGCCCCGGAGAAGAAATCCACATACTCGCCCCCGTCCTCGGTGCGTAAATGGCTTCCCTCCCCATGGGAGAAGACAGTGTCCCAGCTCCGGCAATAGGAACGAACGTTTGATTCCAGGCTTTCGAATATGTCCATCTCGGGTCCCCTTGGTTCGTCAAACAACCTCAAAGTCGCGGTTGATGAGCGATATGTAGGCTCCGGAGAGCCGGTATGCGGCAACAGGCGATGGACCTGCTGTTCGAGGGTGCACGTTCACACTTGTACTGAGAGTGGTGCTTTAATTCTGCGCGCCGGACCTTGGGAAAAGCTTCGATTCGGGCACCCCGCGCCGGCGCTAGCGTTGTCCTATGGCATTACGCGCGCTGGCTGTCGGCCGGAAACATGAGTCCTGGGTGGCTGAGGGCATCGCCCGTTACGAGAAGCGGCTCAAAAAGCCCTTCGACCTCACCTGGCAGCTCATCCCTCATTCCGCTCGCGAGGGCGACGCCGCACGGGATGAGGAATCGACACGCCTCCTCGAACGGCTCAGGGGGAAGGGCGCCACTGACTATGTCATCCTCCTCGATGAGCGTGGCAAGGCCGTCGACTCTCCGACGCTCGCTGCCCGGCTTCAACAATCTCTCGACAGCTCCCGCAACATCACGCTGATCATTGGAGGCGCCTACGGCGTCAACACTGAAGTGCATCAGCGAGCAGACTTTGTCTGGTCCCTCTCGCCGCTTGTCTTCCCGCACCAACTGGTCCGGCTCATTCTGGCCGAACAGCTCTACCGGTCCCAGGAAATCGCGGGGCACCGCCCCTATCATCACGAGTAGGCATACGACCGAGCCAAACCGTCGGCGGCAGCGAATAGAGTAGGACTGCAACACCACTTCTACGTGAAGTAGAAAGAGGTAGGAAGTCCCGGGAGGGGGGAACTGATGGCCGGCACACACCTGCGCATGATGCGCGCCGCAGCGACCGCCGTCGTCGTCTTCTTCCTCGCCGCAGGCGCACACCTCGCCGGTGGGGCGGCGCTTCCCAGCCCCCTGATCCTCGGCACGCTGGCCGTCACCACGCTGCTTGCTGTCACCATCCTTTCGCGGGGAAAACTCTCGCTCCCCCCCGTCCTTGGCATCCTGGGTGCCGGCCAGGTGCTCCTGCATGAAGCGTTCACAACTCTTACGACGACGGCGGCGTGCGTCCCTGCCCCGCGCGGCCACTTTGGTCCGCAGCAGGTGCACTGCGCGCCGAAGGGCGGACTGGAGCACGCGCACGCCTTTTCGATGTTTGACAGTCCGCTGATGTTGGGGGCCCATGCTGCCGCCGTCGTCGTCACCGCATTGATGCTGTATCACGGGGAAGCGGCGCTGGAACTGGCTGCGCAGTGGCTGCGGCCTCTCGTCGCGCTGCCGCAGCCTGTCATCTATCCGCCGCTGGCCAACCTGCCGCTTCTTCCCGAGGCTCCCGCCCGCAACTACCTCGAGCCGCTGCTGCACATCAGACCGCTGCGCGGCCCGCCCCTGCGTACCTCTCACTGATCACCACAGACGCTTCTGCTCCCGGTTGCGTCACTTCCACACTTCAGCTGTCCCCTGGGCAGCACCTTGAGAGGTAACACCATGAAGAGTTCACTTCGCCATACCCTGATCGCCGCTGCAGCAACGACGGGTCTGATGGGCCTCGGCGCCGCGGGCGCCGCCGCACACGTCACCATTACTCCCAATACAACGGCAGCCGGGGCGTACGCCCTGCTCACCGTTGGCTTTTCCCACGGTTGCGACGGATCAGCCACCAACAAGCTCACCATTTCGCTACCGAAACCACTGGTGGACGCAAAGCCGGAGATCGTGCCCGGCTGGACAGTGGAAAAGGTCACGGAAACACTCGATGAGCCACTGACCCTGGACAACGGCAGCAGTGTCACCGAGCGCATCGGACAGATCGTGTACACGGCCGACACTCCTGTGGAGGACGGCTACCTGCAGCAATTCGACATCTCCGTTCAGCTTCCGGAGAGCGAGGGCGAAACCATCGCGTTCCCCGTCCTCCAGACCTGCGAGAAGGGCGAAACCGATTGGGCGGAGATTCCCGCCGAGGGTGAGGACCCGCACAGCCTCGATGCTCCCGCACCGACCATCACGCTGACCGGGGCGGACGAGCACGGTCATGCAGAGGACGAGGCTACCGAACCCGGAACCGCCGCTGAGGCCACCGGCCTGGAGAGCGCGTCCGCCAGCAGTGACACATCGGGCGCAGCGGCAGCCGGCTACGTGGGACTGGGGGCAGGCCTTCTTGGCCTGATCGCCGGCGTCGTGGCCCTCCTGCGCACGCGCAAGGCCAAGGCGTAGGAAGTAACGATCCCTGCGTCAATCAGCCCCCGTGCCGTCGAGGCTGATTGACGCAGGGATCCTTGCCCATAAGGGTGGTCCTATGACTCCCCGCGCATACGCTGCCCGCCTGCTCGCTGCCTCCGTCGCCGTTGGAACGCTCGCCCTTACCGGGTGCGCTCCCAGCGATCCGGCCGAGGAGGGGACACCGCCGGCATCGTCGGCCAGTGTCGAGCCGACGACAGCGGAAGCCGAGCCGACGCCCGAACCCACCGAATCCGAATCAGCATCGGCCGAGGCATCGGCGGAACCCCCTGAGAGCAGTGAGCCGGCCCCGTCGGAGACAGCCAGCCCGACGGCGGCGCCCGCGGAGGGCGTGTGCACCGCCGACATGCTCAGCGCTGTCCTCGAAACGGAAATGGGCGGCGGAGCAGCGGGAAGCGTCTACCGGCAGATCATCTTCACCAACCTGGCCGACGAGGAGTGCGAGATCACCGGCTACCCCGGGGTTTCCTACGTCGACGCTGCGGGCAACCAGGTGGGCGCGCCCGCCGACCGGGATCCGGGTGAGTCCACTGAGGTGACTCTGGCACCGGGCGAGTCCGCTATAGCACCCGTGAAGCAGACCAACGCCGAAAACTACGGAGCGGAGTGCCGGCTGACGGAGACCGTGGGTCTGCTCGTGTACCCGCCGAATGACACCGCTGCGCTGATCGTCGACCAGGCAGGCACCGCGTGCGCCTCCGAGGACATCGTGCTGATGACGGTGGCCCCCACCAAGCCGTTGGCACCCTAGCGGCGCACCGCGCCGCCGCACTCCTCACCGCCGCGCTCCTCACCCACCTGACAAAATGTCGGAGGGGTAGGAGATGATGAATCGATGACATCGGTGCTTGAGAAATTCACGCCCGCCACCCGCCAGTGGTTCGAGGGCGCTTTCTCCGCACCCACCCCCGCCCAGGAGGGCGCGTGGAACGCCGTATCCGCCGGTTCTCACGCACTCGTTGTCGCACCAACGGGCTCAGGCAAAACCCTCGCCGCGTTCCTGTGGGCGCTGGACAGCTTCATTGCACGGCCGGTCGAGGGCAAACGGTCAACCCGTGTCCTGTACATCTCGCCGCTGAAAGCACTCGGCGTCGACGTGGAGCGGAACCTGCGCGCTCCGCTCATCGGCATCACGCAGACCGCCAAGAGGCTCGAACTGCCGGCACCGTCCGTCACGGTGGGCGTGCGCTCCGGCGACACTCCGCAGGCCGAGCGGCGCGCCCTGCTGACGCGTCCGCCGGACATCCTGATCACCACACCTGAATCGCTCTTCCTCATGCTCACGTCCCGGGCGAGGGAAACCCTGATGAACCTGGACACGGTCATCGTCGATGAGGTCCACGCCGTCGCCGGCACAAAGCGCGGCGCGCACCTCGCCCTTTCCCTCGCGCGTCTTGATGCAATGCTCGACAGGCCCGTGCAGCGCATCGGCCTGTCGGCGACGGTTGAACCGAAGGAGACGGTCGCCCGTTTCCTCGCCGGCGATGCGCCCGTGGAAATCGTGTCCCCGCCCTCGAAGAAGTCGTGGGACCTGACGGTCACCGTCCCTGTGGAGGACATGACGGAACTCGGCGGCGCCCCCACCAATGACGACGACGGCGGCCCCAGCCCCTCGCCGAGCATCTGGCCTCATGTGGAGGAAAAGATCGTCGACCTGATCGAGACCAAGCGGTCCACGATCGTGTTCGCCAACTCCCGGCGACTGGCTGAACGACTGACCGCCCGCCTGAACGAGATCCACGCCGAGCGCCTCGAAGCGGCCACGTTCTGGGATTCGCCGAGTGACGCGCCTCCGACCGAAAAAGCGGAGCCGAAGCGCACCCCGGCCGAGTTGATGGCCCAGGCCGGTCAAACCGACGGCGCGGAGCCGCTGCTCGCGAGGGCGCACCACGGTTCCGTGTCAAAGGACCAACGCGCGCTCATCGAGGATGACCTGAAGTCCGGCCGCCTGCGCTGCGTGGTGGCGACGTCGTCGTTGGAGCTGGGCATCGACATGGGCGCCGTGGACCTCGTGATCCAGGTCGAATCCCCGCACTCGGTGGCCAGCGGGCTTCAGCGCGTGGGCCGTGCGGGGCACCAGGTGGGTGAAATTTCCGAAGGCGTGCTCTTCCCGAAGCACCGCGGAGACCTCGTGAACACCGCAGTCACTGTCGAGCGGATGCTGGCGGGGCGGATCGAGCCCCTTTACATTCCCACCAACCCGCTGGACATCCTCGCCCAGCAGACCGTTGCAGCCGCCGCCCTGGGCACCATTGACGTCGAGGAATGGTTCGACGTCGTCCGTAAGTCGGCGCCCTTCGCGACCCTGCCTCGCTCCGCCTTCGAAGCTACCCTCGACCTCCTCGCCGGCCGGTATCCGTCGGACGAGTTCGCTGAACTGAGGCCCCGCATCATCTGGGACCGGGTTGAAGGGACCATCACGGGGAGGCCGGGCGCCCAACGCCTGGCTGTCACCTCCGGCGGCACCATCCCCGACCGCGGACTGTTCGGCGTCTACCTCGTCGGATCGGAAGATGCGGGTTCGAACCGCGGCGGCCGGCGGGTTGGCGAGCTCGACGAGGAGATGGTCTACGAGTCCCGGGTGGGGGACGTCTTTGCTCTGGGGGCAACCAGCTGGCGTATCGAGGACATCACCCACGACCGGGTGCTGGTCTCCCCCGCCTTCGGGCAGCCCGGCAAGCTTCCGTTCTGGAAAGGTGATTCGCTCGGCCGTCCGGTGGATCTCGGCCGGGCACTCGGGAAGTTCGTCCGGGAGCTTTCCAGTGCGTCGGATGACGACGCCGTCGCCCGGTGCCGCGCGAGCGGCCTGGACGAGTGGGCGGCCGGCAACCTCCTGGCCTACCTCCGGGAACAGCAGCAGTCCACGGAAGTCGTGCCGAGCGACCGCACGCTGGTAGTCGAGCGCTTCCACGACGAGCTCGGGGACTGGCGGGTTGTCCTCCACAGCCCGTTCGGCATGCCGGTGCACGCACCGTGGGCGCTCGCCGTCGGCGCCCGGCTGGAGCAGCGGTACGGGATGGACGGCTCCGCCATGGCCTCCGACGACGGCATCGTGCTGCGGGTGCCCCTGATGGAAGACGAGCCGCCCGGAGCGGATCTGTTCCTGTTCGATGCAGAGGAACTGGACGGCATCGTCACTGCGCAGGTGGGCGGCTCGGCGCTCTTCGCTTCCCGGTTCCGCGAGTGCGCGGCGCGCGCGCTGCTGCTGCCGCGCCAGAACCCGTCCAGGCGCAGCCCGCTCTGGCAGCAACGGCAACGCTCCGCCCAGCTGTTGGATGTGGCGCGCAAGTTCCCTACATTCCCGATCATCCTCGAGACGGTCCGCGAGTGCCTGCAGGACGTCTACGATCTTCCCGCGTTGAAGGACATCGCCGGGCAGATCGACCGCCGTGAACTGCGGATCGTCGAGACCACCACGGCACAACCCTCTCCGTTCGCGCGCACCATGCTGTTCGGCTACGTCGCATCCTTCCTTTACGAAGGTGATTCCCCGCTGGCGGAGCGCCGCGCCGCCGCGCTCTCCCTCGACCCCACGCTCCTTAACGAGCTGCTCGGGCGCGCGGAACTGCGGGAACTGCTCGACGCCGGCGTCATCACCGACACCGAAAAGGAACTGCAACGCCTCGCTCCAGACAGGAAGGCGCGGGGGATCGAAGGCGTCGCCGATCTGCTGCGTCTCCTCGGACCGCTCACGACCGCCGAGATCGCCGAACGGTCCGAAGAGCCCGAAGAAGCTGCCACCCACATTGACGCGCTCGTCAGAGCCAACCGGGCGCTGCGGGTCAACGTCGCCGGCGCCGAACGCATCGCCGCGGTGGAAGATGCCGCCCGGCTGCGCGATGCACTCGGAGTGCCGCTGCCCATGGGCGTTCCCCTGGCCTTCATTGAACCCGTCCCGGACCCGCTGGGTGACCTCGTAGGCCGCTACGCCCGCACCCATGGCCCCTTCACCGCAGCCGAAGCCGCTGCCCGGCTGGGACTGGGCGTCGCCGTCGTCGTCACTGCCCTGCAGCGATTGTCCGCTGACGGGCGCGTGGTGGAAGGCGAGTTCCGGCCGACCGAGTCCGCCCCCGGGCACGAGGCTGCGTCGAGCGAATGGTGCGACTCCGAGGTCCTCCGGCGGCTACGGCGTCGTTCGCTCGCTGCGCTGCGGCACGAGGTGGAGCCGGTGGACCCGGCAGCGTATGGGCGGTTCCTGCCCGCGTGGCAGCACGTCGGTTCGGGGCTTCGCGGGCTCGACGGCGTGGCCACGGTCATCGACCAGCTGTCCGGGGTGCCTATTCCGGCGTCGGCCTGGGAGCCGCTGATCCTGCGCTCACGGGTGTCGAACTACAGTCCCGCGATGCTCGATGAGCTTGCCGCGACCGGCGAGGTTGTGTGGTCCGGCGCGGGATCGCTGCCGGGCAACGACGGCTGGATCTCGCTCCACCTCGCCGAGAACGCACCGCTGACCCTGCGGCCTGATCCCGAGTTCGAGCCCACGGCCCTGCAGCAGGAACTCCTGGAACTGCTCGCCGGCGGTGGCGCGTACTTCTTCCGTCAGCTCGTTCAGGGACTTGCCAACGGCGATCAACCCGGCGACCCAGCGGTGACTGCCGCACTGTGGGACCTGGTCTGGGCCGGCCGAATCGGCAATGATACGTTCACCCCCGTGCGGTCCCTGCTCGCCGGCGGGAAAACGGCCCACAAGCAGCGCGCCCCCACACCGCGGGCACGGACGGCGCGGATGGGAAGGCTCGGCAGGGCGCCGTCGCTGACCGGAAGCAACCCGCGCGCGTCCGGGATGTCGGCCGGGAACGACGGCGGCTCCGGCTACCAGCGCAGCACTCCTCCCCAGGTGGCCGGCCGGTGGTCGCTGCTTCCCGCGGTCGAGGCTGACACCACCATCCAGGCGCATGCCACCGCGGAGCTACTCATGGACCGTTACGGCGTCCTTACCCGCGGCTCCGTTGCCAGCGAAGGCATCCCCGGCGGGTTCGGGCTCATGTACAAGATGCTGTCCCGGCTGGAGGAAATGGGGCGCTGCCGCCGAGGATACTTCATCGAGCACCTCGGCGCCGCGCAATTCGCGGTGCCGGCCACCGTCGACCGTCTCCGCTCGTTCAGCGCCGACGCACGTCCGGACGCCGCCGTCGCGAAGAAGCCCACCGCCGTCGCGCTCGCCGCCACGGACCCGGCGAATCCCTTCGGCGCGGCCCTGGGCTGGCCCCAGCACGACGGCGGGCACCGGCCCGGGCGAAAAGCAGGTGCCCTGGTGGTGCTCGTCGACGGGCAGCTCGCGCTGTACGTTGAACGCGGCGGAAAAACGATGCTGACCTACACCGGGGAAACAGATTCGATGACAGCTGCGGCAACTGCGCTGGTGGCCGTAATCCGCCAGGGGGCGGCGGACAAGATGGCCGTCGAGAAGATCAACGGTGAGTCGGCGCTCGATTCCGCAGCCGGCCGGGCGCTTGCCGACGCCGGCTTCTACAGCACGCCGCGCGGATTGAGGATCCGTGCCTGAGGGAGATACCGTCTGGCGCGCCGCGCGCGACCTCAACCGGGCACTGCACGGCAAGGAGCTCACCCGCTGCGACATCCGGGTACCGCGCTTTGCCACGGTGAACTACACCGGGCGTACGGTGCGCGACGTCGTCGCTCGCGGCAAGCACCTCCTCATCCGTGTAGAGGACGAGTGGAGCATCCACTCGCACCTGAAGATGGAGGGCCTCTGGCACGTCTATGCCAAGGGTGGAAAGTGGCGGCGCCCGGCCTTCAAGGCACGCTGCATCCTGGAAACCGAAACGTCCACGGTTGTGGGCTTTGAGCTCGGCTTCCTCCGTGTCATTCCGCAGGATCAGGAGAACGACGCCGTCGGGTACCTGGGACCCGATCTACTCGGACCTGACTGGGACCCTGAAGAAGCGCTGCGTCGATTGCGCGCCGACCCGGATCGACCAATCGGCCTGGCACTGCTTGATCAGCGGAACCTCGCAGGCATTGGTAATGTTTACCGGTGCGAACTGTGTTTCCTGGCTGGTGAGCATCCGCTCACCCCGGTGGGTGAGGTGAAGAACCTTCCCCGCATGGTGGAGCTCGCGCACCGGCTGCTTGACGTGAACAAGGAGCGGTCCAACCGGGTCACTACCGGTTCGATGCTGCGTGACCCGCTGTGGGTGTACGGAAGAAGCGACCGGGGTTGTCTCCGGTGTGGAGCGCGGGTGGTCCGCAGCGAGCTCGGCGACAACGAACTCGAGCAGCGGGTGCTTTACCACTGCCCGCACTGCCAGCCCGCAGGCGTTTCCGCGTGATCCTGAAGCCCGCCCGCACCCGTCCAACCGTCCCTACCGCCCGCGCCATCCGAATTACCGACCGAGGGAGACCATGAGCTGGGTCAGCACGCTCCCCGGGTTCCTCATTGCGCTGCTGGTGCTGGTCGGCCCCGGCCTGCTCTGGGGCGCGCTGTTCGGGCTGCGTCGTCTCACCCTGCTTGCCCTGGCCGGCCCGCTCAGTGTGAGCGCCGTCGTCGTCGCCTCGGAAACCGCAGTGCTGGCGGGCGTTCGCTGGTCGCTTGTCCCGCTGATCGGTGTGACAGCCGCCGTCGGTGTGGTGCTCTGGCTGGTCCGTCGACGCTTCGGCGACGCCTTAGCCACCGATCCCGGCGGGCCGTTGCGGCCGAACCTGCTCGCGTGGGCGGTGGCCGCGGTCCCCATCGGCCTGATCACCCTGTGGATCTTCGGGAATCCGGAAAACATCGCCCAGTCACACGACAACATCTTCCACCTCAACGCCATCCGTTACATCGCCGAGAGCGGCAACGCGTCCTCCCCTGACCTTGGGTATCTGGGTACGCGGGCCCCCGTCTTCTACCCGGCTGGCTGGCATGCGCTCGTTTCCGTAGTTCTGATGTCCTCCGGGTTGTCCATACCGGCGGCCATCAACGTGGTGAACCTCACGATTGTCCTGACGATCTGGTGCGTCGGCTGCCTCTTCCTCGTCACCCGCGTAACCGGCGAGCGCCGCAGGGCCCTGTTCAGCGCCGCCGTGCTGTCCGGCGCCTACAGCAGCTTCCCGTACCTCCTGTACGAGTTCGGCGTGGTTTACCCGTTCATGCTCTCCGTCGCCATGCTGCCCGCGGTGCTCGGCCTGGTGGTGCAGCTGATGCGCGTCGGTGCACCACTGCGTACGACGACGGCCGCGAACCTCCTGCTGCTGCTCGGCCTGCTCCCGGGACTGGCGCTGGCACACCCGTCATCACTGGTCGGCGCAATGGGTCTCAGCCTTCCGGTCGTTCTGGCGTCCGCGTACGGCAGCCTTCGCAGAGGCGGCGGACCAGCGTGGCGCACGCTTGTTCCCACTGGTGTTTACCTGCTGGTCCTCGCGTCCGCATGGATGCTGCTTCGGCCCGCCCGCACCAGCTCCGATAACTGGGATGAGCTCGGCAACGCGGGCTTCGCCCTGCTGGAGGTGATGCTGCAGTCCCCGCTCTACCGACCCCCCGCCTTCCTCGCAGCCGTCCTGATGTTGGTCGGTGCGGTCGTGGTCATCCGACGGAAGCGGCACCGCTGGACGCTGGCCCTGTACGCGCTGGCTGCGATGCTGTTTGTGATCGGGAACTGGAAAGAGGCGCCTGACCTGCGGTGGCTCGTGGCCGGCGTTTGGTACAACGACTACTTCCGGATCAGCGCCATGTTGCCGGTCGCCGGGATCATCATCGCGTCGATCGGAGCGGTGGCACTCATCGACGCCGTAGCCCGGCACCCGAAAGTGCGTTCCTTCCGCCGTAACCGGAGCGGCAGGCAGGTGACGGCTGCCGCCGTCGTGCTGGTTCTTCTGGGTGTGGCGTTGGCGCCGCTGGGCGCGGTGCAGCGCGGAGTGGCAGAAGCCGCCTCGAAATACCGGTTCACGGACAACTCGGACCTGCTGACCGCCGATGAACTCGCACTGATCGAGCGGCTGCCGGACGCTGTAGAGGAGGGTTCAGCCGTTGTGGGGGTTCCGCTGACCGGGGCATCGCTTTCCTACTCCTACACCGGGATTCCCACGCTGCTGCCTTATGGAACCCTCCCTGCCCTGCCTTCCGGCAAGATCATCTACGAATCCCTGGACGATCTCACCACCAACCCCGAGGTCTGCCCTGCCGTCGAGGAAACGGGGGTGCGCTATGTGCTCGACTTCGGGATCAGCTCGGTGCACCGGGGAGAAACAGAAGTGGCGCCGGGGCTGCAGGACCTGACGCGTGAGAACGGGTTCGAACGCGTGGACAGTGAGGGGACGGCCGCGCTCTACCGGGTCGCCGGGTGCTGACCGTGGGCGCGGACTGGTAATGCAGGCTGCAGTGCGTTCTTCGCTACCCTTGATAGGTGATGCAATCCCCGCTCCCGGTCCGCAACGGTGTCAACGCCACGCGGCTTCGGCTCCCCTCGGAGGGCCCGTGGAGCACTGCGTTGGAGTACATCCTCGACCGGTGGAACCATGTGGACCCGGACGGAATCGCCGAGCGCTTCGACCGCGGTGAGGTGGTTGCGCTCGGTGGCGAGCGGCTGACCCGCCGGACTCCCCTGACCGCACACACCTTCATCTGGTACTACCGCGAGCTGCCCGTGGAGAAGCGTCTTCCTGTCGAGCTGAGTATCCTGCACCAGGACGGGAACCTCCTGGTGGTGGACAAGCCCCACTTCCTGCCCACCACGCCGGGCGGAATGTACGTCGCGGAGTCGGCGCTCGTGCGGTTACGCGTCCAGCTCGACCTGCCGGACCTGATTCCCATGCACCGCCTGGACCGCATGACCGCCGGGATTCTCATGTTCTCGACCAATCCCGCTACGCGCGGCGCCTACCAGTTGCTCTTCGAGAACCGCCGCATCCGCAAGGAGTACGAGGCCGCTGCCCCCATCGACCCGTCGCTGGAGCTCGACTCGCATCCGCGGACTGTCCATAGCCGCATCGTGAAGTCCCGGGACTATCTTCTGGCGCAGGAGATACCCGGTGAGCCGAACGCCGAGACGCGCGTGCAGCTTCTCGAAGAACGGAACGGGGTGGGCCGTTACCGGCTCCAGCCACACACCGGCAAGACGCACCAGTTGCGGCTCCACATGGCGGGCCTTGGCCTCGGCATTCTGAATGATCCGTTCTACCCCGTCCTGCAGCCCCAGCAAGAGGACGACTACTCAACGCCGCTGCAGCTCCTGGCCCGGCACATTGAGTTCGTGGATCCGCTGTCGTCCCGGCCGGCGTCGTTCACGAGCGGCCTGGAACTCTCCACGCTCGCCTGATGCCCCCTCGAGGGGCAAGTCATGAAGGGTGTTGCGCTGTAAATTGGTGCAGGTGGACCTGTCAACGCTCTCGGAGTGGTCCCTGATGATCCACCCACTCACGCTGCTGGTTGTGGTGGCTGACGTTTTCGCGCCCATCATGCCGTCCGAGTTTCTGGTCATCGCCTCCGGCTCGCTGGCCTCCGAAGGTTCGGTGCTGCTTCCCGTGTCCCTCCTGGTCGCCGCCACCGGCAGTCTGTTGGGAGACATGGCGCTGTACCTGCTTTTCCGTAAGAGACTCACCCACTGGCTGGACCGCTTCCGCTGGGGCCGCAAAGTTCACCATGGAATCCGGAGCGCCGTCGAGAAGGCGGGAAAATCCCCCACTTACGCAGGTCTGGTTGCGCTGCGTTTTCTTCCGGGTGGGCGGACCGCCGGGGTCGCCGCCGCCGGGATTGCCGGGCTACCCCTCCGTCCCTTCCTGGCTTTCGCGGCGTTGGGAGGGGTGCTGTGGTCATGCTGGCTGGTGGGTCTCGGCTATGTTTCGGACGTCACAACGGGGTTCCCGATGTGGGCCAGTGCACTCCTGGGAATGGGGGTGGGTACTCTGGTGGGACTGATCATTGCAGCGTTCTTTGCGCTGAAACAGCGCCGGGAGGTCCGAAAGACACATGAGCATGCCGACTCCGTCCAACCACCGGCTGCCCCAACCCCCGCACGAGCCACCCCGGAAGAGCACCGAAGCCTCCCCTCCGAATCCACCGACCGAGACGAGCAGCGTCCTTGAACGGCTGAGGGCGGCCAGGCCCAAGGCGGCGGTTTCTTCCGGCGAGGAAACCCATGGAAGAACGACGTCGGCCGCCCAGTCCGCACCGACCGAGGCGCCCGGACAATCGCCTCCCGGACCTGCAGATTCCGGATCCGGCCTCGACGGAAGCCCTCATTCGGCCTCAACTGATGCGGGATCGAGGGAGGAAGCCCACAGAGAGAAGCTGAGGGCAGCACGTGCGGAGAAGCTGAGGGCAGCGTCTGCCGCCGCCTCCACGTGGGCCGTCGATTCAGGAAAACGAACTGCCGCCTGGACAGCGACCGCATCCCGAGGTGCTGCCAGAAACGTCCGCTCCTGGAAGGCCGACCTGGTTCGGCAGATCCTGGTCACCCTTACTGTCATCGGCGCACTTGCGGCAACAGCCTACGCGGCCGGACTCCTCGGCGAAGGTCCCGGGATCTGGACCGCAGACCTGCTTGCGCCGGACCTCACACTGGTCTCCCCCAACTCCTTCGCGTTGTACATCTGGGTCCTGATCGGACTCGGCATGGTGGGGTACTTGGTCCATCAGTGGCTGCCGAGCCAGGCGCACAGCCCCAGGCATCGCCGCCTTGGTTGGGTGGTGATGGCCACGCTGCCGCTGAACCTCGCGCTGGCCCTGGTGATTCAGGCGGAACTCCACGCCGCCAGTGTGGTGCTGCACGGTGTCCTGCTGATCCTGCTTATGGTGTCCTTGCGCTGGCTGAACCGGTGGTCGGCGGCCACGCGCCTGGAGGGAGCGCTCGTCGACGTGCCTATCGGGCTATTCCTTGGCTGGACCGGGTTCACGGCGTTGAGCCACACCGCCGCGGCCCTGTCCCTGAACGGTTTCTCCTTGCTCACGGAGGATGAGTTCGTCTGGGCGCTCGTTGGCCTCGGCATCGTCGTCATTGTCGGAAGCGTCGTCTGCTCGACGGACCGCGGCCGCATCGCCGTCGCGCTGGCGCTGGTATGGGGCATGGCCTGGGTCATGGTCGAGCGGGTGTTCGGACAGCCGGCATCTCTGCCGACCGCCGCCGCGACGGCGCTGGCCGTATTCATTGTGCTTATCACTGCCGGTTCGCGCCGCCACCGCGTCGATCATTCGTACCGCCGGGCGTTGCGCCGACGCCAGACGGCTAACCTGCCCCCGATCAACCTGGCAGATGAGGACGACGACGAATACTACGAGGACGAGGACGACCTGCCCGAGGACCCTGGTACCGAACGCAGGGGCCAGCAGGAATGACGGGCTCTCTTCGAGCGTGCAGCCATTCCCGCTGACTCGGCCTGACTCGTTAGTCGGAGCCGACCGTAATCGCGATCTTCCCGCGCGTGTGGCCGTCCATGTTCGCTGAGAACGCATCGGCAGCCTTCTCCAGCGGGTAGGTTTCGGCGAGTACGGGCTTCACCTTGCCTGCTTCGATAAGGTCCGCGAGGGTGGACAGATCCTCTGCGACCGGCCGCACAAAGATGTACTGCCCGCCGTGCTCCTTCACTGCCGCATCGGCAATCGAGGCCACGCGCCCCGGCTGCGTCAGCACGTCGAGGGACGCCTGCCAGTCCTCGCCTCCTACGAAGTCGGCGACGGCGCTGACACCGTCCGGGGCGATCTCGCGGACACGGTCGGCGACGCCCTCACCGTAGGCGACGGGTTCGGCGCCGAGTTCCCTGAGGAAGTCATGGTTCCGCTCGGATGCGGTAGCGATCACGCGGGCCCCACGGGCGCGTGCAATCTGGATGCCGAAGGTTCCCACGCCACCGGCACCGTTGTGGATCAGCACGGTATCGCCTTCAGTCACGTCCAGCGCGTCCAGGGTCTGTAGCGCGGTAAGGCCGGTCAAGGGAACCGTCGCCGCCTCAGCCCAGGAAAGGTTGGAGGGCTTGCGCGATAGCGTACGCACCGGGGCGGAGACCCGCTCCGCGAAAGTGCCCTGGCCCACGGTGTCCATCCGCACGTAACCCATCACCTCGTCACCGGCAGAGAACTCGGGGACCGCGGGCCCCGGCTGAATGACGACACCGGCAACATCCCAGCCCGGAATGACCGGGAAGTGCGCGGCAATCGCGCCGTCCAGGTAGCCGGCCATGACCTTCCAGTCGACAGGATTGACCGATGTTGCCTTCACCTCGATGAGGACCGTGTCCGGACCGACCTTGGGCTCCGGCTGATCGCCATACTGGAGGACTCCCGGGTCACCATACTCTGAATAGAACGCTGCTTTCACTGCTGTTTCCTCTCATCGGCACTATGGTCTCTCTCGGTGGAACCCCGAGACCCCGCCGCAACATTCCGCGCGCAGCCGTGTGACGGATCACAGCGGCTGTGCGTGGATGAACGGGCCCTTCAATGTGTGGTCCGTACACTCGTGCTCATGGACCTCTTGGACACGGGAAGGATCCTCGTCGGGCTGGCGCTGCTGGTACTGGGCGGGGAATTCCTGGTGCGAGGGGCGTCAGCCCTGGCTCGGCGAGTGGGCATTTCCTCTTTGGTGGTGGGACTGACGGTGGTTTCGGCCGCCACCTCGGCCCCGGAACTCGCGGTCACCATCGGCGCTGTTCTGCGCGACGAGCCCGGATTGGCAGTGGGCAACGTGGTCGGCAGCAATATCGTCAACATCCTGCTCATACTCGGACTCTCCGCCCTTGTCATCCCCCTGGCGGTCAAGCAGCGGCTGGTGCGCTTCGATCTGCCCCTGATGGTGATTCTGTCGGTCGGGCTACTGCTCGTGTGCCTCGATGGGCGGATCAGTTCGATTGACGGGTTGATTCTGTTCTGCGCGGTGATGGCACATACGGTGCTGACCGTGGTCATCAGCCGCCGTGACACCAGCGAGACTGTCCATGCAGCGGGAACGATCGGGAACCCGCCCGGTGCTGACACCGCCGGCGTAGATACCGCCGGCGTAGATGAGGAGCCGCCTCCGGCTTCTGTCGGAAAATCCGTTCTGCTGGTGGTGCTCGGGGTGGGCCTGCTGGTCGCCGGCGCCACGCTGCTCGTCGAAGGCGCGGTGAACATTGCCACCACCCTGGGGGTGAGCAGCCTCGTCGTGGGCTTGACCGTGGTGGCCGTCGGGACCTCGCTGCCCGAGCTGGCGACCTCGATCATCGCGGTGCGCCGAGGCGAACGCGATCTGGCCGTGGGCAACGTGATCGGCAGCAACATCTTCAACATCGGAGTGGTACTCGGCCTGCCCGCGCTGATCGCTTCGGGCGGCATCCCGGTCTCGGCCGCTGCGGTGGCCTTCGACATCCCGGTGATGCTGGCCGCGGCCCTGGCCCTGCTGCCCATCGCGTTCACCGGGTTCGCAGTCGCCCGATGGGAGGGCGGCCTGTTCGTGGCCCTGTATCTGGCCTACACCGGCTATGTTCTTTTGGCTGCCACCGCCCACGACGCGCTCGAAGGGTTCACCGCTGTCATGGCGTGGTTCGTCCTGCCGCTGATCGTAGTGACCCTGATCGCCTTCACCTCCTATGAGATCGGATTGCACAAGGGGCGTAGCGGGCCGCAACGGCGCGCTAGAGGATCGCTGAAACTCCCGTAACGGCCCGGCCGACAATGAGGGTGTTGATTTCAAAGGAACCCTCATAGGTGTAGATGGCCTCGGCATCCGCGAAGATCTTCGCCATCCGGTAGTCGGTCACGATGCCGTTGCCGCCGAAGATCGATCTGCCCAACGCCACGGTTTCCCGCATCCGCGCCGAGGTGTAGGACTTGGCGAGTGCTGCCTGCGCCATGTCGGCCCCACCGTGCTTGAGGTCGTTGTGCGCGCCGTGCAGTCCGCGGTCTTCGTCCTGCTGCAGCTGGGCCACCCGCGTCATCATTCCAAGGCTGGCAGTGGTGTTGCCGAGCATACGGACCAGCTGTTCCTGGATGAGCTGAAAACTCGCGAGCGGACGGCCGAACTGGTGGCGCTCCACGGCGTACGCCCGCGCCGCATCGAACGCAGCGAGCTGCTGTCCGACCGCCTGCCAGCCCACCAGGATGCGGGAGCCCCGCAACAGGCGCTTGGTGTCATTGAAACTGCTGATTCCGGCGAATCGGTCGGCTTCGGGCACCCGGACATTGTCCAGCAGGATGTCCGCGTTCTGCACGGTCCGCAGCGCGATCTTGTTCTCGATTGCCGTCCGGGTCACACCGGGAAGTGTGGCATCCAGGATGAAGCCGCGCACCGAGCCGTCCGCTGTGTCACGCGCCCACAGCAGCATGTAGTCACAGAACGTTCCGTTTCCGATCCAGCGCTTTGTGCCGTTGAGGACCCAGGTGTCGCCGTCGCGGGTTGCGGTGGTTGCCATGCCTCCAGCTACATCGGACCCATGCTCAGGCTCGGTGAGGGCAAACGCGCCGGTGGTGGTGAGATTCATGGCGTCGCGCAGCAGCCGCGCCTTCTGTTCCTCGGTTCCAAACTCGTGCAGGGCCTCGACGAAGAGGTCGTGGTGCACCATGAAGAAGGTCGCCAGCGACGTGTCGGCACGGGTGAGCTCAGCGATGACCATGCCGCTGAACAGGTGGCTGTACCCCTGCTGGACCGGAGTGCTGAGGTTGAGGGCGGCGAGTTTCGGCAGCACCTCAAGCGGGAATTCAGCCCGATTCCACCAGTCGGTCGCGTAGGGAGCCACTTCCTTGGCGAGGAAGTCGCGAACGTCCTGAAGCTTCGCCCGTTCGGCGTCGCTGAGCAGGGACTCGAATCCGTAGAAGTCCGCGGAGGGGAGGCCGCTCTCCATTGAGCTGTCCTTTCGCCAGGGGTATGAGTAGTGAGAACGATCTATTTCGGGGCCATACGGATGGCACCGTCGAGGCGGATCGTTTCACCGTTGAGCATCTGGTTCTCCACAATGTGTGCAGCGAGCGACGCGTATTCGGAGGCCTTACCGAGTCTGGACGGGTGCGGCACCTGCTTCCCAAGCGAGTCCTGCGCTTCCTGGGGTAAACCGGCCATCATGGGCGTCTCGAAAATGCCGGGGGCGATTGTCATGACCCGGATGAAGGAGCGCGCAAGCTCACGCGCAATCGGCAGGGTCATCGCTGCGACGGCGCCCTTCGAGGCGGAGTAGGCGGGCTGCCCGATCTGCCCGTCGAATGCAGCAACCGATGCCGTGTTGATGATGACGCCGCGCTCCGGCGTTCCGGTCTCGGTCTGCACCGGGTCCATGGCCGCCATCGCCGCAGCCGCGAGCCGCAGCACGTTGAACGTACCGATCAGGTTGATGTTGATGACCTTGCTGAACTGCTCCAGCGGCAGTACGCCGTCACGGCCCAGCACCTTGCCGGGCGTCGCCACTCCTGCACAGTTCACAACGATCCGCAGCGGGCCAAGTTCGGACGCCGCATCAACCGCTGCCTGGACCTGCTCCTCGCTGGTCACGTCAGCCGGCACGAAGCGCGCCCGCTCTCCCAGGGAGTCCGCGAAGCCGGCCCCTTCCGACTGCGGCAGGTCAAGAATTACCACCGCCGCGCCGTCCTCATGCAGTCGCTGTGCCGTTGCCCGGCCGAGCCCGGACGCTCCACCGGTCACCAGGGCCACCGTTCCTGCACAGTCCATGACATCTCCTTTGCGTCGAGGGTTGAACCGAAGCGTAATGCGACGAGCACGCTCTCCTGCGAGCCTACTGTGATGCAGAGCACTGCAACATCCATCCGCTGCGCCACTGTGCATTGTGCTCAAACCACACGACGCCGGCGCGGTTTAGGGTGGCTTTATGCCCACCACTGAGCCCGCCGGAGAACCAGCCGACGCAGGTACCGCAGCAGCCGCAGCCGCTAGCGCTGCTGCTTCTATACCTACTGCGTTCGGCCACCGACTGTTCGGCCTGCCCGGAACGCATCTCGCGAGGGTCAGCTTCCCCGCCCGGACCGGGGAGCCGTGGCACTACTGGTGGCAGGCACACTACCTCGATTGCCTGCTCGACGCCGCGGATCGGGAAGGCGCCAACGACGACGGCGCCGCGCACCGAATGCGCGCCCGCCGGCTCCTGCGCACGATCCGCCTCCGCAACGGCGGCCGCTGGGCCAACGCCTACTACGACGACATGGCCTGGCTTGCCCTCGCAGCCTCACGCTCAGCCGACATCGCGGGCACCAGGCCACTTTCCACGCTGACACCGGTCCTGGCTTCGGCGCAGACTCCGGACCTTGGCGGAGGCATGTTCTGGAACACGTCCCGCAGCTTCAAGAACACGGCAGCCACTGGTCCAGCGGCCCTGTACTTCGCCCGCATCGGGCGCCTTGAGGAAGCGGCCCGCCTGATTGACTGGCTCTTCGACCGCCTCCAGGACCCGGAAACCGGCCTCCTGCTTGACGGCATCCGCATACCCGGCGGGCGCGTTGTTACCGACATCTACACGTACAACCAGGGCCCCGCCCTCGGGGCTCTCCTGACCCTCGGTGATTCACGAAGCCTTTCGCGTGCGGAGGAGCTCGTCACCGCGGTGGCGAACCACCTTGTGCATCCGAGCGGTGAGCTGCGCACGCACGGCGGCGGCGACGGCGGACTCTTCACCGGGATCCTCGTCCGCTACCTCGCACTCGCTGCCGCAACACCCGCGCTCCCGGAACCTACGCGCGGCACCGCACACAGGCTGATAACGACGATGGCGCACGCCCTGTGGGAGGGTCGCGGTGAGCGGGAGGCCGGCGAGCGCCGTCGTCCTGTCCTGGTCTTTCCTTCTGTGCCCGGGGAATCAGTCGGCGAGGGACCGGTGGATCTATCTACCCAGCTCCAGGCATGGATGATACTCGAGGCTGCTTCCCGGGTAGCCGTCAGGACCGCCACCGCGCACGGGGCCGCGTAAGCCAAGCGAGAAGGATACCCGCGGCCAATGACCCCAGGGTCGCGACAGCGAGGTCGCCCAAAGTGTCCGTATAGGTGACGTAGATGTCATCATCCACCCACGCGTTACCGGCCCACTCTGCGAACTCCCACAGGACACTGAGGGCCATGCCGAGGAGCACCACCTGAAGCACTACACCCACCCGATCCCGTCGTGAGTGCCCTGCCGCGGGCAGCAGCCGCACATGCGCTGCCAGGACGTATGTCATTCCAGCCACTGGCCCCGTGCAAAGGCAGTGCACCAGCAGGTCCCACCAGGGAACAACGTCGTACAGGTTCAGAACGCTGCTCCAGCACGCGAAAAGCAGCGCGCACCCGTAAACGGTGTCGAATACGGGGTGGGGACGCGCGTAGCGGGACAGGGTGAGTCCGCCGAGTGCCAGGAAGAACACCGCCACGTCGACCGGACTCCACCAGATCATCATGGCAACTGTGCTGAGTACGGCGACGGCCCGTACGCCGTCCGCGGCGACCTCGGCAGGCGTGGTGGGCCTGCGGATAAGGTCGGTGATCATGAAATCCAAGCCTACTGGCCGAATCCAGCTACGATCGGGGGCATGCCGTCCCTGTCCGTGGTGATTCCCTGCAAGGACGACGCCGGTCCCCTGGCGCGCTGCCTCGAAGCACTCTCCGAACAGACTGCGGCTCCGCTGGAGGTCATCGTGGTCGACAACAACTCCACTGACAACAGCGCAGACATCGCAACGAGGTGGGGAGCAAGGGTGATCGCGGAAGCGGCCCCCGGGATCGCCGCCGCCGCCTCAACCGGCTACGATGCCGCCCGGGGTGACATCATTGTCCGGTGCGACGCCGACTCCATCCCGCCGTCCGACTGGATTCAGCGCATCGCCGACCGTTTCACCCGCGAACCCGATCTGGCCGTCCTCACCGGCCCCGGTGACTTTTACGATGCCGGCCCCATCCGCGCGAAATTCGCCGGACTCGTCTACATGCAGGCCTACTTCGTCTCCATGGGTCTGGCGATGGCCCACTGGCCGCCGTTCGGTTCCAACTGCGCCTTCCCGCGCGCGGAGTGGGCGAAGGTCCGAGACCGGATCCACCGCTATGACCCGAACGTGCACGACGACATCGACCTCGGCTTCGCGCTCGATCCCACCCAGCGCACAGCCTATGACCCCTCGCTCCGGGTCGGCATTTCGGCCCGTGCGCTGGCCGGAGGCGCGGCCGGGCGCCTGCGTGTTCAACGGGCGTTCCACACCCTCGCGCTGCACTGGCGCCAGGCGCCTCCGTGGCAGCGCTGGAGGCGGACAATCAGCGCACGCCGGGAGCGCCGTCGTCGGGCGTTGCTGTCCTGATTTCCTGCTACGCGGGTGAGGGGAACCGGTCCGGGTAGAGCAGGGGCAACTGCAGGGTCAGCCACGGACTGAAGGCCCACGGAGCCGCGGCGACTGCCGTGCTGAGCTGCAGCGGGTCGGCCCACTGCCACTCCATCACTTCGTCCTCGCGCGGAGCCACCGGAGAAGCCGCCCTCGCGGTGTAGACGGGGCAGATCTCGTTCTCCACCACACCGGAAGCGTCCACGGCCCGGTAACGGAAGTCCGGCAGCCGAAGTTCCACCAGCTCCAGCCGAAGCCCTAGCTCGCGCCCGGCCCGGCGCACCACGGCGTCCTCGGTAGCCTCGCCCGGTCCCGGATGCCCGCAGAAAGAATTGGTCCAGACCCCGGGCCACGTGCGCTTGGACAGTGCACGGCGCGTGATGAGAATGCGGCCGGCGTCGTCATAGACATGCGCCGAAAAGGCCAGGTGAAGCGGCGTCGAGGTGGAGTGAACCGTAGCTTTGTCCTCCGTGCCGACAGGCGTTCCGTCGTCGGCCGCCAGGACAACCAGCTCTGGCATCCGGTTCATTTCCCTCCTATGAGTTGCGCGTGTTTACTTTACCTATGGACAAGGAGACCACACTGGCTGGTTCCATCGACAACCAGCTGGTGAACGATGTCCTCACGTCCTTCTTCTCCCGGTCCAAGAACCGGGCGGAAGCGATGCACCCCGACTACCGCACCATGTGGGAGCACCTTGAAGCCTCCACGGCGGGCGGGAAGCGCTTCCGTCCCCGCCTCGTCATGACCGTTTACGGGCTGCTCGGCGGCACCGACCGCACGACGGCGGCCACCGTCGCGGCGTCGTTCGAACTCCTCCACACCGCGCTGATTGTGCACGACGACGTCGTGGACCGGGATTTCGCCCGCCGCGGCGTCCCGAACGTCTCCGGCGCCTACCGCAACCGCGCTGCTGCGAAGGGAAACAGCCCGGAGCGTGCCGAGCACGCAGGCCTGTCAGTCGGAGTGATCGCCGGTGATCTCGCGCTGTCCAACGCATACCGGATTCTGGGCGAGGTGGACGCCGACCTCGCTACCCGCCAGCGATTGGGCGATCTTCTCGACGAAGCCGTCTTTGCCTCCGCCGCCGGCGAACTACTTGATGTGCTTGCTCCCCTCGACCCCACTCCCCAACCCGTCAACGAAGTGCTCGACATGGCACGGTTGAAGACGGCCGTCTATTCCTTCGAAGCGCCGCTGCAGGCCGGAGCCGTTCTTGCAGGCGCTGAGGACCTGCTGGTGAAGGCGCTCGGAGAGTTTGGCCGCTGCCTCGGAACGGCCTACCAGGTGGCCGATGACCTGATCGGCGTCTTCGGCGATGAAAGCCGGACCGGCAAAGTCGGCTGGGGGGACCTCCGGGAGGGCAAGCGAACCGCACTGATCTCCCACGCCGCTGATCAGCCGCAGTGGCCGCGGATCGCCGAGCTCCTGGCTAACCGGGACCTGACAGCCTCAGGCGCAGGGGAGGTCCGGGAGCTGCTGATTGAATGCGGCGCCCGGGACCGGTCCATGCAGCTCGTCACCGACCTTGTCGAGCGGTCCCTGCAGTCGCTGCTCGACCCCTCTGTACCGCAGGCCCTCCGCGACGGCCTGACGCCCCTTTCCGACGTCGTGACCGAGCGGGTACGCGCGTGAGCCGGGACCGCGACGCGCTCGCCGACTATACGAACGCAGCGTTGAAATCCTCCGCGGTGGTGCTGCACTCCTACTCCACCTCGTTTGGGCTGGCGTCGCGTCTCTTCGAGGGCGGTGTGCGACGCCAGGTCGAGGCTGTCTACGCACTGGTGCGCGTCGCGGATGAGATTGTCGACGGCGTCACCTACGCCGCGGGCCTGGCACCCGACGAAACCCGGCAGCAGCTCGATGAGTTCGAGCGCGAGACCGAGCGTGCCATGGCCCTCGGGTACAGCACCAACCTGGTTGTTCATGCCTTCGCAGACACCGCCCGCCGCACCGGTATCGGTACTGATCTGACCAGGCCGTTCTTCGCTTCGATGCGCGCCGACCTCGACCAGGTGGAACACACACCCGAGTCTTTCGCGCGGTACGTCTACGGCTCCGCGGAGGTAGTGGGCCTGATGTGCCTGAAGTGCTTCCTGTACGGGCAGAACGTCAGCAAGGAGGAAACGGAGCGGCTCGAACAAGGGGCACGCCACCTAGGCGCCGCCTTCCAGAAGGTCAACTTCCTCCGTGACCTCGCCGAAGACTTCACCTCGTTGGGCCGCAGTTACTTTCCGGACGTGTCCCCCGCCAACTTCGATGAGACGCACAAGAGGATACTGCTCGAGGACATTGAGAAGGACCTGCACGAGTCCCGCGCTGTGCTCCACCGCCTGCCGGCGTCCAGCCGCAGGGCCGTCGCCCTCGCCCAGGAGCTCTTCGCCGAGCTTGCTGCGAGGATCCGCGCGACCCCGGCATCCGAGCTGATCCGGACCCGGATAAGCGTTCCCAACACCGTGAAGATGCGGATCGCGGCCGCTGTCCTCACCGGTAGGCGGGGACTCGCCCCCGCCAGCCCCGACCCGTCCCAAGTGGAGGCACAGTGAAGGCACCCATTCCGTCCGGGCGCACCGTCGTCGTCATCGGAGGCGGTATCAGCGGTCTGGCGACCGCCGCGTTGCTGGCCACCGAGGGTCACCACGTCACCGTGCTTGAGAAGCAGGATGCCGTGGGCGGGCGCGCCCACTCCTGGAGCGAAGACGGCTTCACATTCGACGCCGGACCCTCGTGGTACCTGATGCCGGAGGTGATCGACCATTTCTTCCAACTGCTCGGAACCTCCGCCGACGAACAACTGGACCTGGTGAAACTCGACCCGGGCTACCGGCTGCTGTCCGAGGGCTTCAGCGAACCGGTGGACGTTCCCGCTGAACGACGCCGGGTGGTGGAACTCTTCGAGCGGCTGGAACCCGGTGCGGGCGCGAAGCTGGAGGCTTACCTCGATTCCGCGGCCGAGACGTACACCATGGCCACCCGCCGATTCCTCTACTCCACCTTCGAGTCTTTCGCCTCGCTGCTGACGCCGGACATCCTGGCACGCCTGCCGCGCCTTGGCCGCCTGCTGCTGGAACCGCTGCACAGCTACGCACGGCGCTACGTCTCCGACCCGAGGCTGCAGCAGATCCTCGAGTATCCGGCCGTGTTCCTGGGAACCTCCCCCTTCACCGCGCCGAGCATGTACCACCTCATGAGCCACCTGGACCTCGACGACGGGGTGCTCTACCCCATGGGCGGTTTCACCCGGCTTGTGGAATCTCTGGAACGGCTCGCGCGGAACGCCGGAGTCACCATCTCCACGGGAGCCGAGGTACTGGCTATCGACACCACCTCCACGGCCTCGCGGAGGCCTCCCGCGGCGGTGCGGGGCGTTCGCTACCGTTCCGGTGACGGAACCGAACACAGCCTGGCTGCCGACGTCGTCGTCTCCGCCGCCGATCTTCACCACACCGAGACTTCGCTGCTGCCAGCGCGCCTGCAGACCTACCCCGAACGGTACTGGTCCCGCAGCACTGCCGGCCCGAGCGCCCTGCTGCTCTATCTGGGTATCCGGGGTGAACTCCCCCAGCTCCGGCACCACACCCTGCTGTTCACCGGCGACTGGGAAGAAAACTTCCGGGCGATCTTCGGCCGGACTCCGTTCATCCCCACACCCGCATCCATGTACGTATGCAAGCCCAGCGCCACCGACCCCACCGTGGCGCCAGAGGGCCACGAGAACGTCTTCGTCCTGGTCCCCATCCCCGCGGACCCAAGCCTCGGCGGCAGCGGCGGTGAGCGCATGGAGCGCGTGGCGGACGCCGTCATCGAACAGCTCAGCGAATGGGCAGGGATCCCGGACCTCGCCGACCGCATCGTGCTGAGGCGCAGCTACGGCCCCGCCGACTTCGAACGCGACTACCACTCGTGGAAAGGTACCTCGCTGGGTCCCGCGCATACCCTCCGGCAGAGCGCGTTCTTCCGCGCGGGTAACGTCAGCCAGAAAGTCCAGGGCCTGTACTACGTGGGCGGCTCCACTATCCCGGGCATCGGCATCCCGATGTGCCTGATCAGCGCCGAACTCGTCATCAAACGGCTGCGCCGGGACGTGAGCACCGGACCGCTGCCGGTACCGTTGCGCCCGGACAAGGTCCGGGAAAACACGGTTGCGTGATGGGCGCTGCCTATTTGCTTTTCCTGCTGGCGTCGCTGGGCTGCATGGTGCTTCTTGACCAGCGGCTGCGCCTGTTTTTCTGGCACGACGCCGGCCGTGCCGCTGCCGTGCTGATCACCGGTGTGCTGTTCTTTCTTGCCTGGGACCTCGCCGGAATCGGGTTGGGCATCTTCTACCGGGGGCAGACGGAGATCATGCTCGGGATCACGCTTGCTCCTGAACTGCCGCTCGAGGAAGTGGTTTTCCTGACCTTCCTCAGCTACCTCGTCATGAACCTGTTCCTGATGTTCCGGCGCGCCCTCGAGGTGCGGGGCCGGCACCTCCTGCGGCAGCGCACGGGCGATGCGGGGGAACGCTCATGACGTACTGGGCGCTCAACGCCGGGTTCCTCATCCCGGCGCTAGGCTTCGGGATTGCCGCCGCGCTCGTGCTGGAGGGCCGCCGGCGCAAGGTTGCGCTGGCGGCAGCGGGGGGTGCCGCCGTCGTCGTGCTGATACTGACTGCCGTGTTCGACAACATCATGATCACCGCCGGCCTGTTCAGCTACGCGCCCGGCCTCATCTCCGGAGTCACGGTGGGGCTGGCCCCGCTGGAGGATTTCGCTTACCCGGTAGCTGCGGTTCTCCTGCTGCCGGCACTCTGGATCCTCCTTGGCGAACGTCGACGGAAGCGGCACCCATGAAAACCGTTCGCACGCTGCTGGTGTCCTCCCGGCCCCTGTCCTGGGTGAACACTGCCTTCCCCTTTGCGGCCGCCTACCTGCTGACCGCCGGGCAGATCGACCTCGCCTGGGTGATCGGCACCGTGTACTTCCTGATCCCCTACAACCTGGCCATGTACGGGATCAACGACGTATTCGACTATGAGTCCGATCTCCGCAACCCCCGGAAGGGCGGCGTTGAGGGTGCGGTGCTCGACCGGACCATGCACGCGGCCACCCTCCGTGCGGCGATCGCCACGAACGTGCCGTTCCTCGCGGTACTGGTTCTGCTCGGCGGGCCCTTGTCATGGCTGGTGCTGGCCGTCAGCGTCTTCGCGGTGATCGCCTACAGTGCCCCGAAACTCCGGTTCAAGGAGCGCCCGTTCCTGGACTCCGTCACCTCGAGCACGCACTTCGTGAGTCCTGCGGTCTACGGCCTGGTGCTGGCGCAGGCCGAGTTCACGCCGGCGCTCTGGGCACTACTGGGATCGTTCTTCCTGTGGGGTGTGGCGAGCCAGGCGTTCGGTGCTGTGCAGGACGTCGGGGCTGACCGTGCCGGCGGCATCGCCTCCATAGCAACGGTCATCGGCGGCCGTGCGGCCGTGCGGTTCGCGATCGCCGCCTATCTGGTCAGTGGTGCGCTCATGCTGTTCACCCCGTGGCCGGGACCGCTGGCATCGTTCCTCGTCCTGCCGTACGTCATCAATATCGTTCCGTTCGCATCCCTGGAGGACGACGACGCCGAACTCGCCCACCGCGGCTGGGGACGGTTCCTGTGGCTGAACTACATGACCGGATTCTTCGTGACTATGCTGCTGATCTGGTACGCGGTCACCCGCTGACCCCTTCATTTTCGATTTACGGCACACTTCTCTTGCGTAATGTTTTACAACTCACTAAGGCTCGCCTTACCTTAGTGGAGTGACCCTCGCCGAACCCGTGTTCCGCACAGCGCCCTGCACCTCACCTGTAGGGCTCGACGTTGCCGACATCAGCATCTCCTACGGGCGCCAGCCGGCGGTTCGGGATGTGTCCTTCCTGCTCAAACCCGGAACCGTCACTGCACTGATCGGCCCGAACGGCAGCGGAAAGTCGACACTGCTCAGGACCATTGCCCGCCTGCACACGGCCGACACTGGAAGCGTCACTACCTCCGACGGCACCGACGTCTTAGCGCTCTCCCCAAAGGAATTCGCCCGCAAGGTTACCCTCCTCGCCCAGAGCCGACCGGTGCCGGCCGGGATCACCGTGCGTGAGGTTGTCGACTTCGGCCGTCACCCGCACCGCAGCCGCTGGACCGGCAGTGATGCGCACGGGGCCGCCGTCGTGGCGCATGCGATGGAGTTGACACGCACGGCTGAACTTTCGGACCGCCCGGTCGCGGCCCTGTCCGGTGGACAACTGCAGCGCGTCTGGCTCGCGAGCTGCCTTGCGCAGGACACGGGTGTCCTGCTGCTCGATGAGCCCACCACCTATCTGGACCTCCGGTATCAGGTGGAAATTCTCGACGTCGTGCGCGACCTGGCGAGCCATCACGGGGTGACTGTCGGCGTCGTGCTGCATGATTTGGACCAGGCAGCGGCCATCGCCGACCACGTGGTGCTGCTCGAAGACGGCGCTGTCCGCGCGCAGGGTTCTCCCGTTGAGGTGCTGACCGCCGAACACCTTTCGGCCGCGTACGGAGTGCGCGTCGATGTCACGGTCTCCGGAGGCACCGTCCACACCCGTGCCGTCGGGCGGCACAACGCCGTCGGTAACTCCACCGAAACGGTTCTTCAAGCTTCCTGATTCACCTTTCCCCCAGTTGCGCGCCCGCGCCCTCACAGAAATGACCCTGATGAAACAACCGAAGATTTTTGCTGCCCTCGCGGTGGCAGCCCTGCTCACGCTGTCGGCCTGCGGCACTACCGAGGAAGCGGCAGGCACCGCGGAAGAAACGGCCGGCGCAACCGGCGAGTCCATCACCATCACGGACGCCCGGGGCAAAGAGGTTGTGCTCGACGGACCTGCCGAACGGATCGCCGGGACCGAGTGGAACGTCGTCGAAAACGTTGTGTCGCTGGGCATCATGCCGGTGGGCGTTGCGGATATTGAGGGCTATAACACCTGGGTGAGCTCAGCACCGCTCGATGACAGCGTGACCGATATCGGCCTCCGCGGTGAACCGAGCATCGACACCCTCGTCTCCCTCGAACCGGACCTCGTCCTCGTCACCGACCAACTGGTTGAGGGTGCCATCGAGCAGATCGAGAAGACCGCCCCCGTGATCGTGGTTCCGGGCGGTGATTCGTCCGACAACATCGGGCAGATGTTCGAGAACCTCGACCTGATCGCCAAGGCCACTGGAACCGAAGACAAGGCAGCCGAACTGAAGACAAACTTCGAGGCCAAGGTCGAAGAGGGACGCGCGGCCATCGAGGAAGCGGGAGCCGCCGGAACGCCGGTTGCCTTCTCCGACGCCTACGTCGACGCCGGCAGCGTCTCCGTCCGTCCTTTCGCTACCGGGTCACTGGTGTCCGATGTGCTCACGGAACTCGGCTTCGAGAACGCCTGGGAGATGGAAGGTGATCCCGTCTACGGCCTCGCGCAGACCGACGTTGAAGGCCTCACCGCGCTCCCTGAAGACACCCGCTTCTGGTACATCGCCAATGACAGCTTCGGCGACCCCTACCAGGACGAGCTCGCTGACAACGCCATCTGGAAGTCGCTGCCGTTCGTCGAGGCCAATAATGTCCAGCGTTTCCCGGACTCCATCTGGATGTTCGGCGGTCCCACCTCGATGGAGCAAATCATAGACAGCGCAGTCTCCGCTGTTGCCCCGGTAACTGAGAAGTAGAACGCAACATGACGCCGGAAACCCTGACTCGCGCCGCCGCCTCAGCACAGGGAGCTGACGCGAGGCCAGGGTTCCGGCTCGCGGTGTTCGGCCTTCTCCTTGGCACGGCCACCGCTCTCCTCGCCCTGATGCACATCACCCAGGGCACATCTGCGGTCGACGCGGCGGACATTGTTGGCCTGCTGCTGGGGAACGACGACGCTGAGACGGCAGCCATTGTCGGCGCCAGCCGGGTTCCGCGGCTGGTAGCCGGGGTACTGGTGGGTGTGGCACTCGGTGTTGCGGGCGTGATCATGCAGTCCGTCTCGCGTAACGCGCTGGCCTCCCCCGACACCCTCGCGGTCAACGCCGGCGCCCATTTGGCCATCGTCGCGGTTGCGGCGCTCGGGCTGCAGGTTCCGCTGCTCGGCGCCGTCGGAGTTTCATTCCTCGGAGGGATAGGCGCCGCGGCCCTGGTTCTCGCGCTGGCGGGAACGGGTCAGTCCGGGAGCGTGCGGCTTGTTCTTGCGGGGTCAGCGATCGCGCTGGCGTTCGCCGCCCTGACCCAGACCCTCATCATCCTCTTCGCGCAGGAGACCCGCGGGTTGTTCGCCTGGGGCGCCGGCTCCCTGGGGCAGAGCGGGATGGACAAGTTTGTTGTGCTTGCCCCGCTGATCGGGCTCGTGCTGATCGTCCTGCTGTTGAAATCCCGCTCGCTGGACATGCTCACCCTCGGGGACGATCAGGCCCGCGTGCTGGGCATCAACGTCCGCGGCACGCAGGTGCTGGCCATTGTGCTTGCCGTCCTGCTGTCGGCCGCGGCGGTGACCATCTCCGGGCCGATCGGTTTCGTCGGTCTCGCCGCTCCCGCCGTCGTTCGATTGGCCGCAGCCAGGATTCCCGGGCTGCACCGGCACATCGCGCTGATCCTCGCGTCCGCCCTGACCGGCATCTTCCTCGTACTGGGAGCGGACGTCCTGCTGCGCGCCCTGGTCGGGGCACAAAGCGCGGTAGAGGTCCCGACCGGTGTTGTGACCACCATGTTCGGCGCAGTCTTCCTGGTGATCCTCGCGCACCGGATGCGGACCTCAGGTCCCACGCGGGAGGCGCGTTCAGTGTCCCTGCGGGGAACACGCCCCGGAGCCGGCGCCGTCGTCGTTGGAGTTCTTGCGGTGCTGCTGCTCGCCGCAATGGTTGCAGGACTGCTTCTCGGCGACACGAAGCTGCTGCTCGGCGACGTGGCGAACTGGCTATCCGGTCAGGCCGGGCCGGTGGTGTCCAGCGTGATGGACGCACGCTTCCCGCGTGTTGCCGCGGCGCTGCTTGCCGGCGCCTCACTGGCCCTGGCCGGAACGGCAATCCAGGCGGTGAGCCGCAACCCGCTGGCCGAGCCCTCGATCATTGGTGTGTCCGGTGGTGCGGGAATCGGTGCAGTCGCGGTCATCACCTTCGTTCCGCTGGCCGGGTTCTGGGTCATTGCCGGAGCGGCGGGCATCGGCGCGGCGGTGGCTGCCGCCGTCGTCTTCGGTCTGGCGTTTCGTGGCGGGTTGCAGACCGACCGCTTTGTGCTCGTGGGAATCGGAGTCTCGGCGGCGGCGATGGCCGCAATCACCCTGCTCATCGTGCTGACCGACCCGTGGAATGAAGCCAAGGCGCTGACCTGGCTGTCCGGCTCCACCTACGGGCGGTCCATGGATCACCTGATCCCGATGACCGTTGCACTACTGCTGACGGTGCCGATTATCGGAGCGCTGCACCGAACCCAGGATCTACTGGCGCTCGATGAGGACACTCCGAAGCTGCTGGGCATTGCGGTACCGCGAACGCGTCTGATCCTGCTGGTCTGTGCGGTGGTGCTGACCGGATCTTCTGTGGCCGGGATCGGTGTCATCGGTTTCGTGGGGCTCGTAGCGCCACATGCCGCGCGGGCCCTGGTGGGGGCGCGGCACAGGCTCGCGATCCCCACCGCCATGCTGCTCGGTGCGTTGCTGGTCTGTGTGGGCGACCTGATCGGCCGGACGATGATCGCGCCGGCGCAACTGCCGGCAGGCCTGCTGACCGCCCTGCTCGGCGCACCGTACTTCGTGTATCTGCTGTTCCGGAGCCGGCTCTCGCGGTAGGAAGATTTTCATTTCCTGCAGAGCGCTTGGAACAATGTCTGTGACGACGGCCACGCGTCGTTTCAGGCCTCATCACGCCGACTCACTGGGGGAAAAATGAAACGAAAACTGCTCTGCGAGCTCTCGCCTCTGGCCTACCGCATCTCCGTTCAGCGGATGATTCTTACCCGAAAGTGGCGGGACTTTCTTTCGCCGACCACCTTCGCGTTGCAGCGGTCGGAAAATCCTCTGCCGGCTGTGGTGTACCGCCATAACTCGCTGATACGCCGCAAGTTGGGAAACGTAGACCTCCATCTACAGGAAAACAAGGCTGTCAGCCTGGGGATCGCCGCACCGCTGGTGAATGGCATCATCATCCAACCGGGGGAAACCTTCTCATTCTGGAACCTGGTGGGCAGATGCACTGAGGCCAAGGGTTACCGCGAGGGCCTCGTGATCAGCAATGGCAAAGCCGACTCAGGCATCGGCGGAGGCCTGTGCCAGTTCACCAACCTGCTGCACTGGATGGTCCTGCACAGCGAACTGACGATAGTAGAACACCACCATCACGGCGAAGTGGATCTGTTCCCGGACTTCAACCGCCAGATCCCCTTCGGAACGGGCACATCGATCATCTACAACTACCTCGACTACCGCGTCCGTAACGATACAGACCAGGCCTACCAGGTTATGGTGAGCACCACCGATGAGCACCTCTGTGGGGAACTCCGCGCTGAACGAGTCCCGTCGGTGAAGTTTCATATCCGCGAAGAGGGCGCCCACTTTCAGGAGATCGACGGGCGTGTGTACCGGCGCAACAGAATCATCCGTCTGACCAGAGACAAGCGCAGCGGCCTTGTCACCTCACGGGAACAAATCATCGAGAACAACGCGCTTGTCACCTACGACCGTGAATTGATCACAGCACCCGTTCTCCCCGACCCGGCACTGTCAAGCCACGAGGCAGCACCGTCATCTTCCCCCGCCTGAGGTACTGCCTTGCTCGGGTCCCGACGGCGCCTGATGCCGTAAGGCCGCTGCAGGTAGGTGTCGTCAGGGCTTGAGACGCCGACACCTACCGGCCTACGGTGTGGTCCATGTACCTGGAGAACCTCGTCTTTGACGCCCTCGAGCCGCAACGGCTGGGTCGGTTTTGGGAGGCTGTGATTGGAGGTGAGCGGCTCACAGACGACGTTGATGGCTTCGAAACCCGGCTCACCATCGAGGGCGGACCGGTGCTCGACCTATGCTTCCAGCGTGTCCCCGAGCCGCCATCCTCCGCGCCCCGGTTGCACCTCGATCTCCAGGGCGGCGCCCGTCAGGCCGAAGAGGTCGACCGGCTGCTCGGCTTGGGCGCACGACACCTCGACATCGGTCAGGGTGACACCCCCTGGGTGGTACTTGCCGATCCGGAGGGCAATCCGTGCTGCGTGATGGAGGACCGGGCCGCTTACGTTGACACCGGACCGATCGCCGCGCTTCCGCTCGACTCAGCCGACCCCGATCACGACGCGAAGTTCTGGTCATGGTTGACCGGCTGGACGCATGTGGCAGGGGCCACCCCGACTCTTCGCCATCCATCATTGCGAGGCCCCCTTCTTGAGTTGTGCCCTGAGCCGGCCCCAAAGGGCACTGCGAAGAACCGACTGCACCTCGACCTCCGTCTTGAGGAGGGAGACGATCCCGATGAAGTCGCGGCGGGCATCGCCGAGCGCGGTGGCCGCGAGCTGCGGCCGGACTGGGGTGATCTGCCATGGCGCATCTACACCGACCCGTCGGGCAACGAGCTGTGTGTACTCCCGGTGCGGTCCTGAGACTCGCCCCCAGAACCCACGTACAAGTTCTTGCTGTACCGTGTGGAAGGAGGGGAGTCGAGTTACCCCTCTTGCATCAACGCTTCACAAGTCCCGTCTGACCGCACGATGAGCAACCGCAAAGGCCTCCCGTCCGCTTAGACCCTGTACTTCAACGAATCTTCAGCCAGTAGGATCCGTTGCCATGCGCGCCACAGCCGAGCTGTGGCTGCCCACCAACCTGATCCGCCTCGCTGGCCCGGCTCCTGAAAATTCTCCGGGTATTACCCGGTGCGTTCTCGCGACCCTCATGCCTTCTTCTTCTCGATGCTCAGCCTCGAAGAGCACAGGGCGCAAGGCCGAAAGACAAGGACTGAAAATCGTGAGTTACAACAGCAGAATCCACCCCACAGAGTCGTTCCCGGCGAATCTTAGCGAACTGGATGACTCCGCCCTGCACGCGCTCAACAGCAAAGTACATCGTGAGCTGGACGCGGAGTACTTGGGCGGAGCCCCAGAACCGGAGACTGAATTCCGCAGGGAAGAACTCACTGAGGAGTTGGATCGGCGCGAGAGCAACGAACAGTCCCGCCTGATGTCGGACTCGCGTCTCACGCTTGTGCGCGCCATCTGATCGGTGAACCGAGCACCTCAGGTGGGAAGTAGGGGACTTCACCAGCCCCCTTATGTCTTTATCGTGGAGATAATGACATGGAAATCAGACCGGTTTCGGCAGATCGGCGTGACGGTTGCCTTCGCCCTGTGCATCATCGGCACGGCTATCGGCTCGGGCGCCCTCGGCGGCACTCCGATCGATGAAGCCGCCGGAGGAGCGTTGAGCGCGGACGCCACACTTCTGGCCCCGGCCGGCGCTGCATTCAGCATCTGGAGTGTCTTCTACGCAGGCCTCGGGGCCTACACCGTGTATCAGTGGTTTCCGTCGCAGCGGTCCTCGCGCCGCCAGCGCCGCCTCGGCTGGTGGGTTGCCGCGTCAATGCTGTTGAACGCGGCCTGGATCCTGTCCGTTCAAGCGGGTTTACTCACGGGCAGCGTGGCGGTCATCTGCGCCCTGCTCCTAGTGCTCGCCGTCAGCTTCACGATTTTCACGTCCGAAAAGCCCACCTCCGCCGTTGACGGAATAGTCACCGACGGTACGCTCGGCCTCTACCTGGGCTGGGTGTGTGTGGCCGTCTGTGCAAACATCGCGGCAGCACTGGTCGCGGGAAGTTTTGGCGGTTTCGGATTGGCCCCGGAAGTTTGGACGGGAACCGTGCTCATGATTGTCGCGGCGATTGGCGTACTCCTCGCGTTATCCGGCAACGGCCGCCTTGCCGTCGCAGCCGCCATCGGTTGGGGCCTTGCCTGGATCGCAGTGGGCCGCGCCGCCGGCGCACCGGAATCACCGACGACGGCGGTTCTCGCCGGCCTTACCGCGGCAATTATCGTCATCGCCACAGTCGCGATCAGGCTCCGGAGGCGATCACATCCGGCAGCGTCTCTGGACCGTCGGGCGGTTGCCCAACCGTAACGACCAGTCTTTCGCGCGGGCTTTGTGCGCGTTCACTGCACCGGGCGGGCCTGAGCCCGACCAGCTTCGCATGTTAGTTCCGCCACGATACTGGGCAGTTATTATGAGTGACTCAAAATAACTGTTAGCGTTGAGAACACGGCCGGAAAGTCAGCATCCGATTTTCCCGCAGGGAGACGCACAGCCGCCTCCAGCGGCGCCCGGTCATCCAGGACCGCAGCGCTCCTCCCCTTCAGCCGGCAACGTCGCCACACCGGTCGCCCTCCAGGCTTGAGTTAGCCGTTGCCCCGCAAGACTTTCTTACCGGGTCCAGCCACCCGACTCACAGTTTTTCCTGGGTTGACGCGCCCAGACAGACCTACCCATATCGACAAGGACATCACATGACACTTCTCGCGAACCGACCTATCCAGACAACCGAAAGCCGACCCGCCGAATACCGTGCACCGCAGGGCGGCACCTACGTCACGACGCATTCACGCCCGGCAACCGCCGGCAGCTACGTCACCACCGAGGGCAGCGGAACTGTGCCCGCCGGAGTTATCGGCGGCCGGTATGTTTCCCTTGGCTACGTTCCCGCGGAGCAGACGGAGGGCCGTTACACGGGACGCGCCTGAAACACAGCCCCAGAACAGGAGGTCCCAGGCCCTGCGCCCGGAACCTCCTGTTTCCGTTAAGGCCTCCGCTTCTGCGGGTAGGGCGCCTCATGACGGGCGAGCATGTCCGCGAAAGAGGCAATCCTCTTTTCCCGTCCCGACGGCGTCTTCAACTGGCTGAGTCGGAAGATGAGCGCATACCGGTTCTGTGCGGTGAGCACGTCGAACATTGCCTGTGCGTCCGGGTTCGCTGCAATCGCGGCCGCAAGATCCTCAGGCACGACGGCTGTCGCCGACCCCGCGTAGGCCCGCTCCCACCGCCCATCCACCCTCGCTTGCTCGACGGCGGCGCGGCCTGCGTCATGCATCCTGCCTTCCGCTTCCAGCCGCTCAATGTGCCCGACGTTGCGAAGGGACCAGATGCTGCGCTGGCCGCGAGGCGTGAAGCGCTGGAAGCTGCTTTCGCCGTCGCGCCTTTTGGCCTGGCCGTCTATCCAGCCGAAGCACAGCGCCTCGTCCAGGGCCGCGGCGTAGGTCAGGGCTGTCACCGTGCCGCCCTTCTTGTGGAGGACGAGCCACACCCCGGAGGACGACGCGTGGTTTTCCTCCAGCCACAGTCTCCATTGATGCGCATCGGGCAGCAGCAGCTCGGGCAGTTCGACGGCCATGCGTTCAGGGTACTGCTGCCGGATGGCGATTCAGCCGATGGCCGAAGTACAGCGCGTCAGAGTTGCTCGGGCCTGCGTCTGCTATAAAACAGAGGGTATGAACCTGCGCACCCCAGACCCTAACCCCGGCTGGCTCAACGAGGACGATCTCTACGAGGCACGCCGCCGATTGCCCATGGTCTATGTGGAGGCCATTCCGGTCCGGTGCGATTCGCTCGGGTATGTCACCGAAGTAGGGCTGTTGCTGCAGGCCAGCGACCAGGGCGAGATGGTGCGCACCTTCGTCTCCGGACGCGTAATGTACCGCGAAACCATCCGTGCGGCCCTGCTGCGGCATCTTGAGAAGGACCTCGGTCCCTTCGCGCTCCCCCAGTTGCCACCGTGCCCGGTGCCGTTCACCATCGCCGAGTACTTCCCCTCTCCTTCGGAGACCGGGCTGACCGACGACCGGCAGCACGCCGTCGCACTTGCCTACCTCATTCCTGTGACCGGCGAATGCAACCCGCGGCAGGACGCACTGGAGTTGACCTGGCTCACGCCGGAAGAGGCCCTGAGCCCGGGAGTCAGCTCTGAGTTCTCCGGCGGCCGCGACAGTCTGCTGCGCCAGGCGCTCGCCTACGCCGGTTGGGGCCGCTGAGGCGTTACCGTTCTTATAGACCGGTTTTGTTTTCGGACCCGGGGGCAACACGCAGTGAGGCAGGACTTTCCAATGATCGACAGCGATGTGGACGCGCGGGTACAACCGCTTGCCGCGGAGGCAGTGAGCGCGGGCCGCAAGCTCCTCCTCCCGGGAGGCAAGCGCACCAGCGAAGTGGTGGACACCGTCGTCGAACACGATGATTTCGGTGTCCCGGCCATTGTCGTGGCCACGCTGGAATCCGGTGAGACGGTGCGTATTGCAACCGGATCCACGGTTCAGGCCGAGGTACCTGAGGAACTCGCCCAGATCGCCGCTGACGAGGGATCGCCGGAAGCGTTGATCGCCCACGTCGCTGCTATCCACGCTGGAAGCCCGCGAGTGCATGAGCTTGCCGAACGACTCATCCGCGGCGTCAACTTCAAGTCCGGCAGCAGCCTGCAGGACATTCGCGACCTGGCGATGACCCTCTACGTCGATCTCTCCGACCCAGCGAGCGCGCTCAAGGTTTGTGATCTGCTCACGGACCAACCGTTCGACGGGAACTTCGGCCGCTGGAATCTCATCGAGGGCTGCCTGGCGCTGGCCGTCCACCTCACCCAGAACGACGGCGACGGCTCCCGTGCCGCCGGCTACTCCGCTGCTCTGCGAACGGCCGAGGAGGCCGAAACGGACCCGTTGAAGGCGAAGGTGGCCGCAACGGTGCGCCAGCGCCAGCTCAACGAGCCGAACCTATATGACCGGGAAATCGCGCGGTCGACCAATAACCCTGCCGCAGAGAAGGACTGGCGCGGGTTACGGCTGGCGGCACTCCTGCATCTGCGGGCACATGGCGGATCGGAGACCCTGAGTGCTGAAGCGCTTGACCGGCGCATCGGCCACGAACTGCTCGCCATCCGGGCACTCAACGGAAGAACAGCCACCTCTGGTTAGCTCGCAGTGGCGGGAGTAGAGTGGCGCGCATGAGTGACTCGACAGGTCCCTTCACACAGTCCAGCACCGAACAGCACCCCGCCCGCGATGTGCCGGTTGCAGATCCAAACCCGCTCCGCGTTCACATCAACGCGGACGCACGTCAGCTGTGGCTCATGCTCCGTGAACCGCGGCTGATCCGGCAGTGGCACGGGTGGGATGCCGAAACCCTCGACGAGGAAATCCGCTCCATCTACTTCGCTCCGTCGGTGGTTGAAGGGCCGGACCACACCTTCCTGACCGTCGACGGCGGTGACACCTTCCAGATTGAACCGGTCAGCGACGGCTGCGTTGTCACGGTTGAACGGGTGGAGGGCGAATCCGACGAGATAACCGAAGGCTGGATCACCTTCCTCCAGCAGCTGCGCTTTGCCCTTGAACGCCACCCCTCAACGAACCGGCGCACGGCGTTCTTCTCGGGTGAATCAGACGATGGCGAGTCCATCATCGAAAAACTGCATGCCGAACAGCTGCAGCAGCCCGGCGACTCCTACTCGCTCAGCCTCCCGAACGGGCATGAACTGACCGGCACTGTCTGGTTCCGCACCGAAAACCAGCTCGGCCTGACAGTGTCCGAGTACGCAGAGCACGGTGAGGGACTGGTGATCGTCGCCGATCAACCGTCGCTCCAGAACCGGTCCAGCCTCGCCATAATCACCACCTACGAGCTGGGAGCGAACCTGTTACGGTCGGCCTGGGACAGCTGGGACGCCTTCCGCCGGCAGCATTATCCTTCCTCGAAGCCGTTGGAGACCTCGAGCCTCGAAGGCTAGCTCCGGTCCTGCTCGGCGTTCGTGAGTACCAGGCAGGGGCCAGCGCCTGATTCCTGAGAAGATGGGCTGGTGCCACAATCAGACTTTTCGTTCTCCATTGGTAAACGCCTCAGCGAGACCACCACGGCAGGCGAGGGCCTGCACGGCCGGACCGGGACCATCACCACCCCCAACGGCGAGATCCAGACTCCGGCGTTCATCGCCGTCGGAACCAAGGCCACGGTGAAGGCTGTGCTGCCGGAGTCCATGAAGGACGCCGGCGCGCAGGCGCTCCTCGCGAACGCCTACCACCTCTACCTGCAGCCCGGGGCGGACATCCTCGACGAAGCCGGCGGCCTGGGGAAGTTCATGAACTGGGACGGGCCCACGTTCACTGACTCCGGCGGCTTCCAGGTGATGAGCCTGGGTTCCGGGTTCAAGAAGGTCATCACCATGGACTCCGCTGCCGCGTCCAAGCACGCCGGTGACGACGACCGCGTTGCGGTGGGCAAGGAACGCCTGGCCCACATTGACGACGACGGCGTGTGGTTCGTGTCCCACCTCAACGGCGACCGCCATCGGTTCACCCCGGAGATCTCGATGCAGGTCCAGCACCAGCTCGGGGCGGACATCATGTTCGCGTTCGATGAGCTGACCACCCTGATGAATTCGCGCGGATACCAGGAGGAGTCACTGGAGCGGACCCGTTTGTGGGCCGAGCGATGCATCACCGAGCACGAGCGGCTGACGATTTCGCGCGCCGACAAGCCGTATCAGGCGCTGTTCGGCGTAATTCAGGGCGCGCAATACGAGGACCTCCGACGGAAGGCCTCGCAGGATCTCGGGGCGATGAACTTTGACGGGTTTGGTGTGGGAGGTGCGCTGGAGAAGGAGAACCTCGGAACCATCCTTGGCTGGTGCGCCGATGAGCTGCCGGAGGACAAGCCGCGCCATCTTCTTGGTATCTCCGAACCCGACGACCTGTTCACGGGTATCGAGAACGGGGCGGATACCTTCGACTGTGTCTCCCCCACCCGCGTTGCGCGAAACTCTGCGTTCTACACGCCGGACGGTCGGTGGAACCTCTCCAATGCCCGGTTCAAGCGTGACTTCACCCCGCTCATGGAGGGCTGCGACTGCTACACCTGCACCCACTACACCCGGGCGTACATCCACCACCTATTCAAGGCGAAGGAGATGATTTCGGCGACGCTCATCTCGATCCACAACGAACGCTTCGTGATCCGGATGGTCGACGACGCCCGCGCCGCCATCGAGGACGGGACGTACTTCGATCTCAAGGCCGAGGTGCTGGGGCGCTACTACGCCGCGTCCCGGTAGCTCGGCTCCCGGCGCTTCACCCAGCGGATGGCCGCCGTCGTGATCGGCAGGAAGAGTACCTCCACCAGCGTCTTGTAAAAGAAGCCAAAGAGGAGGTAGTTCAGGAACGTCGGGAAGTCCGTAATGCCGATGACCGACGCGGCGATGGCGCAAAAGATGAGCGTGTCAGCGAACTGGCCCACGCCAGTCGACGCAACGAGACGCGCCACCATGCTCCGCTCCCCGAACCGGGCCTTCATGCGCACCAGAACCAGCGAGTTGAGCAGCTGGCCCACTAGGAACCCGAGCAGTGACGCGAACACGATCAGCGGAACCGGGCCGAGCGCGAGTTCCAGTGCCTCCTGCTTTGCGACGCCGAATTCGTCGTCGAACCCGGGCAACGCGATGATGACGGCGTACGCCAGCGACGCAAAGGCGGAGAGCACAAACGTCACAATAATCCCGAGCCGCGCAGCCTTGAACCCGTATACCTCACTGATTACGTCGCCAAGGATGTACGCGAGTGGGAAGAGGAAGAATCCGCCGTCGGTGATGATACTGAAATCGCCAACGATCGGCCCGATGACTACTCCCTTCGAGGCACCGATGTTGGAGAGGATGACGACGACGGCGAGCACCGCCAGCATGATCGAAAAGATGGGGCTGCCCAGGGTTGCGTATCGGGCGCGGGCATGTTCCTGCAGTTGAGTCATGGTTCTCATTCATAGAAGTGGTTCGCGCAGCCCGGAAGGCTCGCTGTATTAGCACTGTTACCCGGCTGTCCCGGGACCATCAATTGTCCCACGCTCGGCTTCAGCGGATCGGCCCTCCCCGCAGTTCCAGCACGACGACGGCGCGCGGCTTGCGTAGGCAGCCAGGCGTTGGCGCAAGCCGTGAGGCGTCGGGCACACTGGTGCAATGGTTACTGAAGCACCAGAAATCACCCTGACCATCGCCGGATCCGAGGCTACCGGCGGCGCCGGTGCACAGGTGGATCTGAAGACATTCCAGGAACTGGGCACCTACGGCATCGCGGCGCTCACCTGCATAGTCTCGTTCGATCCGAAGGACAGCTGGAACCACCGGTTCGTCCCTGTGGACGCGAATGTCATTGCGGACCAGCTCGAGGCTATCCAGTCCTGCTACTCGATCGGCACCGTCAAGATCGGCATGCTCGGCACGCCCCAGACCATCGACACCGTAGCGGGAGCACTTGGGTCCCAGAAGTGGCTGAACGTGGTGCTGGATCCGGTCCTCATCTGCAAGGGCCAGGAGCCCGGCGCCGCGCTGGACACTGACCAGGCGCTCAAGGCCAATATCCTCCCGCTGGCCACGTTCGTCACTCCGAATCATTTCGAGGCAGAGTCACTCTCGGGGATCGAGATTCGTTCGGTCGAGGACCTCAAGGACGCCGCCCGGCGCATCCATGAGGCAAGTGGCGCCGTCGTGCTCGCAAAGGGTGGCGTGAGGCTGGAAGGTAGCGACGCCGTCGACGTCTACTACGACGGCGAGACGCTGGAAGTACTCAGAGCGCCCAAGGTGGGCGATGTCGCGGTCAGCGGTGCGGGTTGCACGCTGGCAGCGGCGGTCGCGGCGGAGCTGGCCAAGGGTGCGGCACCGCTCGAAGCGGCCCGGACTGCGAAGGCTTTTGTCACCGAAGGGATCAGGAACAGGGTCTCCTCGAACGCGCCCTTCGACGCCGTCTGGCAGGGCGGCGCAGCAGGGGTTTGAGGCCTTGAACCACCCGGCTGCATTCGTTTCAGTTGTTTGCCCGCATTAACCGCTCCGTTAACTACTCCGGATTCGTTGACTTGTGAGATAGAACGCATAAAGCTGTAACCGTGAAGCTCAAGGGAGATTCACATTGCTGCTGGCCACCCGTCGCTACACAGGGAATCTCACTCACACCGGTCTGAGGCCGAGCCAGCAGTACTGCGGGGGGCTAGCGATGGACTCAAGCGGTATGGCCTTGACTCTTCCTTCTTAAGGAGAAGCATGAGCAAGTCATACCGCCGGGGATCAGGAAGGGCTGTGTTGGCGTCGCTGACCGGCCTCGTCCTGGCCTCCAGCATGTGGGCACCAGCGTCAGCAGTGGAGGCGCCGGATTCCGGGAGCCCTACTGCCGAAGGCATCGCACTTCAACCGGCATTCGACGCCAAGGTCAGTCGGGAAATCGCCGAGAAAACGGGCCCGACGGCGGCCTTCGTCCAGTTCGCGGGCAAGGGAGCCTTCGAACAGACGCAGCCGGCCACAGTCCGCAGTAATGGGTTCACCACCCCGATCCAAAGGACCGCGCGGGTTTTGGAGATTCGCGCCGGTATCCAGGCGAAGGCGGCTGAAGTCGCGGCCCAAGCTTCTGCCTCGCAGTTGTACACCACCACGAACACTATCCCCGGCGTCGCGATTCAGGGCGATGCTGAGGCAATCAGGGCACTCGCTGCACGTCCGGATGTCGTCAAGATCACCGGAATCGTGCCGAAGACCATCGGCAACAAGGGCGCGGTCATCGACACCCGCGCACTGGAGGCGTGGAACGCCCGAGAAAACACCGGTGAGGGAATCACCATCGCCGTGTTGGATACCGGGCTCGACTACACCCATGCGGGCTTCGGCGGCCCGGGCACCATCGAAGCGTTCGAGCTGGCAAAGGCAGATACCGTACCTGATCCTGCGCTCTACGATCCGGCCAAGTTCCGCGGCGGCTATGACCTGGTGGGAGACGCCTACAACGCCGACGACCCGGTGCGCTCAACGCCCCAGCCGGACCTGAACCCCCTCGATTGCGAAGGTCACGGTTCCCACGTTGCGGGCACGTCCTCCGGTTACGGTGTCACCGCCGACGGCACCACGTTCGAAGGTGACTACAGCACGTTGAGCGAGGACGACGTCAACGCGATGCGCATCGGCCCGGGATCTGCTCCCGAGTCCGGCATCGTTGCCCTCCGCGTTTTCGGTTGCGAAGGTTCAAGCCTCGTTGTGGGGCAGGCACTGGACTACGTCCTCGACCCCAACCGTGACGGCAACTTCGACGATCGCGCGCAGATCGTCAACATGTCGCTCGGATCCTCCTTCCCCGCGTACGACGACCCGGAAAACGACATCGTCAATTCGCTGACCGCGCAGGGTGTCCTCTCGGTTGTATCTTCCGGTAACGACGGCGATGTCTACGACATCGGCGGCTCCCCCGGCAGCGCCGAATCCGCACTCACCGTTGCAGCCAGCGTAGGTTCCCAGGTCACTCTGGACCGCGTCGATGTGCTGGCGCCCGAGGAGGGAACCGCGGCTGGTCAGTACAGCGTGAACTTCAACTACGTCGAGGCGACGGAAGCCCAGTTGACCGGAACGGTTGTGAAGCCGCCGGCCGGCCTGGACCCCTTCGGCTGTGAGGCATTCCCGGCCGGCACCTTCGACGGGGAATGGGTCTGGCTGGAGTGGGAAATTCTCGAGGCTCCCTTCCCCTGCGGTTCCACCGCCAGGTTCGACAATGTCGAGGCCGCAGGTGGAGCAGGCGTAGTCCTGAGCTCACCACGCGATGTCTTCGAGTCGGGCATCGCCGGAAACAGCACCATCCCCGGTGTGCAGCTCAACCGCGCGTCCTCGGAGGCACTTGAGCCTGCCGCGGAGCAGGGCACTCTCCAGATCCGTCTCGATGCCACCTACCAGGCAACAGCCACTGGCCCCTCGATCGCACAGGACACCCTTGCCGGGTTCTCCTCGCGGGGTGTCCACGGCTCCAACGGCGTGGTCAAGCCCGACGTCACTGCTCCCGGAGTCTCCATAGGTTCGGTCCAGGTGGGGTCCGGCGACGGTGCCTCCGTGAAGAGCGGCACCTCCATGGCAGCGCCGCACGTTGCCGGCATCGCCGCACTGGTCCTTTCCGGGAATGAGTACAACCCGTACCAGGCCAAGAGCGTCATCATGAACACCGCGACGCACGATCTGCTGACCAACGGCGGAATCCCCTACGCACCGAACCGTGTTGGTTCCGGCCGCGTGGACGCCATCCAGGCTCTGGATACGTCCGTTCTGGCGTACGCGACGGAGCAGCCCGCGCTCACGTCGGTGAACTTCGGCGTGCTGGAGCTCGGGACCGAAGCTCTGACTGTGACCAAGCAGGTCACAGTCCAGAACAGGTCGAATGCTCCAATCACCTACAACACCAGCTACCTTGAGGCATCGACCATGCCCGGCGTTGTCATCTCGGTGTCCCCCGCGGTGATCACGGTTCCGGCCAACAATCCCGCCGTCCTGGACGTCACCCTGACCATCCAGGATCCGACGGCGCTGGCCAAGACCATCGATCCCGCTGCGGAACCGACCCAGGCCGGAATCCCGCGCCAGTACCTCGCTGACGTCTCCGGCCGTGTGCAGCTGGCTGGTCCGGACGGGCAGGAACTCCGTGTTCCCGTCTATTCGGCTCCGAAGCCCACGTCCGACATCTCTGCCGGTCCGGAGATTGTCTTCGATGATCCCTCGGATCTGGTGAGCACCATCGCGCTGTCCGGTCGCGGACTCGATCAGGGAGTTCCGGGCGAATCTGCCTACCAGTCGATTATCTCTCCGCTCGTTCTCGGTGCTGAAAGCCCGAAGGCGGCCGAGCGTGCGCTCGAGTCCCTGTACTCGTTCGACCTGCGTGCAGTCGGTGCCGCTTCAACGGTTCCGGCACTTATCGATGCAGCCGGGGATCCGGCTGTGGGCGTCCTGAACTTCGGTATCAGTACGTGGCAGAACTGGGCGCAGCTCGGGGGCAACAACGGTGTATCGATTGATATCGACACCGACGGCGACGACACCGTGGACTACATCGTTCAGACCCTGCGGGCCGGCGACCTTGGGCCTGCGGCTCCGACGCTGGACCTGATCCTGTTCGAAGTGGTGACCATCGACGATGCGGGTAACCCCGTCTTCGACACCGACCTCTACTTCGCCAACGGGGTGGACGGCAGTGTGGACACCAACACGTTCGACACGAATGTCATCACCCTGCCGGTTCCTGTCGCCGAGCTGGGCATGGACGCTGCGGCGCTGAGTGCCTCGGCGCCAGTCAAGTACCGCGTCTCAACCTCGAGTGCGCTGAATGTTGATGAGAATGGTGTCTCGAACGGGCCCGTGGACACCACCGACTGGATCAACTTCAACGTCACGGAACCTGCCCTGTGGTTCGAGGGTGGGGAGCCGGCATCCGCGTCGTTCGTCTCGGCCGATGGAGTAACGCTCAACGTCAACCGTCAGGAGAACGTTACCGACGCGACGGCGCTCTTCATCCACCACCACAACGCGACGGGCGAGAAGGACGAGATTGTTCCGATCTCCGTCGTCGGTGCGTCCGCTGTCAACAAGGATATGGACGGCGACGGCAATCCTGACGTCGTAGTCCGCAACTCCGCCGGACAGCTGCTGCTCTACCCCGGCAACGGTTCCGGCGGCTTCCTCGCCAGCCGTGTGATCGGTACGGGCTGGAACAGCATGAACGCGATCCTGATCCCCGGCGATTTCAACGGCGACAGCATTTCCGATGTCGTGGCTCGGGACAGCGCGGGGCGGCTCTGGCTGTACGCGGGAACCGGGAACGGGGCCCTCCAGCGGGACACCCAGATCGGTAACGGTTGGAGCGGTCTCGGGATCGTCACACCCGGTGACTTCGACGGCGACGGCAATGTGGACCTGATTGCCCGGGCCAGTAACGGAACGCTGAACCTCTACCCGGGGAACGGCACCGGTGGCTTCAAGACGCGGTCGCAGATCGGGTCCGGGTGGAACGGTTACACCATCGTTGGCCCCGGCGACTTCAACGGTGACGGCAACAGGGACCTGCTCGGACGCGACTCCACGGGGAAGCTCTTCCTTTACCCTGGCAACGGAACGGGTGGCTTCGGCACTCGCACCCAGGCCGGTACCGGGTGGAACGGCTTCACTCTCGTAGGCCCCGGCGACTTCAACGGTGACGGCAGCGCCGATCTGGTGGCCCGTGACTCCGCAGGACGTCTCTTCCTCTACTCGGGGAACGGCACCGGCGGTTTCGCAGGCAAGGCCCAGATCGGCAAGGGTTGGGGCGGATTCACCTGGATGGTTCCGTAACATTCTCGTGAAGTAAGTACGACAGAAGCCCCCGGTGCAGTCCAAAACACCGGGGGCTTTCTTCGCGTTCGACTCGCGGGGATGATGCTAGGCCGACTCCGCCCGCTCAGCCAGCCGCGCACGGTATGCCGCGACGGCCGCCCGGTTCCCGCAGCCCGATTCGCAGAACCGACGGGACCGGTTTTTCGACAGGTCCACGAGCACGTTTTCGCAATCCGGCGATGCGCAGGTCCGAAGCCGGCCCAACTCCTTGCTGCGGACCAGGTCGACGAAGGCCATTGCCGCCTCGACCGCCATCCGGGCAGACAGCGGTGCCTCCCGTGGGGTCGCGTGAATGTGGTAGTCCCAGGAGTCGTGGCGGACCAGCTGCGGCAGGGCGTTGAACTCACGCAGCAGCGCGTTCACCGATTCCACGACGAAGTCTTCATCCCCGCTCCACAGCTCCCGCAGACGCGGGCGAAGGCGGCGGACGGCGTCGAGCTCAGCATCATCAAGCGTAAGGTTGCCGGTCCAGTTCCAGTCGCGGGCGAAGCGGTCTAGGGTTTCGACGTCGGAAAGCTGTTCGCCGTCCTCGGTGTTCACGAGCGCGGCGGCGCTCCGCAATCCCTCTTCGGTGTCATTGGCAAAAAGCATCTGGCTCCTGTTCGAGTGGCTCCACTGTACAACCGCTAGCCCGAGTGCGTCTGGAGGAAGGAATAGACCTCGGTCTCGTCCACGCCGGGGAAGGCGCCCGGGGGCATGGCCGCCAGCAGATGCGAATGCGCCCGCGCGCTCGGCCAGGCAAAGCCGTACCATTCCTGCGCCAACGACGACGGCGGCAGCTTGCAACATGATTCCTCCGGGCAGCGGGACTCACCACGGATGGTGGTTTCGCGTCCCCTGAACCACTTCACGTGCGCGTAGGGCACCCCGACGCTGAGGGAGAACTCGCCGGCCGCTGCCCGCTCGGTCCGAGCGGTGCACCAGTAGGTGCCGCTGGGTGTGTCGGTGTACTGGCTGTAGGCCGAGAACCTGTCGGGTACGTCGAACACCACCCGTGAGGTCCACTTCCGGCACGAAGGCTGGCCCTCGATGGCGCCGGTATGGTCCTGCGGGAACGTTACGCCGTCGTTCTCGTAGGCCTTGTAGATGATTCCGCTCTGGTGGGTCTTTTGGAAGTGGGTGGGGATGCCGAGGTGTTCGGTTGCGAGGTTGGTGAAGCGGTGGGCTGCGGTTTCGTAGGAGACGGCGAAGGCGTCCCGGATGTCCTCGACGGCTATTTCCTTGGCGGCTTTCGCCGTCTGGAGGAACTTCACTGTGGCCTTCTCGGGCAGCAGCAGCGCCGCCGCGAAGTAGTTGGTTGCCACGCGTTGCCGGAGGAACTCCCGGTAGTTCTCGGGGGTCTCATGTTTCAGAACGTAATGGCCCAATGCCTGGAGGAGCACGGACCGCGGGTCATGGTCGGTGCGCTGGAACTGTGTGAGGTAGATGCGCCGGTTCTTCAGGTCCGTCACCGAGCGGGTGGAGTGCGGCAGGTCGCTCACGTGGTGCAGCGCGAATCCGAGATGGGCTGCGATGTCGGCGATGAGATGCTGCGAGAGTGGCCCGCTGGTGTGGCCGACAGATTCCAGAACCTTCTGCGCCTCGGCCTCGATATCGGGGAAGTAGTTGTTCTGCCGGCGCATGATGCCGCGCAGTTCGGCGTTGGCGCGGCGGGCCTCCTCCGGGGTGGCGACCTGCTCATTCATCCGACGCTCGAGTTCCGCCTGCAGCCCGACGAGGGCCTCGAGCGCCTCCATCGGCAGCCGCGCCGATGTCCGGACCTTCGGCAATCCCAGTGATTCATACAGCGGCCCGCGTTGGGCCCGCTCCAGCGCAATCTCCAGCGCGGCGCGCCGGCTCGGCGGCTCAGCACCCAGCAGCTGGTCGACGCTCACCTCGAGCGCCTTTGCGAGCGATTGCAGCATGCCCAGCCGCGGCTCCCGCTTCCCGTTCTCCATGAGCGAGAGCTGGGACGGCGCGGTCCCGACGACGGCGCCCAGCTCCTCCAGCGTCATGCGCCGGCTCTTGCGCAGGTGCCGCAGGCGGCGGCCCAGGCTGATGGCGTCCTCACCCTCGGGGGCTTGCTCACCTTCCGGGGGCCGGGTGCGAGTCCAGCTCGAAGTCGTCATTTCTTGACGATACGCGAAGAAATGCGTTTCTTTCCAGAGGTTAGCTCTAGATCGAGTGCGCAGGATGGCGAATTGTTGATTTCATCAGCATTTACCGCCGAGGCAAAGTCGCCTCACGGAAGGAGAAAAGCAATGACGCAGGACGCCCACAACCCGATCGACAATGATGCACGCGCCGAGGCCATTCGGGAGCTCGAGCTCGAGTGGTCAGCCGATCCGCGCTGGGAAGGGATCCAGCGTGATTACTCGGCCGCCGACGTCGTTCGCCTTCGGGGCCGCGTGCAGGAGGAGCACACGCTCGCCCGTCGCGGAGCAGAGAAATTGTGGAATCAGCTCACCGCCCAGGCACAGTCCGGTGAGTACACGCACGCCCTCGGTGCCCTGACCGGAAACCAGGCCGTGCAGCAGGTGAAGGCCGGGCTGAAGGCCATCTACCTGTCCGGCTGGCAGGTCGCCGCGGATGCCAACCTGTCCGGCCAGACCTATCCCGACCAGTCGCTGTACCCGGCGAACTCGGTTCCACAGGTTGTACGGCGGATCAACAACGCATTGCGGCGTGCGGACCAGATCGAATGGGCTGAGGGCGTGCGTTCCGTTGAAGACTGGCTGGTGCCCATCGTCGCCGATGCGGAGGCTGGTTTCGGTGGGCCGCTGAACGCCTTCGAACTGATGAAGTCGATGATTGCCGCCGGCGCCTCGGGGGTTCATTGGGAGGACCAGCTCGCGTCCGAGAAGAAATGCGGACACCTCGGCGGCAAGGTCCTCATCCCCACGCAGCAGCACGTCCGGACACTGAACGCGGCGAGGCTCGCGGCCGACGTCGCCGGTGTCCCATCGGTGATCGTGGCCCGGACCGACGCCGAGGCAGCCACCCTGATTACCTCCGACGTCGACGAACGGGACCGGCCCTTCCTGACCGGCGGTCGCACGCCCGAGGGGTTCTACGAGGTACGCAACGGGATTGAGCCGTGCATCGCCCGCGCTCACGCCTACGCCCCCTATGCGGACCTGATCTGGATGGAGACCGGCACTCCCGACCTCGAACTGGCCCGGCGCTTCGCTGAAGCAGTCAAGGACGAGTTCCCCGACCAGATGCTCGCATATAACTGCTCGCCGTCGTTCAACTGGCGCAAGCACCTCGACGACGCGACTATCGCGAAGTTCCAGCGAGAGCTCGGCGCCATGGGCTTCACGTTCCAGTTCATCACCCTGGCCGGGTTCCACGCCCTGCACTACTCGATGTTCGACCTCGCCCACGGCTACGCCCGGGAAGGCATGAGCGCCTACGTCGAGCTCCAGGAGAAAGAGTTCGCCTCCGAATCCCGCGGCTACACCGCCACCCGGCATCAGCGCGAGGTCGGCACCGGCTACTTCGACCAGGTAGCCAGTGCCCTCAACCCGACCGGCAGCACACTCGCCCTGGCTGGCTCCACCGAGACCCAGCAGTTCTCCTAACCCCTCGCTCTCTCCCGTGAGTCGGCAGGACACACCCCTTATGGGCGCCCATTCGGGGTGTGTCCTGCCAACTCAACGCAGCTCTTAAAGGAGTTTTCCCATGAACATCAACGGCATCACCCTCACCGCCCTGCCGATTCCCCGGCAGAGCGAAATCCTCACCTCCGAAGCGCTGGACTTCCTCCGGGAAATCCACTTGTTCGCCGAGCCGCGCCGGCAGGAGCTGCTGCAGCGCCGGCGGGAAGCCCGTAACCGCATCGCCCGCGGCGAAGACCCGCGCTTCCTTACTCACACCGCACACATAAGGAACGACGACGGCTGGCGGGTCGCGCCCCCGGCTCCCGGCCTGGAGGACCGCCGCGTGGAAATCACCGGTCCCGTGGACCGCAAAATGACGGTCAACGCCCTGAACTCCGGCGCAAACGTGTGGCTGGCAGACCTCGAGGACTCGCTGACCCCCACCTGGTCCAACGTCATCAACGGACAGCTGAACCTCCACGACGCCCTGCGGCGCCGGATCGACTTCACCACCGAGGATGGCAAGGACTACCGCCTCGGGGAGAAGCTGCCGACCGTCGTTGTACGTCCCCGCGGGTGGCACCTGCCCGAGCAGCACATTCTGATCGACGGCGAACCCATCTCGGGCGGTATCGCCGACTTCGGCCTCTACCTCTTCCACAACGCCTACCGGCTCATTGACTCCGGCCGCGGACCCTACTTCTACCTGCCCAAGCTCGAGAATCATCTTGAGGCCCGGCTGTGGAACGACGTGTTCATCCGGGCCCAGCAACTGCTCGGCATTCCGCGCGGGACCATCCGCGCAACCGTGCTGATCGAGACCATCACCGCGGCCTTCGAAATGGAGGAAATCCTCTACGAACTCCGCGAGCACTCCTCCGGCCTGAACGCCGGCCGGTGGGACTACATCTTCTCGATGATCAAGAACTTCCGGCTGCGCGGCCCCCGGTTCGTCCTGCCTGACCGCGCCATGGTCACCATGACCGCACCGTTCATGCGCGCCTACACCGAGCAGCTGGTACGTGCGTGCCACCGCCGCGGCGCACACGCCATCGGCGGCCCAGCCGCTTTCGTCCCCAGCCGGCGCGACGAGGCCGTCAACGCCGTCGCACTTGAACGAGCCCACACGGAGAAGACGCGGGAGGCCGGTGACGGTTTCGACGGCTCGTGGGTGGCCCATCCGGACCTCGTTCCGGTTGCGCGGGCGGTGTTCGACGTCGTACTGGGCGAGCAGCCCAACCAGCTGGACCGTCAGCGCACCGACGTGGTGCCCGATGCCCGCGCGCTCATCGACCTCACCGGCACGCAGGGCCTCATCACGGAGGCGGGAATCCGCACCAACCTTGAGGTGGGGGTCCGCTATCTTGAGGCCTGGCTGCGCGGCAACGGCGCGGTGACGCTGAAGAACCTGATGGAGGACGCTGCCACCGCCGAGATCTCCCGTTCGCAGATCTGGCAGTGGATCCACGTCCACGCGGTCACCGACACCGGCGAAATCATCACCCGCGAATGGGTTTCGGAACTGCTGGAGGAGGAATTCGAGCGGCTCCCCCGCTTCGACGATGACCGGTACGACGACGCCCGCCAACTGTTCGAGGAAGTGGCCCTCGGCGAGGACTTCCCTGAATTCCTCACGCTTCCCGCCTACAGCCGGCATCTCTGCACCGGACGGCGTCCTTCGCCGGCCCTCCAGCGGTAGCGCCTCCCCTCGAGTTGGCAGGACACACCGCGAAAGCCCGGGGTAACGGGGTGTGTCCTGCCAACTCAACGCGGCGTGTAACGGCACGACGGCGGTGCGCGGGAATAGCACGCCGCCGTCGTTCCGTTGCGAAAGGTATGCACATTGAAATCTGGTCAGACGTCAAATGCCCGTGGTGCTTCGTCGGCAAGCGCCGCTTCGAGAAGGCCCTCGCTGAATTTCCGCACCGTGACAAGGTGGAGGTCACGTGGAAGAGCTTCCAGCTTGATCCCAACCTCCCCGACCACTACGACGGCACGGAACAGCAGTACCTTTCCGAACGCAAGGGCATCGCTCCGGAGCAGGTCCGCCAGATGTGGAACCAGCTCACGTCCTCAGCCGACGACGTCGGGGTGAACTTCGACTTCGACTCCGTTGTTGTCGGTAACAGCTTCACCGCCCACCGTTTCCTGCATCTCGCCAAGTCGCTGGGTCTGGGCAACGAAGCCAAGGAAGCGATCCTCTCGGCGCACTTCGAACAGGGACTGAACACCTCCGATATCGATGTCCTCGTGAAGCTGGGACAGGACCTTGGCATCGATGAGCAGTCGGTCCGCGACACCATGGCCGGCGACCGATTCGCCGACGACGTACGGCGGGACATCAGCGAAGCGCAGACCCTGGGCGTCAGCGGCGTGCCGTTCTTCGTCATCGACCGGAAATACGGCATCTCCGGCGCGCAGCCGGTTGAGCTGTTCCGGCAGGCGTTGGATCAGGCGTGGCAGGAAGCCCACCCTCTGATCCCCGTCTCTGCCACAGCCGACGGCGAGGCCTGCGGTCCGGACGGCTGCTAGCGAAGCGGCCGCGACCGTCGTCGGTCGTCCGATCCGGCTGGCCTCAGGCGCCGGTCAGGGAGCGGACGGCGACGGCGTGGCGCTAGCCGTGGACGGCAACTCACAGGTGAGGGCACCCGGTTCGGTGTTGACTTCTTCTGCCGGCACCAGGGCCTCGAACTCGGAGCCGAGGACCACGTCCACGGTGTCGTCCGGCCGCTCGTCCTCGACGTAGGTTGTACCCGGGATGGCGCGCTGCAACGTGAATGCCTGCTCATACCCGGACGGCCCGGAAACGATGATTGCGGTCATGTTGGTCTGGCCTACCGAGCGGTTGCCGATGGCCCCCAACACGAACCCGCGTTCCTCGAGGGCGGCCGCCGCGTTGCCGGCCAGACCGGCGATGCTGGTGCTGTTGAGAATATTCACGGTGACGGTGGCTGGATCAACGAGCTCGAACGGGCCGGCAGGGCACGCGCTCACGGGGCTGGGCGTCGGCTCGCTTGCAGCGAGCTTGATGTCTCCCCTTGCCAGGGCGAGCGCGAAGAGCACTGCCGCTGCCAACAGCGCGACGAGCAGCACCAGGACCACGCCGTGTCGCAGCCTGCGCATGTAGACGTGGGGCCGCTCCACATTGCCGTCGTCAGCGAAGACCGTTTCGAGATCGTTCTCGGTAACAATGCGGTGACCGTGCCACTCGATCGGGTTCTTCTTGGACCGGATGGGCTTTCGTCTGGGAGGCCTATTCATCGATGACCAGGACGCGTGCATGGAGGATGGTGCGCTGATGAAGCGCCGTACGCACGGCCCGGTGCAGTCCGTCCTCGAGATACAGCGTGTCGTTCCACTGCACCACGTGCGGGAACAGATCGCCGAAGAATGTGGAGTCTTCTGCCAGCAGCGCCTCAAGGTCGAGGGTGGTTTTGGTGGTGACGAGTTCGTCCAGCCGGACCTGGCGCGGTGCTACGCCTGCCCAGTCCTTGGGCGTCACGTGTCCGTGGTCGGGATATGGGCGTCCATCACTCACTGCTTTGAAGATCACCAATACAGCCTAGGCAAGATATCGCCCCAAGGGAATGTGACGCTCTGGAGGCGCCCCCGTCGCCACCGAATTGGTTATCAGTCTTTTCCGGAGGGGTCAGGTCGCGTCTATTGGAACCGACCGCTTTCCAACGACAGCCCCGGTGATCCAGTCCTCCCACTCGATGTGAAGGTAATACCTGCCGGGCGCCGGCGGGTGAAGCAGCATATCGAAGCGTTCAGCGGCACCATAGGCCAGCCTGCTGGTTGTGAGTGGATAGCCTGAATCTCTGCAGCTCAGCGCGGGTGCGCCGGGCACGGAGGTATCCCGGAACGGGCGCCCGTCATGGGAAATCAACTCGGCAATAGGAACTTCCACCCCTGCTGCGTCGGTGAAGGTCACCAGATTTGGCAGATAGTTGGCATTCACCGTTCGCAGCAGGGTCGGCTTCTTCGGCCCTCCCTTGACGTTGGCCCGCAGTTTGGACAGGCTCCACACACGCTCCTGACCAGCGGGACGCCGCGCCAGTTCGCCGCCCAGTAGGTAGAAATGCCGGGGTTCGAACCGGTTGAGGCCGGTGTCTTCCCCGGACAGTCCGTCCGCATGGTTCATCTGGTGCCAGCGCGGATCCAGGCAATAGGGAGCGAAGAGTGCCTCGGTGTCGATGTCGTACTCCGGCCCGTCCACGAAGGCACGGCGGGCTCCAGGACTCACCGGATAGTCGGGGTGCACTACAGGGTCGATCACGAGCGGACCGAACATCCCCATCTGAACGTGCAGCGGAGTATTGACGTGGCAGTGGTAAAAGTAGGTTCCGGCTGCCCCGTAGTTGGGGTCACCGGGACGGCCGGCTTCCGGCTGCATCTGGTAGGTGTACTGTCCGTCCACCTCGAAGGATGTGTGCCCGACGCCGTCGTTCCGGGGATCCGGCTCCATGCCGTGCCAGTGGATGGTGTGCGGGCCCTTGCTCGGATGCACCGTGGCGTGGAACACCTTGCCCTCCTGAACCCGGAGGGTCGGCCCGGGGAACCCGCGCTCGTACCGGTCGTCCTCGAAGCTCCACATCTCGAACAGCGCGCGGTCGTCCATGCGCAGATCCCGGCTGTGGAATGCGAAGTCGACGGCGACCGCCGGGGTTTGGCGGAACTCGGTGACCGGGTTCAGCACCTCCAGTTGCGCAGAACTGAAGTCCACCTGGCTCTCGAACCGGTGATGCAGCGTCGGTTCCGTCTCAGGTGCAGCTGCGGCCGTTGGAGTAGGTGACGCGGCCGCCGTCGCGCTGGCTGATGCGGAAGCGGATGACGAGGCGCTGGTGCTTGCGCTGGGAGAAGGGCTGGTTGTCGCGCTCGGACTGGTCGTCGCACTTGGTGACGGGGAGGCTGTGGGCTGACGGGTCGGTTTGGCTGTTTTGCGCGCCGAGCGACGGTCAGAGCGCTTCCGGCGGGAGATTTTCACTGCGTGGCTCCTGGATTGGGGCCCTTGAGGGTCCAGTGGGCAACAAGGCCGCCGGGATAAAGGCCGCCGGCTGCGGTCTGTGACGGTTCCGCATGGCAGTGCATGGGGTAAACCCAGTCGCCGGTGCGGGCAAACCAGACCGGATCGATGGCGTCCGGCGGTCGCTTGATCGGGATGATGCAGTCCTTGCGGTCCATCGGCTCCAGTTCAACGACGTCCTCCCACTGCTGTAGGACCACGTGGCCGTCGCTGTCGACGAATCCCTCATGACGGGGCCAGTCCGCATTGTTCCGGCGAACCGTCCAGATATGGTTTCCATGGAAGTGCATCTGGTGGAAAACAATCCCGGGGTTAACCAACCGCACCAGCTGCCCGCCGCGCAGGGTTCCCAGCTCGGTCCCCTCGCCGAACTGACGTACATCGAGCTGTCGCGGATATCCTGAAATCAGGGTTTCCTCCTCCGTGGCCAGGTTGACCGCGTCGTCGTACGTGATGCCGAGGGATTCGAACCCGCTGCGACCGTTGAGGGTGAAATACCGGGGAACCGCCCGGGTTTGCGCAGGATTTACGGTCTGGCCCGAGGCCTCCATGGACGCCCACCGGGGCTCAACTGCGTGGGAGATCCAGAGCCACTGGCGCTCGAACGTTGCGCCGTCCGCCGCGATGTCCCACTGGTGCGCCGGGTCCATGACCACGAGCACCCCATAGAGGCCCAGGACCCGTTCCACCGGGGCGTTCGTCGGATCGGCGAAGATGTAGGTCCCGGGCCCGGGGCAATCGAACTCCAGGAGGGCCACCGAGTCGGGGGCAATGGGACCGGTGGTGAGGTCGCCGCCGTCGGGCCCTGCCCCATGCACCGTAAGGGTGTGCGGCTTGTTCAGCCGGTTCTGCACGCGCAGCCGGACAGTACTGCCCAACTCGGCGATGATGGTCCGCTGCGGGAGATAGCTTGCCCAGTAGTTGCGGCGGATGAAGTATTGGCCCAGGTTGGCAGGGTCGGGGCCGACCGGGGTTGGTGTGCCGCGCGGGGGCAGGGGTGCCCCGAGCGGATAACTGCGGCTCGGGATTACCTCGCCGGCCACCGTGATGACCGTCGGGTCCATCCCAAGACTCGGACTGGCGTCATCAATGTCGGTGGGCCTGCTGCCGAAGCCGCGGTGGTAGACGAGCGTGTCGTCGACCATCTTGAGGTAGCCCTCATTGATGTAGAGGTCCAGCACGCCCGGCAACGGCGCCAACGCCAGTGGAATGGACGTGCGGGCCGTCCGCGACGGTGGGGTGCCGGGTCGCACCAGCGGCAGGGCAGCAAATCCCATGCCGGCGGCCGCACCCAGTTTCAGGAGGTCCGCGCGGGCGAGTATTTCCGGAGGCAGCTGCTCAGCCATGGTTGTCCTCCAGGGAGCCGGGTCGAACGGAGATTCGAGGAAGCGCAAGCACCAGCGGAGCCGGGCCGCCCCAGGGGTCCGTGAACTGTGCCGCGAGGCTTGATGCGCCGCTCGGGACGAGGAAGCTGATCCACAGGCTGCGATGTGAGCCGGCGGGCAGCAGGATCTTTGATACGTCGGCTGCACGGTTGGTCACCGTCGTCGTTTTCGTGACGATGAGGCGCAGCTGCCCTGGTGCAAACAACACGTTGCGCTCGGAGGTGTTGTGCACATTGAGCTTCACTGCCAGGTGTTCGCCCCAGGTGTGGTTGAACGGTTGGGCGGCGCCTGCTGATGAAGCGGTCCCGTGTGGGGAATGTGCGCTGGTTGTGGGTGCACCGGTTGCCCCGATCAGCCGGGACTGCCGCTCGGCGGCTGCGATCCGGACGGAACCGAACGACGTCGGAACCTCCTCGGTGCCCCCGGCGGCGGAGATTATGCCCCAGCCTGCTGCGGTGCCCAGTGCACCGGCGCCTATCAGAATGCCAAATACTCTTCGCGTGATACCGTCGGGACGATCGGCTGCCTCCCCAGGCATCAGGTCAGCCGCATCCTGCCCGGCCAGCGCGAATCTTTCGATCGCCATTACTCGCCTCTATGTCATGCGTGGATGCTGCAGGTCCTAAGTTTTATCTCCATACCTTGGAGAAACCCTTGGCCCTGAGACGTCATCGATTTCCCAGGGGTGACCGGTTCCGCCGATACTTGGGCGGTGACTTCTTCGCTGACCGGACCTGCCCCCATCGGCCTCCTGCTCGACGTCGACGGGCCGGTTGCCAGCCCCGTCACGCGGACTGTACGGCCCGAAATCATTGACGCGCTCATCAGTCTGGCGGGAGCTGGCTGGCCCGTCATCTTCAACACCGGCCGGTCGGATGAGTTCATCCGCGAAGAGGTCATGAAGCCGATGGTTGCCGCCTGCATTCCCGAGGGCATCACCTTCCACGCCATCTGCGAAAAGGGTGCCACCTGGTTCAGCTTCGGCAGCAATGGAGCAACCGAGGTGCAGGTGGACGAGACCCTCGCGTTGTCGCAGGAGTTTGGAAACGAGGTGCGCCGCCTCGTCGAAGACGAGTTTGCCGACCACATGTTCTTCGACGAAACCAAGCGCGCCATGGTGTCGATCGAGCAGCGCCTCGACGTCGAAAACGTGGACTACCTCGACCGGCAGGGGCCGTTCGACGCCGCGGTCCTCAAGCTCATGCAGCGCTTCGACATGGGCGTTTGCCGCCTGTCACACCACCTTCCGGACAGCGACGACAGCGTGGACTACCGGGTGGACCCGACCATCATCTCCACCGACATCGAATCGGTGCGTGTGGGCAAGGACCTAGGCGCCGAGCGTGCGCTGCGGCTGCTCGACGGGAACATCCCACACACCTGGCGGACCGTCGGCGATTCACGCACCGACTACGCCATGGCCGACTACCTCCACGAACACGGGTACAGCGTCGCCCACGTCGACGTCCGGCCCGCCGACGGAGTGCCGGAGAAGCCCTACCCCGTCCTCACCGAGGGCGAACTGACCAATGACGACGCCGGTGCCGCCTTCCTGCTGCGCTGCGCTGACATCGCGGTCTCCTCCATCTAGGACTGAAACTCCCTCAGGACTGCAGCGCCTTCTCGATCGCTGCGACGACCTCCTCGGAGTCGGGTTCCACTGTGGGTGCGAACCGCGCAACCACAGTGCCGGCGTCGTTCACCAGGAACTTCTCGAAGTTCCACTTCACCAGTCCCGGCAAGGGTCCGGTCTTGAACTTCGTGAGCTCGGCGTAGAGGGGATGCTGGTCGCGGCCCCGGACGTCGCTCTTCTTCGTCAGCGGAAAGGTGACGTCGAAGGTACTGGAGCAGAAGGCCTGGATGTCCTCCTCCGTACCGGGTTCCTGTCCCATGAACTGGTTACTCGGTACCCCCAGCACCACCAGGCCCTGGTCCGCGTACTTCCGGTAGAGCGCCTCCAGCGCAGTGTACTGCGGAGTGAATCCGCACTGGGAGGCAACGTTCACCACCAGAACGGTCTTCCCTTTGAAGTCGCCGAAGCTGCGTTCGGTGCCGTCGATCATGGTCAGCGGGATGTCGTGAAGGTTTTGCAGTGGCACTGATGCTCCTTGGTATTAGGAATTTCGCTTGAATGCGTTGCTGATTGAGGTTCGTCAGCGATGCCTGTCCGGATGTAGCCACCCGGTTGACCGCGCATACTGGTGCAATGGCGTCACCTTTCACCCGTCTTCGGATCGAACTCAAGAACACCTTCACCGGCACGGGCGCCGCACCGCCGGCCTGGACCGAAGAACTGGCTGAGGGCGACGACGTCGGCTACTTCGCTCCCGGGTCCGCCGTATGGGCGGTCCACAGTTCCATGACCCCGACCGTGGGCGGCATTCGTGCGCTTTTGCTGCAGGCGCTGCACCCCGGCGCGATGGCCGGCGTGTACGCCCACTCCGACTTCCGCGAAGACCCGCTTGGCCGGCTCGCCAACACGATCCGCTGGATCTTTACCGTCACCTACGGGTCCACCGAGGCCGCACGCAACGCTTCCGGATGGGTGCGCCGCCTGCATGAGAAAGTGACCGGTACATACGAGGACGCGAACGGCGTCGAACATTCCTACAGCGCCAACGATCCGCACCTGCTGCGCTGGGTCCATCTGGCCTTCACGGACTCTTTCCTCAGCGCGCACCAGACGTACGGGCTCAGCTTCCCGGGCGGTCCCGATGAGTACGTCGGGCAGTGGGCAGTAGCCGGTGAACTGATGGGTCTGACCGATCCGCCGCGCAACGTCGCCGAGCTGCGCGCGCAGCTTGCCGCGTACGACGACGAGCTCACCTCCAGCCACCAGGTGCAGGACGCGCTGGCCTACATCAAGCGCCCGCCCCTTCCGCGGTCACAGCGGCCGGGCTACCGGGTTCTCTTTGCCGGTGCAGTGGCCACCCTCACTCCGCGGCAACGAGAGCTGCTCGGGCTTTCGCTGCCGCATATCGGTCCCTTGCCTCTGCCTGTGAAGCCTGCGGTCCTGCTGGTGCTCGGGGTACTCAAGCTCGGGCTGGGCCGCCAGGGACCGAGCGAGGCCGCGGCGCTTCGCCGGATCAGGCGGGTGCAATCCCCGCACCCGCCTACCGGCAGCTGAGCTCCGCGCCTGCGTCCTAGGCGGTCGCGGGCTTGCGGTCAGGCACTGCGAGCCGGAAGACCTTCGCCCAGGCAGAGCCGACCTGCTTGAGCAGCGGCCCCGTGGTGTACGGCAGTCCGTAGCGATCGCAGATTTCCCGGACCTTGGGGGCAATCTCGTGATAACGGTTCGACGGCAGGTCCGGGAACAGGTGGTGCTCGATCTGGTGCGAGAGGTTGCCTGTCATCAGGTGCATGAACTTCGAGCCGGAGATGTTCGCCGACCCGATCATCTGCCGGACATACCAGTCGCCGCGGGTCTCGCCGTCGACCATCTCTTCCGTGAAGGTGTCGGTGCCGGCGGGGAAGTGCCCGCAGAAGATCACCGCGTGGGCCCAGACGTTTCGCACAGCGTTAGCGGTGAGCGTTCCGAACAGCGCACGCCGGCCCGACCCAGTGAGCATGGCCACCGCAGGTGTCGCAAGGTAGTCCTTGCCGAACTGCTTGGCGGCCTTGCGGCCGAGAGCCTGGAGGTCTCTCCTCATAGCCTCTTTGGACTTGAGGCCCTCCTTGTACTCCGGGATCTCCAGGTCGTAGAGGGCAATTCCCCACTCGAAGAGCGGCGCAAGTACGGCGTTATACACGGGGTTGCCCAGGTTGAAGGGCTTCCAGGGCTGGTCATCGTCCATGCGCAGGAGGTTGTAGCCGACGTCACGGTCCTTGCCCACGACGTTGGTCCAGCGGTGGTGCAGGTCATTGTGGGTGTGCTGCCAGGACCGCGTCGGGGTAACGAAATCCCAGTCCCAGGTGGTCGAGTGGATGTCCGGGTCCCGCATCCAGTCCCACTGGCCGTGCAGGATGTTGTGGCCGAGCTCCATGTTCTCGAGGATTTTGGCGAAGCTCAGCATCGTGGTGCCGGCCACCCAGGCCGTCTTGTTCCGGCCAGAGAGCAGCGCTGCGCGTCCGCCGAACTCGAGGGCGCGCTGGGCCTTGATCACCCGTCGGATATAGTTCGCGTCGTGCTGCCCGCGGCGTCCGAGTACTTCGTCCCGGATGGCGTCGAGTTCACGGGCCAGCTCCGCGACCTGCTCGTCCGAGAGATGCGCGGCCGCGGGCGGACGAACGAGCGGATGCCCGGTTTCGGCGAGCGCTCCGGGCCGTCGGCGGGGTGCGGATTTCTCTACTGCTGTGTCCTCTGACACTTGTTCTACGAGGTTTGTCATACCCTCACTCCTTAGATATCGAGGTTCACCGGTCCGGCTGCCGCCGAAACGCACGTTTGGATTAACTGGCCTGGGTCCCCATGTATTTCGTTGGTGCGGAGGTCCCGGACTTGTCCCGCGCGGAGCGGAAGCAAACAACTGTGGCAAATGCCCATGCGGCAGCCGCTCGGCATGAGCAGGCCCGCATCCTCCCCCACCTCCAAAAGCGGGGTATCACCGTCGGCTTCCACTTCGCGGTCGGAGGCCTCAAAGGTGACCAGACCGCCGTCGTTCCCACTCCCGCCCGCGAGCGTTGTGGTGAACCGTTCGATGGTCAGGCTCCCTCCAGGCAGTCTTGCCTGGCCTTCCCACAGCGACTCGGCACTTTGAAGGAACTCCTCCGGACCGCACGCGTAGGCTGCCCTCTCCCGCCAGTCCTCGCAGAGCTCGTCCAGAGTGTCCGGGGTTGTGAAGTCGATACGGCCGTGCTCGGCAGTGAACCACAACTTCACCCGGAACTGGCGGAACTGGTCTGCAAGCTCACGAAGCTCCTCCACAAAGAGGCTCTTCAAGGGCGTTCTCGCCGAATGGATCAGGACAACGTCCGCATCGGGACGTCGCGGAACCAGGGTACGGATCATGGACATCACCGGCGTGATACCGCTGCCTGCGGTCAGCATCAGGAGCGGGCGGGGCCTGTCGGGAAGCACGAAGCTGCCCTGCGGTGGAGCGAGGAACAGGACGTCCCCCGGCTTGGTTTCGCGCACCAGGACCCCGGACACCGCACCCATGTCCGTGACGGTAATCGCTGGATCCTGGCCCGCTGCGGCGCTCAGGGAATACGAGCGCCAATGGCGGACGCCGTCCAGTTCAACTCCGATACGCGCCCACTGCCCTGCGCGATGAGCTTTCCACCCGCGGCCGGGGTGAAAATAGATGGTGACTGAGTCATCCGTCTCCGGCACCACTTTGGTGACGATTCCGCGCAACTGGCGGGAGGAAAATACCGGGTTGAACAGCGCCATGAAATCTTCCGGCGCCAGCGGAGTTGTCAGTGCGGAAACAGCGTGTTTCAGCCTCGGTCGCCGGATCATCATCCCTGCAGGTCCAATCGAAACTCCTCACAGGTGGGCACATGGCCGAAAGCTGTCAGATCACGGCTGGTGCCGTGTCCGTGTGAACTCAATACTCCACCGTTAGTACGGTTCACTCAAGAATACTTTACTCAGCAGGCTTACGATTACTTCAGAGCCCGTCGCGGAGGCGGCCTCGAAAAACGCCCGGAGGCGCCCAGCATGAACACATCGCAATCATTCGACACCATCTCAATTATCTTCAACCCCAACAGCACTGGAGACGCTCCGAAGCTGGCAGCGGAGCTGCAGCAACAACTCAAGGATTCCCTGCATTACCCGGCAAGGGTGGAACTGCACCCAACCGCTCACGCGGGTCACGCCGTCGAACTGGCCCGTAACGCTGCCGACAGCGGAGGCAAGGTGCTCGTTGTGTCGGTGAGTGGCGACGGCGGTTATAACGAAGTGGTGAACGGTGTGATGGCGAGCTCAAACGCGAATGCTGCCAGCGCCGTCCTCGCGGCCGGAAATGCCAATGACCATCATCGCACCATCAACCGGCAGCCGCTTGCGGACGCCATCCTTGAAGGCTCGGTCCGCAGGATCGACCTGTTGGAAATCAGTGTTGAGGCGGGTTCTGATGCCCACTCGGTCTATGCCCACTCCTATATAGGGTTCGGACTGACCCCCATCGTTGCCATCGATCTTGAGAAAGGCAGCAAGGGTGCCTTCAAGGAAATGTTCACTGTGGTCCGCACCTTCGCAAAGTTCCGCCCGTTCGAGATTCGCCAGAACGACGGCAAGCGCCGCCGCTTCGACAGCTTGGTCTTCGCCAACATCTCGCAGATGGCGAAGTACGCCACGCTCAGCGAAGCCGACGACGACGCCTCTGACGGCAAGTTCGAGGTCATCACCTTCGCCCACCAGGCAAAGTGGCGAATCCTGCTGCGGGCGCTTCGGGCGACAACCAAGGGACTCGGTGACCAGCCCAGCATGGGATATTACGAGTTCACGACGCTGAAGCCGATTCCCTACCAGATCGACGGGGAAGTCCGGTCTGCCCCGGCGCACACGTCGGTGAAGATCAGGAGCGTGCCGCGTGCGCTGGCGGTAGTGGGCTAGCTCGACCTCAGGCACAAAGCAAAGCACCCCGGCCGTGTGGACCGGGGTGCATGTTTACTGCGGAGGATGGGGGATTTGAACCCCCGAGGGCGTTAACCCAACACGCGTTCCAGGCGTGCGCCATAGGCCGCTAGGCGAATCCTCCTCATTTGGAGCAGGTTCCAGAATACCCGTACATGCCAGATGTGCCGAATCGGGAGGTAACTGCCGGAGCAGGCGACCCTCCCGGCAGTTTGTGTAGACTATTACGCGGCCCCTCATGTGGTGTCATCCTGTTGAACTCCCCCAGGACCGGAAGGTAGCAAGGGTAGGCGGGCTCTGGCAGGTGCATGAGGGGTCTTTACGTTCCCTGACAACACGTTTCGTTCCAGCGACTTCCATCAGGAGAATCAGTGACCGCCGGCCGCTTCGCGCCAAGCCCCACGGGCGAACTTCACGTGGGGAACCTTCGGACTGCGGTCCTCGCCTGGCTCTTCGCCCGCTCCACCGGCCGCCGGTTCCTGCTGCGCGTCGAGGACCTTGACCGCGTCCGCGCCGGAGCGGAGGACGAGCAGCTTGCTGAGCTCGCCGCCGTCGGGCTTTCCTGGGATGGCGAGGTCGCCCGGCAGAGCGAGCGGCAGCACCATTACGACGACGCCGTCAGCCGCCTCCAGCGCGACGGGCGCCTTTTCGAGTGCTTCTGCACGCGCCGCGACATCGCCGAGGCTGCGTCCGCTCCGCATGTTCTTCCCGGCCACTACCCAGGCACCTGCCGGAACCTCCCGGAATCAGAGCGGGAAGCGGCCAGTCGGGTGCGGCCGGCCGCGCTGAGGTTGCGCACCGACGTCGAGCATTATGAGATTCGCGACGTCCTCCACGGTCCGTACACCGGTGCCGTGGACGACTTCGTGGTGGTTCGCAATGACGGGGTGCCCGCCTACAACCTTGCCGTCGTGGTTGACGATGCCGAGCAAGGCATCGACCAGGTGGTCCGCGGCGATGACCTGCTGAGTTCAGCACCGCGCCAGGCCTATCTCGGGTTACTACTCGGCCTGCCTCCCGTTGAGTACGCGCACGTCCCGCTGGCGCTCAACCCCGAACGACGCCGGCTGGCCAAGCGGGACGGCGCCGTCACTCTCGAAGCACTCACCGCGGCGGGCTGGGAAGTCGCGGAAATCCGGGCGCTTATCCTGCGATCGCTCGGCTTGCCGGACAGCTCACTGGAGGCTGCGTTGAGGGTATTTGATCCGCAGTCGTTGCCCCGTGAACCATGGATTGTGAACCCTGCCCACCTGTCCTCCACCGATGCCGCCGCGGCCCCACCCAACCGATAGAGTTCTTCTGTGAGTACAGCCCTTTACCGCCGGTACCGTCCGGAGACCTTCTCCGACGTGATCGGTCAGGAGCACGTCACCGAACCACTGATGACGGCAATCTCCAAGGACAGGGTCAATCACGCCTACCTCTTTTCCGGCCCGCGCGGCTGCGGCAAGACCACCTCTGCCCGCATTCTCGCGCGCTGCCTCAACTGCGCACAGGGCCCCACTCCGGTCCCTTGCGGCACCTGCGACAGCTGTGTTGAACTCGCCCGTAACGGCTCGGGCAGCCTGGATGTCATCGAGATCGACGCTGCGTCACACGGTGGTGTCGACGACGCCCGTGACCTCCGTGAGCGTGCCACTTTCGCTCCGGTCCGTGACCGCTTCAAGATCTTCATCATCGATGAGGCGCACATGGTCACCAGCGCGGGCTTCAACGCGCTGCTGAAGATCGTCGAAGAGCCGCCGGAACACATCAAGTTCATCTTCGCCACCACCGAGCCGGACAAGGTGATCGGGACCATCCGTTCCCGTACGCACCACTATCCGTTCCGGCTGGTGCCGCCGGAGCCGTTGATGGCCTACCTGGAGCTCCTGTGCAACCAGGAGAACATCCCGGTGGCACCCGGCGTCCTCTCCCTCGTGGTTCGTGCGGGCGGCGGGTCTGTGCGGGATTCCCTGTCGGTGCTGGATCAGCTGATGGCCGGCGCGGGGGCGTCCGGGCTGGATTATGAGCTGGCCGTGTCGCTCCTCGGTTACACCCACGCATCACTGCTGGACGATGTGGTCGATGCCATTGCGGCGGATGATTCCGCTACCGTCTTCGGCGCTGTTGACCGTGTCATCCAAACCGGTCATGATCCCCGGCGCTTCGTCGAGGACCTTCTCGAACGGTTCCGCGACCTGATCATCGTGAACGCCGTACCCGATGCCGCAGCGTCTATCCTGCGCGGCATCCCTGACGATCAACTGAACCGCATGCGAACCCAGGCGCAGCAGCTTGGGCGGGCTGAGCTGTCGCGCGCCGCAGACATCACCAACACGGCACTGACCGAGATGACCGGAGCCACCTCTCCGCGCCTCCATCTTGAACTGCTGTGCGCCCGGGTCCTGCTGCCCGCTGCCGACCAGTCGGAACAGGGGACTCTCGCCCGGGTTGACCGCATTGAACGCCGCCTCAGTTACGCCAGCGGCCTTCCGGACGCGAGCACCGCGATGGCGGCACCCGTCCCGTCTGAGTCCCAGTCAGCCCCCTCCCAGCCGGATTCCTCACGACAGGCTGCTGCCGCTAAGCAGCCTGCCTCTGCGCAAGCCACACCCCCGCAGCCGGCTGCCGCACCGCCGGCTGCGCCTCAGGCGCCCGCATCACAGCCCTCTGCGTCGCAGCCTGCACCCTCCCAGCCCTCTCCCGCTAAGCCTGCCTCTGCGCAGGCCGCACCCGTTCAGCAGGAAGCCCCGGCTCCTGCGGAGAAGCTGGAGCGGGCAACCCCATCGACACAGGAACCTGCTGCTGCGGATTGGGGTGGCGGATGGGGAATGCCGCCTGAACCGCGCAAGTCCGAGGAAGGCAGTTCGAAAGACGCGCGCACGCCGCAGCCGTCGGAACCACCCGCACCTCAGCAGCAACCGGCGGCCCCCGGGCGTCCAACCTCGGAGAATGAGTCGCAGGCTCCGCGCGGGTCGCTACCGCAGCCGTCTGGCCCTCCCCAAACATCTCCCCAGGCGCCGCAGCCTTCGGCTGGGGCACCGGCAGGACAGGGATCCGGGCAGATCGAAATGATCCGCAGAGCCTGGCCAGAAATCATGGATGAGCTTGCCCGCATCAAGCGCAGTACCTGGTTGAACGTCAACGCGGACGCAAAGCCGCGATCCTTCAGCGACAACCAACTCACACTGGCTTTCGCGTCGCAAGGGAACGCGCTCGGCTTCCAGCGTGGCCAGCACACGGACAACCTCAAGCAGGCAATCAACAAGGTGCTTGGCCTGACCTGCTCGATCGAAGCTATCCACGACGGCGCCGCGGCAGCGGGTGAACCCGACCCAAAAGTACCTACTAGCCGGAACGAGCCGGCAAAGGCGCAGGGACACCCTGGCGCCAACAAGTCCGTTTCACCAGCCTCGAATGGTGAAGCATCCGCAACGGCGGCCGATGATGCCTGGGGGGTCCCCAGCCATGCCGACCCGGCAGAGGGCGTGCCCGCGCATCAGAACAACGCAGAGGGCGTGCCCGCCCATCTGAACCCCGCAGAGGGCGTGCCCGCGCAGCAGAACCCCGTGCAGCGCCCCACCGCACAGCAGGTCACGCAACAGCCCGATTCCCGGCAAGAACCGGCACAGCAAGAACCGGCACAGCAAGAACCAGCGCAGCAAGCCCAGACCCCGCAGGTTCCCGGGCGACAAACCTCTGTCCAGAACCCTCCGCGTAGCGAGCGCGTGCAGCAGCCTCAAGCACAACAGAGCCCCAGCGCACCAGCAGCAACCGACGACTGGCTCAGAGTCGAACCGCCACAGGACTCTGAGGACCCGGGTCCCGAGGAGCCCCCCTTCGAGGAGGAGCCTTCGGTGCGTCCAAGCCGCTACCAGCAGCTGCTCGATGAAGCCGCGCGGGCTGAAGCAGCCCGGCCGCAGCCGCAGGGGCGTCAGACCGGAGCCGTAGACTTGAAATACGTCGAGGACATTCCCAGTGCGGATGACGAAACCATCGAACAGTCCGGGCTTGTTGGACGTCAGGCGATCGAACGAATCCTCAACGGTCGGCTGATCGAAGAACGCAGCCTCGACCAGTAAGGGACCGGTCAGTCCAGCCCGGCCAACTCAGCACCACCTACAGCTAAGGCAACCCCGTGTACGAAGGCGCAGTTCAGGAGCTCATCGATGAGCTGGGACGCCTGCCCGGCGTGGGCCCCAAGTCGGCACAGCGCATCGCGTTCCACATTCTTGAAGCCGATGGGGACGACATGAAACGTCTCGTCAACGCGATTGTCACCGTCAAGGAGAAGGTCAAGTTCTGCACAATCTGCGGCAACGTCGCAGAGCAGGAGACCTGTGGCATCTGCCGTGACCCCCGGCGTGATCCCTCTGCGATCTGCGTGGTCGAAGAGTCCAAGGACGTTATCGCCGTCGAACGTACGCGTTCCTTCCGCGGGAAGTACCACGTGCTCGGGGGGTCCATCAATCCGATTGCCGGGATCGGCCCCGAGCAATTGCGAATCCGAGAGTTGCTGAACCGTCTCTCCGATGACCAGGTTCAGGAAATCATCATCGCCACTGACCCCAACCTCGAGGGCGAAGCAACAGCCACATACTTGGTGCGCATGCTGAAAACCATCGGCATCAAGGTCACCCGCCTGGCTTCCGGCCTTCCCGTGGGCGGCGATCTTGAGTACGCCGACGAGATCACCCTCGGCCGCGCCTTCGAGGGCCGCCGCACCGTCTCCTGATCGGGCGGAGGTCAGTCTTTTCCTGTCGCTACGCTTCAGTCCCGGCCACGGCGCGGACAGGAGCACCGTCCGCGTCCCGCAGCGGCAACGGGAACATACCTACCCAGCAGCGGGCAGGGAGCTCGCTAACACCGCGCAGATTCTCAACGATCAAACCGTCGCGGCCCAGAATCAGGTCATGAACCGGTAGCTGGAAAGAGTCGTCCTCCTGCAACGTGGGGTCCGGGCTCAGAGTGTCAATTCCCAGGACGCGCATGCCGCGGTCCGAGAGTTCCGCGGCCGCGTCAGGGGCAAGGTACGGGTGGTTGAGGTAGGCCTCTGTCCCGAACATGCGGTCCCAACCAGTTGCCAGAATAACTATCGGCGGCACGACCTCATCAACCTGATCCGCAAACCGCGAAAAGGCGATCTCCTCTCCGGGCGCAAGCCCGCTTACCTGCACAATGGCAGCAGCTCCTGCCAATTCGTCCAGACCGACATCGCTGATCGTACGACCACTCTCAATACTGTGGGACGGCGCGTCGATATGTGTTCCGGAGTGGGAGCCGAGGTGTACGGCCATAACAGACACGCCATTTTCGCTGACGGTCAACGAAGGCGCGAGGGCGACCTGAGGATCACCGGGGAAGACCTGCATCCCTGAGGTGATCGGGTGGCTGAGGTCAACGTACCTTCCCAAGCCGGGCCTCCTCCGCCAGATGACCGGCGGGTTCCTCCTCGACACGTCGGCCCCGGAAAGAGAACGCGAGATACAGGATGAAACTGAGAACAAAGGCCGGGATGGTGGCACCGATGGGGCTCGGCCATAGGTAGGTGAGTATGTAGGAGACCGCCGCACCGACTACCCATACGGCGATTGCCGCCCGGTTCACCCCTGCCGTGTACCAGTAGCGCCCTGGGCCCTCACGCAGGATGTCGAGCGTGTAGCTACCGCGCTTGATGATGTAGTAATCAACGATCATGATGGCGAACACCGGTATGAAGAACGCACCGATCATTACGAGGAAGTCCGTGAACTGGTTCAGAAGGGCGAGCCAGGTGGAACCGATGATCGAGATCACTCCGACCACGAGCGCGGTGGGCAGGAAGCGGAAATTCCAATGCGCCTGCGCGTTGACGACCGACGTCACCATTCCATACACCACCATGGTGTTGGTGGCCATGACCGACATGAAGATGACAATGGCCAGCGGGGTGCCGAAAGCTGCGACGATAACAGTCGGGTCGAACGGCGCAGCGGGACCCCCGGACAGGATGACATAGCCGATGGCGGTGGCACCAAGCGTCATGGCGAGCACAGTCGAGACGACGTAACCAATACCGGAGCCAAGAATGCCTGCGCGGCTTGACCTTGCCAGCCGGTTGAAGTCGGCTGAGAGCACCGTCCAGGAAATGGCTGTGGCAATCACAATGTCCAGCACCACGAAATTGGTGAACCCAAGGGACTCGTCCACTTCAATGGCGGCGAATTCTGCCGGATTGAAAGCGGTGAATGCAGTGACGAAGACATAACCCATGATTGCCAGGATGATGACGGCGAGCCACGGCTCGACTTTGGCGATGCCCTCATGTCCGAGGATGGCCAATGCGACCACCAGGGTTTGGGCCAGGACTGCGAAGAGGATCGGGTTGGAGAATCCGGTCGCCGACTCGACGAGATAGTTGACCGTCACACCGGCCAGCATCGCCTGCACCCAGCTCCAGCCCATCAGGATGATGACATTCGCGGCCACCGGCAGGAGGGTTCCTCGCGTACCGAACGCTCCACGGGTGATCGCCATGGTCGGCAGTCCCGTGCGCGTACCAATGTTGCCGACCAGGGTAAGCACGACGGCGCCGCCGACCGTACCGATGACGATCATGAGGAGGGCGTCGGTGAAGCTGACCGCTGGCACGAACAGGGTTCCGGTCAGCAGCGTAGTGACAACAAAATTGGCCGCCAGCCATATCATTCCAATGCGGCCCAGGGGCAGCGTGCCCCGGAGTGGACCGAAACCATCCGCATTTTCCTGCAGACGCGTATCGAGACGCTTGTAGAGATTCATGACGCTCCTGGAAGTGGGGGCCGGGAACTACTCCGCAGAAGCGGGAGACGGCGAGAGATGTTCGTGAATTGCGATGAGCCTGTCGTTGTCATCCCAGCGGAAGACGATGGTTTCCCGCTCTCGGTATGACTCCTCACCGTCGCGGGTCCGCGCGGTAGTGGCCACTTCGTGGCTGAAAACTGCTCCCCCGTGGAAAACGGTGACTTGTTGATTGCTTGAAGCGCAGGAAACAACGGACCACCCGCTCGAGACCCAACCCGACCACAACTCCTCGTATGCCGCCCGGCTGTCAAGCTGATGCTGCTCCGTGTGGAAGATGAAGCTCGATTCCGGCGCGAAGGCAGAGAAATACCTATCCGTATCCGTCGCCGCAAATGCGTCCACGATGCGTGCTGCCGCTTCCAAGACTTCGCGCTCGGAGGGTTGGCGGAGCTCGAAGCTGTCCATGAATTCCTTTTTGAAAGGTCAGAAGCAGCGGAGGTGTCACCGATGCAATGAAAGTTGACCTTAGGTAATCTAAACACCCGTGTCAAGAGTCACATCGGATGTCGAGCCTCTCGCGCTGGCCTTTGTGAAACGAGGAAGGCTGCCGGATGGAGCTCAGGCAATACGGGTGCCCCGCGCCAGACGGCGAACCGGAGTCACTAGTTTGCGTCGGCCGGCCCACAGCACCAAAGCCGCCAGGAGGCCCTGCAGGCCAAGGCCCAGCGGCCAGATGGGCAGGGGCTCGGAGTCAATTTCACGCGAACCCGGTCCGAACATTTGCGCTTCCTCGCAGGTGACCTCGTAGTCGGGGCCGGCCTGTGCAAGGCGGACCTGTTGGCTGATACTTTCCATCACTCCGGGCGCGCGGTAGTTTTCACCGAACTGACCTGTGGAGGGTGCATCAGCATCCCGGTCATAAGGGACCGCGTCCGCAACAATCACGAACGGGTTGGCAGCAAGCAGCCAGGTTGTGCGCTCGGTGTGCCAGACCGACGTGAACACCTCATTCGTCACGCACTCGAGCTCATCCTGGGTGGGTACCCGCCCGTTCGCAAACGCCTCGGGAGGATAGTCGTAGAAGGACTGGGTGACGCGCACGTCTTCCTCCATGACCAGGCTCATGCTGAGCCCGAACGCGATCAGCGTTCCGAGGCCCAGCAGTGCAACCACCATGTAGGTGGTGACAATCGAAAACAGGGGCCTGCCCGCCAGGGCGGAAATACCGACCCCGAGGGCACACACCAGACCCAGTTCAACCGCCAGCAATACCAGCGAGACGATAGCCTCGAGCGGATTGACTCCTCCCAGTGCCAATGCCCAGAGAATGAACGGGGAGCTCAGCGCAAGGAATGCCAGCGACGCCACCCAGGACGCTAGCCATTTGCCCCACAGAATCTGCCCGGGTGTCAGCAGAGTGACCTGGAGGATGGCCAATGTGCCACCGGCCCGGTCGCCGTTGATCGCGTTCGCAGACAGGCCCGGCGCAACCAGCAGTCCAAAGAACAGGACGAAGCCCACCACAAGGTCGAACAGGAACGGACCGGTGCCGTCCGTGGCCGCCATCGTGAGCGCCGCCAGCAGGAAAACCAGGCCGACTACGAGGAACCAGACGGCCATCATGATGTACCAGGCGCGGCCCCGCAGCCGTTGCTTCATCTCCAGACCAAAGATGGTGCGCACGCCTGAAACATAACCGAGCTCGTGGGTACGGCCCTCGTCCACTATCTGCGTGCTCATTCCTGCTCCGTATCCAAGCTCATGTAGGTCTCTTCAAGGGCACCGCCTGCAGGCGCAAAAGCGGTGACGACGACGTCGGCGAGAATGAGCGTACGCAGAAGCCACGCCGCCTGCTCCGTGCTGCTGAGCAGCACCTGATACTCGGTCCGCCTGGAATCCCCGCGTTCCTCGAAAGCGACACCGTGGCTCGCGAGCGCGTCGGCAAGCGCCCGCATCGGAGCTGCCTGGATGCAGTACCTGCGCAGTTGCGTACCCGCTTCATCCAGGGTCTGGCTCTTGACCGATTCACCCCTGTTAACGAACACGGCGCGATCAGCGATCTCGTCCAGTTCCGACAGGACATGGCTGGACACCACAATGGTTCTACCCTCCGCTGCAAGCCTCCGGAGCATGACGCGGAGTTCAACCCGGGATCCTGGATCCAGTCCGGATGCCGGCTCATCCAGTAGGAGCACCTCCGGATTGTGGATCAACGCTCTGGCCAGGCTGAGCCGCTGCTGCTGTCCGCGGGAGAGTATTCCTGCCGGCGCGTCGGCGTAGTCGCTCAGCCGAACCTCGGCGAGCAGTTCAGCGGCGCGGCGCGAGGCCGCCGTCGTCGTCAGTCCGTACAGTGCACCCACGGTGGTGAGGATTTCGCGGGTCTTGAGGGATTCCCAGACACCAAGTGTGTCCGGCATCCAGCCGACCTTGCGGCGCACCGCGGCGGCATCGATTGCCGGGTCCGACCCTCCCACGGAAAGGGTGCCTGAATCCGGTGCCAGCAGCGAAGCCAGGATCAGCAGCAGTGTGGTCTTGCCGGACCCATTCGGGCCGATCAGCGCTGTCACTTCCCCCGGCGGCGCCTCGAAGTCGATGTTGCGGACAGCAGCAACAGACCCGAAACTTCGTCTGATACCTCTGGCAATGATTCCCCCATACCCATTGGTCATGAGGCGACAGTAGCAAGGAGGCCGGATTCCCGGCATAATTCGACTCACGATTGGGTGAGCCGATATGCAGCGGTTAACATGGTGTGCGGTTATCGGCCGTTGATCGTCCGTTTTCCAGTGTCCCAATAATCGACCTTGTTCCGGGCGCCGATGACGCCGCCACAGAGCATCTCCCAAGTTTCAGCGAGCGTGGCGCATGGCATTAATTGTTCAGAAGTTCGGTGGCTCGTCCGTGGCCGACGCGGAAGGCATCAAGCGTGTCGCCAAGCGCGTCGTGGAGACGCAGCTTGCCGGCAATCAGGTCGTCGTCGTTGTTTCCGCTATGGGCGACAGCACGGATGAACTGCTCGATCTCGCCGGGCAGGTCAGCACCTCCTCGAACCCGCGCGAGATGGACATGCTCCTCAGTGCCGGTGAACGCATTTCCATGGCGCTGCTCGCGATGGCCATCCATGAGGCAGGGTCCAACGCGCAGTCTTTCACCGGTAGCCAGGCCGGCATGATCACCGACGCTATCCATGGCAAGGCCAGGATCATCGCCGTCTCGCCCTATCGGATCAAGGCCTCCATCGACAAGGGCGACATCGCGATCGTGGCCGGTTTCCAGGGAATGAGCCAGGACAGCAACGACATCACCACCCTGGGCAGGGGCGGTTCCGACACAACCGCCGTGGCCCTCGCCGCAGCCCTCAAAGCTGACGTCTGTGAGATTTACACCGACGTCGACGGCGTGTACACCGCTGATCCGCGGGTTGTCTCGTCCGCGAAGAAACTCGCGGCGATTTCCAGCGAAGAAATGCTCGAGATGGCCGCCTCAGGCGCCAAGATCCTCCACCTTCGCTGCGTGGAATACGCTCGGCGCTTCGGCGTTCCCCTGCATGTCCGCTCATCCTTCAGCCAGCTCGAGGGGACCTGGGTGCTTCCCAACCCCGACGACACCATCAAGATTCAAGAGGGAGAACCCTTGGAACAGCCCATCATTTCCGGTGTTGCACATGACCGTTCAGAAGCGAAGGTCACCGTAGTCGGCGTACCCGACATCCCAGGCAAGGCCGCTGAAATCTTCGGCATTGTCGCGGGCGCCCACTCGAACATCGACATGATTGTGCAGAACGTCTCCACGCACGGCTCCGAACACACGGACATCTCCTTCACCCTGCCCATCGTCGAGGGCGCGGAGGCGCTCGCCGCGCTCAAGGCCGCGCAGCAGACCGTTGGTTACGAGAGCATCGAGTACGACGAGCAGATCGGCAAGCTGTCACTGATCGGCGCCGGGATGCGCTCGAACCCAGGTGTGTCCTACAAGTTCTTCCGGGCGCTGTCCGACGCCGGGGTGAACATCGACATGATCTCCACCTCGGAAATCCGTATTTCCGTGGTCACCAGCGCAGACCTGCTCGACACCGCGGTGCGCGCTGTGCACGCAGCGTTCGACCTCGACGGCGACGCCGTAGCGACCGTGTACGCGGGAACCGGCCGCTAGGCTCCGCACTTCTCTCAGCGTTGAGTTGGCAGGACACACCCCGAATGCACTGCCAAACGGGGTGTGTCCTGCCAACTCAACGCACTATTCCTCCGTGTGGAGCACCGGTTTGGTGAAGTAGTCCTTGTACTTCTGGACAGGCTCCGTGCGGCGGGCTGTCTGATGGTCCGGGTGCCTCCGGACGGCGTAGTGATGGCCGTCTGAATCCACCTCAATGTTGAGTTCGGCGAGTTCGGCCTCAGAGGCGACTTCGAACTCATCATGCCGGTGCACTACCGGCTCATCCAGGGCGTCCCGCTCGGGCGGTCCAAGGAAGATGGTGGCGGGGTTTTTGATCCAGCGGCGCCGGGGTCTCTCAGCCATGGGTATCGCCTTCTTTCTGCGGCTGTTCGAGTATCCACATCTTAAGTCTGTGTGGGTGAAAAAGATCCGGCAGCACGCAAAAATCCCCCGCACCGATACTGGTGCAGGGGATCTCTGCGTCTGCTGTTGGCGTCTGTTACTTGCCGTTTGCTGGACTGGTGCCCTCACTGGGAGCAGGAGGTAGCTTGTCAGCGCCACCGGTCTCCGGGACTACTGCCGCTGAGGCTTCGCCCGAACCGTTCACGACAACCGAAATGAACGTCACCGAAGTGGATCCCTCGTAGGTCACGCGGCCAACATAGGAGCCCGGCTCCAGGCCAGTCCAGTTCAGGGTGACTTCTCCGGACTCACCGTTCGCCAACTCCAGCGGATTCGGCGCAATGGAGGCGTTGCCTTCGTCTGCGCCGAGGATCGCGGCGTCGAAGGTCGCCGCAGTCGCCTGACCATTGGGGCTCGCATAGAGATTGACGACCGCTGTGTAGGTGCCCGGGATCGGGTCCTGCAGGTTCAGCGTTTCACTCGCCGACGCGGTCGCCACCTGGTAGAGGCGGCCACTCGGGTCGAACACGAAGAGGTCGAAATCAGCGCCGGGATCAGAGGAGAACACCGACATGCTGGCGAACGGGGTCCCCTCTGGAACGGCCACTTCGGTCATGTAGTTCGACGCGTTGTTCTCGACCGCTACCGGACCCGGGGTGAGGGACAGCGAAGAGCTGCTGGCCTTGGAGAGGCCCTGAAGAGTCAGGTTGACCGGAGCGTCCGTACCGGAAGTCACGGGGATCGTTGCGCTGCCGTCCGGCCCTTCAGAGGTGAAGGACACTTCAGACGGAGCGACCACGGACTGCGGACGAACGGCGATCGGCGAAGCGACAACCTTGTTCTGTCCTTCCCAGACGAGGGATCCCTTGGCGAACTCGGCCAGGGGCGCATCAGCGTTCTCGAAGGTCACTTCGAAGGTGCGGGTCTCACCGGCGGAGGTGAAGTTCAGCACCGAGGGGGTGACCGTGACATTCACACCGGGCACGTTGGCAGTTGCGGTGTAAATTCCCGGGGTGAGCGCGGTGACCGTACGGGTGACGGTCACCTTGCCGGTCAGGTTGCCTACCGCGAAGGACGGCACATTCATGTCCTTGGCGTCGATGCCCTCGAGTCCGTTGACGTCCGCGTAGCCGGTTCCCTCTACGAACTGGAGGTATTCGTAGCGTCCAGCGTCGTAAATCAGGCCCGGGCTCAGCACGTTCGTGGGATCGACCTGGCCCGCGCCGGTTGCGAAGACGTCGCCGTCAACGCCGCCGTCCGCGTTCTTCACCGGATCGGCGGTGGTCATCATGGCGGACTTGACCGCAGCAGGCGACCACTTGGGGTTCTTGGCAAGGATGAGTGCGCCGACCCCGGCGACATGAGGGGAAGCCATCGAAGTCCCGGAGAGGAATCCGTATTCATCGCCGCCGGTACCGATCGGAGATACACCCGCGAGGACCGCAACACCGGGTGCCGCGATGTCCGGCTTCAGCAGATCGGAGCCCGTGGCGAGCAGCGGGCCGCGTGAGGAGAAGCCTGCGATCTGCGGAACAGGAGGCAGTGCCTCACCGGTTGTGTCTTCGGGCACCAGTGCAACCTTGATGTCCGGGTCGGCTGCAACCTTCTCCTTGAGCGCAAGGCTCTGCGGAGCGTTGACGTGCACGGTCGGGACCGAGTGCTTGTCGGTGTCCATCGATGAATCGGTGAGGTTGACCAGGATCATGCCCAGACCGCCGGCGCGTGAAACTTCAGCGGACTTCGCAACGCGGTCATACACGCCGCGGTCGCAGACAACGATCTTGCCCGTTACCGCCGCCGGGTCCAGAGAGTTCGGTGCGCACAGGGCAGCTTCGGTCGCTCCTGCCGCGGCGGCGTTGCCGCTCAGAACCACCGGGCTTGCGGGGACACCGGCATTCATGATGCTCGCTCCCCGGAATTTCGTTCCATCGGAGAATTCAGCGGTGCCCTGAAGTGCGTGGCTGAAGGTGCTCGCGGCAACGGTGGTCACCCAGGGAGCTCCATGGTTGACGGTGCTGGCAGTCGGGCCGGAGTTACCGGCCGAAGCTGCCACGAAGACACCCGCGGATGCCGCACCCAGGAAGGCGAGCGAGACGGGGTCTGTGGTGGTCGTTGCGCTGCCCGAGATCGAATAGTTCAGCACGTCCACGCCGTCGAGAACCGCCTGGTTGATGGCAGCGATCGAAGCCGAGGAGTAGCAACCGCCGGTATTGGGGTCGGTGTCGGCCCAGCACACCTTGTAAATCGACAGCTTGGCGGCCGGGGCTACACCGGAAGACTTGCCGAAGTCGCGCCCGTCAACCGTCTGGGTAACGTTGCTGTTGCCCGCAGCCGTGCTGGCGGTGTGCGTCCCATGGCTATCGACATCGACGGGCGAGAGGACCTCTTCAGGCGCGCGGTCCGCCTTCGGTACGAACTCTTCGAAGTCCTCCGCGAAGTACTGGGCCGCCAGCACCTTCGAATTGCACTCTGTGCCGGAGAAGCGGACGCCGACCTGGCACTCACCGACGAACGTCGTGCCGTCGGACTTCAGCATCGCTATGCCGTCCTTGGCCCGGTATGGCTGGCCGACCTTCGGCTCTTGGCCCTTCTTCAGCTTGACGACCTTGTCGCCCTGGAAGAAGGGGTTGCTCGGTGTGTAACCGGTGTCGATGACGCCGACGACGGTTCCCGCTCCCGCGTTCTTTTCGCCGCCGAACTGGGAGTTCCACGCGCCGTCCCCGCCGCGGAGGTTGAGGATGTCCAGGCTTGAGTAGTCATCCGGTGCGTTTTCGACGTCCGGAGCAACCAGGCGGACGTTCGGATCCTTGGCGAGTTCAACCGCCTGGTCCGAAGTGAGCTTGGCGCTGAAGCCGTTGAGTGCAGCGGTGTAGGCGCGGTTGATCTCCACACCTTCCTCGGCCGCTACGGCCTGCTGCTTCCGCTCCAGGTGACTCTTGTACTTCTGGAAGTCCTTCTTTTCGCTGAGCTTTTCGCCCTTCTCCGGCTTGGTGGCCGCAATCCCGGGCACGCCGCCGTCGTACGTCGCCGCAGGCTCTTCATTGAGCACTACGATGTAGCGGCCGTCGGGATAGTCCTGGGGGTCCACTTTCTCAACCGGCTGGATCTGCTGGGTAGCAGTAGAACCAGCCGGGGCAGCAGCGGCGGGAACCGCTGTCATTGAACCAAGGATCAGCGGGAGGCCAAGCATGAGAGCTGTAGCTCTGCGCAGCCCACCTGCCCGCGAATTCCTGTTGTGGGGATCTTTCACGCGAGGTTACCTTTCATTGAAAAAGCGGCCGTCCTCGGCCGGACAGAAAGCAGCCGGTGTGGGGTCTGTGCCCTGAATCACGACCGAACTTTCCATAGGCTACCCCCGAGTAGGGTGGCCCTGGGTCGGTCCTGAGGAGAACCTGCCGGTAAACAGAGCTTTCGGGCAACAAATCGTTTTCAGAACGCTCGTTCATTCACTTCGCAGGCCCGAAATGGTACAAGACCGTTGCCTGAGGCCATCAGGGATAATGGGACGGTGCCTGTAACAGTCCTCGCTCCGGAAGTGTGGGAGCCCCGAGCCCTCGCCCATGCCGAGCGGGTGCGCGCCTACACCGAGCCCTACCTCCGTCGCCGCGCCCAGCAGCGCAAGCACCCGGTCGAGGACTTCCTGTTCACCTACTACACCCAGAAGCCCGCACAGCTGCTGAAGTGGCACCCGGGTGCGCATTCCGTACTGACCGGTCCCGGCGCCGTCGAGCGTGTTGACTGGAAGTTCTACCGCGCGCTGACCGCCGAAGAGCGGCAGCAGTTGGGACTGAACGACGACGACGCCGCCGTCACCCTCGATCTCGCCGCTTTCCTGAGTGCGCGGCGCGAGGCAGTGGATTTCGCCGGAATCATCCTTTCCGGCACGGCCGCCCGCCCGGCGCAGTTCGGCTGCTTTGGTCTGCATGAATGGGCGATGGCGTACAAGTCGGAGGAGAACTCGATCCGCCACGAATACCTGGGCCTCCGGCTGGGTGCCGGCGGGACCGACGAGGCGGTGGAAGCGAACCGCATCCGGTGCACCCACTTTGACGCTTTCCGTTTCTACGCACCGCAGGCGGCTCCGCTGAATGAACTTCAGCCCACCCGCGCGGCACAACGGGACCTTGAGCAACCGGGGTGTCTGCACGCGAACATGGACCTCTACAAATGGGCGTACAAGCTCACGCCCGCTCTTCCCAGCGAGGTGGTGATGGATTGCTTTGAACTCGCCTGGCAGATCCGCATCATGGACATGCAGGCTTCTCCGTACGATCTCGCCGAGTGGGGCTATCCGCCGATCGCCATCGAGACACCGGCCGGCAGGGCAGACTATGTGCGGGCTCAGCGCGCGTTCTCGGCTGAATCCCAGCTAAAGCGTGCAGAGTTGCATGAGTACATCAAACAACTGCAGCTCGGTTCCGAGCGCTGATTCAGGTCGGAACCGTGCAGAGAGAAACATCGAGGGCGACAAGGAGGTTCCCCATGGGATTCGCACATGGCGTTGCAGTCAGGAGCGCCTCCATTCTTACCGGCATCATTCTCGCCGTGTCGCTGGGCGGATGCGGGGCAACAGGTGATCCCAGCACCGAACTGACCGCCGCCCCTCCCAGTTCACCCATTACCGATTCCGCCGAACCGTCCCCATCGCCAACCGCCTCGGAGAGCAGCATGTCACCGGAGTCGCCGAAGCCGACGCCCAGCCTCCCGTCCGACCCGGCGGCAGTCGGGACCGCGATGCTGACCATCAGCATAAAGCTGAGTCCCGAAACGCAGCCCACCGAGTACTTCCTTGAATGCACTCCGGACGGCATCGGCGAAAATACGACCGTGCCTCAACCCGAGGCCGCCTGCGAGGCCGTCAAACGTCTCGGCGCCTCCTTTTTCAATGCCCAGCCGGACCCCAACCGGATGTGCACCCAGCAGTACGGCGGCCCCCAAACAGCCACAGTCAAGGGCACCGTCGATGGGCACCGCGTCTACGCGTCCTTCTCCGCCACCGACGGCTGTGAGATTGCACGGTGGAACGCTTTGGAATCCATTCTGGGCCCGGCCGGCGCGAGCTGACGCCCTCCTGCAGGGCCCGGGTCACAGGCCGCTGTATTCGGCCGGTAGAATGGAACAGCAAGCTCGCGGAGCGCTGGATCTCGCTTCAGGATCATCCTTGAACACACACAACATCCGAGCGTGAGACGGCACCCGTCGGGCAACCGCATTTAACCGCATTTTCGCCGTGTTTATACTTCACAGGAGTTGCCGGATGCCCCGGATCGTTGTTGACGTCATGCCCAAACCTGAAATCCTCGATCCGCAGGGCAAGGCTATCGCCGGCGCCCTCCCCCGTCTCGGGTTCACCGGATTCGCTGAGGTGCGCCAGGGCAAGCGGTTCGAGCTGACCGTCGAGGGTGATGTAACCGAGGAAGTGCTGGACCACGCCCGCAGCGCAGCTGCCACGCTGCTCTCAAACCCCGTGATCGAGGACGTGACCCGGGTCGAGGTCATCGAGGACGCACAGTGACTGTCGAAACTCCCCTGATCGGCCACTCCGCGGCTGAGACCGTGGATGCGAGCCTGTCCGGCGTCCGTGTCGGCGTCGTCACCTTCCCCGGTTCGCTCGATGACCGCGATGCCCTGCGTGCTGTCCGCCTCGCAGGCGGCACCGGCGTCCAGCTCTGGCATGGTGACCACGATCTCAAGGACGTCGACGCCATCATCATCCCGGGCGGCTTCTCCTACGGTGACTACCTGCGTGCCGGCGCCATCTCCCGCTTCGCACCGTTGATGGAGCAGATCACGGCAGCCGCTTCCGGCGGCTCGCTGCCCGTGCTCGGTATCTGCAACGGCTTCCAGGTCCTCACCGAAGCGCACCTGCTTCCGGGCTCCATGGTGAAGAACAACCACCTCCACTTCCTGTGCAAGGACCAGCGGCTGAAGGTCGAGAACACTTCGACTTTCTGGACCTCCGTGTATGAACAGGGCAGCGAAATTGTGGTGCCGCTGAAGAACCAGGACGGCCAGTTTGTTGCCGACGAGCGCACCCTCGACGAGCTCGAGGGTGAGGGCCGAGTGGTCTTCCGCTACGTGGGCGGCAACCCGAACGGATCCCGCCGGGACATCGCAGGCATCACCAACGAGCACGGCAACGTCGTGGGCCTCATGCCCCACCCGGAACACGCCGTCGAGGCGGGTTTCGGCCCTGACTCCTCAGCATTCGGCGAGGTCGAGGTCCGCGGCGGCGTGGACGGACTCGGCATTTTCACCTCGGTACTGCAGAAACTGGTTAATAAGTGACTACAGAGACAACCTCCAAGAAGTTCAATATCGACACGGTCGCGCACGCCGAGCAGACTCCTGAGCAGCTCCTCCCCTGGGCCGAACTGGGCCTGAAGGAAAACGAGTACGAGCGCGTCGTCGAAATCCTCGGACGCCGGCCAACCGCTGCCGAACTCGCCATGTACTCGGTCATGTGGAGCGAGCACTGCTCTTACAAGTCCTCCAAGGTGCACCTGCGCCAGTTCGGCGACAAGGTCACCGACGCCATGAAGGAACACCTCCTCGTGGGAATCGGCGAGAATGCCGGCGTCGTTGACATCGGTGACGGCTGGGCGGTGACCTTCAAGGTCGAGTCCCATAACCACCCGTCCTTCGTTGAGCCGTACCAGGGCGCCGCGACCGGCGTCGGCGGTATTGTGCGCGACATCATCTCAATGGGTGCGCGTCCGGTCGCGGTCATGGACCCGCTGCGCTTCGGTGCGATCGACCACCCCGACACCCCTCGTCTGGTTCACGGCATCGTGTCCGGCATCGGCGGATACGGGAACTCCCTCGGGCTGCCGAACATCGGCGGTGAAGTGGTGTTTGACTCGGTGTACCAGGGCAACCCGCTGGTCAATGCGCTGGCTGTCGGCGTCCTGCGCCACGAGGACATCCGGCTGGCCAACGCGTCCGGCGTCGGCAACAGGGTCGTGCTCTTTGGTGCTCGGACCGGCGGCGACGGCATCGGCGGCGCCTCGGTACTGGCCTCGGAATCCTTCGACGACGCCAAACCCTCCAAGCGCCCAGCCGTCCAGGTCGGCGACCCCTTCGCCGAGAAGGTGCTCATCGAGTGCTGCCTCGAACTGTTCAAGGCCTCCGTTGTGGAAGGCATCCAGGACCTCGGCGCAGCCGGCATCTCCTGTGCAACCTCCGAACTTGCCTCGAACGGCGACGGCGGCATGCACGTCGAGCTCACTGACGTCCTCCTGCGCGATCCGTCGCTGACTCCGGGCGAGATCCTGATGTCGGAATCGCAGGAACGCATGATGGCCGTGGTTACGCCGGAGAACGTCGCGGCGTTCGAGGCCATCATGGACAAGTGGAACGTCGAGTACTCCTGGCTGGGTGAGGTCACGGACACCGGCCGCCTGATCATCGAGTGGGACGGCGAGAAGATCGTTGACGTCGACCCCCGCACGGTCGCCCATGACGGTCCGGTCTACGAGCGCCCGTACCACCGCCCCGAGTGGCTGGACAGTGTGCAGGCTGACTCCTTCGCGGGGGACCGCCCGGCTGACGGTGAGAAACTCAGGTCGGCGGTGCTGGAGCTCATGGCTTCACCGAACATGTGCTCGAAAGACTGGATCACCAACCAGTACGACCGCTACGTCCAGGGCAACACTGCCCTCGCCATGCCGGATGACGCCGGAGTGGTGCGCGTTGACGAGGAAACGGGCCTTGGGATCGCGCTCTCGACGGACGCGAACGGACGCTACTCCTACCTCAACCCGTACGACGGCGCCCGCCTGGCTCTGGCCGAGGCGTACCGAAACGTCGCTACCTCGGGTGCACAGCCGATGGCCGTCACCGACTGCCTCAACTTTGGTTCTCCCGAGGATCCCGAGGTCATGTGGCAGTTCGCGGAGTCCGTACGCGGCCTTGCCGACGCCTGCCAGGAGCTCGGCGTTCCGGTCACGGGCGGCAATGTATCGCTGTACAACCAGACCGGCGGAGTGGCCATCCACCCGACGCCGGTTGTGGGTGTGTTGGGAGTGTTCGACGACGTCGCACGCCGCACGCCGTCGGGCTGGCGGGAGGACGGACAGGCCATCTACCTGCTCGGAACCACCCGGGATGAGCTTGACGGATCCGAGTGGGCCAACCTGCGCGGACACCTCGGCGGGCAGCCCCCGGCGCTGGATCTGCAGGCGGAGAAGACCCTTGCGGCGATCCTCATCAACTCCTCACGTGACGGAATGATCGACGCCGCGCACGACCTCTCCGAGGGCGGCCTTGCCGCGGCTCTCGCCGAAGCTGCTCTGCGCTTTGGAGTCGGTGCCCGCATCGCAATCGACGAGCTCTGCGAGCGTGACGGTATCGATCCGTTCACTGCGCTGTTCTCTGAATCACAGGCACGCGCCGTCGTCTCCGTCCCGCGTTCGGAGGAGGTGCGGTTCAACGACATGTGCACTGCAAGGAACTTCCCGCGCACCCGAATCGGTGTGGTCGACGTGGAGAACCAGGCCCTCGATGTCCAGGGCCACTTCACCCTCCCGCTGTCGGAACTGAAGGAAGCACACGAAGCCACGCTTCCGAAGCACTTCGCATAAGCAGACGACCCGGCAGAGCACCGGTGCCATGGCGCCGGTGCTCTGCCATATCGTTACGTTCACAACCCATGGGTAAAGCGACCCAACAGATAGGGTTAATTCATGACATTTCCGCTTTTGAGCGCGCTTTTCGCCATGATCGCGGGTTTGTTGCACGTGTACATCTTTGTTCTCGAGAGTGTCCGGTGGCGCCATCCGTCCGCGTGGCGGAAGTTCGGTATCGCCTCCCAGGAACACGCCAACATCATCAGCCCGATGGCGTTCAACCAGGGCTTCTACAACCTTTTTCTTGCTGCCGGTGTGATCGTTGGGCTGGCCCTGTCCGGCACGCTGGTCGGGTACGGCATGATCGTTCTCGCGCTGGCAATCATGGTGCTCGCCGCCGTCGTTCTGGTGGTGACCAACAGATCGCTCTGGATTGCGGCCCTGGTGCAGGGGCTCCCCCCGTTGCTTGCGCTGGTCACCGTACCGATGATGCAGGCCTGATCGCTTCGCTCCCCTCGTTGGTTCCCCCACACGACGGTGTGCCCGAATGATGAGCGTGCCTGAATGACGAGTGGAAGGTCGCTCAGCGCGGAACGGCTGCAGCTGGTGCCGATGAGGGCAGCGCATGCCGATCTGCTCGCACGGTGGGAGCGGGAGCCCGGTTGGGCGCCGGACTACCCGCAGCCAACCGATATGGACGCGGCGCGCAACCTCTTCGAATCCGGACTGCTCTATGCCGACGACGGTGACCGCTTCGGTGTTTGGCTGATCATTGAGCGGACAACGGGCTCAGTCATCGGAACAATCGGCTTCGACGGCCTGCCCCAAGACGGAGCACTCCAGGTTTCCTACGGGATTGTGCCGTCACGACGGGGATACGGCATGGCGTTGGAAGCACTGCATTGCCTGACCGAGTATGCAAGCACCCGCCCGGAGGTGGACTTCATTGAGGCCTATGCGCAGTCCGATGCGTCGGCTGCGGTGCTAAGGAAAGCGGGCTACGGTCGGGTGAACGCGTCGGACGGTTCAGTCGAAACGCCGCTTTATGTCTGGCGCGTTGCGCGGGACGTGAACCCGGATGTGGCGGTTCCTGCCTACCCGGTTGCTGTCTCTACTGCTGCTGTCGGTCCCGTTCCTGCCGCCAACTGACGGGCTGCTTCGAGGTAGCGGCGGGTGACCAGTTCCTGGCAGAACCGTGCCACTGGGGCGCCTGCGCGGTAGAACCAGTTCGCATGACGGCTGTAGGCGTGAAGTTCAAAGAAAACAGAACCATCAGCCTCGCATACCGCAGCGAAACTCTCCTCGCCGCATTCCGGGTGACCCGGCAGGGTGGCGTAGCCGAAACCGGCGCGGCGGACACCGCCGTCGTCGTTGTTTTTGTCTTTGAGCTCTTCAACCCACACCACTTCACACGGGATGCTCAACCTCAAGTCCCCTATCCCGAAGCCCACCAAGACGGTGCCGCCGACGGCGGCTCGCGGTGCGGCCTGGATGCGCAGTCTGGCGTGGCGATGGAGTTCGAAGGTGAGGATTCCCTCGGCCAGACGGCGGAAGGCGGCCTCGCCGGCGCCGACGCGGATGCGGTGATGTAGAGGACGGAACCCCATAGGCCAGGCGCCGGATTGGGTCCAGCCGATTGCGGTGTGGGTGATGTCAGGCATCGCTGCCCTGGGAGAGCCGGGACCACCCGAGCGACTCACGATCCTTTTTTGGAAATGCTGCCACCACAAGGTCATAGGAGTCCTCAATCATGTCGCGGAGCATGCCGTCCGGCAACGCGCCCGTGCAGTCCACACCGTTCCAGTGGGTCTTGTTCATGTGCCATGCGCCCGTGATTTCGGGGTGTGCTGTCCGCAATTGCCGGGCGAGATCGGGATCGCATTTGAGGCTGATTGACAGGGCCGGCGAACCGAGATCCGAGAGCGCGAACATCTTCGCCGTTCCGCCCGGCGCGCGCACCTTGAAGACCGACGCTTCCGGGCCGAAAGGGAAGTCCTCGAACGTGCCTGGGAAGGAGAGACAGGTCTCGCGAAGCTGTGCCGGATCCACATAGTGAGCGTACAGCCAAGCGGTGGCACACTATAAGAACTCACGATCAAGGAGCGCACATATGGGAGACCTCGGCCGACAGGCGCGCAAGGTTGCCGATGGGGCAGAAGAAGCCACTGATTCCAAGCCATTCCTGATCGCCGCGCGCGCAGGGTACGTGGCAGCCGGGATCCTGCACGTCCTGATCGGCGTCATTGCTGTGAGGATCGCCGCAGGAGGATCGGGCAGTCCCGACCAGGATGGTGCCATGGCATCCCTTGCCGGCACCCCTGGCGGCGGCATACTCCTGTGGGCGTGTTTCATCGGGTGTAGCGCCCTGGCGCTGTTCCTGCTCAGCGAGGTGTTTTTCCCCCCGAAGCGGCTCCACGGTAAGGAGGAGCTCAAGCACCGCCTCAAGGACGGCGCGAAGGCTGTGGTGTACGCGGTGATCGGGTTGGCCTTCGCGCAGTACGCGATGGGCGGAGGGGGCAGCGGATCGTCCCCCCAGATCACCAGTGCTGCCCTGATGTCCAACCCGGCTGGAGCGGCGCTGTTGCTTGCCATCGGAGTGGGCATCCTCGCGGTGGGCGCCTACTTCATCTACAGCGGCGCTACCCGCAAGTTCGAAGAGAACCTGAAGGGCAAACCCTCCGGTTCCGCAGGCAAGGCCCTCACCGCACTCGGCACGTTAGGGTATATCGCCAAGGGCGTTGCGCTCGGCGTACTTGGACTCTTGGTGGTCATCGCGACCGTAACGCACAACCCGGAGAGATCAAGTGGTTTCGACGGTGCGCTGAAGTCGCTGCAGGAACAGCCCTTCGGGTTCTGGATCCTCGGAGCTGTTGCGTTGGGGTTGATTGCATACGGCGTCTTCATGATTGTGCGATCCCGGTACCAGCGCATGTGAGTGCGGGTTGAGACTGGTTCCCGCCCCGCTAGAGACCCAGCCGCGGCGCCTCAATCGCGGGGCAGGTGTTCATCACTACCTCAAGTCCGGCATCGGAAGCCCGCTGAGCGGCCGCCTCGTCAATCACGCCGAGCTGCAGCCAGACTGCCTTGGCGCCTACGGCTATTGCGTCGTCCACAACCGCGCCGACCTTCCGGCTGTTCACGAAGCAGTCAACGACGTCGATTTCCCCCGGCACGTCGGCAAGCCGTTTGTAGCCTGTCCGGCCATAGACGTCGTCACCCTTCAGGCTGACGGGAATCACGTCCATTCCAAGCTGATCGATGAGGAATCGCGATACTCCCATCGCTGCACGCCGGGGATTGTTTGAGAGTCCGACGACGGCCCAACGCGCCGGCGTGGTCAGGAGCCGTTTGATCGTGGCTGGATCGTTGTGGTGTGGCATGAATGGCTCCTGTTCAGGCGGGCTGCAGGTTGGCGTAGGTTGCATCGACGTGCTGTGAATGACCATTCTTCGTGGGGGCGGGGTGCCCCCGGAAGGTTTTCCGGTAGGCGGCCGGAGACGTGCCCAGTGCTCGCTGGAAGTGATGGCGCAGGAGCACGGCCTGCCCGAACCCTGCCTGGCGGGCGATGGTTTCGACGCTGAGGTCGGATTCCTCCAGCAGGGTCTGCGCGCGGAGGATGCGCTGGGCTGTGAGCCAGGCGGCCGGCGTCGTGCCGGTTTCTGCTTTGAAGCGCCTGGCGAAGGTCCGTTCCGACATGTGTGCTCGGGCTGCGAGGGCGCTGACGGAGTGCTCTTCGTCGAGGTGTTCATCCATCCAGACGAGGATGTCCTCGAGGGTGTCGCATTGCGCGACCGAGATGGGCCGGTCGATGTATTGCGCCTGGCCGCCGGCGCGGTGTGGCGGAACGACCATGGATCGGGCGATGCTCGTGGCCGCAGCGGCACCCAGTTCGGTGCGCACCAGATGGAGGCAGGCATCGATTCCCGCTGCAGTACCGGCGCTGGTGACGATGTTGCCGTCCTGGACGTAGAGCACGTTTTCGTCCACGTGGACTTCGGGGTACTGCTCGGCAAGCTGATGTGCGTGGAGCCAGTGCGTTGTCGCACGGCGTCCATCGAGAAGGCCGGCCGCTGCCAGCGCAAAGGCTCCGCTGCAAACTGACAGCACCCACGCTCCGCGCTGATGAGCGGCTCGCAGCGCCCGGTGGACTTCCGGTTGTCCCTGGGCGTCGATGCCGAACGGCGGCATGATGATCAGGTCCGCCGTTTCCGTGGCGGTCAGGTCCTCCTCCACGGCGATCGAGAATCCCAGATTGGTAGGTATGAGACCTGGTGAGGGCGTACAGATGGAGAAGTCAAAGGCAGGGATGCCGACACCCCGGGCGGAGCGGTCAACACCGAACACCTCACACGCAACACCGAACTCGAAGGGCGTTACGCCAGGCAGGGCCACGACGGCGACTTTTCTGAGCATGCCCCCAGTCTGGCAGGTACGTGGCGGATAGTTAAGATCCAGCCACGCTAAATATCTGATGCCCTCCGTGCGATGAACCGTCGGATCCAGTCGACTGTTTCCGGGTGGTCGAGATGGAAGCCGTGCCGCGCGTCCGCGACTTTCACCAGCATCGAACGCGGGATCAGTTCGCGCAGTACAAGTGCGTTTTCGAGCGGCGTCAGCGGGTCCGCCGTGCCGTGAAGGATGAGTGTCGGTGCACGAATCGAGCCGAGGTGGTTTCGCGCGTCGTGTTCTTTGCTTGCCCGGAAGTGCCGGAGTTTGGCCTGGCGGGACGCGTGGGACGTGAAGAAGGTCCGGACGGCGGCGCTGTGTGCAGCCGCCCAGTCGGCGTCGAAGAACAGTGGCTGGAGCCGCGCGGGGTCGCCGCTGGTGAGCGCGCGGGTAACGTCGGGGTCTCTGTCCTTGCCAAGGAAACCGCCTGCCGAGGAGCCGGCGAGGATGAGTGCACCCACGCGGTCCTGGTAGTCGATGGCGAGCCACTGCGCTACACGCCCTCCCATCGAGTGGCCGTAGATGTGTGCCCGCTGTACACCGGCTGCGTCGAGTACGGCTATGGCATCGGCTGCGAATTCCCTGGTGCTGAGGTGTTCGGTTGGCCCGTCATCGCTGTTGTCGGTTCCCCGATGGTCGAAGCGGATAACCCGGAAGGTTTTGGCCAGCTCGGGGACGATGGGCCCCCAACCGGTCAGCCCGGTAGCCTGACCGGCGATCAGCAGCATGGGGCTGCCGGTCCCGTCCGACCGCCAGGCAAGGCGTGTTCCGTCCGCGGCTACGGCGAAGTGCATGGGTTAACCCAGTCAGTCAGCGATGTTCGACGGTGGAGTGCCAAGGGCGTCGAGACCCTGCCAGAACGACGACGGCACTTCGGTCTGGCGCATGCGCTCGAGTTGTTCGATGCGTTTCACCGAGGAAATGCCAACGATTGTGGAATCGACCAGGGATGAACGTAGCGAGAAGTGGAGGGCAGCTGTGGGGAGGTCGATTCCGTGGTTGTCGCAGAGGCCTTCGACCCGGGCGACCCACTCAAGCAGTTCCGGTGGGGAGTTCGTGTAGGCGTAGTTTGCGCCGCTGGCAGAGCCGCGGGCGAGCAGGCCACCACCGAAGGGTGCGGCGTTGAATACGCCCATGCCTTGGCCTACTGCATCTTCAATCAGCGGGAGTGCGCTCCGGTCTACGAGGGTAAATCGATTGTGGGTGAGGAGGACGTCGAAGGCTCCCGTCGCGACATATTGCCGCATCAGGCTGACAGTTCCTGCGGCGATGCCGACGGCGTCAACCAAGCCCTCTTCTTTGAGCTCAAGCATTCCGGAAACCGCACCGCCGGGTGCTGCTGCTTCTTCGAAGGTGACGGAGTACGGGTCATGCAAGTGAAGCAGCCCGAGCCGGTCCACTCCCAGCCGCTTGCAGCTTTCCTCGAAGGACCGCCGGACACGGTCCCGATCGAACGCACCCGTTTCTGGATCCTGATCGGCTTTGGTGACGATCGACCGGCCCTCCGCTATACCGCCTGAGGCGAGGGCGAGACCGAGAACAGCCTCGCTTCTGCCTTTCGCGTAGTTGTTGGAGGTGTCGATCAGTGCGTACGGTCCGTGAAGCATTGCCTGGGCGAGTTCGACGGCGGCTGCCTCCTCAGAATCACCCGCTCCGGTTCCTGACCCGAGGGATGAGGTGCCGAGCGTGATCGGGCTTGCAAGAATCCCTGAAGCGCCCAGGGGCCGTGGGTCGATGGGGTGGCTGGGTTGGTCTGCCATGGGCGTCTCCGTTTTGACTGGTTGGGTTTACGGGTCGGGATCAGGGATCGGGTTTATGGGTCGGGGTCCTGGCCGGATTTGCGGCTGGGTTACAGGCCGCGCGTTATCGTCGAGCTTTGATTAGGAACTTACCTGCCCTGCGCTCGCTTTCGGTGCTCGGTGATCTTAATTGTTGATGCTCGGTGTGGACATAGCGCCTCAAAAAGGTGGCTCGGGGGTAGATGTGTGAACTGTTCCCGCGCGGGTTCGCACAACGATGGTTCCGGGAGAGGGTTGGCGGTATCCAAAGATCCCCTCTGACTTGTACAGGTGGTGCTTTGGGCATAGGCAAGCAAGGTTGCGGTGGCTCGTTGTCCCTCCACTGGCCCAGGGGGCCGTATGGTCAATCTCGCAACCGATCGCGGATCGGTTGCAGCCGGGATGTCTACAGGTTCGGTCGCGGGCTCGTACCCAGTCCTGCAGATGTTTGGGAGGACGGTAGGTTTCTCGCCCGACGTCCAACACCGATCCGCTAACCGGATGGGTGAGAATTCGCGTGAATGACGGTGCGTGCGCTGCGAGCCTGGCCGCGGTGTCTGCGTCCATTGGGCCATATCCTTCGAGTTCTGCGACCTGATTGTGCCCGCGAGCATCGCGCGGTGATTCAGCCGCAGGAGGAGCCAACCCCAGGCCGTTGTCCTTGCCGCTTGTGCCTACGCCGCCGGTTCCGGGCGCGGTACAAGCAGAGCTGTTGTCGTTTGGATTGAGAACATCCAGCAACGCCAGGACCGGCACCGTGACGTTCACATGTGCGGTTACCCCTTGCCAGGCCGGTTCCTCGCGCGCCCCCGATGCCTCAGGTGCGACGTCCGCGTTGGCGCTGCCCGCGAAGCCGCCGTCTGGAAGCATCTGCGGCTCACCCGGGGTGCAACGGTGTGTGAGCAGGTCTGCAAACACGTCTGCTCGAAGTTGGCTGAGGTTGCGGGATTCATCAGGTGTGCGGAGTTTCTGTGCCGTCACGGTCAACCGTTGATAGATGCCACATGCTTGTTCCGCCGGAAGGTAGGCGTGCAGCCATGCCATGCCGTCATCATCTGGCCGGAGCTCAACGTGTCGCTCTGCAACCTCCTTAGCCTTGCGAATGGGAAGGGTTTCCGGGTGGTGCACCTCGCGAAACCGGCGGGCACGGCGAGCGAGCTTGGCAACAGTCAGCCCGGTTGCCTCATCCAGCAGAGCGCGCTCGAACCCTGCCACAGCCTCAGGCGACATTCCGAGCGACTCGTCGGCAATAAGAACAGCATGGCGACGCGAAATCTGACCCGATTCCAGCGCCTCGAGGGTGGCCCGATGCTTCGCCGTCAGGTGTGTGGACTCGTCAACCAGACGGCTTGCAGTGCGTTCCGAAATGTTCAGGGTGAGGGCAACTTCCGACGCCGCAACCGACCGCGCCAACTCCTCCCCACGGCTACCACCCGCGAAGCGCGGCGAGACGTCGTCCTGACTGAGATTTGCCAGTCTGAAGACAATACGTACTTCCATCGCATCGACCCACGATCGCAGTCCGGCCAAGCCCTTCAACGCAACAGTGGTGTCATTGAGGGTCAGGTTTCGAGCCCACTCAGGACCACCCTCCCACCGAGGCCGGCCGCCCTGTCCGCGTGAGGACCGTCGTCGTCGGCGCGGTTGTCCTCAGCATCGGTGCGGGGGTCCTGTGTGGGAGCGATCAGCTCCCATACCAACTGTGAAGGCCCTGAACCGTCCTTACCTCCACTAGACGCCGACGGCGGCGCCTCTGGGTGCGGTGGATTATAGGATGAGCCTGAGGGGGCCTCGGAAGGACCGGCTTTCCCCTCGGACAGCGCTTCACAGTCAAACTCACACAGGTCCTCAGGCCGGAAGTCGAGTTCGGTGAGGAAGTCATGCCAGGCATAGTCATCAGGCTGCGCCAATGAGCTCTCGAACACCGCCTCCAACGTCATGAATACAGTCAAACAACCACCACCGACAATTCTGGGAGAGCGCACCCGACCGCCTGAACGCTAGGGAGAGATGTCTGTCCGAGGTGTCCCATATGCTTCGGTGAGAACACCTACTTGACTGGAGAACCATGCCGGAACTTCGCGTATTTGTACCCACTCCCCTACCCGAGCCACTGTGTGAGCTCATTGAGCAACTGGAGCCGCGGATCGAACTGGTAAGGGATCACTCCCTGCTGCCGCCACAGCTTTACGCGGGTGATCACCAGGGGAATGGTGATTTCCGGCGCACGCCACCGCAACAGGTTGAATACGAGCGCCTCATCGACAGTGCTGAGGCTCTGTACGGGGTGCCGGGCCAGTCAGGGACGGAGCTGCGCCGGGCAGTCCGCACCAATCCGAACCTTCGCTGGGTCCACACAACCCCGGCAGGCGGCGGCAGCCAGGTCAAGGCGGCACAGCTGACTGCCGATGAACTGGACCGCATCACCTTCACCACCTCGGGCGGCGTTCACGCCGAACCACTCGCCGAGTTCGCGGTGTTCGGCGTACTCGCCGGCGCACAGGGTCTGCCACAACTGCTGGAGGACCAACGAGCGCACCTCTGGGGAGCACGGCGCACGGTGCCGCAGGTAGCGAACCAACGTGTCGCCGTCGTCGGTTTGGGTGGCATCGGACGTGCCGTTGCGCGGAAGCTGAGTGCGTTAGGGGCCGACGTCGTTGGTGTACATCGGCGCGATATAGAGGCTGAGGGAGTGTCCGGCATCCTCCCTCCTGAGCGCCTTGGCGATCTTCTCCCGGAGGTGGACGCCGTGGTGCTGTGCCTTCCCGCCACGGAACACACCCGGCACATGCTCAGCCGCGAACTGCTCAAGAGGGTAAAGAAGGGCATCACTGTCGTCAATGTAGGGCGCGGTACCACCGTCGATGAGGACGCACTGATCGAGGCGCTGAGCGACGGGCGGGTGGCGTTCGCTGCGCTCGACGTATTCGAACAGGAGCCCCTCCCGAAAAACAGCCCGCTGTGGGAAATGCCCGACGTTGTCATAAGCCCTCACAACGCCGGAACCTACGAGGAGGAGGAGCGGAAGATTGCGGAACTGTTCGCAGAGAATGCCCGGCGCCTACTGGACGGCGAACCGCTGCTCAACGTTGTCGACACTGTTGAGTTCTACTGAGCGGAATTCTGCAGAGCGCGTTCCTGCCAGGCGCTAGAGCCACTTCTTGTACTTGAACGTCAGGTAGAGGCCAACACCCATCAGCAGCATCAGAGCGAGCGAGAAGGGGTAGCCCAGCGTCCATTCGAGTTCCGGCATGTGTTCGAAGTTCATGCCATAGACGGTGCCCACGAGGGTCGGAGCGAAGATGATTGCGGCCCAGCCGGAGATCTTCTTGACCTCTTCGCTTTGCGCGAGACTGGCTTCGGAGAGGTGGCGCATCTCCTCGTTCTGGCGCTGGGCGACAAGAGTCGTGTGAACCGACAGCGCGTTCTCCAGCAGGATACGGAAGGAATCGACGCGTTCAACCACCCGGAACACGTGATCCAGCACATCGCGCAGCCTGCGTTGCAGCTCGACTTCCAGGTCATACTTTTCGGCTCCGCGCAGCAGGGCTTCAAGCATGGGCCGCAGCGGATGCGTGGCCCTTTGAAAGCCGATGACCTCACGTGAAAGTTCGTAGATGCGGCGTGCAACGTCAGGGGCAGAATTGAAGAGTTCGTCCTCGATCTCGTCTATATCGTTCTCAAGTCCTGCCACGACGGGTGCGTACTGATCCACCACTTCGTCCAGGATGGCGTAAAGCACTGCCTGAGGCCCCAGCGCAAGAAATTCAGGATCAGCCTCGAGCCGCCGTCGTACTTTCCCAAGGTCGGGTGACTCTGCCTGACGGATGGTCACGATGAAGTCGGGACCAATGAAAACATGGAGCTCCCCGAACTCGACCATTTCCTCGGCGTCGATATAACGGGCAGGACGGAGCACCGCAAAAAGCGTCTCCCCGTAGCGCTCAAGCTTGGACCGCTGGTGACCGTGGAGAGCATCCTCGACGGCAAGTTCGTGGAGCGAGAACTCCTCGGCCACCCTGTGGATCTCTGCGTCGTCAGGGCGGTAGAGCCCGATCCAGGCCATTCCTCCGCGATCACGTTTCAACTCAAACGTTTCATCCAGGTTCACCGGGTCGGCGCTCCGGTGACCATTCACGTACACGCCGTTGTCAACGATGGCCACCGTGTTGTCCCTACTCTTTGTCCGTCCAAGGCTTACGCGAGTTTCTCATACAGTGCCTCTGTGAATGCCCCAACGTGGCGGCGGCACCAGGGCGCGTCAGTTCTCCGTCTGCAGCTGGTAGACCAGCGCCGCGGCGACGTCGGCAAGACGAACGTTTGTGTTCTGGGACAGCCCTCGCAGGATGTCGAATGCTTCCTCTGCGGAGCATCGCCGGCTGACCATGAGCATGCCTTTTGCCTGCTCGATCGTGGCGCGTGTGGTGAGCGCCTCCCGCAACTGCGCCACTTCCGCTGCCAGGTCTTTGTAGTAGGTAACGCCTTCCGTAAAGGCATTGACCATGTTCTGGTGATTCTCGACTTCCTGGGAAGTCACTTTGCCGCTGTTCATGATGTCCCGGTAGTGCTCCATCACCTGAAGAGCATCGGCCCTCAGCACCGTCACATCTTTGACCTGTTGGCGAATGCCGATGACGCGTCCCTCATGGAAGACAGGCGTGTTGATCGGAATCCAGTGCTTTTGAAGATACTTCCCGGACCGCGGATCAGCGATGTCGTACCTCTGGATAACCATGTTGTCGGCAATCCCCGAGCTGAAGACCTGTTCAAAGGACGCGCCCATTCGCGCTACGCCGTTCGCCTCGGGATCATCCGGATTATCCGGAAAAGCCTCGAATGCGTTCAGGGACAGCAGCGCGTCTGCGGGTCGTCCGATTGTCCTGCTGAACGATGGATTGACCGCTCGAATGACGGAATTGCGGTCCATCAATACCGTCGGCACCGGGTCCGCCCTAAATGCTTCATCTCCCGTAAGGACCCTGGTTGTCGCGGCACTTTCTGGCCTGAACCCACTCACCCGGCGATTTTATCGTGCTTCGGACTCGTGTTCTCCTTCGGATGATTGCGCAGCCCCGTCAGGTTCCCAACGCAACACATCACCCGGCTGGCAGTCCAACACCTGGCAGATGGCTTCGAGAGTGGTGAAGCGGACAGCCTTGGCGCGCCCGTTCTTCAGGACCGCCAGGTTGGCCGGTGTGATCCCGATCCGGTCAGCCAGAACACCGACCGGCATCTTGCGTCTGGCCAGCATGACGTCGATGTCGACGATGATGGGCATCAGATCACCTCGTCGAGCTCGTCGCGCAGGTGTTTGGCTTCGGCATCGCGGGCAACCGCCTGCGCCAGCAGCATCCTCAGGACCAGCACGATCAGCGCTACGCCGCCGATGAGGAGCGATGCACCGCAGATGAGCAGGATGATCCCCGGAGCAATTTCGCCCGGCGCAAGGAGAACCGCAAGGGAGAATACCAGTACGGAAGCGGCCACGATTGCACCAAAGATGATGTCGACGTAGCGGAATGCGCCGTGGGAGAACACGGTGCCGCTGCGGACCATGGTGAGCAGCTTCCAGACACAGACGGCGCTCACCTGCACGGTCAGGATGCCGAACACCACGATCGCGTTGAAAGTGATGCGCAACCCGGTGGGCACGCCCGCTTCTTCCAGGTCCGTCGGTATGAGAGGCACCATCCAGAGCTGGACGAACAGCGAACCGGCAATCACCATCGCGATGACGATCTGCAACGCGAGGATGGTCAACTTTCCCATCGGGATTCCCTTCGATTGTTTTACAGATGAAACATATCGAAAAACAATAGGTTGGTCAATCTTGTGGAACGGGTCGTAAGCCAACTCGTCCGGTCGCTCATGCCCTACCCGAGACGAATAACCAGATCCGCCCGCTCTCTTGTGGCCGCGATCTGCCGCGCGTTCGGCTCGTCGACCCGCTCAACCCAGTCCCGCGCCGCAGCCCGGCTTTTCCCGAAAGTGACATGGCGCTGAACCAGGCGCTCAATACGCAGGCGGTCCTCCTGCTCGCAGTACCAGATCTCTGTGCACTGGCTGCGCACCTCCCGCCAGCCCGGTGTATCGAGGAGGAGGTAGTTGCCTTCCGTCAGAATGGTCCGCGCTGACGGATACACGGGAACGACGCCGGCAATCGGCTGTTCAATCGTCCGCTCGAAACCGGGCGCGTAGACCACTGAATCACGAACTCCGCGAAGTCGCTGCAGTAGGGCGGCATACCCGTAGGCATCAAAGGTCTCGGGCGCACCTTTCCGCTCCAATAGACCCAGCCGCAGCAGTTCCCGGTCCGACAGGTGGAAGCCGTCCATGGGCACGTGCGCGTAGCGCTGTCGTTCCGGATTCGGTTCAACACGGTTCAGCAGGGCCATCAGCTGCCCGGCCAGGGTGGTCTTACCCGCTCCCGGCGCGCCGACTATCCCGATTACGACGGCGGTCTCGTGCGCCGAGATGCGCTCTATTCGGTCGACCAGTTCGGCAAGCATCACGGTGCCATCCTGACACGGGTAATGCGACGAGGGCTTCACGCCGGAGGGAGTGGGTGAGTGGGGTTTATTCGGATGGTTCGGGCAGGATGAGCGTTGTGATGCTCCGGCTGGGCCACTGCACCGTTGCGGTGCCTGGCCCGAGTTCAAGGCGCGGTTGCTCTGCGAGGGAATTGGGCGCGCCGAGGCCGACAGCCACGGCGTACCAGGCTCCGGGAACCGGATTCGGCGCCGTCACGTACGGAACTGTGGTGCGCTCCGCTAACGGGGTGGCGTCGAGGTGTAACCGGCTCTGCGCTTGGTCGAAGCCGTCGGAACGGTCACAGCCCTGAAGAGGAACTATGACGGAGTCAAGCTCCGAGGTTGCGGGCAGCGCCCACCCGCCCACGGTGAGCGCGCCGAGAGGTGCCTCGTTCGGAGTGGGCTCGCGGTCCACCCGAATCAGCCGCACCTCCCACGGCCCGTGTACCAGGGAAACCGTGGTGACGGGCGCTCCATGGCGCACGGTCCCGGCCTGCCCGTATCCGTGGTGCGCATCCGTGGGTTCCGGGTCCACCCAGTGCGTGGCCGCACGGGAGGCCCCGATAAGGGCGCCGGCGTCGTCATCGGTTGCCTGGATCTCAAGCGTGGTGAAGCCGGTGCGGTGACTCGGCCGGCCGTTCTCGTCCGCGAGGGTGACGGACATGTCAAGAGGGTGGGTCTCGCCGTCGTCGTCCATGATCGGGGCGGTAGCGGTCGAGTAGCCAAGCCGCGCGTACAGCGGAGAGTCGGCAACCTCAGCTCCCTCCTGGGCATGGTCGGTGCCGTGGTTGATCACACGTACGACGCCGTCAGCCCTGGTGCCGCTGACAGCCCAGCCGGGTGCCGCAGCAGTAAAGGCGAAGTCGCCTTCTTCAATGGGCAGGGGCTTCTCGACGGCCGTCCAGACCTCGTGATCTGCCGGAAGCGCGAACCCCAGCAGCCCTTTCGATGCCCAGTAGGGTGACCCCGGCCCGGAATAGGACTGGGCCATCTTCGGCCACTCGTGGTGCCAGCCGAGTGAGAGCAGTCCGTCGTTGTCGGGGGCCCCGCGGTCGGCGAAGTGCCGCAGAATGCCGCTTGCAGCGCGGCGCAGGAGACCAGGTTCGACGGCGGTGCAGCCGGCGAGCGCGCCGCCCCAGAACGGCCCGGCGGCAGCGAAGCGGTAGATCAGGCTTCGACCCTGGATGAGCGGGGAGCCGTCAGCACCGACGAGGCGGACGGCGTCGAGCAGGAACCGGTCGAGGTGCGCGGTGTCGCGGTCGCGGCGGGCGGGGCCGGGGCCGCCGTCGTCGTGACCGGCCATCCGGTGCCACAGCGCCGGGTACAGATGGAGTGCCCAGCCGGCGTAGTGGTCATAGGCGCGTTGACTGCCGTCGCTGTACCACCCGGCGTCGCGCACGAAGGTGTCGTGGCGCACGAGGTCCTCGTCGATGTTGTCCTGGCTGTAGTCCGCTCCGACGGACTTCAGGAACTGCTGGACGACGATGCGGAACCAAACCCAGTTGGTGGATGGGTACTCGGCGTTGGTGGTCAGGGAGAACCAGTCGACGAGCTGTTCCTGGACGGTGGCGTCCAGTCCGTCCCACAGCCAGGGGCGCGTCATGTCGAGCACGATGGCCAGGGCCGCAGCCTCGACCTTTGCCTGGCCGTGCTCGTCGGGGCGAACCCAGCGTTCGGCCGACGTGGGATCGGAGCCGGAGCGCAGGCCCTCGGCATACCACTCGGCAAGTCCTAGCGGATCGTCGCCGCGCTCGCCTGTGAGCCGGAAGCCCGCGGTGAGGAAGGTGCGCGCGAAGCCTTCGAGGCCGTCGATGGCCCGGCCGTAGCCGCCTTCGCGTCCGGGCGGCGTGATGCGGGCGTGGCTGGGACTGGCCCACTTGCGTACGCCGAGCAGCATCGAGTCGGCCTGTGCCGCGTGGTGCTCGCGGGTCCATCCCGTATAGGGCGAGAGTTCCCGGTCCAGGGCCGGAAGTGTCAGCTTGTTCATGCGCTCATGAGTCCTTCACCCGGCGCCACCCATCCCAACCGCTCCGGCCCTGCGGCGACGATCCGTTCGGCGAAGGTTCCATAACCCATCGCAGCTACTGCCTCCGGCTTATTCATGGAGCGGTCCTTTCCTGTGCCTGATACTCGATCGGTGTGCCTTGCATCACGTTCGGGACCAGTACATACTCAGAGTCGGCATGAAGCAATCACGTTTTCCGCCTCTCCACGGACGCAGCACTCGACGAGACGGCTGGAAAGCAGGGCAGTCCGCGGGCCGAGCACTTCGATAAATCCTAAGGATGACCTGGCGGTCGTGGCGTACGACGACGAGGTCGCCTACCTTGCCGAGCCCGCCATCTCCGCGGTGCGGCCGCCGAAGCACTACGTCGGCCGGGTGGCGGTGCAGATGCTCGCCGCCCGGATCGCCGAGGGCCGGCGACGGCCCGTCCACCGCCTGGAGCTGAATCCGGACCTGATCGTGAGGGACTCCTCGCTTGGAACGCCTCACCCGTCACCTACAGAGATGAGCTCCCATGACAACAGCACTGCTCCTGAGCGGCACCGGACGGTACGCGGACCCCTGGCACCCCTTCGCCGAGACATCCGCTGCGGTTGCCGGCCTACTTCAAGACCACGGTCTCACCGTGGAAACCGCGGACGACGTCGACTGCGCTCTCGAAGGCCTCCAGGACTCCGCCTCCTGGCCGGACCTGCTGGTGGTGAACGTCGGCCTCCCCCGCGACGACGACGGCACGTCCCCCGGATCAGAGGCCGCCTCCGCGGGGCTGGACGCCTGGGTTGCCGGCGGGCGGCCGTTGCTGGCCCTGCACTCCAGCTCCACCAGCTTCTTGGATTCGGAGTCGTGGGAGAAGGCACTCGGGGGTCGGTGGGTGCGGGGCGTGTCCATGCATCCGGAGTACGGCCGGGCACACATTGTGTTGGAGGGCTCCTTTCCGGTAGGCGTCTCTGACTTCACGGTCGACGACGAACGTTACAGCTGGCTGCGCACGTCACCGGAGGTCGTCGTCCATGCCCGCCACGAACACGAGGGGCATCTGCATCCGCTGATGTGGTCGCTGGAGCGACCGCTGGAGCGCACCGTGGAACAGGGAGCGGGAACCGCTACAGCGCGGAGCTTCTACGACGCTCTCGGCCACGACGCGGCGTCGTACGCGTCACCGGAACACCGGGAGTTACTGGAGCGCGCGGTGGACTGGCTGCTCGCCTGACCGCTGTGGGCCTGCTTTGTTACGACATATATTGCAAAGGCACGTCAGAAAGTCGTTTAGTGGAAGTCCACCATCCCGAGCGGCCGAGAGACCTGGATCGTTGACGCCGCAGCAACCCTTACCTGCATGCAGGAGAACGGGTGCTACTGCCAGGAGCGATGGAGTTATACATGAGCACCGTTCTCAGCGCGCAGCAGCAGGCACAGGCCACTAACAACGCCACAGACAAGCTGGCCCTTCCCCTGACCTTTTCCTCCCTCACGCGGTCCTTCGGCGGCGGAACCAGCGAGCATGTAGTCCTCCGCGACATCAACCTCGATGTCCGCGCCGGTGAGGTACTCGCCATCGTCGGTGCCAGCGGCTGCGGGAAGTCCACGCTCCTGCGGGCCGCAGCGGGCCTCGACGCACCGACATCCGGTGCCGTCCTCATCGACGGAACCGCGGTCAACGGCATCGATGACCGCTGCGCCGTCGCCTTCCAGGAACCGCGTCTCCTCCCCTGGCTGTCGCTCCGGGCCAACGTCGCAATCGGCCTGCCCAGGGGAACCGGCGCGGCCGCCGGCAAGGCGAAGGTCACCGAACTGCTGGGCCTCGTGGAGCTCGCGGACTTCGCCGGGCACCGGCCCCGTGAAGTGTCCGGCGGCATGGCCCAGCGGGCATCCCTGGCCCGGGCACTCGCCCGGAACCCGGGCGTATTGCTCCTCGATGAGCCGTTCGGCGCTCTTGACGCCCTCACCCGGCTGAAGATGCAGGACCTCCTTCTGGATATCCACGCAGCCCAGCCCACTACGGTGCTGCTGGTGACGCACGACGTCGACGAGGCCCTCCAGCTCGCAGACCGCATCATCGTGCTCGGCAAGTCCGCCGATCCGTCACGCCCCGGCGCCTCCGTCACCGAGGTGCTCACCGTCCCGGGCGACCGCCCGCGGGACCGCAATGCCGCCGACCTCGGCCGAATGCGCAGCTCCCTGCTCACCACCCTCGGCGTCAAAGGCCACTAGACCACACACAGCTTGTTCCGTCGTCGTGCCCGTCTGCACGGCGACTGCTACCCCTCGCAAAGGAAACCATGAACCGCACCCGCTCGCCCTTCACCCGCCGCGCCGTCCTGTCCGTAGCGCTCGCCGCCACCGGCACGCTCGCCCTGACCGGCTGCCTCGCCGGTGAGAACGCCGCGTCCGCCGAAGAGGCTTCCACGGCCACCGAGCTCAACATTGACTTCGCCACTTACAACCCGCTCAGCCTGGTCATCAAGGACCAGGGTTGGCTCGAAGCGGAGCTTGAGGACGAAGGCGTGACCGTCAACTGGGTCCAGTCCGCCGGTTCCAACAAGGCCAATGAAGCCCTCCGCGCCGGAGCGGTCGACGTCGGATCCACCGCCGGGTCCGCTGCTCTCCTCGCCCGTTCCAACGGGTCACCGATCAAGACGATCGACATCTACTCCCAGCCCGAGTGGTCCGCCATGGTCACCGTCGAGGGCACCGGCATCGAGACCCTTGAGGACCTGCGCGGCAAGTCGATCGCGGCAACCAAGGGCACCGACCCCTACTTCTTCCTGATCCAGTCGCTCGAGTCCGCTGGCATCGACCCCTCCGAGGTCACCGTGCAGAACCTGCAGCACGCCGACGGCTGGGCAGCACTGAACAACGGATCCGTTGACGCCTGGGCGGGTCTGGACCCGATCATGGCTTCGGCTGAGCAGGAGGGCGCCGAGCTCTTCTTCCGCAACATCGACTTCAACACCTACGGCTTCCTCAACGCCAACGAGGAATTCCTCTCCGAGAGCCCCGAGCTTGCCCAGACCGTGGTGAATGCCTACGAGAAGGCGCGCGAGTGGGCGAAGGAAAACCCGGAGGAGACGGCACAGATCCTCGCCGATGTTGCCGGCATCGACGTCGAGATCGCCAACGCCGTCATCATCGAACGCACCAACCTGGACGTCGACCCCGCACCGGGCGAGGCACAGCGGAAGGTTCTCGAGAAGGTCGGCCCGGTATTCGTGGAAACTGGTGATGTCTCCTCGCAGGAGCAGATCGATGAAGCCCTCGACACCCTCTTCGACGACTCCTTCGTCACCAACGCCGATCCTGACGCCATCCAGGGTTCCTAATGACTCAGATGGGTAATCCCGGTAATACCGGGGCCAGCGTCTACCCCACCAGCAAGGAAGGCCTGGAAGCCACCGGCCATACCGTGACAACAGCGGACGACGACGGCGGCTCACCTCTTGAGCCCACAGAGACCTCCGGGGGGCTGCTGAGCCGGCGACCGGTCCGTCTCCTGCTGGGGCTGGTGGTTCCCGCCCTCATCCTCGTCGCCTGGCAGTTGAACTCGGTCGTGGGCGTGTTCAGCGCCGTGCAGCTGCCGCCGCCCTCCGCTGTGCTGACCGCCGCCGTCGAACTGATTGAGCGCGGCGAACTGTGGATCCACATCGCCATCTCCACGCAGCGCGTGCTCATTGGCTTCGCGCTGGGTGCCACGCTCGGACTGGCGCTGGGCGCCCTGCTCGGGTTGTCCCGGATGGCCGACGCGCTGCTCGCACCGACCATCGGCGCGCTGCGCGCGGTTCCGTCGCTGGCCTGGGTCCCGTTGCTCATTCTGTGGATGAAAATCGGCGAGGACTCGAAGGTAACGCTGATCCTCATCGGCGCGTTCTTCCCCGTCTTCACCACGCTCTTTTTGGCATTGCGCCACGTTGACCGGAACCTCGTTGAAGCGGCACGGGCGTTCGGATTGAAGGGGATCAGGCTGCTGACCACGGTGCAGCTGCCCGCCGTCGTGCCCGCAGTGTTCTCGGGGCTGCGGCTGGCTCTGGCGCAGGCCTGGCTGTTCCTGGTGGCTGCCGAGCTCATCGCGTCTTCACTGGGACTCGGGTTCCTGTTGACCGATTCGACCAACAACGGCCGCACAGACCGGATCTTCCTGGCGATCATCCTGCTCGCTGTTATCGGCAAGACGACCGACGCCCTGCTTGGCATCGCCGAAAGGTGGGCGGTTCGACGGTGGACGTAAGCGCGGTCGACGTGAGCTCCGCTGGAACCAGGGTCGATCCGGCCCTGACCACGGAGCAGGAGCGGATCGCTTTCTGGGAGGAACAGGCGCGCAGGCTGCACTGGTCCTCCCCGTGGCACACAGCGCATACGTTCGACCCGGCACGCCCGGACCGGAACGGCGAGCTCTCGGTTCCCCGCATCGAATGGTTCTCCGGCGGCACACTCAACGCTGCCTACAACTGCGTAGACCGGCACGTCGAGGCCGGGCTCGCCGACAAGCCCGCCCTGTTCTTCGAGGGTGAGCCGGGAGACCGCCGCACCGTCACCTACGCCCAGCTTCAGGAAGAGGTCAGCCGGGCGGCGAATGCCCTGACCGACCTGGGCGTCGGCAAGGGTGACCGGGTGGTCATCTACCTTCCCGTGCTGGTGGAGACCGTCGTCGTGACCCTGGCATGTGCGCGTATCGGCGCCGTGCACTCGCTCGTTTTCGGCGGGTTCTCCGCCGAGGCGCTGCGCTTCCGCGTCGAAGACACCGGCGCCAAACTGCTCGTGACCACGGACGGGCAGTACCGTCGAGGCACTGCGGTGCCGGTCAAGGACAATGCCGATGCCGCCGTCGCCGGCGAGAACTCGATTGAGCACGTCCTGGTGATCCGGCGGACGGGCAGCGACATCGCCTGGCAGGAGGGACGCGATGTGTGGTGGCACGACGCCGTCGCAACCGCCTCCCCCGTGCACGAGGCTCCGGCCCTCGACGCTGAGACGCCGCTGTTCATCATGTACACCTCCGGCACCACCGGCAAGCCCAAGGGGCTGGTGCACACCACGGGCGGCTACCTCACGCAGGCGTCCTGGAGTTACGAGTACCTCTTCAGCGATCCCGACCCGGCGAAGCGAACCGATGACGTTCACTGGTGCACCGCCGACCTGGCCTGGGTCACGGCCCACACCTACGAGATTTACGGCCCGCTCTCCAACGGGGCTACCCAGGTGATCTTCGAGGGCACGCCGAACACCCCGCATCCGGGACGGCACTTCGAGATCATCGAGCGGTACGGCGTGACCAGCTACTACACCGCACCCACGCTCATCCGCTCGCTGATGGGCTGGTTCCCGGACGGCGTTCCCGACTCCTACGACCGCTCCTCCATCAAGGTCCTCGGCACCGTGGGCGAAGCCACCAACCCGGAGGCATGGCGCTGGTTCCGCGAGAACGTCGGCTCCGGCAGCGCACCCATGGTGGACACGTGGTGGCAGTCGGAAACGGGCGCGACCGTCCTCAGCCCCCGGCCCACCGACGCTTCCTTCAAGCCCGGCTGCGCCTCGCGCGCACTTCCGGGTGTGAGCACCCGGATCGTGAACGACGACGGCGCCCCCGTGGCTTCAGGCGAGCCGGGCTTGATCGTGGTTGACCGCCACGGTCCGGCGATGGCCCGCACCGTGTGGGGCAACCCGCAGCGCTACCTCGATTCCTACTGGCGGAAGTTTGCGAGCCAGGGCTGGTTCCTTGCCGGCGACGGGGCGAGGTACGACGACGACGACGACACCTGGATCCTCGGACGCGTCGATGACGTCATCAACATCTCCGGCCACCGGCTCTCCACAATCGAGATCGAGTCCGCGCTCGTCTCGCACCCGCGGGTGGTCGAGGCCGGAGTCTGCCCGGTGGCTCATGCGGTGACCGGCCATGCCATCGCTGCGTTCGTCGTCGTGCACGGTGGTGCCGTTCAAGATAAGGCGCTGCAGACTGAGCTACAAACAGAGTTGCGAAACCACGTGGCGAAGGCGATCGGGCCGATTGCCAGGCCGTCCGCCGTCGTCGTCGTGGAGGACGTCCCCAAGACGCGCTCCGGCAAAATCATGCGGCGGTTGCTGACCCAGCTGTACGAAGGAACGCCGCTGGGTGACACCACGAGCCTGCAAAACGAGGCCTGCGTTCCGAAGATCGCTGAAGTGCTCGCCGCCCGATAGGGCGATACTTGAGAAGAACCAGAAACATCCCCCAGGAAAGGTGGCCGTTCCAATGGCTGACCGCACTTTCGGCTTCCGCACCCGCGCCCTGCACGCCGGCGGAACCCCTGATGCCACACATGGCGCCCGGGCAGTGCCGATCTACCAGACCACGTCCTTTGTGTTCAAGGACACCAATGACGCCGCCAACCTCTTCGCACTGCAGAAGTACGGCAACATCTACTCGCGCATCGGAAACCCCACCGTGGCGGCTTTCGAGGAGCGCATCGCTTCGCTTGAGGGCGGCATCGGGGCAGTAGCAACGGCGTCGGGCATGAGCGCCGAGTTCATCACGTTCGCGGCACTCTGCCAGGCCGGTGACCACATCGTCGCGGCCGCGCAGCTCTACGGCGGCACCGTCACCCAGCTCGACGTCACGCTGCGCCGCTTTGGGATTGGGACCACCTTTGTGCCGGGCACCGATCCGGCCGACTACGCCGCGGCCATCCAGGAGAACACCAAGGCCGTCTACGCCGAGGTGATCGCCAACCCCAGCGGTGAAATCTCCGATATTGCCGGGCTGGCGAAGGTCGCGCACGACGCCGGTGTCCCCTTGATCATCGATTCCACCCTGAGCACGCCCTACCTCATTCGGCCGCTCGAGCACGGCGCGGACATCGTGATCCACTCGGCCACCAAGTTCATTGGCGGCCACGGCACCACACTCGGCGGCGTCGTCGTCGAAAGCGGACGCTTCAACTGGGGCAACGGCAAGTTTCCCACCATGACCGAGCCCGTCCCGTCCTACGGGAACATCCAGTGGTGGGCCAACTTCGGCGAATACGGTTTCCTCACCAAGCTCCGGACGGAACAGTTGCGGGACATCGGGCCGTCGCTGTCGCCGTCGTCGGCCTTCCAGCTCCTGCAGGGAGTGGAGACGCTGGCGCAGCGCGTTGATGAACACGTCGCCAACGCCCAGGCCGTTGCCGAGTGGCTTGAGAAGGACCGCCGCGTTGAGTACGTGAACTACGCGGGTCTGCCTTCCCACGTTCACCATGAGCGTGCCAAGCAGTACCTGCCGCAGGGTCCCGGTTCGGTCTTCAGCTTTGGGGTCCAGGGCGGTCGGGAAGCGGGTCAGAGGTTCATCGAGGCCCTACAGCTGGCGTCCCATCTCGCGAACGTCGGAGACGCCAGGACTCTGATCATCCACCCGGGATCCACGACCCACCAGCAGCTCTCCGCCGAACAGCTCGCGGCCGCGGGTATCCCGGAGGATCTCATCCGCATCTCGGTAGGGCTTGAGGACCTGGAGGACATCCTCTGGGACCTCGACCAGGCGCTGGACATGGCGGTGGCCGGGACACCCGCGCACCTGGAAGAAGCGCTCGGATTCAAGAATGAGGGAGTGAAGGCATGAGCATGCAGGAACGTACCTGGGAAGGCCCATCCGCACCGGAGCGCCTGAACATCCTCCGTAACGCCGGGTCAATTGCCATCGTCGGGGCTTCGGACAAGCCGTCCCGCGCGTCCTACTTCGTGGCGACGTATCTGCAGTCCTCGGCGCCGTACCGGCTGTACTTCGTGAACCCGACAGCCACCGAGATTTTGGGGCAGCCGGTCTACAAGTCGCTGGCGGACCTGCCGGAACAGCCTGACATTGTGGATGTCTTCCGCAAGCACGACGATCTCCCCTCGGTCCTCGAGGAGGCCAAAGCCGCCGGAGCAGAGACCCTGTGGCTGCAGCTGGGCTCCTGGCACGAGGACGTCGCTCGCGACGCCGAAGCCGCCGGCATGAACGTGGTGATGGATCGCTGCGTCAAGATTGAACACGCGCGCTTCCACGGCGGCCTCAACCTGGCAGGTTTCAATACCGGAGTGATTTCCTCGAGACGCCAGGTCACCGCCTAGGTCTTCGGAATCACAGGAGCCAGCGAGACGGCTCCGCGCCCCGAACAGGCTTCGGCAGTCCGCCGGGAACGGGAAGTCCAGGCGGATCCACCGGGACCACGGAGCGCGGCGTCGTAACCGGTTCGGGTATTTGGACCGGAAGCTCAGGAAGTTCAACAGGCGGGACAACCGCCCGCCGGGTTTCACCTGCGTCCTTGGCTGTGCCCTTGCGACTGCTGGAGCGGGGCTCTTCGGTTCGGCGGGAACCTCGGGGGAAACCATTTCTGCCTCTGCCGGGATGGAAGGTGCCGGTGCCTCCGCCGATGGAGTGGGAGCAGGCAGCTCGGTGACCGGGGGTGCTTCCGGTGCAGGAACCGACTCGGGCTGCACCGAGGCGGGCTGTTCGTCGGAAACTGGTTCAGTGTGCTCCGTCGGTGATGATGCCAGCCAGTTGGCAGCCCCGACACTCCAGCCCATTGTCCAGACACCGTCTGGACAATGGGCTGGAGTGCTGTACCTAGGTGGTTTTATCCGAGTCTCGACTCTCACCTTGGCCCACCTCGATGTCGGTTCACTGCCCGAGCCGTAAGAACGGTTGAACGGATGGCTCTGAAGTTGGACGGCTTACAAACAAATCCTGCCACTCGAATCTACCGAGCCTTTGTCGCTCACATCGACAACTTCTTTTACCGCTTGCGTCGCTAACTTTCTAGACTCTTTGGTCAGCTCGAGTTCCCTCTTGGCTGCTTCCAAAACTGTGACGGCCTTCTGAACGCCTCGAACTCGATACGGGCCGAAGTCGGTGTTCTCCGTGAAGATGCCCGGCGAGTAACTTACCCTCGTGAATTTCTTGTAGAGATGCGCTTCCGCCCCAAGAACGGCGCGTAGGACAACCTCAGTTTGGGCCTTCCAGTCATCGAGATTCGACAGGGCTCCACCGTCTGCTGCGGCGATGCGTTCATTGATGAGTGCGAGTTTCCGAACAAGATCCATTTTCGTGAGGATATCTAGTTCCACGGACGCCTTACGGTTCGTTCCGGATTCCGCCATCGAAGACTCTATGTTGCTCATCGTGGCCATCACATTAGGTCGGCGTCTCGACCAAGCTCACATGGCTAGCCAACTCACAGTGGTCCGTAAGCCGGTTCTCCACTGCTGCGTAAGCGGAACGCTCCTCGGGCCTCCATGCGAACAGTCGAAGCTCGCAGGATCGAGCCTGCAGGCCCAAGCCCGGCAAGCTCACCGACACCCGGTTGGTCGCTGTGGTCGAGGAACGATTGCGGAAGAACTGGTCGCCGCAACAAGTCAGCGA
>NZ_JBZCNB010000007.1:0-203555 GCF_058269075.1 Arthrobacter sp. TJ-270 | reverse complement strand
CCCGGAAGCTAAGACCCACAGCGCCGATGGTACTGCACCCGAGAGAGTGTGGGAGAGTAGGACACCGCCGGACAACACTCAAGCACTGAGGCTCCGACAGTATCGTCGGAGCCTCAGGCATTTAACGGCACGGACGTGCGCCGCGCGCTTTCCTTACAATGGAAACGTCGCAGGCCGGAGTCCGGAACTTAGACACATATAAACAGCGAGAGCGTCCGGCAAAGCGTCAGGTCAGCTCATGACGAGAGGAATTTTGCTGCCATGGCTGACCGGGAACCATTCCGCGACCGCGGAGAAGACCGTCGCGACGACAACCGCAAGGGCGAACAGCGCCGGAGCGAGGACCGACGAGAGGGTCCCCGACGAGGGGACTCGGGTGGCCGCAGTGCTGGCGGCAACACCAGTGGCGGCGCCGAGCGTGGTGCTGGCCGACGTACCCCTGGATCCGGTGACCGTCCCCGATACCAGGAACGCTCCGAGCGCGGTTCCGGCCGCCCATCCCGTGAGGGTGGTTTCTCCCGTGAGGGCGGCCAGCGTCGTGAGGGTGGCGGTCAGGGCGGGTTTTCCCGTGAGGGTGGTCCCCGTCGTGAGGGCGGTGGCCAGGGCGGGTTTTCCCGTGAGGGTGGTCCCCGTCGTGAGGGTGGCGGTCAGGGCGGTTTCTCCCGTGAGGGCGGCCAGCGTCGTGAGGGTGGCGGTCAGGGCGGGTTTTCCCGTGAGGGTGGTCCCCGTCGTGAAGGTGGCGGTCAGGGCGGTTTCTCCCGCGAGGGCGGCCAGCGTCGTGAGGGGGGATTCTCCCGCGAAGGCGGCCAGCGTGGCCGCGACGATCGAGGTGAGCGCGCTCCGCGCAAGGACTTCGGGGGTGCCGGCAGGGGTAGTGAAGCAGGTAGCCTAGGCAATTGGCAGGACCGCGAGGGCCAGCGCGGTGAGCGTCGTCCCGGTCGGGATCAGGAACGCCGTGACTCCGGTGATGCAGGACGGCGTTGGGAGCGACCGGCCGGTGGGGACAACCGGTCCCGCGAGGCCGGCACCGAGCGCCGCTCATTCCGCGAGGGCAGCAGCGGTGGGTACTCAAGGGGTGCAGGCTCGCGCGACGCCGGGAGTTCCTCAACCCGGGATAGTTTCGCACGCAATGATGAGCGCCGGCCGGCTCGGAGCTTCGGCGACGACCGCCGTCCCGGCCGCACCTATGGTGACACACCTCGCGGAGGGGAACGGCGTGAGACGGACCGCGTTCGCGGTCCCGAGCGTTTCTCCGCGGAAACAGGTCCGGAGGACGCACCGTTTGCCCGCCCGCACAACGCCCGTGACCTTCGGAGCGCCAACCGGCCGGACCGTGAGCGTTCGCCGGAAATTGACGAAGATGTCACGGGAAGCGAGCTGGACAAGATCACCCGCGCAGAGATCCGCAATCTCGAGGAACGAAGCGCTCTCTGGGTAGCCAAGCACCTCGTGATGGCAGGGCGCCTCATCGACGATGAGCCTGAGCTCGCTTTTCAGCACGCACTTGCAGCCAGCCGTCGTGGCGGACGCCTCGCAGTCGTCCGTGAAGCTGTTGGCCTGACTGCGTACGCTGCGGGCCACTATGGTGAGGCCCTGCGGGAATTCCGTACCTACCGCCGGATCAGCGGCTCCAATGTCCACCTGCCTGTCATGGCGGATTGTGAGCGGGGACTGGGCCGTCCTGACCGTGCCCTCGATCTTGCCAAATCCGAGGACGCATCCTCCCTCGACGCCGCAGGGAAGGTTGAGCTGGCGATCGTTGAATCGGGAGCGCGGACCGACCTTGGCCAAGCGGACGCCGCCGTAGCGGCCCTGGAGATCCCGCAGCTGACCAAGAACCGTGCATTCAGCTACAGCCCGCGCCTGTTCCGTGCGTATGCGGACGCTCTTGCTGCGGTCGGCCGTGAGGAGGAAGCGGCCTCCTGGCGCCGCCAGGCGGAGGTCGCCGAGAACGCGCTCGGCGTCGGTGCATTTGCTGATCCCGACATCATCGACCTCGTCGACGACGACGAAGCTGCCGAGCTGGACCGCAACGCGGCGCGGGGAACTGTCGAAAGCGTCGGCACCTCTCCGGAGAAGGAAGACAGCGCTGAGTCAGTTGGAGAAGACTCACGGTCCTCAGAAACCGAGCCGGAGCCCGAACCCGAGACCAAAGACGTGGATGACGCCACAAGCGAGGAGCATCGTGATGGTGAGTGAGCCGGTTCTGGCGCGCCGCTACGGTGCTGTGCTCGCGGATCTGGACGGCGTGGTCTACGCGGGCCCGTCGGCCATCCCCGGTGCCACCGACGCGCTGGAGAAACTGGGGGACATTGGCGTAGCCCTCGCGTACATCACCAACAACGCGTCCCGGTCCTCCGCGGAAGTAGCGGCACACCTTCGCGAGTTGGGTGCCCCTGCCGCGGCGGAGCAGGTTTTCGGTTCCGCGCTTGCGGGTGCGGAACTCCTCGCCACAAAGGTGCCGCAGGGCGCAACGGTGCTCGTGACTGGCAGCGCAGTTCTTGCCCAGCATGTTGCAGACCAGGGACTCGTGCCGGTAACCACTGCCGACCCCCTTCCCAACGCAGTAATTCAGGGTTTCGAGCCCTCGCTCGGATGGAAAGACCTTGCCGAAGCTTCGTTCGCGGTTGCTGGAGGGGCCGTGTGGGTCGCTACGAACACAGACATGTCCATACCGCAGGCCCGTGGGATCGCGCCCGGGAACGGCTCCCTCGTGGCCGCGGTGAGCGCTGCCACCGGCAAGAGACCGCTGGTTGCAGGCAAGCCTGAAGCACAGCTGTTTACGACGGCGGCGAAACACCTTGGCGTGGAGGACGCGCTCGTGGTCGGCGACCGCCTGGACACCGACATCCTTGGCGGAAACCGGGCTGGAATGGCGACGGCGCTGGTGCTGACCGGCGTTGATACGGCAGCGAATGCGCTGGCCGCCGTCACAGACGAACGCCCGACCTACCTGGTCGCTGACCTCGGTGAGCTGCACCGTCCCTATCCGGACACTACCGAGCAGGACGGTGTTTTCACCTGCGGTGAGTCCTACGCGAAGGTTGAGGACGGCGTCGTAATAATGGGCGGTGGGCGCGAGAATCTGGACGTCTGGCGCGCAGGCTGCGCAGCATGGTGGGCGGCTTGTCCGCAGCAGGACACCCCAACCTTGCCCCAGCTGAGATTCGCGGATGGGGAAGAGGACACACAACGGTGAGGAGCCGCCGTGGAACCCGCTGAACCATCTTCCTTCGAGCAGGCCTCGACGCCGGACAGCAGCCCCTCCCGTTTTCCAGAGGTATCACCCACGGGGGATGCTTCAGTTGATCAGGTGCTGAACAACCTCAACTCCATGACGGATTTGGACGAGGCGGCCCCACTCGCTGCGTACGAGCAGCTTCATGACGAGTTGCTCGCTGAGCTCAACACGGAGCACGGCTGACGGTGGCGCGGCTCGACCAGGTGCTGGTGTCCCGGGGGCTGGCGCGTTCCAGATCCCATGCAGCACAGCTGATCACAGCGGGGCGCGTGCTGCGCTCCGGGGTCGTACTGACCAAGGCCTCCTCGGCAATCGCCGACGGCGACGAACTGGTTGTCAGGGCAGGAGGTAGCCCGGACTACCTCAGCCGTGCCGGTCATAAACTGGACGGCGCCCTTGAGGCTTTCTCCAGTGTTGACGTCCGTGACAAGCGGTGCCTCGACGCCGGAGCGTCCACCGGCGGCTTCACAGACGTGCTGCTGCGGAGGGGAGCGAACGAAGTTGTGGCCGTGGACGTGGGGCACGGGCAGCTTGTCGACCAGCTGCGCAATGATCCGCGGGTACGCGTGCATGAAGGGCTCAACGTCCGGTTCCTGGACCGGGAGCAGATCGGCGGGCAGGTTGACCTGACCGTTGCCGATCTCTCATTTATTTCGCTGACCCTCGTGATGGAACCGCTCGCGCACGCGACTCGGAGCGGCGGGGACCTCGTCCTGATGGTCAAGCCGCAGTTCGAGGTGGGCAAGAGCGCACTCAGCCGCACCGGAGTGGTGACGGACGAGAAGCAGCGGCGCGGCGCCGTCGTCGGCGTAGTGCGTTCCGCGCTGGAAGTGGGCCTTGAAGTCGAAGGCGTCGCGCGTAGCCCGCTCCCGGGCCAGAACGGAAATGTCGAGTTCTTCCTGTGGATGAAGGTGCCGGCGAACTCGTTGGTGCCTAGGATCGATAAGGACGCAGATCGGCTGGCCCGCGAGATAGTGGACGGCAGCGCGGCGTTTCGCACGAGCGGCAATGCGTGAGGCCGTCCCTACCTGATACAACGGAGCCTGATGACTAGACGCATACTGGTACTCGCCCACACCGGACGCCATGATGCCATGGCGGCTGCCCAGGAGGCCTGCACGCGACTGCATGCGTCCGGGTTGAGCCCGGTCATGCGCGGCGAGGAACTACGGGACATGCAGGCTGAATACGGCACTCTGGCTGCGCCCACGGAAACGCTCGGAACGGACGTAACGCTCAGTGAAATCGAACTGGGCATGGTGCTCGGCGGCGACGGGACCATCCTCCGAGCCGCTGAGCTGGTCCGTGGTACGGATGTTCCCCTGCTCGGCGTGAACCTTGGGCATGTCGGCTTCCTCGCCGAGAGCGAGCGCGCCGACCTCGCTGAAGCGGTCCGCTGGGTCGTGGACAAGGATTACACCGTCGAGGAACGGATGGCCATCGATGTGCAGGTCTGGCGCGGTGACCAGCTGGCTGCCCAGACCTGGGCGCTCAACGAGGCGGCGATCGAGAAAGCCAACCGCGAACGCATGATCGAGGTGGTCCTCGAAGTCGACGGCCGGCCGGTCAGCTCATTCGGCTGCGACGGCGTCGTGCTGGCCACGCCCACGGGTTCCACCGCATACGCGTTCTCGTCCGGCGGGCCGGTGGTATGGCCGGAGGTCGAGGCGCTCCTGGTCGCTCCGATCAGCGCGCACGCACTCTTCGCCAAGCCGCTCGTCGTTGCACCCACATCGCTGCTGGCAGTGGAGATCCTCACCCGGACAGACGCTTCAGGGGTCCTCTGGTGCGACGGACGACGCACGGTGGACCTGCCACCCGGAGCGCGCGTCGAAGCAACCCGGTCCGACATCCCGGTCCGTCTGGCGCGGACGCACCAGACCCCCTTCTCGGAGCGGCTCGTCCGCAAATTCGAGTTGCCCACCCAAGGCTGGCGCGGTCCGGTCAGCCACGACGGCGAGCCTGCCCGATGATCGAGGAAATCCGCATCCGCGACCTCGGTGTCATCGCCGACGCTACGCTCTCCCTCGGGCCCGGATTCAGCGTTGTAACCGGCGAGACCGGCGCGGGCAAAACCATGGTCCTGTCGGCGTTGGGGTTGCTGATGGGTGCCCGTTCGGATGCCGGCGCGGTGCGCCTCGGCGCCAGGAACGCCTCCGCGGAAGCCCTGCTGCGGGTGGACCCCGAAGGCGCTGCCGCCCAGCGCGCGGTGGAAGCCGGCGGTGAGCTGGAAGACGACGACGGCGGCGCAGGACTGATCCTTGCCCGCACAGTCAACAGCGACGGCCGGAGCCGCGCATACGTCGGCGGAAGGTCAGCTCCCGCCGGCGTCCTCGCTGAGGTGGGGGAGAAGCTGGTGGTGGTTCACGGCCAGTCGGATCAGCTGCGGCTGCGAGGCGCGGCAGCACAGCGCGAGGCGTTGGACAAGTTCGGCGGTGCCGAACTGGCGGACGCCCTGGCTTCCTACCAGGCGGCCTACCGTCGCTGGCGGGAGGTCACCGCTGACCTGGAGGGGCTGCGGAGCGCGGAACGCGACCGGCTGCGGGAAGCGGAGTCGCTGCAGGCAGCGCTCGAGGAGATCGATGCAATCGACCCCCAAGCGGGGGAGGACGAGACCCTGAAAGCCGAAGCGATGAAGCTCGGCAACGTTGAGGAGCTTCGCACTGCTGCGGCGGCGGCACATCAGGCGCTGGTCTCCGGTGAGTTCCCGGAAACGGGCGACGCCACCACTCTGGTGGATGCGGCGAAGCGGCAGCTGGAAGCGGTCGGCGCTCATGACGCTGAACTGGGATCTCTGGCTGAGCGGCTCGCGGAAGTCGGGTACATCCTGGCGGATATTTCAACAGAGCTGGCCGGTTACGCATCATCCCTGGACTCGGAGGGACCGGGACGGCTGGCAGAGGTCGAGGCCCGCCGGGCAGACCTCAATGTCCTCATCCGCAAGTACGCGCCGTCCGTCAATGAGGTGATCGAGTGGGCATCCGTTGGACGGGAGCGCCTCGATGAGATCAGCGGCGACTCGGACCGGATCGAAGGGCTCCAGCAGGAAGCCGCCACGCTGGAAAACCGGCTGGTTGAGGAAGCACGGGTTCTGAGCCGATTGCGTCGAGCTGCTGCCGATGACCTTGCCGTGCGTGTCAGCGATGAGCTCACTGCCCTCGCGATGCCAGACGCGAAGCTCATCATCGATGTAACGTCCGGCGGCACGCCGGGAGCATCAGGAGCGGACGAGGTCTCCTTCTCCCTGCAGCCGCACGCCGGTTCAGCGCCGCGCCCGTTGGGCAAGGGCGCCTCGGGCGGTGAACTGTCGAGAGTGATGCTGGCAATAGAGGTGGTTCTCGCCGCCGTCGACCCCGTCCCCACCTTTGTCTTCGACGAAGTGGACGCGGGGGTAGGCGGGAAGGCCGCCGTCGAAATCGGGCGCCGCCTGGCCATGCTCGCCCAGCACGTCCAGGTTGTGGTGGTCACGCACCTGCCGCAGGTGGCAGCATTTGCATCGCACCATATCCGGGTGACCAAGACCCGGGCAGCCGACGGCGGCTTCACCGCCAGCGACGTCGAGGTCCTCCCGGAGTCGGAACGGGTACGCGAGCTGGCTCGCATGCTGGCCGGCCAGGAGGAGTCGGCCAGTGCTCAGGCACACGCCGAGGAACTGCTGCTTGATGCAGCGCGGACAGCCGCCAGGTGATAGGCTCGAACTCCGTGGTGCAGCAAACAATCTCCCGGTTCCAAAAGTCCGCCAAGACTACCAAGCACATCTTCGTCACCGGTGGTGTGGCGTCTTCTCTCGGTAAGGGTCTGACAGCTTCCAGCCTCGGCCACCTGCTGCGGGCGCGAGGTTTGTCCGTAACCATGCAGAAGCTGGATCCGTATCTGAACGTTGATCCCGGCACCATGAACCCCTTCCAGCACGGCGAGGTCTTCGTGACCGACGACGGCGCTGAGACCGACCTCGATATCGGCCACTATGAGCGTTTCCTCGATGAGAGCCTCGATGGGTCAGCCAACGTCACCACCGGTCAGGTGTACTCCACTGTCATCGCCAAGGAACGCCGCGGCGAGTACCTGGGCGACACCGTGCAGGTCATCCCGCACATCACGGACGAGATCAAGCGCCGCATGCGCCTGCCCGCCGAACCGACAGGGGGCCGCAAGGCGCCTGACGTCATCATCACCGAGATCGGCGGCACCGTCGGCGACATCGAATCCCAGCCGTTCCTCGAGTCCGCACGGCAGGTGCGGCAGGACATCGGCCGCAACAACGTCTTCTTCCTGCACGTGTCCCTGGTGCCCTACATCGGACCCTCGCAGGAACTGAAGACCAAACCCACGCAGCACTCAGTGGCGATGCTGCGCTCAATCGGTATCCAGCCGGACGCCATCGTCATCCGCTCCGACCGCGAGGTCCCGGACGCCATGCGCGAGAAAATCGGCCGCATGTGCGACGTCGATATCGACGCGGTGGTCAACGCAGCGGACGCCCCGAGCATCTACGACATCCCCAAGACGCTCCACGCGCAGGGACTCGACGCCTACATCGTTCAGGCCCTCGACCTGAAGTTCAAGGACGTCAACTGGACCAAGTGGAACAAGCTCCTGGACGCTGTACACCACCCGAAGCACCACGTGGAAATCGCGCTGGTCGGCAAGTACATCGACCTGCCGGACGCGTACCTGTCCGTGACGGAAGCGCTGCGTGCCGGCGGGTTCGCGAACAAGGCCAAGGTACAGATCCGCTGGGTGCCCTCGGATGAGTGCGCCACGCCGGAAGGCGCGGCGAAGGCACTTGACGGCGCTGACGCTATCTGTGTGCCAGGCGGCTTCGGCATCCGCGGGTTGGAGGGCAAGCTCGGAGCCCTGCGCCACGCGCGTGAGAACGGGGTGCCGACGCTCGGCCTGTGCCTCGGCCTGCAGTGCATGGTGATCGAATTCGCCCGCAATGTTGTGGGCCTGAAGGGTGCTTCGTCCACTGAGTTCGATCCCGAGACCGAGTTCCCGGTCATCGCCACCATGGCCGAACAGCTCGAAATCGTCGCCGGTGAGGGCGATATGGGCGGCACCATGCGCCTGGGCCTGTGGGATGCGACGCTGAAGGACGGGTCCGTCATCGCCAAGACGTACGGCCGCACCGCTGTGAGTGAGCGCCACCGCCACCGCTACGAAGTCAATAACGAGTACCGGGAGAAGCTTGAGGCTGCCGGTCTGGTCGTATCGGGCACCACCACGGACGGCAAGCTGGTTGAGTTCGTGGAACTGCCCGCGCAGACACACCCGTACTATGTCTCCACCCAGGCCCACCCCGAGCTGAGTTCGCGTCCCACCCGGCCGCATCCCCTGTTCGCCGGACTGGTCAAGGCCGCGCTTTTGCGTCGGGGCGTCAAGGCCTAGCTATGGGTGCAGAATCCCGGGACGCGGTGATATCCGACCGGCAAAGCCCCCGCCGCTTGCTTGAGGCCACCACGGTTTTCCAGGGGAAGATCTGGGACGTCGTGAGCGAAACTTTCCGTCTGGACGAGGACGGCGAGCCGATCACGCGCGAGTACATCCGGCACCCCGGAGCAGTCGCTATCCTCGCCATGGATGACCGGGAACGTGTCCTGCTGCTTCGCCAGTACCGGCACCCGGTCCGGATGGACCTGTGGGAGATTCCCGCCGGCCTCCTGGACGTCCACGGCGAGGACTTCGCCGTTGCCGCGGCCCGCGAACTGGCCGAGGAAGCGGACGTGACGGCAAGTTCCTGGCATGTTCTCTCCGACCTGTTCCTTTCGCCCGGCTCCTCGAGCGAAGCCCTACGCATCTACCTCGCACAGGGCATCGCCGAAGTGCCGCACGATGAGCGTCATACCCGCACCCACGAGGAAGCCGAGATCGAGCTCGCCTGGGTGCCTCTGCCTGATGCCGTGCAGGCAGTGCTCGAAGGGCGGATCCATAGCCCCTCCGCCGCAGCAGCAATCCTCGCGGCGGCGGCGGCCAAACTGTCCGGCTACCGTTCACTCCGCCCAGCGGACGCTCCATGGCCGGAACATCACAGCCAGCACGGAACGTGGCCTCTGGGCCCTGTACTGCAGGGCTGAACCATGGCCGAGGGCGGGCAGGCTACCGTGCAGGACGAACTCCGGGCCACCGGCCCCGGCCGGTTGATCAGCGAGTACCTTCAGCACATGCTTGTGGAGCGCGGACTCTCTGCGAACACCCTCGCGGCCTATCGACGGGATCTGCTGCGGTACCACCGCTTCCTCGCGTCGCATGGCATCGACTCGATGAACGCCGTGACCCGGCAAATGGTCTCGGCCTTCGCGCAGGGACTGGCCACCGGCGAGGACGGGCAGGCGCCGCTGAGCCCCCGCTCGGCGGCCCGCACCGTGGTCGCCGTCCGCGGCCTCCACCGCTTCCTCGCACTCGAAGGAACGACGACGGCGGATCCCGCCGAAGATGTGCACCCGCCTACCGCGGGCCAGCGCCTGCCCAAAGCGATCTCTGTTGACGATGTCACGCGGATCCTCGAGGCCGTTGACACGTCCACACCGGGAGGTCTGCGCGACCGTGCGCTGCTTGAGTTCCTGTACTCGACCGGGGCACGAATCAGCGAAGCCGTGGGGCTCGATGTCGATGACGTGTCGGTCGACGCAGCGCTCGACGGTCCCGCCGTTGTCCGGCTCTTCGGCAAAGGATCCAAGGAACGCCTCGTTCCGCTCGGATCCTATGCGGCGCGCGCCATCGAGTCGTATCTGGTGCGCGCCCGGCCCGCGCTGGCCGCCAATGCATCCGAAAAGCGCAGCGCTCCTGCACTGTTCCTCAATCTGCGCGGCGGGCGGCTGAGCAGGCAGAGTGCGTGGAGCATCCTGAAAGCCGCCGCCGAGCGCGCCAAGGTTGCGGGGGAAGTGTCACCGCACACCCTGCGGCACTCCTTCGCCACGCACCTGCTCCAGGGCGGGGCGGATGTGCGGGTAGTTCAGGAGCTTCTGGGGCACGCCTCGGTGACCACAACCCAGGTGTACACGCTCGTCACGGCTGACACGCTGCGCGAAATCTATGCCGCAGCGCATCCCCGCGCCCTTTAATTGGGGTACCTGTAACCCCACCGGGCGTGCCGGAAACTAAAGGGGTATGGACAGGACACATACACCAGGGGGGACAGTGTTGCGGCGATACGATGACGTGTTCGCGGCTCTGCACAGGGAACATCGCGACCGCGTGTTCTCCTTCATCCACCGCCGAGTCAGCAGCCGCGAAGCATCCGAAGAACTCACCAACGATGTGTTCCGGATTGCGTGGCAGAAGAACCCCGACGCCGCCGCCGTCACGCCGGCATGGCTGCTCACAGTAGCCCGCAACGTCATCGGCAACGAATACCGGCGCAGGGAACGCGCGGAGCATCTCATGCAGCGCGTAAGGGACTCGGTCGTCATAGCGGCCCGCGCGGGCCAGGGCGCCCAACAGCAAGCGGTGGCCGACTCATTGCTGCGGCTTCGGGAGAAGGAACGCGAGATCCTTCTGCTGGCCTACTGGGACGATCTCTCCACCGTGGAAATCAGCGAGGTGCTCGGATGCAGCCCCTCCGCCGCCAAAGTACGCCTGCACCGGGCTCGCGCCGCGTTTGCACAGATGATGCCTGCCGCTCTGATGGCAGAGGAAGGAGCCTGAAATGGACCCCATCGAGAACCTGATCCGGGGCTTGGACCCCGTGCGCGCCGAACGGGAATCCTCCGATTCACCAACCGAGATTATTGCTTTCCCGGCCAATGGAGGCCACCAGGAGCCTGACACTGCCATGAACAATGAAACAACCAACAACGGGTCCGTCGCGGGTCACGGCCGCGAGAACAATGAGAATGACGCCTTCAGCGATGATCGCCCGGTTGTGATTCCCCTGCAGCGCCGGCGCAGGATGGCGGCTGTCGTGGCAGGGGCCGCTGCAGCGGCAGCCGTGGCTGGCGCCGTCGTGCTCGGTGGGTCGCTCGGAACAGAGGCACCGCTGCCGGCCGCTACTTCGAGTGCCACCCCGACGCTCGAACCGTCCCCGACGCTGGAACCCACCCAGGAAGCGACCGTGGACCCATCTCCAGTGCCGGAGCCCACGCCGAAGCCGACGCTGGAACCGACCGTAGAGCCAAGCGTCGAACCCGGGGGAGTCCCCACCGGGCCACCAGCGGATGAGGGCTGCCGGGTGGAGGACGTCGACCGGGTCATGGAACAGGGCAGTGACTTCATGAGCCTGACGCCTTTCGCGAGCAATCCGGACGATTATGAGGTGGTTGGCTGCACCGAAGAATGGATGGCCATGGAGGTGACTGACGCCGCCTTTGAAGCCAACCCGCAGGACGGCGGAAACACCTGGTTCTATATCGCCCGCCGGGTCGATGGGCAGTGGCTGTTTGAATCCGCCGGCTACAACCTGATTGTGAAGTGGGACTTCCTCCCCGTCGTGGAGGGCCGCACAGCACAGGAAATGATGGACCAGCAGTTCATCGACACCGGAATTCCGGTGGAATTGCGGCCGGAACTGGTCGGTGAGGGTCCTGCCGGGACCTGATCGGCGGGCCCACAACACCAGCCCCGTCCCCTCTACCTTCTCGGTAAAGGGAACGGGGCTGCGTGTTCTCAGGAACCCTCACGGTAGCGGTACCGGTGATCACTGGCGTAGGAACGGAAGACATCCTGTGTCATTTCGCCGTCATGCCGGAACTCGTCCTTCAGGAATGCCGCAAACGAATCGAGCGCGTCGTGCAGGAGAGCTCCGGCTGTCTGTAGCGTCGGTTTGGGGGAGCGGCTCGCTTGATTCGCGAGGTCGACGGCGTAGGACAGTGAAGCAGGCAGCGAGAGTTCCTCGTTCGCCTCCCAGAAGTAGTAGGACTCCGAGGTCTGAGTGAGGTCGACTCTGATCTGCACGAGATCAACGACAAGTGATTCCAGGGTGTTGGTGACAGCGGACGGGTCAAGTTCCTCCATCCTGGTGATGTAGTCGGCGTTCTGCAGCAGAGACAAGCGGATCGCCAACGCACGACGCCGGCCGAGCGCGGGGTAGATCTGCATGAACCACGACACTGCTGCCGTCAGCAGGGCGAAGCCGGTCAGCGCTTCGAACGGAATCAGGAACCGGACCAGCGGATCCGTTGCGACGACGTCACCGAACCCGAGTGTCGTCAGCGTGACGGCGGAGACATAGAAGGCTTCGGCTGCATTGCTGTACCGCGCAGGGTCAAGGCCCGGTGCGTAGCTGAAGTCCTGCGGGATATGCGGGTAGAAGAGCAGCGCCCACCCGATCGCCTGAAGGGAGGCCCAGAAGACGATGACCGACACCATTGCAAGCGGCCCTGCCACCGACGCTGCCTTCTCACCCAACCCACGTACTACTCGCCAGACCGCCACGACGCACAGACGGCTGAACCGTCCGCGCCCGCTGGGATGAAGCAGAGTGTGGAACACCTCGATGAGTCCGAGCATGATCACAAGGGCGCCAAGGATGGACAGCAGCCACAGCACAACAATCTCCCGCCGGTTGGATGTCGGGTTCGAGCAGTCTAACCAGTTCGGCGCGAGGGCGTGGAAAGATGGGGGAGGTGAACGCCGCCGACGCACGCCCCAACGCTTCCCCACCCGCTGAACCAGAGGACGGGCTGAGCGCTGCAGAACTACTTGCCCGTCGCCTGGACCGTCCCATGGGCGTGCTCGGGCTTGTTTTCCTGTTCGTCGTCCTGGGCCAGCTTCTGGCGACCGACCCGGGGCTGGTCCTGGGACTGACCATTACCGGATGGGTGTTCTGGGTGGTTTTCGTCGCCGAATTCCTGCTGCGGGCCTACATCGCACGGTTCAGCGCGGCCTTCTGGAAGAAGAGCTGGTGGCAGGTCATCTTCCTGCTCGTGCCGTTCCTGCGCTTCCTCCGCGCGCTCCAGGCTGTCCGGCTCCTGAGACTGACCCGGGTGGCTCGCGTTGGCGGCATCCTCTCGGCCGGAATCCGTGGCTCCCGTTCCGCCGGTCGGCTGCTGTCCAGCAGGATCGGCTGGATGGCGGCCGTGACTGCCGTCGTTATCCTCGCAACAAGCCAGCTGCTCTACGCAACGGGAGAGCATACCGAGTACGGCGACGCGCTCTACGAGACGGCGATGGCCACCATCACCGGCACCGGCATTACGCCGCAGACCGCGTTCGCGCGCGTGGTGCAGGTGATTCTCGCGGTCTATTCAATCGCTGTCTTCGCTACGCTGGCGGGCTCCCTCGGTGCGTTCTTCCTTCGGGAGGACGACCGGCTGCGGGCGAAGCCTGATGCCGGAACACCGTCGGCGCCACGCCGTGACTAGACTTGGGTCGCATGACCCCACGGCGAGTCGCGCTCTGCTTCCTGTTCCGGCAAACCGCTGCAGGTCGCGAAGTGCTGCTCGGAATGAAGCGCTCCGGTTTCGGAATAGGACGGATCGTCGCGCTGGGCGGAGGCATCGAACCTGGGGAATCCGCCGGCGAAGCCGCGGCACGGGAAGTCCAGGAGGAATCCGGGATGGTGGTCGACGTCGCCGATCTCGTGGAGCTCGGTCCGGTACGGTGGCGCTTCCCCATCAAGCCTGTGCTGGACATGGACGCCGTCGTCTTTACGACGGAGCGATTCTCGGGTGAGCCGGGCCTAACGGATGAGATCGATCCCTGCTGGTACCCGGTGGAGCAGGTGCCCTGGGAAGGTATGTGGGATGATGCGAAGCACTGGCTCGGCCACGTTCTCCGCAGTCAGCCCCTGAACGTGACCGTCACCCTCAATGCCGACAACCAGACGGTGCGGACGGCGGATTTCGGCTAGACCGCAGAAGGTCGTTCCGGACCGCTGACCGCTGCCAAAATGATTTCACCGAGCTCCTGAGGACGCGTGAATTGCGGCCAGTGCCCGGTTGGCAGATCGACATACTCAACGTCCTTCATCCGGCCGAGCTCCGCGACGTAGGGGTGCCCCTGGGCCACCCACTCCTGCAGTTGGGCCGATGGAAATTCACATGCGATCACGGTGGCCGGCACGTTGTAGCGCTGCTCGTTTCCGAGCTTCTGCGGATCACAGGCGACACCTCTCGGCTGCGGGATTGCCCGCCGCCTAAAGTCGGCCCGCAACCCGTCGTCCAGGTCGACGAGATCGTCAGCATCGAAGAGTTCCCACGGCGGCAGCGGAATCTCGTCACCGTCCGCAGGCAGTTCGTCATTGATGACTCCGCCCTCGCCGAGCGGACCGCTGTCCACGTAGATGGCCCGCGCAACGCGATCCGGCCGAGCATCCGCCACACCATGGATGATCGCTCCGCCGCCTGAGTGCCCAACGAGCACAACCGGGTGAGTCACCTCATCCACCGCCGAGACGACGGCGTCGATATGGGTTTGCAGGCCGATGCCCGCCCGCGGTGCATCCGCAGCTTCCAGGCCGGGAAGCGTCAGCGGATGAACGCGGTGCCCCGCAGCAGTGAGCGGCGGGGTGACCTCGGACCATGATGAAGCGTCCAACCAGAAGCCGGGAACCAGGATGATGTCCATGACCGGAACCCTACCGGTCCAACCGCTTCGAGTGAACGGGCGGAACATGGGTTCAGGACAGATCCGGTCCGCGGTCAGGAGACGTGGCGTTCCTCCGGGCCGTTGTAGGCGGCCAGCGGCCGGATGAGCGAATTGTCTGCGCGCTGCTCCATCACATGCGCTGTCCAGCCGGTGATCCGGGCGGCGATGAAGAGCGGGGTGAACATTTCCGTGTCGAATCCCATGAGGTGGTAGGTGGGGCCGGCAGGGTAGTCGAGGTTCGGCTTGATCCCCTTCGCGTCCTGCATGGCTGTCTCGAGGCCCTCGTACAGGCCGAGGATTTCGGGCCGCCCGTAGTGCTTGACCATGGCGTCGAGTGCCGCCTTCATGGTGGGGACCCGGGAGTCGCCGTTCTTGTAGACACGGTGTCCGAATCCCATGATCTTTTTCTTCTGCGACAGGGCTTCGTCCATCCATGCCTTGGCCCGGGCAGTCGCCTCCTCGACGGACTCGTCCTGCTTGATGCCGATCTCCTCGAAGGTGTGCATGACAGCCTCGTTTGCTCCGCCGTGCAGTGGTCCCTTCAATGCGCCGATGGCCCCCGTGATCGCCGAGTGCAGGTCTGCCAGCGTGGAGGTGATGACCCGCGCGGTGAAAGTCGATGCGTTGAAGGAGTGCTCCGCATACAGGATCATCGAGGTGTTGAACGCCTCCACCACCTCCGGCGCCGCCTCTTCACCGAATGTCATCCACAGGAAGTTGGCGGAGTAGCCCAGGTCCTCGCGCGGCTCTACCGGGTCAAGTCCGCGGCGGCGCCGCTGGTCATATGCGACGACGGCGGGAAATGCCGCCAGCAGCTCGGTCGCCTTTTCCAGTTCAGCTTCGGGGGAGTTATCCTCAGCTTTCGGGTGACTGGCTCCGATCACGGACACCGCCGTACGACCGACATCCATGGGGTGGCAGCTGAGCGGAAGCAAATCGATGGCGGCCTTCACGTCCTTGGCGAGTGCGCGCGACGAGCGTCCCTGTAGGCGGAACTGGTGACCCTCCGACTCCGAGGGGAGTTCTCCGTGCCACAGAAGCCACGCGACGTCCTCAAAGCTCACTGAGGCCGCCAACTCCTGCACGGGGTAGCCCCGGTAGAGCAGGGAGTTGCTTTGGGGATTGACCTTCGAGATTGCGGTGGTGTCCGCAGTGACTCCGGCGAGGCCCTTGTAGATCTGGGGTTCGGTCATGCCTTGACTCCTATGTCGGTGGTGAATCCGGCCGGTGCCGGGATCGGCTCAGTGCCCGCCGGGCACCTGAAAGTTGAATACTGAGGTGTCGAATCGGTTGTACGCCTCGTAATCGACCAGCTCGTAGAGTCGGGCTCGGGTCTGCATGGAGCCGACGGCGGCCTGTTGGGTGCCGTCTGCCTTGATCGTTTCCAGCGTACGCTCCGCCGCGCCCATCGCACTACGCAGCAGCGTGACGGGGTAAATCACCATGTTCACTCCCACCGATTCCAGATCGGCGGCGGTGAAAAGCTCGCTTCTTCCGAACTCCGTCATGTTGGCGAGAATGGGTACATCGACGGCGCCACGGATGGCTTCGAACTCGGACAGGTCGCGCATCGCTTCCGGGAAAATGGCATCCGCACCGGCGTCGACCAGAGCTTTCGCCCGGTCCTGGGCAGCTTCCAGGCTGTCCGTGCCGCGGATATCGGTGCGGGCCATGATCAGGAAGTTCGGGTCACGGCGTGCATCGGCAGCCGCATGAATGCGTTTGATGGCGGTGTCCGTGTCCACCACGTTCTTGCCGTCAAGGTGCCCGCACCGTTTTGGATTGAACTGGTCCTCGATGTGGCAGCCGGCCAGGCCCGCGTTTTCAAGCTCCTGGACTGTCCGGGCAACGTTCATGGGTTCACCGAAGCCCGTGTCCGCATCGACCAGTGCCGGGAGGTCGGTCATGCGGGCTATCTGCGCGGCCCGTGTGGCTACCTCCGTCAGAGTCGTGAGCCCGATGTCGGGCAGGCCGAGGTCATTGGCGAGCACCGCGCCGGAGATGTAGACGCCGTCGAACCCCTTGTCCTCGATCAGCCGGGCGGAGAGCGGATTGAACGCTCCGGGGAACTGCTGGATCCGGCCGGAGGCAAGGCCGGCGTGCAGCATCTCGCGCTTCTTCTCAGGCGTCACGGAGGAATACAGCATTTAGAACAGTCCTTTCGGTGCTTTCGCGGCAAGGATATCCACGGCGGCAGCCAGGTTCAGCTGGTCAAGCTCCCCGGGCGCGAGCTGGGGGAGTCGCTGCACCGTGTCAAGGAACCTGTCCACCTCCGCATCCTCCACAACACCTGCAGCAAGAGTCCGCAGTTTATCGATGTACTGCTCGCGTGCGAAGGGACGTGCTCCCAGGGGGTGTGCGTCGGCGACCGCGATCTCGTCGGTGATGACAGTGCCGTCCGTCATGGTGATTTCAACCCGGCCTCCGAACGCCTTCTCGCGGATGTCCAGCGAGTGGTAGCGGCGTGTCCACTCAGCGTCCTCCACGGTGGTGACCTTTTCCCAGAGCTGCACTGTGTCAGGGCGTGCGGCTCGTTCCGAGGTGTAGGAGTCGACGTGGTGCCAGCGCCCATCCTGCAGCGCAACCGTGAAGATGTACGGAATGGAGTGGTCGAGCGTCTCGCGGGACGCCGTCGGATCGTACTTCTGTGGGTCATTTGCGCCGGAACCGATCACGTAGTGCGTGTGGTGGGACGTGTGGATGCGGATGGACTCGACCTTCGTCGGGTCGGTAACCTCCGGATGTACGCCGTGCAACCGGCGCGCCAGGTCAATCCAGGCCTGAGCCTGGTACTCCGCCGAGTGCTCCTTCGTGTAGGTGTCAAGGATTGCGCGTTTTGCTTCGCCGGCGGCCGGAAGCGGAACCTCGTATCGGGCGTCCGGGCCGTCCAGGAGCCAGGCGATGACGCCGTCTTCGCCCTCGTAGATGGGCGTGGGGGAGGTCTGTCCGCGCATGGCCCGGTCCACGGCTTCGACGGCCATCTTCCCGGCGAAGGCCGGCGCATGTGCCTTCCACGTCGAGATCTCGCCCTTGCGCGACTGGCGGGTGGCCGTGGTCGTATGCAGGGCCTGGCCGACCGCCTGGAAGATAGTTTCAACGTCGAGGCCGAGCAGCGTACCGATGCCGGCGGCGGCGGAGGGGCCGAGGTGCGCGACATGGTCGATCTTGTGCTTGTGCAGGCAGATCGCCTTGACGAGGTCCACCTGGATCTCGTAGCCGGTGGTGATGCCGCGCAGGAGATCGGCGCCGGATGCCCCGGTGTGCTGGGCGACGGCGAGGACCGGGGGGATGTTGTCTCCGGGGTGGGAGTAGTCGGCAGCGAGGAACGTGTCGTGGTAGTCCAGTTCGCGGACCGCGACGCCGTTTGCCCAGGCCGCCCATTCGGGTGATGACTTCTGGCCGATCCCGAACACCGTCGCACCCTGTCCGTTGACCGAGACGGGGTGGCTCAGCGCCTGTGCCCGTGCGGCGACGATCGGTGCACGGGAAAGCGAGGCCACTGCCACCGAGGCGTTGTCGATGATGCGGTTGATCACCATGTCGGTGACGTCGTCGTCGACCCCGACCGGATCGGCGGCAACCTCGGCGATCTTCCAGGCCAACTGACCGGTTCGGGGCAGGTTTTCCTCGCTGCAGTGCACGCGGACGGGGTGGAGCTCAACCATGGGGTTTTTCCTCTCGGGTGGTTTTCGCATTGATGTCTGCTCGGGCAGCCAGCAGGTACTCCAGGCTGTTGTGAAGGTGGACTTTGGTGGAGGCAGCGGCCAGATCGGGGTTGGCCTGCGCAATCGACCGGGCAATCTGTGCATGCTCTGAGGCTGAGGCGGTGAGGCGCGCGACGTCGTCCCGGGCAAGGCGGCGCACCCGGCTAAGGTGAGTGCGCAGCTGCCTCTGGGCCTGGAGGAGATAGGGGTTGGCAGCAGCGGAGTCAATGGCGGCGTCGAGCTCGCCGACCAACTCGTAGTACTCATGCTGCCCATCGTCGGAAGCCTGAATGAGCGGGGATGCGGATTCGAAGCGCGCGGTCAGGTCCTGGAAGGTTCGCCTGTCCGCGCGTGCAGCAGCGAGTGCGGCTGCTGTGCAGTCCAGCGAAATCCGGACGTCGAAGAGGCCGATGATTTTCTCCAGTGACACCTCGGTCACGACGACGCCGCGACCGGGGTGGGCTGCCGTCAACCCTTCCGCGGTAAGCCGGGAGAGCGCCTCGCGCAGCGGTGTCCTGGAGACGCCCAACCGTGCGGACTGCTCGACTTCCCCGAGCAGGGTGCCCGGGCCAAGCCGCCATTCGATGATGTCGGCGCGCAGCGCCTGGTAGGCGCGGTCACTGGCCCGCATTTGCCTGCTCCATCGCTCCTCGCACTGCTCCAATGTATACAGAAAGCGTGTAAGCGGCAATGAAGACGGGCGTTATGGCACCACCGAGAGTGCCTTATGTATACAAGCTGATGCGGTGGGGCGGGCGGTTCAGCGGCTCCAGGTGTATTCGAGTTCGGGGCGCCCGCGCGTTCCGTAGCGGGGCATCCGGCGGGCAGAGCCGCTGTCGGCGAGGTGCTCGAGGTAGCGCCTCGCGGTAACCCTGGACAGCTCCAGTGAGCCCGCGACTTCCACGGCGGAGACCGGCGCGGGCGCGGAGGACAGGAATGAGACGACGGCGCGGAGCGTCTCCTCGGATAACCCCTTCGGCAGGCTTCCCTGCGACGGCGGGCGCAGGGCGGCGAGCGCGTTGTCTACTTCCGACTGTGTGGTGGAGGACGCCTGCGCGTGCAGGTTCTCGCGGAACTGGCGGTAGTTGCCCAGTTTCTCGCTGAACGCCGAATAGGTGAACGGCTTGATGAGGTACTGCACGATTCCGGATGAGATGGCCGAGCGAACCACGCCCAGCTCACGCACCGCCGTGATGGCGATGACGTCCACGCTGCTGCCGGAGCCGCGGATCCTGCGGATGATGTCGAGACCATGCAGGTCGGGAAGGTTCATGTCGAGCAACACCAGGTCGACGACGCCGCCGGCCTCCTCCGACTGTCGCCGCAGTGCGGCGAGCGCCTCCGAGCCGGTGCCTGCAATACCGGCCAGTTCGAAACCGTCCAGGCGATTCACGTAAAGCGCGTGCGCTTCGGAGGCGATAGGGTCATCCTCCACCACCAGCACGCGGATGGGCCGGGCTGATGATCCATTAGCCACGAGTCGGCTCCCCAGGCGCTGGAAGGGGCGCCGAAGTTGCGTCTTTGAGCAGGTGGGCACCTGCCGGAAGCCGCACCGTAAAGCGGGCGCCGCCGTCGTTGGCGACCGCGATGGTGCCGCCGAGTCTGTGCACCGCCTGACGGACCAGGGCCAGGCCCAGGCCCCGTGTTCCGGCCGCTCCCTTTGAACTGAATCCGAGCGTGAAGACGTTGTCGAGTTGCGCTTCATCCAATCCGGTTCCGCTGTCGCGGACCTCGATGACTACGGTGTGGTCGTCTTCGGCTGCTGTGTGGATCGAAAGGGAGACAGACCGCTCCGCGGAGGAGGCAGCGGCGTCGAACGCGTTATCCAGCAGGTTTCCGATGATGGTCACCAGATCGCGCGGATCCATGCCGCGGGTCTCGAGTATGCCGGCGACATCGATGGCAAGGTGCAGTCCGCGCTCATTGGCCTGCGCCGCCTTGCCGACAAGCAGCGCGGTGATGAACGGTTCGTCGATCGCCGCCACTACCTCGTCGGTAAGCTGCTGGGACTGCTGGAGATCCCGTGTCGCAAACTCGAGGGCGTCCGCGCGTCGGTCGAGCTCGATCAGGGAAACGATAGTGTGCAGCCGGTTGGCGTGTTCGTGTGTTTGCGCCCGGAGCGCCTCCGTCAGCGTGCGCATGGTCTGGACTTCATCCGAGAGGGCCTCAAGTTCAGTGTGGTCGCGGATGGTTGTCACAGTTCCCAGAGGCTTTGTTCCCGACGCAGGTATGGCCGCTTCCTGATTCACCACCAGCACGCGATCATCCGTGACGTGGATTTCGTCAACTACCCGGCGGCCGCTGACCAGCAGTTCACGGATGGAGGGGGAAAGCCCGACGCCGGACGCGGGCTTCGCCTCACCGGGCACCGACGGTGGAAGGTTGAGCAGCGTCGCCGCCTGGTCGTTGTAGAGCACCAGATCACCGCGGAGATCGGTCAGTACCAGACCGTCGCGCACGGAGTGCAGCACTGAGTCGTAGAACACGAACATGCGCGAGAGCTGCTCGGTGCCAAGGCCCAGAGTTGCCCTCCGCAGGTGACGGCTGAGCACCAGGGAGACAATCGTTCCTGCGGTGAGGGCACCGGCGGCAATGAGCCAGACCAGTGGGAGCTGCGCGTTGCGCGCAATGGAGACAGAGTCCACGGTGACGCCCGCGGAGACGAGGGCAATAACCTCCTCGTCCTCCGAGATTACAGGGACAATCGCCCGGACCGAGGGCCCGAGGGTGCCGGTGAAGACCTCGACGTGCGACTCGCCCGCCAACGCCTGGTCGACGGAACCCATGTACTCCCCGCCGATCGCGTCGACGTTCCGGTGGGTGTAGCGGGTGCGGTCGGTGTCCATGATGGTCACGAAGTCCACGCCGAGATCATCCATCACGTCCGTCGCATAGGGCTGCAGCAGCTCGGTGGGGTCCGGTGACTGTACGGCTTCCAGAACATAGGGATCATCCGCGAACGTGGTGGCCACTGCGAGCATGCGCTGCGAGGCCGCGTCGAAGGTGTTGTCCTCGGCGTCGAGGTAGAGAACCCACGAGATAGTCGAGGTCAGCGCGAGGACGAAGACGAGTTGACCGACGAAAAACTGGCGGGCAAGGCTCCAGTTCTTCACTCGTCTCACGCTCCCTTTGTCTGCGACGACGTCCCGTGCTTCGGGCAGGTGCTCGCGTTCCGTACGCGCACCGGCGAACAGTATGAACGCAACGGTGACCCAAATCACTGTAACGTCCACGATGGTCTGGAACCGGCCAATGGGCCGCCTACCAGCATAAGGAGTAAACAGCATGGCGAAGATGCCTGCACAGTCTGCCGCTTCGGTCGACAAGCCCCGCAAGAGAGTGGACAAGACCCACACCCTCTACATCGCGGTTATCGCTGCCGTTATTGTCGGCGCCATCCTCGGCCTCGTTGCACCCGAGGTAGCCAAGTCACTCAAGCCCATCGGCACCGCGTTCATTGGCCTGATCAAGATGATGATCGCTCCGATCATCTTCTGCACCATCGTCCTCGGCATCGGCTCCATCGCTAAGGCCGCAACCGTCGGCAAGGTGGGCGGGCTGGCGCTCGGGTACTTCATGGTGATGTCCACTTTTGCGCTCGCCATCGGCCTGGTCGTGGGCAACATTGTCCAACCCGGTGAGGGACTGGACATCTCCGGCAGCACCTATGAGACCGAGACCAAGGAGGGTGAAGGCACGGTTGACTTCCTCCTCGGCATCATCCCGACCACGCTGCTGTCCTCGCTGACAGGCAAGAGCATCCTGCAGACCCTGTTCATTGCCCTGCTGGTTGGCTTTGCGCTCCAGAAGATGGGTACTGCAGGCAAGCCGATCCTCCGCGGCATCGGCCACATCCAGGCGCTCGTCTTCCGCATTCTCATCATGATCATGTGGCTCGCTCCGATCGGTGCGTTCGGTGCCATTGCCGCCGTCGTCGGCGAAACCGGCGTCCAGGCGATCGTGAGCATGTTCACCCTGATGGCCGCCTTCTACATCACCTGCGCCCTCTTCATCGTGGTGATCCTCGGCGGACTTCTCAAGATCGTCACGGGCATCAACATCTTCAAGCTGATGAAGTACCTGGGCCGCGAATACCTGCTCATCTTCTCAACCTCGTCGTCCGAAGCTGCACTGCCCCGCCTGATCGCCAAGATGGAGCACCTCGGTGTTTCCAAGCCGGTCGTCGGCGTCACGGTTCCCACCGGTTACTCCTTCAACCTCGATGGCACCGCGATCTACCTGACCATGGCGTCGCTGTTCGTGGCCTCCGCCCTCGGTACCCCGCTGGCACTCGGCGAGCAGATCTCGCTGCTGGTCTTCATGATCATCGCTTCCAAGGGTGCTGCCGGAGTCACCGGCGCAGGCCTGGCAACCCTGGCCGGCGGTCTGCAGTCGCACCGCCCCGACCTCGTGGACGGCGTCGGCCTCATCGTCGGCATCGACCGCTTCATGTCCGAGGCACGTGCCCTGACCAACTTCACCGGCAACGCCGTCGCCACCGTTCTGATCGGCACCTGGACCAAGGAGATCGAGCGTGGCCAGGTGGACGAGGTGCTCGCCGGCCGCCTGCCCTTCGATGAGGCGACCATGAGCGCCGGCCACTTCGAGGACGCCGCAGCCGACACTCCCGAGGACGGCGCAGAGACCAAGACCGACATTGCCGAGGCCCACCTGGCCGGACGCGAAGCGGACAAGGTCGGCGCAACCCGATAACGCACAACTCTCTGGAACTCCCCGCGAAGCATCAACGGCACGCTTCGCGGGGAATTTCCGCTGTATACGGCAGTCAGTATCGGCATGGACCCCCGAACATTGAACCTCAGGTTGAGACTAAAGGCTCGCGGTTTGATCGCCGGGTATTTCCAGTGTTCCGCCGTAGACCCGCTGTAACGTGGTGAAGCAAGCAAGCGAGCAAGAAACAGCTATAGACGGAAGCGTGGATAGATACGTGAGTAGCGAACAGGGTTCCACAACTCTGAAGGACGCAACCGCCTCGGAGATCGGCCCCACCGGACGTCCGGTCACGGAATTCCCCGAGCCCCCGGTTCTGGCCTCCCACGGACCGGCCCGAGTCATCGCCATGGTGAACCAGAAGGGCGGCGTCGGCAAGACCACCTCCACCATCAACCTGGGGGCTGCGCTCGCCGAAGCGGGACGACGAGTCCTCCTCGTCGATTTCGATCCGCAGGGTGCGCTGTCTGCAGGCCTGGGAACGAACCCGCACGAGCTCGACGTCACCGTCTACAACGTCCTGATGGACCGCAAGGTGAACATCGAGGACGCCATCCAGCACACCGGCGTGGAGAACATCGACCTCCTGCCCGCCAATATCGACCTCTCCGCCGCTGAAGTGCAGCTGGTGAACGAGGTTGCCCGCGAACAGGTGCTGGACCGCGCGCTGCGCAAGGTCGAGGACAACTATGACGTTATCCTCATCGACTGCCAGCCCTCGCTCGGCCTGTTGACCGTCAACGCGCTGACCGCAGCCCACGGCGTCATCATCCCGCTGATCTGCGAGTTCTTCGCCCTCCGCGCCGTCGCGCTGCTGGTCGAAACCATCGAGAAGGTCCAGGACCGCCTCAACCCCCGTCTGCAGGTGGATGGCGTCCTGGCGACCATGTATGACGCGCGGACCCTCCACAGCCGCGAGGTTATCGCCCGCCTCGTCGAAGCCTTCGGTGACAAGGTCTTCGAGACCGTCATCAAGCGCACCATCAAGTTCGCGGACGCCACGGTCGCCGCGGAGCCGATCACCACGTATGCCGGCAATCACTCAGGCGCGGACGCCTACCGCAGCCTCGCCCGGGAACTGATTTCCCGCGGCGGTGCACCGTAGCCGCCTCTCCACCTGATGGCGCAGGACGCTAACGACGACGGCGCAGCCCCTTCTGCGGCACCCGAAGGTGAGAAGGCGGGGCGGTTCGAAGTCCGGCTCGACAACTTCAACGGGCCGTTCGACCTGCTGCTGAGTCTTATCTCCAAACATGAGCTGAACATCACAGAGATAGCGCTGGCGAAAGTAACCGATGAGTTCATCGCTTATATCCGGGCCTTCAGCGCCGCCGGCGACAGCTTCTCGCTCGACGAAGCGAGCGAATTCCTGGTCATCGCCGCGACACTGCTGGATCTGAAAGCCGCCCGCCTGCTGCCGTCCGGTGAAGTGGAGGACGAGGAGGACGTCGCCCTCCTCGAGGCCCGCGACCTTCTTTTCGCACGCCTCCTGCAGTACAAGGCGTTCAAGGAAATTGCCCGTCAGATGGGGGAGCGGCTCACCGAGGAGAGCGAACGGTTCCCGCGGGCTGTGGCTCTTGAGCCCCAGTTCGCAGCGATGATGCCGGAACTGACCTGGCGGATGTCGCCGTCGGACTTTGCAGCACTGGCCGCGAAGGCGTTGGAGCCCCGCGAGCCGGCACCAACGGAAGTGGGAATCGGCCACCTGCACGCGCCGGCGGTCAGCGTCCGTGAGCAGGCAGACATCATCGGGCAGCGGCTCCAGGCGCAGGGCGTTCTGTCCTTCCGGCAGCTCACTGCAGACGCGGACTCGCTGCTCGTCGTGGTCGCCCGCTTCCTCGCGCTGCTCGAAATGTTCCGCGACATGGTGATCGCCATGGACCAGGCTGCGCCGCTGGGGGAGCTGACCGTTCGCTGGTCCGCAGGTGAAAGCAGCTGGACTGCGGACAACATCAGCGAGGAATACGATCAGGACGTCCTGCCGGTCGCGGGCGACACCATAGAAGGAGGAGTCCATGAGCGAGCGAACTGATCAGATGCATGAGGGCCCCCGCACAGCGTCGGAAGAAGTGCCCGTCCCTGATGTCGCCTCATTGCCCGGCGGAGTGCCGGCCGCGGTCGAGGCCGTCCTCCTCGTCGTTGAGGAACCGGCGACCGATCTGCAGCTCGCGACGGCGTTGGAGGTTCCTCTGGATCAGGTGCGGGATGCGCTCGGGGAACTGAAGGCCGAGTATGACGGCTATACTGGTCAGGGCCCGGAAACCGGACCAACCCGGCGTCGGGGCATCGAGCTTCGAAATGTCGCCGGCGGGTGGCGGTTCTACACGCGCAGCGAGTTCGCTGCCGTCGTCGGACGGTTTGTCCTCGACGGTCAGAGCGCACGGCTTTCGCAGGCGGCTCTCGAAACCCTCGCCGTCATCGCTTACCGGCAGCCGGTCTCACGATCACGGGTGTCGGCAATCCGCGGGGTGAACGTGGACTCGGTGGTTCGCACCCTTGTTCAACGTGGACTGATCGCCGATGTCGCTACCGATCCCGAGACCGGAGCGATGCTCTACGGAACCACACCGCTTTTTCTGGAAAGATTGGGTATTGGCACCGTTGCCGAACTGCCCAAGCTTTCTCCGCACCTGCCCGGCCTTGAAAACCTGCAGGACTTCGACGACACAACGTACTGACGTACAACAGCTAAGGAATTCCAATGACACAGGCGCCCCGCTCCGGATCCGGAAGGAACCGCGCCGGCCGTAACTCTGCCTCCGATCCCGCGGGAAAAAGCGGGAGGGACGCCGGTGGGGCTAATCCGTCGCGCGCCGGCAAGGGTGCAGGCAAGGATGCCCCCAAGGGTGCAGGCAAGAGTGCAGGCAAGGGCGCTCCCAAAGCCGCACGCAGCGGCCAGAAGGGCGCGTCCGCGGGTTCAGCGCCCTTCGGCAAGGAGCGCTTCGGCCGCAACCTTGGTCCCGTGCACCGCCCGCGCCGCCCGAAGGCTCCGCCCGTTGACAGGCTCGACGTGCATGATCCCGATGGTGTCCGCCTGCAGAAAGTCATGGCGTCGGCAGGTGTGGCATCGCGCCGGGTATGCGAAGACATGATCCGCGACGGCCGCGTTGAGGTGGACGGCAGCATCGTAACGGACCTCGGTGTCCGGGTTGACGCATCGAGCGCTGCCATCCACGTGGACGGCATCCGCCTCCAACTGAACGAGACCATGCTCTACTACGCGTTCAACAAGCCCAAGGGCGTGGTCTCCACCATGGAGGACCCCGAGGGCCGCCCCTGCATCAGCGACTTCCTGAAGAACCGCAAGGGGGAGCGGCTCTTCCACGTCGGCCGCCTCGATGTCGCGACTGAAGGTCTGATCCTGCTGACCAATGACGGCGAACTCACCAACCGCCTCACGCACCCGTCCTTCGAAGTGTCCAAAACCTACCTTGTGCAGGTCCGCGGGCCAATGGCTCACGGCATCGGAGCCCAGATGAAGGACGGCATCGAGCTGGAGGACGGTATCGCGAAGGTCGATTCCTTCAAGCTGGTCGATTCGACTCCCGGTCATGTGCTGGTTGAGGTCGTGCTTCATTCAGGACGCAACCGTGTTGTGCGCCGGTTGTTTGACGCCATCGGTCACCCCGTTGAGCGCCTGGTGCGCACCCAGTTCGGCCCCATCCGCGTCGGCGATCAGCGCCAGGGCAGCATCCGCGTTCTCGGCCGTCAGGAAGTTGGGCACCTCCTGGCCGCTGTGGAGATGTAGCCGATGGTCGTAACAAACGGCGGCACACACCTGTCCGGCCCCGTGCTGATTGTCGGCACCGGTTTGCTCGGCACAAGCATCGGGCTCGGACTGCGTGCACGGGGGCTCGACGTCGTCCTCTCCGACATCTCGCCGTCCACCCAGGCTGTGGCACAGGACATTGGTGCAGGCCGCCCGTTGGACCCGGCCGATTCGTCATTCGCGCCTGAACTCGTGGTTGTCGCAGCGCCGCCGGACGTCACAGGCGCACTGGTCGTCGATGCGCTGGCAGCTTACCCGGCCGCCGTCGTCGTCGATATTGCCAGCGTCAAGAATGCGGTGCTGAAATCAGTAGCTGAAGCAGCCGACGACGACGCCCTCGCGCGCTACGTCGGTACCCATCCCATGGCAGGGCGGGAGAAATCGGGGCCGGTTGCTGCCCGCGCCGAGTTGTTCACCTCTATGCCGTGGGTCATTTGCGCGTCGACGCACAGCGCGCCTGAATCGGTACGCACTGCCGAAGCGCTGGCGATCGACCTCGGGGCGGTTGTTTCCCGGATGTCGAGCGAGGAGCACGACCAGTCGGTTGCGGTCATTTCCCACCTACCCCAGGTGCTATCGTCGCTTCTGGCGAGCCGGCTGCAGGACACACCCGCTCACGCCCTCTCGCTTGCGGGGAACGGGCTGCGGGACGTGACCCGGATTGCTGCCAGCGATCCGCGGCTGTGGGTGCAGATTCTCTCTGCGAACGCGGACCGACTGGTGGAGATCCTCTACGGTGTGCGTGAAGACCTGAACCGGCTGATCGGCACGCTCGAGAATCCGCTGGGTGAAGGTGCGCGGCTGGATATGGCGCAGTTGATGGCGGAGGGCAACATCGGCCAGGCCCGAATTCCCGGCAAGCACGGCGCGCCCCCCGAAGCGTTCGCCAGGCTCACCGTGCTGGTGGATGACGTTCCCGGACAGATTGCACGGCTGCTCACTGAAATCGGGGACACCGGCATAAACCTTGAGGACCTGAGAATCGAGCATTCGCCCGAGCGCCAGGTAGGTATGGCCGAGGTCTCGGTGCTTCCGGGCAAACGGCACGAGCTCACTGATTTCCTCACGGATCGCGGATGGAAGGTAGTTCAGTGACTGCATCTCTTGCACACTTCCGGTTGGGCAAGTCCCTCGTTGTGGCCATCGACGGACCGTCCGGTTCCGGCAAGTCCAGCGTCAGTCGTGAGGCCGCCAGCCGGCTGCATGCGGCATACCTTGACACCGGTGCCATGTACCGCGCGGTGACCCTGCATTGCCTGGAAAAGGGCGTGGACCTGTCCGACGCCGGGGCCGTGGAACGTGCCTCCCGTGAACTCGACCTGTCTCTCAGCACCCGACCGGACACCGAGTCGGTCCTGATCAGCGGTATCGACGTGACGGACGCCATCCGGGAGCCGCGGGTTTCGCGTGCCGTCAGCGCGGTTGCCACCACACTCGGAGCCCGCAGCGAGCTGATCCGAAGGCAGCGGCAGATCATCGCGGACTCACACCACCGCATCGTGGCCGAAGGCAGGGACATCACCACCGTCGTCGCGCCGGATGCAGAGGTGCGCATTCTCCTCACCGCAAGCGAGGAAGCGCGGCTCCGGCGGCGCGGTGACCAGCTTGGCGGTTCCCAAACCGCGGAGCAGCTGAAGCAGCAGGTTCTGGGCCGTGATGCCAAGGATTCATCCGTAGTGAATTTTCACCAGGCGGCCAACGGCGTAGTAACCGTTGATTCGTCGGACCTGGATTTCGAGCAGACAGTGACGGCGGTGCTCGACGTTGTTCGCACTGTCGCCCACCAATAAAACGAAGGATCGCGAATATGAGCGAGAACCAGACCGAACTTGAGGAAGAGTATGAGCCCACGGGCGAGGACTCCGTAGCCGAGCACATCCATGCCCTGGATGACGAGGAGGCTGAGCGTCGCGCCGAATCGCTGCGTGCAGGTCTGGAGGACTATGAGCTTGACGAGGAGGATGCAGCACTCCTCGCGCAGGAACTCGGTGGTTACGACGAGGACGCAGCGGTTCGGCTCGATCCTGTCCTTGCGATCGTGGGCCGCCCGAACGTGGGCAAGTCAACCCTCGTGAACCGCATCCTCGGACGCCGTGAGGCAGTCGTCGAGGACACTCCGGGTGTCACGCGCGACCGCGTCATGTATTCAGCCACCTGGAACGGCACCAACTTCACGCTGGTGGACACCGGTGGTTGGGAGCACGACGCCCGCGGCATCCACGCACGCGTCGCAGACCAGGCCGAAGCCGCCGTCGACCTAGCGGACGCCGTGCTACTGGTTGTCGACGCGACTGTGGGTGCGACCGCCACGGACGAAGCGATTGTCCGCATGCTGCGGCGCAAGAAAAAGCCCGTCATTCTGATCGCGAACAAGGTCGACGACATCCAGAACGAGGCCGATGCGTCCGCGCTCTGGTCGCTCGGGTTCGGCGAGCCGATGCCCGTGTCGGCGCTGCACGGCCGCGGTACGGCCGACATGCTCGACAGGGCAGTGGAAATCATGCCCGAGTTCTCCGAACACGGCGGCCTGGAACGGTCCGGTGGCCCGCGACGGGTTGCGCTGATCGGACGTCCAAACGTCGGCAAGTCGTCGCTGCTGAACAAACTGGCAGGCACAGAACGCGTTGTCGTCGACCCGTTGGCGGGTACCACCCGCGACCCGGTGGACGAGATGATCGAGCTCGGCGGCCGCGTTTGGCGCTTTGTGGACACCGCCGGTATCCGTCGTCGGGTCCACATGCAGCAGGGCGCCGATTTCTATGCGTCGCTGCGTACGCAGTCCGCGTTGGAAAAGGCGGAGGTCGCCGTCGTCCTCCTCGCCGTTGATGAGGTGCTGAGCGAACAGGACGTTCGCATCCTGAACCTCACGATTGAATCCGGCCGCGCGCTGGTTCTCGCATTCAACAAGTGGGACCTGCTCGACGACGAACGCCGCCGTTACCTGGAGCGCGAGATCGAGCAGGACCTCGCGCACGTCGAGTGGGCGCCGCGCGTCAACATCTCGGCGAAGACCGGCTGGCACAAGGACCGTCTCGTGCCCGCACTTGACCGCGCGCTGGAGTCCTGGGACAAGCGCATTCCGACCGGCAAGCTGAACGCTTTCCTCGGGGAGCTCGTTGCCGCGCATCCGCACCCGGTGCGAGGTGGAAAGCAGCCGCGCATCCTGTTCGGCACGCAGGCGTCGTCACGTCCACCGCGCTTTGTTCTCTTCACCACCGGTTTCCTGGATCCCGGGTACCGCCGGTTCATCACACGCCGCCTGCGTGAGACGTTCGGTTTCGAGGGCACGCCGATCGAGGTCAGCATGCGCGTCCGTGAGAAGCGCGGACGCAAGAAGTAGCTCTTCTCCATCGATTCAGGGCCGTTCGGTTCGTCGGGCAGGGCTTCGATAGGATAAGATTCTTCAGGTGGTTCGGACGAAATGTCCGGGCTGATCGGGATGTGGCGCAGCTTGGTAGCGCACTTGACTGGGGGTCAAGGGGTCGCAGGTTCAAATCCTGTCATCCCGACGGTAAGGTCCTGGAAACTCAAGGTTTCCGGGACCTTTTTCGTTCCCGGGATCATGCCCGGCAAGAGTCCTCAGCCGACTCGGTTATCTCGCCAGCGCCCCTGTAATGTCCTCAGCCGAGAGCCTGCGCTCGCCCACGTAGTAGAGAACTGAACCTGCGGGCAGCAACGTATCCCAACCGGGATTGATGACGGCCCCATTGTGCTGAACTGCGAGGACGGTAGTGGTGAACATCCGTCCCATAGCTTCCTGCACTGCTCCGAAACTCATGTTCGAGAGAGTTTCGGGCAGTGGCGTGCTATAGGTGTTCCTGCCGCCATGGCTCATCAGGTCGGCGTAGACAACCGCAATGCCCGGATCCTGCAGTTCTTCGATCGCAAGGCGCGGTGAATGCCACTGGACGCAGCGGACCCCGTCATCGACATAGGAGAAATTGTGGGCACGGTTCATGTCCCGCAGCGTGACGACGGTGTGGGCGGTGGGATTCACGTGCGTGGCGGCTACGGTCAGGGCGAGCGCTTCGTTGTCGTCACGGGCATCGATGAGGACACGTGACGCGCGGTGTATTCCGGCGCGTCTCAATACGCCTTCTTCTGCAAGGTCGCCGCGGACGAAACCCAGGTTGGGGTGCTCAGGCAGTGGATTCTCGGGAACGTCCTCCCACGCGCACAGGGCCACCGGAAGCGTGCTGTCGGCCATGATCTCATGCAGCAACCGCTCGGTGCGCGCAGGCGTATAGCCGACGATCACCAGGTGATCGGACATATTCAGGTCCACTTGGCCTTTCATGCGCCGTCCTTTTGTATTCTCGATCGCGGTAGCGATCCGGGTGAAGAGGGTAGTCAGCGTGACGATTCCGCCGACGATCACGTAGACGCCGACGAGGTGCCCACCGACGGTTGTCGGGAAGAAGTCTCCGTATCCCACAGTGGAGGCAGTGACCAGGAACCACCACCAGTAATTCTCGGGTGAAGTGATCGTGTTACTTGACGGTTCCGCCCACGCCATGAGTGGCCAGCTGGTGAGAAAGACCGTAAGTATGATGAGCGTCGGCGCGACCCACACACGGGCACGGCCAAGCCGGCGAATGAGGCGGGTGAGTACAAAGGGCAACCCGGCATTCCTTCGTGGTAGCGGGACGATACTGTTTGACCTTACGCTGTCGCTGAACGGGAGCCCTCCCTACCCGGGAGATTCGTTAAGCTCACTGGGCATGAGAAATTGGATGGGTGAATACAGTTCAGCAGAAGACGAAGCCTGCTCGCCCTCAATTTGTCTTCGACGTCCTGGCTACGTCATGGGTGACGCCGCACATGGTTCGCGTCACGCTGGGCGGACCGGCGTTCGATCAGTTCCAGCCGAAGGACGTAACCGACAATTACGTCAAGTTGCTTTTCGCCAAGCCGGAACTCGAACTCGAGCCGCCCTACGACCTCGCTGCGCTACGGGAGCACCTTCCGCCCGAGGATGTTCCGGTGACGCGCACCTACACCGTCCGGCGGATCAATTCCGCTGAGCGCACGATCGAGATCGATTTCGTCGTCCATGGCGACGAAGGACTGGCTGGCCCGTGGGCGGCTAACGCGCAGCCGGGGGACCGAATCGCCCTGATGGGTCCCAACGGCGCCTACTCTCCTGATCCGACCGCCGACTGGCATCTGTTCGCCGGTGATGAGTCGGCTCTGCCGGCCATCAGCGCCGCCCTCGAAGCCCTCCCGGCAGAAGCTCTCGGTGTTGCTTTCGTTGAATACGATGGCTCGGAAGATGTCATCGAGCTTGCGAAGCCATCCGGTGTTGACGTGGTGTGGGTTCGTCGGGAAGCGCGGGACGATACGACGAAGTCTCTGCTCGCCGCCGCCGTCGCAGCTTACCGCTGGCCGGGTGGTCGCGTGCAGGTATTCGCACACGGGGAGCGGGAGTCGATGAAGGCGCTGCGCGATGTTTTCCTGAAAGATCGCGGACTGACCAAGGGTCAGCTCTCCCTGTCGGGTTATTGGGCCGCAGGCCGGACCGAGGACAGGTTCCAGGCCGAGAAGCGTGAACCCATAGGGGTCGTCCTCCCAGCCTGACCAAACACTGCGGCGTGCCGCGCCGCGTGTGATTGTGGCCCTGAAGAGTATGTTGGACCCATGGCATCCGAGGCGACTGTTCTATCCGTTGATGGGCCGCACGGCACCCGGGAAGTTCGTATATCGAGTCCGAGCCGCGTCATGTGGCCTGCGCTCGGACTGACCAAGCTGGATCTGGCGAAGTACCTGATCGACGTGGGCGATGCCTTCATCGCAGCGAACGGTGACAGGCCTCTTGCACTGCAGCGCTTTGGTGACAACATCGACGGAGACCAGTTCTTCTCCAAGAATCCCCCGAAGGGTGCCCCGGAGTACATTCGCTCCGTGAAGGTCGAGTATCCGAGCGCGCGGTCCCATCCGCAGTTGGTGATCGACGAGCCGGCTGCAGCAGTGTGGGCGGCCCAGATGAACACGGTGGTTTTCCACCCCTGGCCATCACGTGCGGATAATTCGGACAACCCGGACCAGCTGCGGATAGACCTCGACCCTCAGCCCGGCACCGATTTCGACGACGCCATACCCGCTGCTATCGAGTTGCGGAAGGTGCTTGAGGAAGCTGGCCTTAATGCCTTCCTGAAGACTTCGGGCAACCGCGGCATCCATGTGTATGCACCGATTGAGCCGGTGCGCGAGTTCCTTGATGTGCGGCATGCCGTGATTGCTGCTGCGCGGGAGCTTGAGCGCCGCATGCCCGACAAGGTGACTACCTCCTGGTGGAAGGAGGAACGCGGGGAGCGGGTGTTTGTTGACTTCAACCAGGCGAATCGGGATCGAACGATTGCGGGTGCCTACAGTCCCAGGGCGTTGGCTCATGCGCCGGTTTCTTGTCCGATCACGTGGGAAGAGCTTGAGAAGGTCCAGCCGAAGGACTTCACGATCCTGACTGTGCCGGAGCGGCTCCGCACCGTGGGCGATCCTTGGGCCAACTTCCACGAGAAGCCCGGGACTATCGATACGTTGCTTGACTGGTGGCAGCGCGATCTGGATTCCGGTCTCGGGGAACTACCGTTCCCGCCCGACTATCCGAAGATGCCGGGGGAGCCGCCGAGGGTTCAGCCGAGCCGGGCGAAAAAGGATAAGTAGGGTTTACCTGCACCCCCAAGCATTCGGGTTATCGGTGCAGGTGCCGTCCACGAGCCGGTTGTCGGAACGCCAGATGCTGATGAGGTGCGGCTCTGACTGGACCGCGGCTTGTCCGGCGATAGGTATCCAAGGCCCGCTGTTGACGGAGTAGTCTCCGTTAAAGCGCGTGGTGAGGACTACGTTGTAGTCGCCGGTCGCAGCGTAGACGTGGCTGGTAGGAGTCTCCACCAGAAGCCAGTCACCCTCAGGGACGGCGTTTCCTGCGGTCTGTGTGGTCCTGGTGGTGCCGTCGCCGTAGTTCCAGTCGTACGCCACTGGCCAGGCCCGGATGCGTACCTCGTCCCCGAGGGTTTCGAAGGTGAACTCCTGCTCGGCGACGTCCGCCCAGAAGTTGTTGTGCCCGCCCAGGAGGCCGAAATTGTTCGGCTCCGACACTACGGTCGCGGCGACGATCGGCTGACTTTGGAAGTCCTCCAGCGTGATGACAACCGCGGGCTCCGCTGCTTCGCCGCCGTTCGGGGGTTCCGGCGCGGGCGAGCCAGGGTAGAGGCAGGACCTATCGCCTGTTGGTGTCTCAGTCGGCGGCGTGGTGGAACTGTCGATAGCGATCCACTCCACCATCTCGCCGTCTGGCTCAGCGTCGCAGGCCGCGTTGATACGAACGCAGTCCGCAGGATTCAGGAAGCTCCCCACTCCTTGCAGGCAAACGCGTTCGTAAGTGTATGAGAAAGAGGATGTCTCATTGGAGACGGTGCCCGCACTAGGAGGCGTCTTAACCGCATCTGGCTGTGCGGTAGAGCTTTCTGCGGGTCTCGGCTCCTTATTTATGATCTCTGCCCGGGAATCAACCAGAGATCCACCTGGTCCTTCGGCTGCCCAAACGGCGGTGGTGAATGTCGGAAGAAACAACATGAGACTGACTGCAACTGCTGCCTTGATCGGGGTGCGGTTCAAACGAATCACTCCGTCGTAAGAAGGCCAAAATAGAGCATCACCCAAGCGCCATCGGTCCACATAACAAACGTGCCGCTAGGTTCAGGGTCCGTGACTGCAGGTATCTCGTTGATCTCCTCACCCGCCGCGTTGTAGACCGTTATGGCTGTCTGCGTGTTGGTGACGTACGCGCTGATCGAGCCGGAAGTATTGACTTGAAACTCTGAACCAAATCCCTCTACGGCGACTTCGCCTCCGGCTTGCCATCCGCCTCCCGAGTAAACCTCCTGAATTGACGCCTCAATGTTGCTGCAGGTGACACAACCCCGGTCTGTGACTAACCACATGGGTTCGAAGTCGTTCGTAGCGATGCCATAGTTGACGAGTTGCACCCACCACTCCGTGAACGCCTCCAGCCCCTCTACGGTGTTCTCATCCGCCAGCGCGGGCTTCTCCGGGACGGGGATGTTCACCGCTGGTCCGGCCGCGGAAGCGGGGGACGGCGTCGGCGTAGGCGTAGGCGACGCAGAGGCGGAGTCCGATACCGACGGAGACTCCGACGGCGTCTGTGCCGAATCGGGGTCGCCGCCCTGGCACCCGGCAAGAACAAGAACAGAGAGGGCTGCACCAGCTAGGGTGCAAGCCACGCGAGACTGAGACATAGTTTCCCCGACGATGTGATTCCGTGTGAACTGCCAACCATCCTAACCAGAGTCAGTTACCAGCCCGGAGGTTATCCACAAGACGGGTGATGAACCTTAAGCCAGCACCTTGGTGAGATCGTAGGCCGCAGGAATCTCCAACTGCTCGAACGTGCAGGAGCGCGCCTCCCTGTCCGGCCGCCACCGCTCAAACTGCGCAGTGTGCCGGAACCGGTCACCCTCCATCTGGTCATAACGCACTTCGACCACCCGCCGGGGGTGCAGCCGGACATAGGATACGTCTTTGGCCGAAGCGAAACGGCTTCGATCCGTTTCGCCGCGAATGATCTCCCCGTCCTCGTCGCGCATCACATCAGGTTCCAGCTCATCGATCAGTTCCAGCCGCCGCTTGTCCGAGAACGCGGACGCACCGCCGACGTTCCGCAATTCACCGGCGTCATCGTAGAGGCCAAGAAGAAGTGAACCCACACCCTGGCCGCTCTTGTGTACCCGGTAACCGAGTACCACGGCGTCGGCGCTGCGGTGGTGCTTTACCTTGAGCATGCGCCGCTTGTTCGGCTCGTACGCTGCGGTCAGCGGCTTGGCCACCACGCCGTCCAGGCCGGCCCCCTCGAATTCAACCAGCCAGCGTCGGGCGAGTTCGTCGTCGTCCGTCACCTGCGAGAGATGCACCGGTTCCGAGAAAGATTCACCGATCCCCTCCAATGCCTTCCGCCGCTCCGCGAGGGGCACGTCGAGGAGGTTGTGGTCGTCGATCCCAAGTAAGTCAAAAGCGATGAACGACGCCGGTGTCTCCTTCGCGAGCAGGCGCACCCTGCTGTCGGCTGGGTGGATCCGCTGCGATAGCGCGTCCCAATCGAGGCGCTCAGCACCCGGTTCTCCGCGGCGGACCACAATCTCCCCGTCGATGACACACCGTTCCGGAAGGTTCTCAAGCAGCGCCTCGACGAGCTCCGGGAAGTAGCGGGTCAGCGTCTTCGACCCACGGCTCCCAATCTCGCACTTGCCGTCTTCAATATGGACGACGGCCCTGAAGCCGTCCCACTTGGGCTCATAGATCAGGCCGCCGGGAACACTGTCTGCGTCCGGCACTGCGTCCACGGCCTTGGCGAGCATGGGCTGAATCGGAAAGGGCAGGTCAGTCATAGGTCGATCCTGTCTTATGAGTACTTGAATTGCCATGGACGCCACGCGTATGAGGGGTCCTGTGGGCAGGTAATCGGCCGGGCGAGAAGGGTGACGCACCGCACGGACACTGTGCATATACTCGATCGTGAGGCCCCCGATCGAGAGAGAAGGGGCCGCCGCTTGTTCATCGCTTTCCAAGAATCAAATCCGTCCGGTGCCCACGAAAGGCCGACAATGAGCAACATTCCCGAAGACCTTTACTACACTGCCGAACACGAATGGGTCACCGCACCCGACAACAACGGAGTTGTCCGTGTCGGTATCACCGACTTCGCTCAGGACGCCCTTGGCGACGTTGTTTATGTCCAGATGCCCGAGGGCGGCTCCAAAGTGGGCGCTTCCGACGTGATCGGCGAAGTTGAATCCACCAAGAGCGTCAGCGATATTTATGCTCCGGTCAGCGGTGAGGTCACCAACCGTAACGAAGCGCTCGACGGCGACCCTGCCCTGATCAACTCAGATCCGTACGGCGATGGCTGGCTGCTGGAAATCAAGGTTGAGGACAGCTCGGTGGTTGAGGAGCTTCTCAGTTCGTCGGAATACTCGCAGCAGGTAGGCTAGAGTCACCGGCTGAGGCTAATAGTTTGTGGCCAGCCGGGAAACCGGTTGGCCACGTGTTTTGGGGAAGGATTTTTCAAATGGTAGGCGAGAACAACGCAGCCGGACAGGACGCTTCGGGATCGCATATGCCTTCGCCTGAGACAACCACCATCGGCTTGCCGCCCCAGTCGGCCGCGCCAACCGTTGAGCCGCGTCTGACCAATGAGGAACGAGCCGCGGTAGCAGCTCTTCCCGCCGGGTCGGCACTGCTCATCGCCCACACAGGCCCAAACGCCGGCGCGCGTTTCCTCCTGGATGAAGACGTCACTACCGCCGGGCGCCACCCGAACGCAGATATTTTCCTCGATGATGTGACGGTGTCCCGCAAGCATGCAGAGTTCCGTCGCGGACCTGAGGGCTTCCGCGTTGTCGATTCCCGGAGCCTCAACGGTACGTACGTGAATAATGATCGCGTTGACAGCGTTGTTCTGCGCAATGGTCATGAGGTACAGATCGGTAAGTTCCGCCTCACTTTCTACGCCGCCGGGAGCGTGCCGCAGTCTCAGGGTCAGGTCTAGGGACCTACATGCCCTCCTCCCAGCCGTCCCGGCGACCCGTGGGTATAGCCCCGGAGCGTGTCAGCGGGAACGTCCTGAATATCGGGGAGGTCCTCACCGAACTGGCCGGGGACTTCCCGCAGATCAGCGCCTCGAAGATCCGGTTCCTTGAAGAAAAAGGGCTCATTACCCCGCAACGCACCAGGGCGGGCTACCGGAAATACACTCCGGTCGACGTCGAACGCTTGCGGTTTGTTCTGGCCCTCCAGCGTGATCAGTACCTGCCGCTGAAAGTCATCAAGGATTATCTTGACGCGATCGATCGGGGAGAGCGGCCGGAGAACCTGCCCGGTGGCCTCACCCTTGCTCCGCGTATGGTCTCGGACCAGCTTGCACGTGAACTCGGATCCCACGCCCGCAGGCTCACCCGGGAGACACTCGCGGCCGAAGCCGGCGCCCGTCCCGAACTGATCCGCGACCTCATTGCTTTCGGCCTCATTGCGGAGGTTGACGGACGCTTCGACGAGCACGCCCTGAAGATCACCCGCTCTTGCGTACAGCTCGAAGCGCACGGGATCGAGCCTCGTCACCTGCGCCCCTTCCGTGCCGCGGCAGATCGTGAACTCGGTCTTGTTGAGAGCGTGGTTGCGCCGGTGGCCTCCCGGCGAGACGTCGCCTCCAAGGCCCGGGCGGCAGAAACCGCACGCGAGATCAGCGAGCTCTGCCTCAACCTCCACAGCGCCCTCGTCCAGGGGCAGATTGCACGGATGGAAAACTAGGAGGCAGACATGATCGAGATGGATGTAGTAGGTGTTCGTATCGAGCTACCGTCCAATCAGCCCCTTGTCCTTCTCAAGGAGGCGGCGGGCACCCGCCACATTCCCATCTGGATCGGCGCACCGGAAGCCAGCGCAATAGCGTTCGTCCAGCAAGGGATTGTGCCGCCGCGTCCCATGACCCATGATCTCCTCGTGAGTATCGTCGGGGCCCTCAACCACACAGTGACCGAGGTTCGGATTGTCCGGGTGGAGGACACCGTGTTCCACGCCGAGGTTGTGTTTGAGGACGGTACAACCGTCAACTCCCGGGCATCTGACGCCATCGCTATCGCTCTCCGCGTACCGTGTCCGATCTATTGCGCACCGCAGGTCATGGAGGACACGGGCGTGGAGATCGCAGAGGCGGATGATCAAGACAGCGACACCTCCTCCGCGGAAGGCCAGGCCAACGCCGAGCGTGAGTTGAAACAGTTCCGCGAGTTCCTGGCCGACGTCGAGCCTGAAGACTTTGAGAAGTAGCCACTGACGACACGCCCTGATCGTTATGTGCGGCATCTTTGACCTAGGGTATCCGGGGATCTAACGTCGAAGCATACAGTTCCCATTGCACTAGCTGTAAACTCAGGGCAGACATTCATTTAATCCCCCTGTGGACCTCGGCTTGTGCCACTTCCCCCCGGGAACCAGAACGAGGAGGCAACACGTGAGTCCGAAAGGCGACGCCGGTACGGGTTCCAACGCGGCCGCTACGGGTGCATCGATACCCGCCAGCGCGCAGGGCCTGCTCTTCACCGAAGACCTTCCTGTGCTTGATGAAGACGCGGGCTACCGCGGACCTACCGCCTGCAAAGCAGCGGGTATCACCTATCGTCAGCTCGACTACTGGGCGCGCACCGGCCTGGTCGAACCCGCAGTTCGCGGCGCCTCCGGGTCCGGCTCCCAGCGGCTCTACGGATTCCGGGACATCCTGGTGCTCAAGGTCGTCAAGCGGCTGCTCGACACCGGGGTTTCCCTTCAGCAGATCCGCAGCGCGGTGGAACACCTACGGGAACGCGGAGTCGAGGATCTCGCGCAGATCACCCTGATGAGCGATGGTGCCAGCGTCTACGAGTGCACCTCCGCTGATGAAGTAATCGACCTTGTCCAGGGCGGGCAGGGAGTCTTCGGTATCGCCGTTGGGCGCGTATGGCGGGAGGTCGAAGGAAGTCTTGCAGCGTTGCCGAGTGAGCACGCAGCCGATCAGGACTTTCCCGACGACGAACTGAGCAAGCGACGGGCAGCCCGCAAGATCAGCTGACCCCGGTACCATCATTGTGCCCCGCCAAGTGCGGGGCATTTTTGCGTTCGGTGGGCGCGCAGCGGCGTTAGCGGCGGGCGACGCGGTTGCGCATGCGCCCGGAGTCCAGCAGGGCGCGCAGCAGGTCGTCAAAGTACCCCGCTGCCTGCTTCGCTGATTCACCGGGCCAGTGGTGCACTGCATGCGCTGCACCCTGGATCTGCTGCCAGTTGGCCTGCTCCGTGATGGTGGGGCTGAGCAACAGATCACCGAACATCTGCTTCATTTCGCTCAGCCGGAAGGTGTGCTCGTTTGAACCGGTGCGTACCCGGTTCGCCACGATTCCGGCAGGCGCGAGATTCGGTGCGAACTCGTTCTTGAAAAGTTCAATGGCACGCATGGTGCGCTCTGTGCCGGCCACGGAGAACAGGCCGGGTTCGGCAACGAGCATGACCCTGTTGCTTGCAGTCCAGGCAATGCGGGTGAGCCCGTTCAGGGATGGGGGGCAGTCAATCAGCACAAGACGGTACCCCTCAACGCGACCCAGCAGCATGGAGAGCCGCCGCAGATCCCGCTTGCCGAGGTCGGGCCGGTCATAGATGCCCGAGTAGGCGGAACCCATCGCCACGTCGAGCACGGGCGTCACAGTGTTCGAGCTGCGCTTGAGAGCGTTATTGACCCAACCGCTCGGCACAACGTTGGCGGCGAGGTCCCCCCGACGGGCATTTTTCAGCAGGCGGCCGATATCAGTCTGCTCGTTTGCCTGAACCCCAAGACCGGTGGTGGCGTCCGCGTGCGGATCAAGGTCGACAACAAGTGTGGGAATCCCTGCGGACAATGCCGCGGATGCCAGTCCCAGGGTGACCGAGGTCTTGCCGACCCCACCTTTGAGGCTGCTGATGCTCACTACTTGCACTTGTTGAACCAATACCTAACGTTTGAGATGCTACAGATCGCAGGATCGTTCGTCCCCGCACACCTATTCATCATAGGTGGACCCATAGACCGCACGGACACGGCTCGGCGGACGGGCGCCAAGTCGAAGAATTACCGGCATATGACTACAAATTTCTGTGACCAGAAAGACCAAATGTAGGCTGGGCACGCTAAGTCGTCGTTCCATCGACCCGCAGGACGCAGGAGAGCAATGTTCTCGAAGATTTTGGTAGCTAACCGAGGCGAGATCGCCATTCGTGCGATGAGGGCGGGTTATGAAACCGGTGCCAAGACCGTCGCGGTATTTCCTCATGAGGACCGCAATTCGATTCACCGGCAGAAAGCGGACGAGGCCTACCTCATTGGGGAGGAAGGCCACCCGGTCCGTGCGTACCTTGATGTGGATGAGATCGTCCGGGTAGCCAAGGAAGCGGGGTGTGATGCCATTTATCCCGGCTACGGCTTCCTGTCCGAGAACCCGAATCTGGCACGCGCAGCCGCCGACGCCGGCATCACCTTCGTGGGCCCGCCGGCTGAGGTGCTGGAACTGGCCGGTAACAAGGTCCGCGCACTGGAAGCGGCGAAAAAGGCGGGCATCCCGGTCCTGAAGTCCTCCCAGCCGAGCTCGGATCTTGAGGAACTCGTTGCCGCAGCGGATGAGATCGGGTTCCCCATCTTCGCCAAGGCCGTAGCCGGAGGCGGTGGCCGGGGCATGCGCCGGGTAGACAACCGCAAAAACCTGCGTGAAGCCCTCGAGGCGGCCATGCGTGAGGCAGACTCCGCATTCGGCGATCCGACCATGTTCCTCGAACAGGCGGTGCTGCGTCCCCGTCACATCGAGGTTCAGATCCTCGCCGACGCCGAGGGCAATGTCATGCACCTCTTCGAGCGGGACTGCTCACTGCAGCGCCGCCACCAGAAGGTCATCGAGATCGCGCCGGCACCGAACCTGGACGAGGACATCCGGCAGGCCCTGTACCGTGACGCCGTCGCGTTCGCGAAGGCCCTGAACTACGTCAATGCCGGCACAGTCGAATTTCTCGTCGACACCGTCGGTGAGCGCGCAGGCCAGCATGTGTTCATCGAGATGAACCCGCGTATCCAGGTCGAGCACACCGTGACGGAAGAGGTCACCGACGTGGACCTGGTCCAGTCCCAGCTGCGCATCGCGGCGGGGGAGACGCTGGCGGACCTTGGCCTGTCGCAGGACTCCGTGCGGCTCAGGGGTGCTGCCCTGCAGTCGAGGATCACAACCGAGGACCCCGCCAATGGGTTCCGTCCCGACGTTGGCAAGATCACCGCGTACCGGTCCGCCGGCGGCGCGGGTGTTCGACTCGACGGCGGCACCGTGTATGCGGGCGCCGAGATCAGCCCCCACTTCGACTCCATGCTGGTCAAGCTCACCTGCCGTGGCCGGGATTATGAGTCCGCTGTGCGGCGTGCGCGCCGTGCGCTGGCGGAGTTCCGTGTGCGTGGCGTCTCCACCAACATCTCTTTCCTGCAGTCGGTCCTCGATGATCCGGCGTTCATTGCGGGGGACGTGGCAACGTCGTTCATTGACGAGCGGCCGGAGCTCCTGACCGCAAGGGTCCCGGCTGACCGTGGAACCAAGCTTTTGAACTGGCTCGCTGACGTCACGGTCAACAAGCCCAATGGTGAACTCACGGTTGAGCTTGATCCGGCGGAGAAGCTGCCCAAGGTCACTGGGACGGAGCTGCAGCCGGGATCGCGTCAGCGGCTTCAGGAGCTCGGTCCGGAGGGCTTCGCGGCCGAGCTGCGCGCCCAGACCGCGCTGGCGGTCACCGACACCACCTTCCGCGACGCGCACCAGTCCCTGCTGGCCACCCGTGTTCGCACCCGTGACCTCGTCGCGGCGGGCCGGGCGGTCTCAGTCAAGACCCCGGAACTGCTGTCAGTGGAAGCCTGGGGCGGGGCAACGTACGACGTCGCACTCCGCTTCCTGGGCGAGGACCCTTGGGAGCGTCTGGCTGCGCTGCGCCGGGAGATCCCGAATATCTGTCTGCAGATGCTGCTCCGCGGCCGCAACACCGTGGGCTACACACCGTACCCCGAGGCAGTCACCAAGGCATTCGTGGAGGAAGCAGCCGCCACGGGGATTGACATCTTCCGCATCTTCGATGCCCTCAATGATGTTTCGCAGATGGAGCCGGCCATCCGCGCTGTCCGTGACACGGGAACCGCCGTGGCTGAAGTGGTGCTGTGCTACACCTCGGACATGCTGGACCCCGAGGAAAAGCTTTACACCCTGGATTACTACCTTGACCTGGCACAGCGCATCGTTGACGCCGGAGCGCATATCCTTGCGATCAAGGACATGGCGGGCCTGCTGCGCCCGGCTGCGGCAGCGAAGCTTGTTACGGCCCTGCGCGAGCGGTTCGACCTCCCGGTCCACCTGCATACCCACGACACGGCCGGCGGCCAGCTGGCGACACTGCTGGCGGCCTCGAACGCAGGGGTCGACGCCGTCGACGTCGCCAGCGCCTCGCTCGCCGGTACCACCAGCCAGCCCTCCGCCTCGGCATTGGTCGCTGCTCTAGCTCACACCGAGCGCGACACCGGCATGTCGTTGGAGGATGTCAGCTCCCTCGAGCCGTATTGGGAAGCCGTGCGCCGAGTCTACGCACCGTTCGAGTCCGGCCTGCCGGGCCCCACGGGCCGCGTCTACCGGCACGAAATCCCCGGCGGCCAGCTCTCCAACCTCCGGCAGCAGGCCATCGCCCTCGGCTTGGGTGAGCGGTTCGAGGCCATCGAGGACATGTACACGGCTGCTGACCGGATGCTCGGCCGGCTCGTGAAGGTAACGCCGTCCTCGAAGGTCGTCGGCGACCTCGCCCTCCAGCTTGTCGGGTCCAACGTGGATCCTGCCTCGTTCGAGGAGAACCCGCAGAAGTACGACATTCCCGACTCCGTCATCGGCTTCCTCAGCGGTGAACTCGGGGACCCGCCCGGAGGCTGGCCGGAACCGTTCCGGACCAAAGCACTGGAGGGCCGCACCGTCAAGGTCCGCGACGCCGATCTGAGCGCCGAGGACCAGCAGGCGCTGGATGGGGACCCCGCAACCCGCCGCGCAACGCTGAACCGGCTCCTGTTCGCCGGGCCTACCAAGGACTTCCAGGCCACCCGCAACACCTTCGGTGACGTGTCGGTGCTGGACACCCGAGACTACCTGTACGGCCTGCAACAGGGTGGCGAGCACGTCATCCAGCTTGAAAAGGGCGTCCGTCTCATCGCCACGCTCGAAGCCGTCTCCGACGCCGACGAGAAGGGCATGCGCACCGTGATGTGCACGCTGAACGGGCAGATGCGTCCCGTCGTCGTGCGTGACCGCAGCATTCACACCGACGTCAAGGCCGCAGAGAAGGCTGATTCCACCCAGCCCGGCCATGTGGCCGCCCCGTTCGCCGGGGCTGTCAGCCTCGGCGTGGCTGAAGGGGACACCGTTCAGGCCGGTGACACAGTGGCAACCATCGAAGCAATGAAGATGGAAGCCGGTATCACCACCACCGTCGGCGGCACGGTCAAGCGGCTCGCGATCGGCGCCGTCGAACAGGTACAGGGCGGAGACCTTCTCCTGGTGATCGACCCCGCCTGAACCTGACTGCGTCCTCAGGGCGGAGCCTGCGCTAAGGTGATGCAGAATCCACCTGCAGCACCTGCTGCGGGCATTACCCGAGCGTGAGGAATCATGGCCAACGAGAAAGTGCCGGTAGGACAGTCCACGGAGCAGGGCACTGCTCCGCAGGAACCCGGCGAGACCGTGAATGACCAGGGCCACCCTGAAACCGGGACGGCCGGCGGTGAAGTGGAGACACAAGCCGACACGGAAGCGGCCGAGGAAGCCGCTGAGGAGTACACATTGAGCTCCGAGGACGACGACGCGGAGCCGGGTAGCGCTGGTACACCCGGTCCCGCTGTCCCTCAGGCTCCGGTACCGGACCGCTTGCCGCACATCGGAATCACTTCCGCCACGGAAGGGCAGTTCGAGGGACAGCACCCCACTGATCCTGCCGATCTCACCCTCGCCGACAGCGACATCAGGATTTCCGACGATGAGGAGGGGACCGGGTGGATGCCCTCGGGCGGGCCCGCCAACGAGGTGCCACCGGCACCCCAGGCGGTTACTCCGGCTGTTACTGATCGGAGCGCCCGCCGGGACAAGGGCGAAGGCCCTGAGCCGGCGTCGTCGCTGACCGCGGACCGGCTATTGACTTCACAGCGCCGCGCTCCTGTCGGTGGATGGCGTTTCTGGCTGTACAAAGCGACCTTCGGGTACCTGAACCTGGGCGACTCCGACGCAGTGCGGATCCGTCGTGCCCTCGAGCACCGGGTGAGCGTCCGGTTGGGGGAGCGGACCCGGTACGTTCCGGTACTCTCCCGCAAGGGCGGGGTCGGCAAGACCACTGTGACAACCCTCCTCGGGATGGCGTTGGCCGAGATCCGCGAGGACCGGATCATCGCCATGGATGCGAATCCCGACCGGGGAACGCTCTCGGACCGTTCGCCCGGCAAAGCGGAGTTCACCGCACGCCAGCTGGTGCAAAACCGGTTCATGGTGGATTCCTTCGCCCAACTGTCGAGCTATGTCGCCCGTGAGGGGTCTCGCCTGCACGTCCTCGCTTCCGATACTGATCCGACGGTTGCCCAGGCCTTCGACGACGCCGACTACCGCGCGGTCACCGACATCCTCGGCCGGTACTACTCCATCGTCCTTACTGACTCCGGCACCGGCATGGTCCACTCCGTGATGAAGGGCACCCTGGAGAAAGCCGACGCCGTCGTGCTCGTCTCCGGTGGGAGCGTTGACGAGGCGCGCCTGGCCTCCGAGACGCTTTCATGGCTCGAAGCGCATGGCCAGCATGAGCTGGTGGAGAAAGCGATCGTCGTGGTCAATATGTCGTCCGGGAACCGCACCGAAGTGAACGTCGAGGAGATCGAGGAACACTTCAGGTCCCGTGTCAGCACCGTGGTGCGCATTCCGTATGACCGACACCTCGCCGAAGGCTCCCGCGTGGAACTCTCCAAGCTGCAGCCCCGGACGCGGGACGCCGTGGTTGAGCTCGCAGCGCTCGTCGTGGATCAGCTGCACTGATTCGTGGTTCACTACGATCTGGCGATCATCGGTTCCGGCTCCGGAAACACGATCATCACGCCTGAGTGGGACAACAAGATGATAGCGGTCATTGAAGGCGGAACCTTCGGGGGAACCTGCCTGAACGTGGGATGCATCCCCACCAAGATGCTCGTCTACCCGGCGGACCTTGCGCGCGCCGCCGACGAGGCCGGCCGGCTTGGCGTCGACCTCCGGCACACCGCAACACGCTGGACAGACCTGCGGGACCGGATATTCACCCGCATCGACAGCATCTCCGAGGCTGGTCGGGTGTACAGGGCGGACGAACTGGACCACGTGGACCTCTTCGAGGAGGAAGTCCGTTTCACCGGTGAGCGCACTCTGGTCACCGGTTCCGGTGCGGTGATCACGGCCGATCAGGTGGTCATATCAGCCGGCTCCCGCCCGGTTGTACCGGGAATTCCGGGGCTTGACCTCCCGCAGGTCCACACCTCCGACACCGTCATGAGGCTGGCCGAACAGCCTGCGCGCATGCTCATCATCGGCGGCGGATACATCGCTGCCGAGTTCGCGCACATCTTCTCCTCCCTCGGTACCGAGGTGACCCTCGCCGTCCGGTCCGGCCGCATGCTGCGTTCCCTCGACGACACCCTCTCCGAACGTTTCACAGACCGTGCACGGTTGCAGTGGAATGTCCTGACCAGGCACCAGGTGAGTCGGGTGCACAGTAATGCCGACGGGTCGGTGACGGCTCTGCTGACCGATCCGGATGGCACGGAAGTGGCGGTGGAGGCCGACGTCGTACTGGTAGCGACCGGACGTACACCGAACAGCGACCGGGTGGGCGCTTCGGACGTCTGTTTCGATCGGACCGGTGACGGTCGGATCGCGGTTGATGCCTTCCAGCGGGTGCTGCGACGGGGCGAGCCCGTTCCTGGTGTGTGGGCGCTCGGAGACATCTCGAGCCCTTTCCAGCTCAAGCACGTAGCGAACCATGAGGCCCGTGTGGTCTCCCACAACCTGCTCCACCCGGACGCCCTGCACGCCAGCGACCACCGGTATGTCCCGGCAGCCGTGTTCACCCACCCGCAGATCGCAACGGTCGGTCTCACTGAGGAACAGGCACTGAAACGGGCGGAAAAGACCGGATCGCGCCTTGCGGTTGCAGTTCAGCAGTACGGATCAACGGCGTATGGCTGGGCAATGGAGGACGCGACCGGGATTGTGAAGGTCATTGCTGAGGAGGACACAGGCATCATCCTCGGAGCGCACATCATGGGCCATGAAGCCTCGAACCTCATCCAGCCGATTATCCAGGCGATGCACTTCGGCCTGGATGCGTTCACCATGGCCCGGGGCCAGTACTGGATACACCCGGCGCTGAGCGAGGTGGTGGAGAACGCCCTGCTTTCGCTGCGGGCGCCCTCCACCTGAGGTTGGTTATCCCGCCGGCTGCGTGCGGGGCTGCGAGTAGATCTCATCGACCACCGAGGAGTAGTCCTTGAGCACCTGCGCGCGCTTGATCTTCATCGAGGGCGTGAGGTGGCCGCTCGCCTCGGTGAAGTCCTGCTCAACGACACGGAAGACCTTGATGGCTTCCGCTTGCGAAACCGACTCGTTGGCGGAATCCACGAGAGCCTGAATTTCCGCCTCGACCGCGGGGTGACGGGCCGCTTCAGCCATGGTGGTTTCAGCCGGAAGGTCGTGCCGCTCGAGCCACCCGGGCAGAGCTTCCTCATCGAGGGTGATCAGCGCTGAGATGTATGGCCGCTGGTCTCCGACTACAACGCACTGGGACACGAGCGCGTTGGCACGGATTGTGTCCTCAAGCTGTGCCGGGATGACGTTTTTCCCGCCGGCGGTCACAATGATTTCCTTCTTGCGGCCGGTGATGCTCAGGAAACCGTCCTCATCGAGCTGCCCGATGTCGCCGGTGTGGAACCAACCGTCGGTGAAGGCTTCCTCCGTGAGGTCGGGCCGCTTGAAGTAGCCCTTCAGAACCGAGACTCCCTTGGCGAGAATTTCGCCGTCGTCCGCGATCTTGACCGCATTGCCGGGCAAGGGAGCGCCGACGCTGCCGATCTTGATCTTCTGCGGTGTGTTCACCGAAATCGGAGCGGTGGTCTCGGTCAGTCCGTAGCCCTCGAGCACCATCAGGCCAATGCCGTGGAAGAAGTGGCCCAGGCGGTCGCCCAGCGGTGCACCACCGGACACGGCGTGCTGCACCCTGCCGCCCATCGCGGTTCTGATCTTGCCGTAGAGCAGCTTGTCGAAGACGGCGTGCTTGATCTTCAGTCCGAGACCTACCTTGCCGGCCTGGTCCGCCTTGGACCAGGCGATCGCAACGTCGGCAGCGGCGTGGAAGATCTTGCCCTTGCCGCTGTCCTCGGCCTTGAGCATCGAGTTGTTGTAGACCTTCTCGAACACGCGCGGGACGGCCAGGATGAAGCTCGGCTTGTAGCTCTGCAGGTCGGGGAGCAGGTTCTTCACGTCAGGCGTGTGCGCAACCGTGGCGCCTGCTGCGACGCACAGTACGGAGATGAACCGGGCGAAGACGTGAGCCAGGGGGAGGAACATGATGGTCTGCGCGCCCTCGTGGGCGACCTCGGGCAGCGACGCGGCGGCGTTTTCGGACAGTTCCACAAAGTTGCCGTGCGTAAGTTCGCAACCCTTCGGCTTTCCGGTGGTCCCCGAGGTGTAGATGATGGTCGCGATATCGTCCAGGTCCGCGATCAGGCGGCGCTCCTCAAGCGCTGCATCGTCGATGCCGGTTCCTGCTGCCCGAAGAGTGTCCAACCCGCCGCCGTCGAACTGCCAGACCTCCCGGAAGGCATCCAGGTTCTCGGAAGCGACCGCCTGGCGGACGACGTTCTCGTGCCGGCCGGATTCAACGAAGGCGGCGAGGGCGCCCGAGTCACCGAGGATCCAGGCAACCTGCGACGGAGAGGAAGTTTCATACACAGGCACGGACACGGCGCCCGCGAACCAGATGGCGAAATCCACCAGCGCCCACTCGTACCGGGTGCGCGCCATGATGGCCACTCGATCGCCAGGTCCCACACCGTTCGCCATCAGACCTTTGGCGATTGCGCGAACATCGGAAAGGAATTCCGTGGCGCGGATATCGGACCATTGCCCGGAGGCATCCTTGGTGGCAAACAGGGCAGGATTACTGGCTTTCTCGGCCTGCTTCACCACCAGATGAGTGGTGTTACTGTCCCGAGGGACCTGCACTTTGACCGGAACGCTGATTTCGCGCACGGGAATCTCCTTTGATATTCGTCACATCCTGCGAGATTTTTCTAGCCTATAGCTTTTCCGGTCGCTCTTACTCTCCAGTAATGTACGAAACGGTAACGGTGAACCGTTGCATTCGGCGCGGCACAGTCCCAGAACGACGGCGGGAGGCCGGCATCCATGCAGATGGAACCAGATGAGGGCGCCACAGCGGGCGGATTCCGCCGCGGCGCCGGGAACCGTCGGCCACTCCGCGCGCCGCAAGCGGCGAGCTCCCGATACGCTGCCCGGCCCCTTCGTGCACGTGGCCTCGCGATCGGCATAGATATCGGCGGAACGAAGGTGGCGGCCGGCGTCGTCGACCCCGACGGTACGATCGTCGCCTCGGCCCGGCGGGAGACACCCGGCCAGAATGCGCGCGCAGTGGAATCGGTCATCGTTGACCTCGTGCGCGAGCTCGGGCGCGGTCGCCGTATCCGTTCGGTGGGAATCGGTGCGGCTGGATGGATGGACCTGGACAATGGGACCGTGCTGTTCAGCCCTCACCTCGCGTGGCGCAACGAACCCCTGAGGGCCAACCTCGAGCAAGCCCTGCGCCGGCGCGTTACCGTACTCAACGATGCCGACGCCGCTGCCTGGGCTGAATGGCGTTTCGGCGCAGGCCGCGGCGAGCCGCGGCTCGTGCTCATCACGCTGGGCACCGGAATAGGTGGCGCCATGATCATGGACGGCGTGCTCGAACGCGGACGCCATGGCGTGGCAGGGGAATTCGGTCACCAGATCATCGTCCCCAACGGGCATCGTTGCGAGTGCGGCAACCGCGGATGCTGGGAGCAGTACGCCTCAGGCAACGCGCTCGGACGTGAAGCCCGGGAGTTGGCCACAGCGAACTCGCCGGTTGCACAGACCCTGCTGCACGAAGTGGGCGGCGACGTTGACGCCATCACCGGCGCGGTGGTCACCCGGCTGGCTCTTGAGGGCGACCCGGTGTGCCGGGAACTGATTGACGACGTCGGGCAGTGGCTCGGACTCGGCCTCGCGAACCTTGGAGCCGCACTGGACCCCGGGACCTTCGTCATTGGTGGCGGACTCGGGGCGGCCGGACAACTCCTGATCGACCCGGCGCGGCGTGCCTTTGAACGGAACCTGACCGGGCGCGGCTTCCGACCCGCGGCGAAAATCACCTCGGCTGCCCTGGGCCCGGACGCAGGGCTCGTCGGCGCTGCGGACCTATCCCGCATCCGGTATCGACCGCTATTGGGCAGGCCGTACGGCACCCTGTCGTCAAGCCGCTTCAGCGAACGGCGCTGAGCCGCCGGCAGGTAGTCAGACTTCCGCGCCGTCGTCGTCGTAATCGCGTGTCTTCGGGAGACGGAAAATCAGGAAGGTCACGCTCGCAATGAAGATGGCGACGATGCCCAGCATCACCGTGGTGGACGCCGACCGCCAGAACATCGCGATCAGCAGCAGCGTAACGGGACCGCCCACCGCGCCCAGCCAGGCAAGCACCACGAGGGGATCACCCACCCCCAGCGGGGGAGGCTCGGGGGGCTGGTAGGAGCCGTCATCGTCCTCCTCGGGTGCGGAGTAATCCCGTGGGCCGGCGGGAACCTGTGCCGGTTGGCCCTCGAAGATCGCCCGCACACGTTCCTCGTCCGAGGATGCAGGGTCGGATGACTGCCGCTCGGGCAGTTCGCTGCTGGGCGTTTCCTCCAGACGTGCGACGAGGTCCTGCCAAACGGCGTCGTCAGTGGACTCGTTGGGGTCCTGTGCTCGGGGACTCATGCGGTAGTTCCTGCCGTCACATGCTCGATGAATGCTGCGGAGCGCTCGAAGATGAGCTCCTGGTCGTGGTCCATGGTGGCCACGTGATAACTGTTCTCCAACCGTATTATCTCCAAGTCTGCACTCCCTATGCGCCGCTGCAGAACTTCGAGGCTGCTCTCCGGGACAATCCGGTCGGTATTTGACCGGAACACCAGCGTGGGCGCCGTGACTTCGGGGAGACGGTCGGTGGTGTCACGGAAGAGCCGCACAAGCTGATGAACGGACGCAACCGGCGTGCGGGCATAGGCCCGCTCGTCCACGCCTTCCTTGCGGATGTCGTTGCCGATCGCCGGGACGGATTTGAGCAGATACTTCAATACGCCCACATAGCGTGCGCGCGGATCGGCCATGGTGAGGCCGGGATTGACGAGGACGACGCCGGCCACCGGTTCGAGCGCCGCCAGCCGAAGAGCAAGCGCACCGCCCATCGACAACCCCGCCACTACAACCGAGTCTGTCTCAACCGCGAGCTCCTGGTAAGCAGCTTCGACTCCCTTGTACCAGTGCTGCCACGGCGTTCTGGCGAGCTCCTGCCACGTGGTGCCGTGACCTGCAAGCAAGGGCAGCCGCACCGCGAAGCCCTGGTCCGCAAGGTACCGCGCCCATTCGATCATGCTCGCAGGCGAGCCGGTGAAGCCATGACTGAGAACCACGCCAACCCGTGCGCGGCTGCCCGAACCGTTGGAGGAGAACGCTGCAAGAGCGGGATCAGCCGTCATAGTTTCAATGGTGTCACCGCGGTCGGCACACTGCCAGTGAGATCCCGCACACCGTCCGCCCTTAGAGTAGTGTTCCAAGAAGCCCGTTAGCGGAACGCATGGTATTTGCCTGTTTCCAGATAATCGGAACATCCACGCAGGAAGGCTGGCAGAGTGTTCTACTGGATCATGAAGCGGATCTTTATCGGTCCCCTTGTGAATCTCTTGTTCAGGCCGTGGGTCAAGGGCCTGGACAACATTCCGGCAACGGGTGCAGCTGTGATCGTGAGCAACCACCTGTCCTTCTCGGATTCCATATTCCTCCCCCTCGCGGTGCCGCGTCCCGTGGTTTTCCTTGCCAAATCGGAGTACTTCACCGGTAAGGGCCTGAAGGGAAAACTGACCGCAACATTCTTCAGGCTCTCCAACCAGTTGCCGATGGACCGCTCCGGCGGTGCAGCATCGGCGACCTCGCTCTCCGCGGGTGAAGCGGTGCTGAACTCCGGTGGTGTGCTGGGCATCTACCCCGAGGGGACGCGAAGCCCGGACGGCCGGCTGTACCGCGGCAAAACCGGCGTGGCAAAACTGATTCTCGCAACCGGAGTGCCGGTCATACCGGTAGCCATGATCGGCACCGACAAGGTGCAGCCCATCGGCCGGCGGATCCCGAATATCCGACGCGTGGGCATCATCGTCGGTGAACCGATGGATTTCAGTCGCTACGCCGGAATGGCCGACGACCGCTTCGTCCAGCGTTCCGTTACCGACGAGATCATGTACGCGCTGATGAGGCTCTCCGGCCAGGAGTACGTTGATGTCTATGCCAGCAGCGTCAAGGAACGTCTGGCCGGTGCCAAGACGGCGGGCAAGAAGACCGGGAATAAGACCGAGCGGCCCGCTGATCCGACGCGTCAGGCTGCCGTTCGGCTGGAAGGCTCCAGGCCGGCGAACGCTGTGCCGCCGTCGTCGGACACCTCCCTGCCCCCAAGCGTTGACAGTCCCTTGCCGGGCGAAGTCCGCACGGTCGGGCGTGAGCCGGCCGAAGCCGACGACGATGGACATTCTCGTGCCCATCCTAAAAAGACCAGGGTAAAGCGTGACGGCGATCCCAGCAGCCGTGCTGTGTGACGCAACGGGCCGCTGAATGACAGCAGGGTCCGTCGTCGTCCTGTGGAGCCATTACGCTTAAGTAGTGACCGAAACAACCTTGACCTCCGCTCCCCATTCAGCAGTACCCGAACAGGGGCTGGACAATTGGCGGGAGTTGGCAATCTCGCAGCAGCCCAGCTGGCAGGATGCCGCGGTGCATCGGTCTGCCATGGCGGAGCTTTCGATGCTCCCGCCGTTGGTATTCGCGGGCGAGGTGGATGTGCTCCGCGAAAGGCTTGCTGCCGCTGCGCAGGGCAAAGCATTCCTCCTCCAGGGAGGCGACTGCGCGGAAACGTTCGACGGCGCCACTGCTGACAAGATCAGCGCCCGCGTGAAGACCATCCTGCAGATGGCGGTAGTGCTCACCTACGGTGCTTCCCTTCCCGTGATCAAGATGGGCCGCATGGCCGGCCAGTTCGCCAAGCCGCGTTCATCGAATGACGAAACCCGTGAAGGCGTGACGCTGCCCGCCTACCGCGGTGACATGGTGAACGGATATGAATTCACTCCGGAGAGCCGTGGACACGACGCATCCCGGATGGTGCGCGCCTATCACACCTCCGCATCCACGCTGAACCTCATCCGGGCGTTCACCCAGGGCGGCTTCGCGGATCTGCGCCTCGTTCATCACTGGAACAAGGGTTTCACGGCCAACCCGGCCCACTCGCGCTACGAATCGCTTGCACGCGAGATCGACCGCGCTGTCCGTTTCATGGAAGCGTGCGGAGCCGACTTCGACGCCCTGACGCGCGTCGAGTTCTTCGCCAGCCATGAGGCGCTGCTGCTCGAGTACGAGCGTGCGCTGACGCGCACTGACTCACGGACGGGCCTGCCTTATGACACCTCCGCCCACTTCCTGTGGATCGGCGAGCGTACCCGTGACATCGATGGCGCCCACATCGATTTTCTTTCACGCCTCCGGAACCCCATCGGCGTCAAGCTCGGTCCGGGCACCTCACCGGATGATGCGCTGGCCCTGATCGACAAGCTCGATCCCAACCGGGAGCCGGGGCGCCTGACGTTCATCACGCGCATGGGTGCCAAGAACATCCGTGAGAAGCTGCCAAACCTCGTATCGCGGGTGACCGACTCCGGTGCGCAGGTCCTCTGGGTGACCGACCCGATGCACGGAAACACCGTCACTTCCCCGAACGGGTACAAGACCCGCAATTTCGACGACGTCATGGACGAAGTGCGCGGATTCTTCGAGGTGCACAATGAGCTGGGCACGTTCCCCGGTGGGCTTCACGTCGAAATGACCGGTGACGACGTCGCCGAGTGTCTCGGCGGAGCAGACCCGATCGATCAGGAAGCCTTCCTCGACCGGTATGAGTCAGTATGTGACCCCCGTCTGAACCACATGCAGTCCCTGGAGATGGCCTTCCTCGTGGCAGGCGCGCTGTCGCGGCGCTGACCGTGACACCCACCGAAGGCGGACGAACCGGCCGCCTTCGGTGACTTTCAGGTCACCGTGATGGTGACCGTTGACCCCTCGGGATGTTCGCCTGTCAGGTCCTGTCCGGCGACCAGTCCCAGCACCGGACGCCCGAATGCGTAGTCCACTTCAACAGTGAATCCGGCCGCTTCCAGCTCGGCGATGGCCTCTGTTTCCGGATCGGAGAATACGTCCGGTACCGGAAGGATGCGGGGTCCGGCGGACAGTGTCAGCGTGACCGCCCCGCCGGGCCGCAGTTGCCCGTCCGCAGGGCTCTGCGCGAGGACGGACCCGGCTGGCACCTCGACGTCATTGACCGGCTCGGGAGCCGTAACGGCTGCGAGCCCGGCACGCTCCACAGCGCTGACAGCTTCATCCTCGGGAAGTCCTACGACCGAGGGCACAGCGACCGGCTCAGGACCCTGTGAAACCACCAAAACCACGGGTGTCCCTGCTGCGACCGGTTCACCCGCCGCAGGCGCAGTCGCGATGACTTCGCCTTCGGCGACAGAGTCGCTGAACTGGCGCGTCACCTCTTCCACGTCGAAACCGGCCGCAACGAGGGTGGCGGCCGCTGTTGCCTCGGCAAGCCCGGCAACCGCGGGCACCGGGGAAAGTTCAGGACCCAGGGAAACGAGCAATTGTATCTCCTCCCACGGCCGAACGGGAGTGGAGGCGTCCGGGTCACTGGCGATGACAAGTCCCTCTGCGACGGTATCGGAGTGAACCTGCTCTGCGCTCGACGCCAGTCCGACCTCCGTGAGCAGTGCTTCCGCCGAACTCACCGATCTGCTGGAGACATCCGGAACGGCCACGAGCGCACCGGGTCCGACACCGAAGAACCAGCCGGCTGCAGCGGCCAGAAGCGCAAGAAGGGACAGAAGGATGATGAGGAGAGCATTCCGGCGGCGCCCGCTGCCTGACCGCAGAGACTTCTCCGGCCGCTGGGCAGCCTTTGCCTGCTCTTTCCGGTAGGTCTTGAAATCCCGGGCCGCAAGCTTCTCGCGTGCGGCGGCGTCCATTTGCCGCTCGGGCATGGATCCGGCAACCGGGGTGGAGCGAAGAACTGCGGTGGGATTGGAGCCGATGCCGACCGCGGTTGTGGGGGAGCCATGGTCACCGATGACCTCGGTTGGGTGCGGGTGCGATCCCACCGCCTCAGTGTCAGGGAAGGGGACGGCAATCACTTCTGTGTGGCCGCCGTCGTCGTCGGATAAGTCTGACGGTGTATTGCGGGCAGTCGGGGCGAGCTGGTGTTCACTGCCGAAGTCGAGTTCGGCGTCACTCAGCGTTGTCCGGATATGGCGCACCTCACCGAGAAGGGCGTTCCCATCGATGGGGCGTTCCTCCGGATCGACGGCGGTGCACCAGAGCACCAGTTCATCGAGATCTTCCGCCAATCCCGGTACGAGGGTGGAGGGCGCCGGAACCCGGGAGTTCACGTGCTGGAACGCAATCTGTATGGGAGCGTCGCCGTGGTACGGCTGCTTACCCGTGAGGAGCTCGAACAGCATGATGCCGACCGAGTAGATATCGCTGCGGGCGTCCGCCGCATTACCCGTCACCAGTTCAGGGGGCAGATACGCGGCCGTACCCACCAGCGTGCCGGTGTTGGTACCCGCGGAGATTGCGCGCGCGAGCCCGAAATCGGCAATCTTGATACCGCCTCGTTCGGCGAGCAGCACATTTTCAGGCTTTACGTCCCGGTGGATAAGCCCCGCGTCATGCGCCGCACCCAATCCCTCAATCACCGGATCAAGCATGGCGAGTGCCTGACGCGGTGTCAGGCGCCCGCGTTCCCCCAGGAGATCCCGGAGTGTCCTGCCCGGTACATACTCCATGACCAGGTAGGCGACTCCGTGGTCGGGTCCGTCCTCGATGCCCTGATCCAACACTCCTACGACATGGGGGTGGGAGAGCCTTGCTGCGGACTTGGCCTCCCGCTCGAACCGTTCCAGGAAGTGCTGGTCCTCAGCAAGGTGCGGGTAGAGCACCTTGAGCGCCACATCCCGCTCGAGGCGCTGATCGGTTGCCAGATAGACGGTCGACATGCCGCCGCGCGCCAGCCGCGAACGAACGTGGTAACGCCCGTCCACGACGGTGTCCACCAGTGAGTCTTTCGGCCGCTCGCGCACCCTTCGATACTAAGTGAAACAGCGACCGACCCCCGCACCAACACAGGTTGGTGGGGCATCGGCCGCTGTTCGGGCGCAGCAGGAATTGTGTGTTTAACGGAAGTTCTTCTGGTGGGCTTTGATAGCTGCCACGTAGTTCTTGGTATCAGCGAACATGCCGTGCGTCTTCACCGAGTACTGACCCTGGTAGTAGGACGCGATGGCGGTGTCCAGGTTGGGGCTCGACTGGATGAGCGCCTTGATGATCGCGACCCCTGCTGTTGCATTGTCATAGGGGTCAAGCAGGTTCAGTTTCCGGCCCACGAGCTCGGAGGCCCACTGACCGGACATTGGAATGACCTGCATGGCTCCGATCGCATTGGCAGGCGAGACCGCCCGCTGGTTGAATCCCGACTCCTGGTAGGAGAACGCGAGCGCCAGGCTTGGGTCAACTCCCATCCTGCGCGCAGTGTCCGCGACGATCGCCTTCATCTGCGCCTGCGAGGGTGCCGGCAGGCTGTTCAGGGTGTGCTTGTTCTTGTTGGCTTCTGCCACCAATGCGTCCGGGTAGGTGTAGTGGAGGAAGGTCGATGGGACGAGGTCAGCGGGCTTCTTCTCCGACGTCGCCTTTGACCCGCCGGGAATGGTGAGCTTCTTGCCGGGATGGATGATCGTGCTTGCGGTGAGTTTGTTGGCGGAAAGCAGCGCATTGAGGCTGACGCCGTGCCTGGCCGCGATTGCGCCGAGGGTGTCGCCGGCCTTGATGGTGTACGTGCCGCCGACCGACGGTGTGGACGGCTTCGGCGCTGCGGGCTTTTGGACGGCTGTACTTGAGCCGCCGCTCAGCTTGAGCTTCTGGCCAGGGTAGATGACCGAGGTCATCGAGAGCCCGTTCGCCGAGAGGATGGACCCAAGACTTACCTTGTGGCGCGCAGCGATTGCGCCCAGGGTGTCGCCGGGCTTGACGACATACGCGGCCGCGGAGGACGAGGTGGATGGTTTGGGTGCTGCGGGCTTGGGAGCTGCGGCCTTCGGGGCCGGTGCTGCCGAGGAACCCGAGAGCTTGATCTTCTGGCCGGGATGGATGACGGAAGTCATCGATAGTCCGTTGGCCTTCAGCACTGCTGAGAGGCTGATTCCATGGCGGGCTGCGATCGCGCCGAGCGTGTCGCCGGACTTCACCGTGTACGTGGCGGACGGTTTCTGCTTCGCGGGAGCGGCCTGCTTGGCCGGCGCCGGGACGGACGCGGAACCGGAGAGCTTGATCTTCTGGCCGGGGTAAATGACCGTACTTGCCTTCAGACCATTCGCTTTCAGGACCGCCTGCATGGCCAGCCCGTGGCGTGCGGCGATGCCGCTGATGGTGTCACCTGCACGGACAACATATGTTGCGGGGGAGCTCTGCATGGGCACAACGCGGGGCACCTGGGTCGCAACCAGGGCGGCGGGGATGACGGTTGGGGTTGAAGCAGCGGCACCCGGGATGGTCTTCATAGGCTGGTAAGCGATGTGGCTTGAGGCCGGAGCTGCGGCGGCGGGAGATGCCAGGGCAACCGAAGAGAGTACGACGGCGGGGATTGCGGCAGAAGAAACCGCGATACCTATTCCGCGGTTCCTGAATGGGGCTATACGGGTGGCTGGCACGTTCAGCGGCGATGACGGGCGCTGGGCGGTCATTGTCTGTCCTCAATCTGTGTTGGCGGGCGTTCCCCGCATGGCAGGGCAAGGAGCGCAGCAGATGCCGCCGTTATCCCCGAGACCCATGGTGCAGTTGATACACAAGTTGTTAGTGTTACCTGTGTGACTCATGTGAATCTACACCATGAGTCGCTTACCATACAGTTCAGAAATGCTCAGTATTTGCGCAGTATTGGCGTGTCGAAGATGAGTAGGTTGGGACAGCCGCTGAGTGGAGTTGGGGCCGGTAGGCGTGGCACCCTTAAGGCGTGAATACACTGGAGAATCTCGTGGGCGATTGGCTCACCCTTCCCGACGTCGCGGAAGCGCTCGATCTGTCCATTACCAAGGTCCATGGGCTGATCAATGAGCGTTCGCTGGTGTCGGTGCGCGTAACCGATCGCGGGATCCGATCGGTGCCCGCCGAATTCATCACCGATGGTCACGTTCTCGAAAGCCTCAAAGGAACAGTTGCTGTCCTTGGTGACTCAGGTTTTTCGGATGAAGAGATCATCCGCTGGCTCTTCACTGAAGACGAGTCCCTTCCCGGCCGGCCCATTGACGCGCTGAAGGAAGGGCGCAAGACCGAGATCCGCCGTCGGGCCCAGGCTATGGCGTGGTAGCTGTTCCGTCAGGCAACCCGGGTGACCGCGGCATCGGCAAGGGAAGAGAGCGCGTCCCTGCAGTGTGAATCCAGGGGGAGCGTTTCCAGGGCTTCATAGCTTGCGCGGGCACGTTTCGCGATGAGGTCTTCGACTTCATCGCGCGCACCCGTTGCGTCGATGATGCTTCGCAGGTGCAGGACTTCGTCCTCGCTCAGTCCGGCACGACCGAGCCCCTCATTCAGGTTGCTTTTCTGGCTTGAAGTTCCGACCTCGAGAGCCTTCGCAATCAGAACTGTGCGTTTGCCCTCCCGTAGATCGTCACCGGCCGGCTTCCCCGTGAGCGCCGGATCACCGTAGACGCCCAGTAGATCGTCCCTCAGTTGGAAAGCTTCTCCCAGGGGAAGCGCGAAGGATGAATAGCCGGCAAGTATCGACGGCGAGGCCCCGGCGAGCGCGCCGCCGATGCACAGTGGATGCTCAGTGGAGTACTTGGCGGACTTGAACCGCACAATGCTGAGCGCGCGCTGCGCAGCATCACGGGGCGCGCGATCCGGCCCTACCGCTTCTTCCAGCAGGTCAAGATACTGGCCGGCCATGACTTCGGTGCGCATCCGATTGAAGATGGCTCGTGCGCTGCCGATCCTCTCCGCTCTCCCGGGAATGGAAGCAAATGCCTCTTCGCTGAGTGACAGGCACAGGTCACCGGCCAGAATCGCTGCGCCTGCCCCGAAGCGTTCCGCATCGAGATGCCAACTGCCTTCGTCATGGCGGCGCTCAAACTGTTTGTGCACGCTGGGGGCGCCGCGCCTGAGATCGGAGCGGTCAATGATGTCGTCATGCATCAGAGCGGCGGCCTGGAAGAGCTCCAGTGACATGCCGGCAGTCACGACGCCGGCATCGTCCGCTGCTCCGCCCGCTCCCCGCCAGCCCCAATAGCACAGCAGGGGGCGCATCTTTTTGCCCCCGGCTGCCAGTCGTTCTACTGCATCAACGAGCACTGCGCTGTCCGCGGACACGCTCTCTAGAACGGTGCGCTGAGCGGAAAGGAAGCTCCGGGTAGCCTCTGAGAGGGACTCACGGAAGCGGTCCTGCTCATCCTGTACGTGGGTGGAAGGAGCAGCGGTACCGTCAGTCATAGGCCCAGTCTAGGCGTTCGCAACCGGTCCCTTCCGGAGTCACGCTCTACAGGCCGGCCGCCGGTATTGACGGTGCCCGACGCTAGAATGAGGAACATGTCCGTCCGTTCCGACCTCGCGGGTATCGAGGATGCGGACTGCACAATTCTTCACGTGGACATGGACGCCTTCTATGTATCGGTGGAGTTGCTGTCCCGGCCGGACCTTCGCGGCAAAGCGGTAATCGCCGGGTCGCCGTCGGGCCGATCGGTTGTACTGTCGGCCTCCTACGAGGCACGGCGGTTTGGAGTCCGGTCCGCAATGCCCATGGCCACCGCTATGCGGCTCTGTCCCCACGCAGTGATCCTCGAACCGCATCATGACCGGTATGCCGAGGTGTCAGCCTCGGTCATGCAGATATTCGGCACGATCACCCCGCTGGTAGAACAGCTGAGCGTGGATGAAGCGTTCCTCGACGTCGCAGGGTCTCTGCGCCGACTTGGATCACCCAGGGCTATCGGCGAGCTGATTCGAACGACAATTCACCGAGAGCTCGGAATAACGGCCAGCGTGGGTATTGCCTCCACCAAATTCGTGGCCAAGATCGCCTCTACGCGCGCCAAACCGGACGGGCTGTTACTGATCCCGGCCGCACGAACTGTCGAGTACCTGCACACGCTCCCCGTTTCGGCACTGTGGGGAGTGGGTGCCAAGACCCAGGAAGTCCTCGCGCGGTTGGGTATACGGACCGTTGAGGATGTTGCCCGTACGCCCGTGACCGCGCTGCAGCGGACACTGGGTGCAAGCGGAGCCCACGTCCACCGGCTCGCCTGGGGAAAGGACCCCCGTCCGGTCACGGTGAACAGGCAGGAGAAGAGCATCGGTGCCGAGGAGACTTTCGCATCCGATATCGCTGACGACGACACACTTCACGCGGAGCTGCTACGCCTCGCGCACCGAACGGCATTCCGACTGCGGTCAGGGCAACTGCGCGCCGCTGGGGTATCGCTGAAGCTTCGCTACGCGGACTTCTCCACGCTGACACGCTCGCGCCGTCTGCCGGAGCCGGCTGACAGCGCCCATGCGCTGTACACTGCGGCGTGCCAGCTCCTCGAATCGGTCGGAGAGCGCCCGCTCAGCGTGCGCCTCATCGGAATCCGCGCGGAGCGGCTTGAGGGCGCGGCAGGCAGTTCCCATCAACTGACGATCGACCGTCAGGACGACAACTGGCGCCTGGCGGAGCAGGCCCTCGATCAGGTGAACGTCAAATTTGGAGCGTCAATGGTCATGCCTGCCCGGTTGCTGAAACCCCCGTCCGCCACGAGGGACGGACACCAGCCGGATCACGCGGCGGAGGAGTGATTTGGTGTGCGTGGCGGCGGCTTCGTTGCCTTACTGTGGCTTTCCCTCGGACTCAATGCAAACTATCCTTATTAGTAGGGATTCGACCATGTGTTGACCCGCCCAAATCAGCAAGCTGCAGCGAATCCGCGGCGGCGGCAGCCGGGAACTTGTTCCCGGCTGAGTTCGTTGTTGGATTTACGGGATTCGGTATCAGTAGCAAGGAGGCAGTGATGGCACTCTCGGAGCACGAGCAGCGACTGCTTGATCAATTGGAACAGCAACTTCATGCCGACGATCCCAAGTTTGCACACTCTATGGCGTCGAGCAGCAACCGCTCAATGTCCACGCGTCGCATTGTGATCGGATCGCTCGTAACTATTGCGGGTCTCGCGGTACTGCTTTTGGGAATCTGGAACCAGTTCATTCCTCTTGGAGTTCTGGGCTTCCTCGTCATGGGCGCCGGTGTGTACTACGCCACCAGCAAAACAAAGCTTGAAGGATCGACGCCGGGTTCAGGTAAAGCGACCAAGGCGTCCAGTCCTCCGCGCGGTGGTTTCCTCAGCACTCTCGAAGAAAAGTGGGACGAGCGTAAACGGGGTCAACCCTAGCCCCCAACTTCCTCCACTTTCTCCCACGGGGCCCGCCGAAAGGCGGGCCCCGTGACATTTAACGAGCGCCCTCGCGCTCGTCGAGCTGCCGGCGGTTCCGGAGTGTTGAATATCGCTCCACTTCCCTCCACGCTCCTCATTCCGCATCAGTGAGCCACTCCCGGCTGAGAAAAAGGGAGCGACGGGGGCGGTAGTGCATTGACGGGGGAGGATTGTGGAGTAAAGTGGGGGACATAAGAGCGTGGTGGTTGCGCTTGGCCCTCCCGGACGGACAGGCGGTGGCAGATGTTCCTCGGAACACACTCGCCACGGCTGGATGAGAAGGGGCGGTTGATCCTTCCCGCTAAGTTCCGCGACGAGCTGAGTGAGGGTTTGGTTCTGACCAGGGGGCAGGAGCGCTGCATCTACGTTTTTAGTCAGCGGGAGTTCGAGAAGGTCCATGAGCAGATGCGTGAGGCGCCAATCTCATCGCGTCAGGCGCGGGACTACATTCGCGTTTTCCTGTCCGGCGCTTCAGATGAGGTGCCGGACAAGCAGGGAAGGGTGACCATTCCGCCGGCGCTGCGCACCTACGCGGGGCTGGACCGGGAGCTCGCAGTAATCGGAGCGGGAAGCCGCGCTGAGATCTGGGACGCGACCGCCTGGAATGACTATCTCGAAGAGAAGGAAACTGCCTTCTCCGAAACTGACGAGGACGCATTGCCGGGAATCATCTGACAGTGATTGCCAGCCACGAACTACAACACAGCGTTACTGAGTTGCCGGAGGATCTTGGATGAGACCTCCAGCCGCCCAGCGGACGGCTACCTGACTCACCTTCCCCGGAGTCAGGCAGACGGAGGCCAGGTGCGGATGGGGATCTGATCGAAGAACCAACACAACGTTCACACACAGGTGCAGCCTGAACGAGTCAGCAGGAAGGAGCGGGCGTATGGGGGAGGAGCGTCCCACCCAGGAACGGCACGTTCCCGTTCTGCTGGGTCGGTGCATCAACCTCCTCGCTCCCGCCGTCGAAGCTGCCGGCGAGGATGCCGTCGTCGTCGATGCCACCCTGGGCATGGGCGGGCATTCCGAAGCGCTGCTGCAACGGTTCAGTGGACTGCACCTCGTTGGGATAGACCGGGACCGGCAGGCGCTGCGACTCGCCGGCGAGCGACTCGCTCCATATCAAAGCCGCACAGACCTTGTGCACGCCGTCTACGACGAAATCCCCTCGGTGCTCGAGGACCTCGGCATCGACCGGGTGCACGGCGTGCTGTTCGACCTCGGCGTTTCCTCTATGCAGCTTGATGAGCGTGAGCGCGGCTTCGCATATTCCTACGATGCGCCCCTCGACATGAGGATGGACACCAGCACGGGGCAGAGCGCCGCGGATGTCGTGAACACCTATTCCGAGGACGAGCTCCGACGGATTATCCGGACCTGGGGCGAGGAGAAGTTCGCAGGACGTATCGCGTCAGCAGTCTTCGCGGCGCGGCAGGACAAACCGTTCACTACCACCGGCGAACTCGTCGACGTGATTCGCTCGGTAGTCCCCGCTGGTGCCGCCAGAACGGGGGGACACCCGGCAAAGCGCACTTTTCAGGCGCTCCGTATCGAGGTCAACGAGGAACTGTCCGTACTTACCCGCGCAATCCCGGCCGCAATCGACGCGATCGGCGTTCACGGGAGAGTGGTCGTGATGTCCTACCACTCACTCGAGGACAAGATTGTGAAAGCGGCCTTTACGGCTGGAACTCGATCATCTGCACCGGTCGGATTCCCGGTGGAGCTCGAAGAGCACAAGCCGTATCTCAAGACCCTCACCAAGGGCACCGAAGCTCCCACCGATCAGGAGATTGCCGACAACCCACGGGCCGCGTCGGCCAAGCTCAGGGCCGTGGAACGTACTAGAACCAGCACGACAGACAGGAACGCAAGATGAGCCAATCAGTGCAGCAGAGGCCATCTGTGCATCACAGCGCTTCCGCAGCGGGGGGCGCAGTAGCCGGAAATACGGCTCGGGCCCTTCAGCATCCGGCAGTGTCGCATCCTGTCGTGCAGCCAGGGCGGGAGCGACGCCGCACCCCCCTCTCTGTGGTTCCCGCTGCGCCCACGCGCGGCCGGGTCCCTTTCGCCGTGTTCTCGATGGCTGCTTTGATTGCCGCGCTGATCGTTGTCCTCATGCTCAACATCTCGGTATCGAGCAGCCAGTACAAGCTGGTTTCGATGCGCGGAGAGGAAGTAGCCCTCGCTGAGAAGAATCAGGCCCTGACGCAAAAGCTTGAGAACCTCAGGGCGCCGCAAAACCTCGCGGCGGCGGCGCATGAACTCGACATGGTTGCATCCCCGACTTTCGGGACCATTGATGTAGATTCGTTGGCAGTCACCGGAAGCCCGGAACCAGCCAAGGAGTCCGATGCACCGCCAGTTCTTGTACCGGCACCCGCTGTGAACGTGCCGAGCCAAGCTGCTGCCCCTGCCGCCCCGGAGCCGGTAGAGTCCGCCGCGGAATCCGCGGCTGACCTGCCTGAAGCCGCCGCAGCGCCTGCACCTGCAGAGCTCCCGGACGGCGGAACAATTCCGGCACCCACGCAAGCCGCTCCCGGACAGTAAGAGACCCGCACCAAACCGACCCAGCAAGGAACCACGGTGGCACCAGCCGACAACCCCCAGCAGGAAACACGACGGGTCGCGCTCGGGACCGCCAGGCTCAGGGTCGGGCTGGCATTCGTACTGATTCTGCTGATGGTCCTTGGCGTCCGCCTTTTTCAGGTTCAGGGACTGGACTTTGACGGAATGGCCCAGGCGGGCCTGAACAAGCGCCTGGTGACCCAGCAGGTGCCGGCCCTGCGCGGGAGCATCCTGGATGACGAGGGCAATGAGCTGGCGCATACGGTGCAGCGCTTCGACATTGTGGTGGACCAGAGGCTCAGCGGCGGCGAAACCTTTGATCGCTACGATCCGGCGACGGACAAGCGGGTTCAGGACGTCCCTATCGAGCAAGGCTTCCAGGAGCTCTCGGCGATCCTGGGACAGGATGTTCAGGCGCTCAAATCTTCGATCCTGGGCGACGCGTCGTTCGCCTTCGTTGCACGCTCCGTGACTCCTGATGTCCGAAACCAGGTCCTTGCTGTGGGAATGCCCGGCGTATATGCGGATCCCACTACCCTGCGCACCTACCCCTCAGGAGCGGTCGCGGGCTCCATCCTCGGCTTCATGAGCGGTGACGGACGCGCTCTGGGCGGTATCGAGCTCACCCAGGACGAAAAGCTCACCGGAACGCCGGGCAGCCGTACCTTCGAGATCGGCGGCGACGGCATTCGGATACCGTACGCCACCAACGAAGACGTGCCGGCGCAGGACGGCCAGTCAGTGCGGCTCACCATCGATCAGGACCTGCAGTTCTTCGCGCAGCAGACCATTGCCGCGCAGGTGGAGGATTACAACGCGGAATGGGGCAACATTGTCGTTGTTGAGGCGCGCACCGGCGCCATCAAGGCGATGGCTGAATCCACTTCGCCGGATCCGAACGACTATGCCGCCACGGATCCCGTGTTCTGGAAACCACTCTCCGTTACGTCGTCCTTCGAACCTGGCTCGACGACGAAGCTGATCACCATGGCTGCGGGGCTGGAGGAGGGGATTATCGAACCGACCAGCAGGTTCAAGATCCCGCCCACCTACACGATCGACGGACAGACCTTCAAGGATGCGTTCGAGCATGGGACGGAAAAGCGGACAGCGGCGGGAGTCTTCGCCAAGTCGATGAACACCGGAACCGTTATGATCGGCGAGCAGCTGACCAAACAGCAGCGGTATGACTGGTTGCGCAAGTTCGGTATCGGTGAACCCCTCAACGTGGGGCTCAATGGAGAAACGGCAGGCATTCTGCCAACCCCGGACGTCTGGGACGAACGCCAGCAATACACCGTGCTTTTCGGCCAAGGACTGGCGCAGACCGCGCTGCACACGGCCATGGTGTACCAGGCGGTCGCCAACGACGGCGTCCGGCTGCAGCCGCGGCTCATTGATGCCTACATGGACGCGGACGGCACAGAACACAAGGTTCCCCAGGCTGAGGGCACACGGGTCGTTTCCGAGGACACCGCCAAGGAGCTCCACACCTTGCTGGAGACCGTCACGGTGGAAGGATCCGGCGCGTCCGGTGCCCTCGAGGAGTACCGTGTGGGATCGAAGACGGGTACAGCCGAAGCGCCCGGCGCGCAGGGCGGCTACGACGGATATACGTTGTCCTACGCCGGCATGGCGCCTATGGAGGACCCGCAGTACGTCGTGGTCGTGACACTGCAGCGGCCTCAGGGAGACCTGTACTATCTGGTTCCGGGGGAATCCTTCCAGAAGGTCATGAAGTACGTTCTGAACTCGAACAACGTCCCGCCCTCAACCGGTAAGCCCAAAACTTATCCGGTTGTGTACTGATCTCGCAGAGCAGGCCCCACGTGTCCACAAATGAACAGTCCGTTTCCGCTGCGCCCATGCGGCCGGACGTCGTCGTACCGCGAACCATGGATGAGGTTCTTGCCGCGCTCCCACAGGACCTCGCGCCTGTGGAGCGCGTAGCCACAGGGCACGACGACGCCACCCGCGCTACGATCACCGGCGTCACGATCGACTCACGCCAGGTCCGCCCCGGCGACCTGTACATCGCTGTCCCCGGCACGGGCCGGCATGGAGCCGACTTCACGGAACAGGCGGTAGTAGCCGGAGCAGCAGCGGTGCTCACTGACGACGCCGGCACGGCCGCCGCGACGTCGGCTCTGGGCGGTTCCGGGATTCCCCTGTACCGGGCAGCTCCGGTGCGCGACTACGTGGGTCCGCTTTCCGCGGTCGTCTTCGACAGCCAGCCCGCATCCGGCCGCCCTGTCCTCTATGGCGTGACCGGCACCAACGGAAAAACGACCACCACATACTTCCTGAATGCGCTCGGGTCGGCGCTGGGCAAGAGCACCGGCCTGATCGGGACGATTGAGATTCGGGCAGGCGAGACCGTCATTCCTTCTATCCTGACTACCCCGGAATCTCCCCAGGTTCACGGTCTGCTAGCGCTCATGCGCGAGCGCGGCATCGACGCCGCCGCCATGGAGGTCTCCTCGCACGCCATCGAGTACCGACGGGTTGATGGGGTCCGCTTCGATGTCGCTGGTTTTACCAACCTGACCCAGGATCATCTGGATCTCCACGGAAGCATGGAGGAGTACTTCGCCGCGAAGGCGGCCCTTTTCCGGCCGGAACGCGCGGCCCGCGCTGTTGTCCTGGTCGACGACTCGTGGGGCCGCCGCATCGCCGATGAAGCAGGAGTAGACACAGTCACGGTGTCCGTCACGGGAACCGCGGAGGCAGACTGGACCGTCTCGCAGGTGCAGCGGACGGGCCTTGGGCACGCTTTCACGCTCGTCGGTCCGGGGGACGCGCAGCTGCGGCTTCGCTGCGGGCTTCCCGGGAATTTCAACGTGGCGAACGCCGCTCTGGCCGCAGTGATGGTCCTGGCCTCGGGCGTCGGGGTTGCGGAACTGCAGCGCGCAGCGGACCAGCACGATCCATTCACCACCCAGGTGCCGGGGCGCATGCAGCTGATCAGTGAGAATCCCGCAGCGATCGTTGATTTCGCGCACAATCCCGATGCCCTGGCCCTGACGCTGGATTCGGTTCGGGTGCCTGACGCAGACTCCCGTGTGCTGGTTGTCTTCGGGGCGACGGGACAGCGGGACGTGTCCAAGCGCCCCATCATGGGCGCCACGGCGGCGCGCCGGGCAGACGTGGTGATCGTCACTGACGACGACCCTCACGACGAAGAGGAGGCGGGCATCCGGGCAGGTGTGCTCGAGGGCGCCCGTGCTGCCCGCCAATCCGAGCACCTGAACTGCGAGATCGTCGAGGTTTTCCCGCGCTCGGAGGCTATTGACCACGCGGTGTCACTTGCTCGTCCCGGCGACGTGATTCTTGTCGCCGGACGTGGACACGAGGTATGGCAGGAGGTCAAGGGAGTGAATCTTCCGCTCGACGACCGCGTGGAACTGGCGGCCGCTTTGACACGGCATGGATTCTCTGTGCTTTCCGGCAACAGGATAGAGTCCTAGATCGTCATGATTGAATTCAACGCAGCCGACATCGCGGCAGTCACAGGCGGCACGCTCTCGGAGTCGGCTCAAAAGGCTCCCTCCGTCGTCGTCCGTTCGGCCACCACGGACTCACGGGAGAGCCGCCCGGACGGCCTCTTCATCGCCAAGCCGGGTGATTCCACCGATGGCCACAACTTCATAGGCAGCGCCTTTTCCAACGGTGCTGTGCTCGCGCTCGTGGAGCGGGTAGTCAGCGACGACGACGGCACGGACTTTCCGGCCGTGGTGGTACCTGACGTGGTCGAAGCGATGGGCAAGCTGGCTTCCGAAGTGGTGCGCCGTCTCCGCGCGCACTCACCGCTGACGGTCATAGGTATCACGGGTTCGGCCGGCAAGACCACTACCAAGGATGTCCTGGCTCAGCTCCTGCGGCAGGAAGGTCCGACTGTTGCTCCGATCGGTTCGTACAACGGTGAGATCGGTGTTCCATTAACCGTGTTCTCGGCCGATTACGGCACCCGCTACCTGGTTATCGAAATGGGAGCGACCGGCGTCGGACACATTGAGTACCTCGCCTCCATGGTGGCGCCCGACATCGGAATCGTGCTCTGTGTCGGCTCCGCCCATGCGGGGGAATTCGGCGGAGTGGAAATGATTGCGCGGGCCAAGGGCGAACTGCCCCGGTCACTGGGCGCCCACGGTGTGGCGATTCTCAACGGCGATGACGCACGAGTGAGTGCAATGGCCGACGAGACACAGGCACAAACAGTTTTCTTTTCTGAGGATCCGACGTTCGACCGACCAGGCAGCAGCGCCGTCCGGGCGGAGAACGTGCAGCTGTCCGCCGAGGGCAATCCCTGCTTCACGCTGGTCCTTCCGGACGGGGATCGCCAGGAGGTGCGGCCGCTGCTGATCGGGCGGCATCACGTGGCAAACCTTCTCGCGGCTGCCTCCGCTGCCCATGTCCTGGGGATCCCGGGGGAGCGGATCGCCTCCGGGCTCAGCGGGGCTCGGGCGGTCAGCCGCTGGCGCATGGAGCGTACTGATCGGCCGGACGGCGTGACTGTCATCAACGACGCCTACAACGCCAATCCCGAGTCGATGCGGGCGGCGCTTGCAACGCTCGCTGAGCTCGGCCGCGGCCGGCGTACCTGGGCTGTGCTCGGAGAAATGCTCGAGCTGGGGGAGGACTCCGTTCTTGCCCATGACGCGTTGGGCAGGGTGGCTGTCCGGTTGAACATTTCGAAGCTGCTGGTCGTCGGAGAAGGAGCGAAGGCACTTCACACCGGGGCAGTGCTCGAAGGGTCGTGGGGAGACGAAGCGATCTTCGTGCGCGATGTCTCCGAGGCTGAGGAGATCCTGGACAGCGAACTGGAGCCCGGTGACCTGGTACTGGTGAAGTCCTCCAACGGTGCCGGTCTGCGCCATCTAGGGGATCGGCTAGCATTAGCGTCAGACAAATCGACGGCGGTGCCCGAAGCTGACCCGGGGCCACAAGCTGATTCGAACGGACCCGGTCCAATGAACCAGGGGGGCCCCTCGCTGTGATTGCGCTGCTGATTGCCTCAGCGTCCGCCCTTGTTCTTGCGTTGGTCGGAACACCCCTGTTCATCAGGCTCCTCGTTAGCAAAAGCTATGGACAGTTCATCCGAGATGATGGACCCACGGCTCACCACACGAAACGCGGTACCCCCACCATGGGTGGCGCCGTCATTGTGGGATCGGTTGTCCTCGCGTACTTCGCGACCCACCTGATCATGATGACTGCGGATAATTCAGACGGTCCGACAGTGTCCGGGCTTCTGTTGCTGATGGTTACTGTCGGCATGGGCATAGTGGGTTTCTTCGATGACTACATCAAGATCTCCAAGCAGCGCAGCCTCGGGCTCAGTGCACCGGCGAAGATTATCGGGCAGACGATGGTGGGCATTGTGTTTGCCATCCTCGCACTGAACTTTCCTGACGAGAACGGGCGCACACCGGCGTCGACCGCTATCTCGTTTGTGAGGGACACCGCTTTCGACCTGGCGTTCGCCGGTTCGGTCATCGGCGCCATCCTGTTTGTCCTCTGGTCAAATCTCATCATCACCGCAGCCACGAATGGTGTTAATCTCGCTGATGGCCTCGACGGTCTGGCCACCGGCGCGTCTGTCTTCGTTTTTGGTGCCTACATGCTGATGGGTATCTGGCAGTTCAACCAGCGTTGTGCCTCTCCGGACGTGCCCACGAACATCTGTTACGAGGTTCGCGATCCGCTGGATCTTGCCCTGATCGCGGGTGCGATGTGCGGTGCCCTGGTTGGTTTCCTCTGGTGGAACACCTCGCCGGCCAAGATCTTCATGGGCGACACCGGATCACTGGCGATCGGTGGAGCAATCGCCGGCTTTGCGATCCTCTCCCGCACGCAGCTCCTCCTCGTCATCATGGCGGGACTGTTCGTGATGATCACGCTGTCCGTGATCATTCAGGTGGGTTTCTTCAAGTTGTCCGGAGGCAAGCGGGTCTTCAAGATGGCACCCCTGCAGCATCACTTCGAGCTGAAGGGTTGGCAGGAGGTCACGGTGGTTGTCCGCTTCTGGGTCCTTGCCGGTCTGTTCGTAGCCGTCGCGCTCGGCATCTTCTACGCTGAATGGGTTGTACTTCTGTGAGCAATGCCGATGCACAAGACCAGCCCGGCCGCCTTGAGCATCTGACGTCGTGGGACGCCGACTGGGCAGGACTGCGTGTAGTGGTGACGGGGATCGGGCTGTCCGGATTCTCCGCGGCTGACACACTGATCGAACTCGGCGCGCGGGTTGTGGTGGTTGACGCTACAGACTCCGAAGAGAACAGGGCGAAGGCCGACACCCTCCGCATCGTCGGAGCGGTGGATGTCCTGCTCGGGCCCGAAGCGGCCGCTGCGCTCCCACTGGTTGATGGTGAAGCGCCCGAACTGGTGGTGACCTCTCCGGGCTGGCGCCCAACCCAGCCGTTGCTTGCCGCCGCGGATACTCATGGAATTCCGATCTGGGGCGATGTCGAACTGGCCTGGCGTGTACGCGTCCGTAAGGGGCGCCCTACCGCCGAATGGCTGACGATCACCGGAACCAACGGCAAGACCACAACCGTCACACTCGCGGAATCGATGCTCCGCGCAGCGGGCCTTCGCGCCATCGCCGCCGGGAACGTCGGAACGCCGCTGCTTGATGCCATCCGGGATCCGCAGGGATACGACGTTATCGCCGTCGAGCTTTCCAGTTTCCAGCTGCACTGGAGTTCCAGCCTCGCTCCTCTAGCGAGCGTCTGCCTCAATCTCGCGGAAGATCACGTGGACTGGCACGGCGGGTTCGACGCCTACCGTGCGGACAAGGCGAAGATCTACGAGAACACCCGTATTGCGTGCGTCTACAACGCTGAGGCCCCGGCCACTGAGCGGATGGTGGAGGAGGCAGACGTTCAGGAAGGCTGCCGGGCGATTGGTTTCACCACCGATACCCCTGCCATCAGCATGCTCGGAGTCGTGGATGGCCTGCTGGTGGACCGGGCGTACATCGAAGAGCGCAAGGATTCCGCCGCCGAGCTGGCGTCCGTGACGGATCTCGGGGAAGTGGTTCCCCGCCATCTCGTCGCGAACGCCCTCGCCGCCGCTGCGCTGGTGCGGGCAGCAGGGGTTTCTGCGGCTGCCGTGCGCGAGGGAATCCGCAATTATCAGCCCTCCGGACACCGTATCGAGCTGGTGGCTGCCCGGGACGGTGTCCTCTGGATCAACGACTCCAAAGCGACCAACCCGCATGCTGCACACGCTGCCCTGTCGTCCTTCCACAGCGTTGTCTGGATTGCCGGCGGGCTGTCCAAGGGTGTGGACTACAACGATCTGGTCCGAGATAACGCAGGCCGCTTCAAAGCAGCCGTTCTCATCGGCCGTGACAGCTCCGATCTCGCTTCCGCTCTCCGCCGACACGCGCCGGATGTTCCGGTGATAGACCTGGCAGCGGGTCACACTGGTAAGGACGTGTTGCCTTCCCAGCACGTGGGTTCAGACGGCGTCCAGGCCATGCGCGCGGCGGTTACAGAAGCGTTGCGCATCGCCGCGGACGGCGACACTGTTCTCATGGCGCCGGCAGCAGCGTCGATGGACCAGTTTCCTTCCTACGCTCACCGGGGCGCCGCTTTCATCGAGGCGGTTCGCGGGATTGTGGAGGGGCAGGGATTCACCGCTAAGGAGTTGTAATGGTCAGCACGCCCACCCGGCATTCGCGCCGGAAGCCGGCGGTGCGGCAGCACTCCAGCTCCAGCACACCCGAGCCGCGGCCTCCGTCGGGATCCTCCGTTGCCGGGACAGCAGCGATGTCCAAACGTCAACGGATCCTCGGATCGTTCGCTCGCATGTGGCGCTTCCTCGAAGGCTCTGACAGGCAGACCAGCGGCTCAAGCTACTACATGATTCTCGGCACGACGCTCGCGCTGACCGCCATCGGGCTCATGATGGTGCTGTCGGCGTCATCGGTCGAGTCGATCGCCAACGCAGCGTCAACGGTTGAACCCACAGACGAGGGCGCGATTGTCTTCGACTTCTTCTTCAAACAGAGCGTGTATGCGGTGCTGGGCGTGGTGCTTATGCTCATCCTGTCCAGGCTCGGCCCGCGGATCTTCAAGATGCTCGCCTGGCCGGGCCTCGGCGTAGCCATTGTGCTGCTGGTGCTGGTGCTCCTGATCGGCGAGAACATCAACGGCAACCAGAACTGGATCCGGATCGGAAACCAGTCACTGCAGCCCTCGGAACCGGCGAAGCTCGCCCTGGCGCTGTGGTGCGCCACCGTGCTGGAGCGCAAACGCGGCTTGATCAGGAACTGGAAGCACGCGCTCGTACCCGTTGCGCCGCTCGGCGGTATCATCCTCCTGCTCGTGATGCTGGGTGGTGACCTCGGTACGGCGATCATCCTCGGCATGATCATGGCAGCCGCGCTCTTCTTCGCGGGCGCACCCATGAAAATGTTCAGCATCGCCGGGCTTGTGGGAATCGCCCTGGCATTCGGTGCCATCCTGCTGAACAGCACCCGAAGCACCCGTATCGAAGCCTGGCTGCGCCTGAACTGCGACTCGGCGTCGGATCCCTGTTTCCAGTCCAACCAGGGCCTGTTTGCTCTGGCCTCGGGCGGCTGGTGGGGCGTCGGGATCGGGCAGAGCCGGCAGAAGTGGAACTGGATCCCTGAAGCCCACAACGACTTCATCTTCGCCATCATCGGCGAAGAGTTCGGGCTGATCGGCACCCTCGTGGTCATCGCGCTGTTCGGCATCCTGGCCGTCGCGACGCTCCGTGTGGCCCGCCGTTACACCGACCCCTTCGTCCGCATCCTCATGGGATCTATCCTCGTGTGGCTGATCGGCCAGGCTTTCGTGAACATCGGCATGGTTACGGGCGTGCTGCCGGTGATCGGCGTGCCGTTGCCGTTCATCTCCTACGGTGGCTCGGCTCTCACCTTCACGCTCGCTGCCGTCGGTGTTCTTCTTGCCTTCGCGCGGCGCATGCCCCCCGCAGCGGCGGGCACCGTGGCCGCTGATAACGCCGAGACTGCTCCCTCGAAATCCAAGTGAAAGATCAAGAGAACCCATTGACTGAAACTGCTGCCCTGTCGGTTGTCCTCGCCGGCGGGGGGACGGCCGGGCACATCAGCCCGCTCCTCGCCATTGCCCGCGCCCTCGTCGAGGCACGCCCGGACGCCCGTGTGCTTGCCGTCGGCACAGCAGCGGGGATGGAGACCCGTCTGGTGCCCGCGGCCGGCTTCCGGCTTGAAACCATAGAGCGCGTTCCTTTGCCCCGCCGGCCGTCAGTCGACCTGTTCAAGCTGCCCGTCCGCCTCGTCCGTGCCGTGCGGCAGGCGCTGAAGATTGTCGACGCGGCGCAGGCCGACGTCGTCGTGGGTGTCGGCGGCTATGTGTCGACGCCGCTCTACCTTGCGGCGTGGATCCGCCGCGTCCCAGTGGTCATTCACGAAGCAAACGCCCGGCCGGGACTTGCCAACCGGTTGGGAGCCCGCATCGCACGGGCGGTAGCGGTGGCATTCAACGGCACCGGCCTGCCGGCGGAGCAGTGGGTGGGTATGCCGATGCGCCGGGAAATCTCCACCCTGGACAGGGACGCGGACCGCCGTGAAGCGCGTGCGGATCTGGGGCTTGACCCGTCCCTGCCAACTCTCATCGTCACCGGCGGATCCTCCGGTGCCGCGAGTATCAATCGGGCGTTGGCTGCAGCAGCACTGAAGTTGGCCGACGGCAACGCGGGCGGCAACCCTGGGCTGCAGGTCCTTCACATCACCGGACGGGGAAAGCAGGTGACGGGGCCCGACGGCGCACTGCTCGCCGCGGAGGGCTACCGTCAGGTCGAGTATGTGGACGGCATGGAGAAGGTGTATGCGGCGGCCGACCTCTTGATCGCGCGGGCGGGCGCGGCGACTGTCTGTGAAGTTGCGGCGGTTGGGTTGCCGGCCGTCTTTGTTCCGCTGCCCCACGGGAACGGGGAGCAGCGGCGTAACGCCGCGGAGCTGGTTGAGGTCGGCGGAGCCCTCATGATTGACAACGACCGGTTTACCGTCGACTGGCTGCTCACCGAAGCCCTTCCGCTCGTGCAGGACACCGAACGGCTCGGCAAGATGTCTATGGCTGCGGCGCCTCTCGGCGTGCGGGACGCGGACGTGCGCATGGCAAACCTGATTATCGATGCTGCCGGAGGCCGCTGATGAGTACCGTCGTTGAAAGTCTGGGAAAGGTCCATTTCATTGGGCTTGGGGGAGCGGGAATGTCCGCCGTGGCGCGCGTCCTTCTCGGCCGCGCAGTAGCGGTTTCCGGTTCTGATGCCGCCGACTCCCGCGGCCTGCAGGCTCTCGCCGCCCTCGGTGCGCAGGTACACATCGGCCACGACGGCGCCAACCTGGGAGCCGCGGACACCGTTGTTGTGTCCACGGCCATCCGGGAATCCAACCCCGAACTCGTTGAAGCGAAGGCACGCGGACTGCGCATCCTGCACCGGTCCGAGGCGTTGGCCGCCGCCATGGACGGACGCGAGGTGGTCGCTGTTGCCGGCACCCACGGCAAGACCACAACGACGGCGATGATCACCGTCATGCTGCAGGCTTCGGGAGCCAGTCCGTCATTCGCGATCGGTGGTGATGTGGCTGCGCTGGGCGTCAACGCCGAATGGGCTGACGGCGAGGTCTTCGTGGCCGAAGCCGACGAGTCCGACGGATCCTTCCTCAACTACCGCGCCCGTATCGGCGTTGTCACCAATGTCGAAGCTGACCACCTGGACCACTACGGATCCGCCGAGGCTGTGTTTGAATCCTTCGACCGGTTCGCCGCGCTGCTGCCCGCCGGGGACGGTGTGCTGGTCGCGTGCCATGACGACGGCGGCGCTGCTTCCCTCGCGGAGCGGACCGCCGGATCCCGCCGGGTGCGGACCTACGGCTACAACCCGGGCGCAGATGTCCGGATCAGCAGCACCCGTGCACTCGGCAGCACCTCGAACAGCATCCTCTCCTTTTCGGTTGACGGGCTGGAGAGCCAGCAGGAGCTCCAACTCGGGGTCCCCGGCCGACACAATGTCCTCAACGCGGCGGCCGCGTTTGCCGTAGGCCTTGAGCTTGGCGTTGATCCGGCTGCCGCTGCGGCCGGCCTCGCATCGTTCTCCGGTGCCGCCCGCCGCTTCGAGGCGAAGGGGGAGGCCCTCGGTGTGCGCGTATTCGACGACTACGCCCATCACCCCACAGAGGTCGCGGCCGCACTCAGCGCTGCCCGCACTGTTGCGGGTGACCATCGGGTGCATGTCCTGTTCCAGCCTCACTTGTTCTCACGCACGGAGGAATTCGCGGAGGAGTTCGCAGCTGCTTTGTCGCTGGCCGACTCCGTGCGGGTCCTCGACATCTATGCCGCACGGGAAGACCCGGTGGAGGGCGTAACGAGCCGGCTGATCACCGATCGGCTTACGGTTCCCGGAGGCTACGCCCCCAACCCGGAGGAAGCGATGCAGGGAATTGTTGATTCTGCACGCAGCGGCGACATCATCCTGACAGTCGGAGCGGGTGACGTTACCCGCTTCGGTCCGCTGTTGGTCGACCTCCTCGCTGGGCAGGGGAATTCCCGGTGACCTCCCGGCCTCCACGCAAGCCTCGAAGTGTAGGAAGGTCCTCCAGCGGACCGACCGTCAGCGAGACCATCACCGCCGAGAAGCCTGTCCCGGCGCCGGCACCCGACACCGCACGCCCGGAACGCATCTCGGCGTCGAAGGAAGCTCCGGTCGCGTTGCTGGACCGAGATAAGGACTCCGGCACGGTGATAGCGTTTCCGGAGCCTCCCCGACGGCGGCGCAGGAGGTGGTGGCTGACGGGGATCATTTCCGTCGTGGTGCTCCTCGCGGGTCTGATCGCCTACCTCCTTTTTTCGCCCGCCCTGGCGGTGCGCACGCTCGATGTGCAGGGTAACAGCCTGGTGGCGGAAGACGAGGTCACCGCCGCTCTGGCACCGTTGGTAGGCACGTCGCTTACGCGGATAGGCGACGACGATGTCCGCGCGCTGCTTGAGGGATTCGCGCCGATTGAGGATGTTTCCGTAGCGGCGGCTCCGCCGTCGACCCTCAGCGTAACCGTGATCGAGCGCACCCCTGTGGCGATTCTGGAGAACAAGGGGAGGTTCGTCCTGATTGACGCCGAGGGTCGGCAGCTCACAACTGTGGCCGACCGGAAATCCGTTGCGCTGCCGCTTATTGACGGCGGGGCTAATGCAGTCAACAGTGCCGTGTTCTCTTCGATCGCCGATGTGCTCGCCGCCCTGCCTGCGGATATCAGGGAGAGGCTGGTTCACGCTTCCGCCAAGTCAATTGACTCGGTGCAGTTGAAGCTGACCGACGGCAAGACCATCTTCTGGGGCAGCGCCGAGGAAAACGTCGCAAAAGCACGGGTTGTCGAGGCTCTGCTGACTCTCGAGGACCAGGATCCGCCCGTGAAGGTCTATGACGTGAGTACGCCTTCGCGCCCAGTAACTCGGTAAGTTTGCCGACACGCGGGAGGTGGTCATTGCATGCCGGTGACCATGCACCTAGCGTCTCAATAAGAAGTTACTTGACATAACATTAACTTTCAACCTGAAGGTGAATGTTAGTCGGGTAGAAGGTTGGAACCTCCAGCCCACAAAGACCCCACCAGCGCACAGATCGAACAAGGGACACAGGACGTGGCAGCACCGCAGAATTACTTGGCCGTCATCAAGGTCGTCGGCATCGGCGGCGGTGGCGTGAACGCCGTCAATCGAATGATCGAGGTTGGCCTGCGCGGCGTTGAGTTCATCGCCATCAACACAGACGCGCAGGCACTGCTCATGAGCGACGCCGATGTAAAGCTCGACGTCGGCCGTGAGCTTACCCGCGGCCTGGGCGCCGGCGCAGACCCGGAAGTTGGGCGCAGGGCCGCCGAAGACCACGCAGAGGAGATCGAGGAAGTCCTCCGCGGGGCAGACATGGTCTTCGTAACGGCCGGTGAAGGCGGTGGCACAGGCACCGGCGGAGCGCCCGTGGTAGCGCGAATCGCCCGCTCGCTCGGCGCGTTGACCATCGGCGTTGTAACCCGGCCGTTCACCTTCGAGGGCCGCCGCCGTTCCAACCAGGCGGAGACCGGCATCGACACACTTCGCGATGAAGTCGACACGCTCATCGTGATCCCGAATGATCGCCTCCTGTCCATCAGCGACCGCAACGTTTCCATGCTCGACGCGTTCCGTTCGGCGGACCAGGTGCTCCTGTCGGGTGTACAGGGCATCACCGACCTCATCACCACCCCGGGTCTGATCAACCTCGACTTCGCTGACGTGAAGTCGGTCATGCAGGGCGCAGGCTCGGCCCTGATGGGTATCGGATCGGCCCGTGGCGAGGACCGCGCGGTCAAGGCAGCCGAGTTGGCCATCGCCTCGCCGCTTCTCGAAGCGTCCATCGACGGTGCTCACGGCGTTCTGCTCTCCATCCAGGGTGGTTCCGATCTCGGACTGTTCGAGATCAACGAGGCCGCCCGCTTGGTCCAGGAGGTTGCGCACCCCGAGGCGAACATCATCTTCGGCGCCGTGATCGACGATGCACTGGGAGATGAGGCCCGGGTCACGGTCATCGCAGCGGGTTTTGACCAGGTGGATGCGACCTCGCAGCCGGCAGCGCCGGCTGCCAAGCCCGCATCCGCGCCGGCTATCGGTCGGGAACATGCTCAGGCACCGCAGGCGGTTGCCGCCGGAGCCGGTTACGGGTCGTGGTCGCAGCACTCGTCGAACGGCCGGGGTAACGACGTTCCCGGTGACGCCGGATTCGACGTTGACCTCCCCGCGGTGGTCGAGCCCGATTACTCGACCGGACGCTCCGATGATCTGGACGTTCCTGATTTCCTGAAGTAAGCGGTGTTTTTCTGGGCATCGCCTGCAGCGCCCGGCATCCGGGTCGCCTTTACCGACCGTGGCGCGGGGAACCTCGCACCACGGGTCGGAGGCGACCCGGGTGCCGTCGCTCGTTCCAGGCAAGCACTGGAGGGGGAACTGGGAATCGAAACAGGTGCGCTCCATTTCATGAACCAGACCCACTCGACGGTTGTCGCTGAAGTGCGGTCCGGCCATGTGCCGCAGGCTGATGCGCTTGTCAGCCCTACCGGCAATGAGGCACTTGCCGTCCTTGTGGCGGACTGCGTTCCGGTAGTGCTGGTCGGTTCGACTGCGCGCGGTGGATCCGTCACAGCGGTGGTTCACGCCGGACGCAAAGGAGTTGAGGGCAATATCGCGGGACGGACAGTCGATGAACTGCGGCAACGCGGAGCTGGGCTGATCTCAGCCTGGATAGGTCCGTCGGTGTGCGGCAGGTGCTATGAAGTACCTGAACAAATGCGCGAGGAGTTCGCTCGTGCTGTGCCGTCGACCTCCAGCAGTACGCGATGGGGAACCCCTGCCCTCAACCTTCCGGCGGGCGTCCGTGGACAGCTCGAATCGGTGGGCGTGGACGTTCAGGATCTTGGGACGGACAGCACGCTGTGCACCCTTGAGAACGAAAGCCTGTTTTCGCATCGGGCTGTCGGGCAGGGCCGCCCGGTAGGGCGTCTGGCAGGGTTGGTGTGGCGCCGTGGCTGAGGACAGACGGTCTGAACTCGAGTCGAATCTGCGTCAGGTCAACGAGCGCATCGATCGCGCGATGGCGGCATGCGGCCGCACCGACCGACCGGCCCTCATTGTGGTGACGAAGTACTTTCCGCCATCGGATGTGGTGTTGCTGTCCGGGCTGGGCGTGCGGGACATCGGGGAGAACCGGGACCAGGAAGCCGCTGCCAAAGCGGAGGAGGTCTCCGACCCAGGATTGCGCTGGCACTTCATCGGCCAACTCCAGACCAACAAGGCACGATCGGTTGCCGGTTACGCGCACTCGGTCCACTCCGTCGACCGCACGTCACTGGTGAATGCGCTCCAGAAGGCGATGGTGCGGCGTGCCCAGGGCTCCGGGTCGTCGGGGGAGGAGGGCGCGGTGGTCCATCCGGTCCCGCTGGATTGCTATGTGCAGGTGAACCTGTCGGTCGACGAGCCCGGCCGGGGAGGAGCCCATCCTTCGGATGTGCACGAGGTGGCTGCAAGGATTGACGACGCCGGCCTTCTGCGGTTGGCGGGAGTGATGGCCGTGGCGCCGCTCGGCGGTGACCCCCGCGAGGCGTTCAGCCGTCTGGCTGACATTTCGGCCGGCGTCGTTGCCCGCTACCCCGGTGCCACGGGTATCTCCGCGGGGATGAGCAGTGATCTTGAACACGCCATCGAGGCAGGTGCGACACACCTGCGCGTCGGTTCAGATGTTCTCGGTGCTCGCCCTCCTGTGGGGTAGCGTCGACGCTGTAACCGCGGGCAATCCAGGACGTGCCTGGGCGATCGTGCATGACGAAGGAATGACAGGAGCTACCATGGCTGGCGCACTGCGCAAGACAATGATCTACCTTGGGCTCGCCGACGGTGATGAGCACTACGAGCCTGAACCCAAGACATCTCACAGCAGGAATGAGGACTACTCCGTGGACTACGACCGTGACGAGCGCCATGTCGAGGCTCCGCCGGTGGTGAAGGCGGCTCCCGAGGAGTACCGCGCCCCGGTTACCCCCATCAAGCGCGCCCAGTCCACGCGTGAAGACGCTTCATCGCTCCGCCAGATCACCACGGTGCACCCGCGCTCCTACAATGACGCGAAGATCATCGGAGAAAGCTTTCGCGACGGCATTCCAGTCATCATGAACGTCACAGACATGGGCGAGTCTGACGCGAAGCGGCTCGTCGATTTTTCCGCAGGACTCGTCTTCGGCCTCCATGGTTCGATCGAGCGTGTTACCAACAAGGTGTTCCTGTTGTCCCCCTCCTACATCGAGGTTCTCGGCGAAGATCAGAAGGCCAGCGATGAGCAGGCGAGTTTCTTCAATCAAAGCTGACGCGCTTTACTGGTACTGGTAACTATTCCGTTCATGCCAGAGGACTGTGACTGACACGTGAGCTTGGTCTTCGCCCTGCTTTACCTGGTGCTGATGCTGTTCCAGCTCGCGCTGATCATCCGTATCGTCTATGACGCCGTCCAGATGTTTGCCCGCAACTGGCGTCCCCGCAGGCTTGCACTTGTTCTTGCCTCCATGGTGTACGCGGTGACGGATCCGCCCATCCGGTTGTTCCGTCGGCTGATTCCGCCTCTCCGGCTGGGCGGCGTGTCACTCGACATGGCGTTCATCGTGGTGTTTCTTGGGGCCACGATTCTCAAGACCATCGCCGGCTCGTTGGCAGTGGCCTGATCCGGTTAGTTTTCGAGATCTAAAAGATATACGCTGACTCACATATTGTGTGAAGCAGGAGGGTCAGCCTCCACGAGCTCGTCCACAATTTTCAGTACCGTTGTCAGGTCTGCTCTACAGGCGGCTTCGACTAATCCACTATGAGGTGACCAGATGGCCCTGACGCCAGAAGATGTTGTCAACAAGCGGTTTCAGCCCACCAAGTTCCGTGAGGGCTACGACCAGGACGAGGTAGACGATTTCCTCGACGAGATCGTCGTCGAACTGCGTCGCCTGAACCAGGAGAACGACGACCTTCGCCGCCAGCTTTCGGAAGTTTCCACGGGCACGGCGCAGAACGCTGCGGTCCCGGCTCCCGTCGCCGCCAGCACCAAGACCGAAGAGGTCCGCGAGGAAGAGAAGCCCGAGGAGCCCAAGGCTGAAGCGCCGAAGGCAGAAGATCGTCCTGCTCCCCAGCCGGCTGCTGCAGCCGCTCCCGTTCAGCAGACCGCCACCGCTGAATCGGCTGCCGGCGTTCTCGCCATGGCACAGAAGCTTCACGATGAGTATGTCAATGCGGGTGTTGAGCAGCGCGACAAGATCATCGCCGAGGCACAGATTGAAGCCAGCGGCCTCGTCAATGATGCCCAGGATAAGAGCCGCAAGATTCTCGGTGCACTCGAGCAGCAGAAGTCCGTTCTCGAGCGCAAGGTGGAGCAGCTCCGCAGCTTCGAGCGCGACTACCGCTCCCGCCTCAAGGCATACATCGAGGGACAGCTGCGCGACCTCGATTCCCGTGGTTCCGTCGCAACAGAAACGGCTGACGTCTAAACAGCAGCCAAGGTTCCATTGAGGCCAGTCGCCGGTTTATCCGGCGGCTGGCCTCTGCCGTACTCTGGATGTGAGCCCGCGTCCATCGCCGCCTCCGGCGCGTACAACTGAAAGCATCATGACCGAGCATCCTCCCGCCTCAGGCCCCGATTCAGGCCGTACGCACCGCAAGCATGGCAAACGCATCGGAGCAAGATACGCACTGCTCCTGATTGCTTTCGCGCTCGTCGCTTACATCATCGATCAGCTCACCAAGATCTGGGTTGTCTCCACCATGGTGGAGGGCCAGGTCACCGAGGTGCTGCCACCCGTTCTGAGCTGGCACTTCATCCGCAACTCGGGCGCGGCGTTCTCCATCGGCACCGAGATCACCTGGGTATTCACCATAATTCAGGCCCTTGTCTCGATCGCCATCATCAGCCAGATTGGCAAGGTCGCCTCGAAAGGCTGGGCGATCGCGCTCGGGCTTGTTCTGGGTGGCGCCCTCGGTAACCTCACCGACAGGCTGTTCCGCGAACCCTCCTTCGGCCAGGGGCATGTCGTCGACTTCATAGCCCTGCCTAACTTCGCAATCTTCAACATCGCTGACACCGCCGTCGTGAGCGGTGTCATTCTTATCTGTCTGCTTACCCTTCGCGGCATCGGTCTGGACGGACGGCGCAGCAATGAAGAGCAGGAGCAGGCAAACGGTACCGAGGTGGTCGATGACGAACGCGCCTAGCACCTATGACATTCCAGAGTCGGCAGCAGGCCAGCGCGTAGATGCCGTCCTGGCAGAGTTGATGGGAACCTCCCGCTCGGCAGTTGCGGCGTGGTGCAGTGCCGGTTACGTCACCATGGACGGTGCGGCCGTGCAGAAGTCGGTCCGCGCGGTGCCGGGGAGCCGGCTCACCGTCGTCGTACCGGATGAACCGGACCCGCTGCAGATCGTGGCCGAGCCTGTTGAGGGGATGGGGATACTTCTTGATGAGGATGACTTCGTAGTCATCGACAAGCCGGTGGGCGTTGCCGCCCACCCCTCGCCGGGTTGGGTTGGCCCAACTGTTGTTGGAGCTCTTGCTGCTGCCGGTTATCGGATTTCCACCTCCGGTGCCCCTGAGCGTGTGGGCATCGTTCACAGGCTCGACGTCGGCACCTCCGGTGCGATGGTGGTTGCGAAGAGTGAGCACGCCTATACCGCTCTCAAACAGGCTTTCCGGGACCGTACCGTCGACAAGCAGTATCACGCCCTGGTTCAGGGCCTGCCAGACCCCCTCGAGGGAACAATAGAGGCACCCATCGGGCGTCATCCGGCGCACGACTGGAAATTCGCCGTGATGGAGGACGGCCGCCCCTCGGTCACCCATTATGCGGTGGAGGAAGCATTCGGCAAGGCGAGCCTGGTCAAGGTGCGGCTGGAAACCGGCCGGACCCACCAGATCCGCGTGCACTTCTCCGCACTCAGGCATCCCTGCGCCGGTGACCTGACCTACGGCGCCGATCCGCGGCTCGCCGCCGAGCTGGGACTTACCCGGCAGTGGCTGCACGCCAGCATGCTCTCCTTCGAGCACCCACGCAGCGGGGAGCGGGTTGTCGTTGAGAGCGGATTCCCCATGGATCTGCAGTATGCCCTCGACGCGCTGGCCAGCGGGACGGTCTGAGAACCGACACCCGCCCGGCGTGCCCGGAACCGTCACCGGTGCTCGCTAGAATGAGCTGGTGGTTTCCTCAGCTCCGTCCTCCTCCTTCGTCCACCTTCACAACCACACCGAGTATTCGATGCTCGATGGTGCCGCCCGTCTGAACGATCTGTTCAGTCATACAACCGAACTCGGCATGAATGCGCTGGCTACCACCGACCACGGGTTCGTGTTCGGCGCTTTCGACTTCTGGAACAAGGCGCGCAACGCGGGCGTCAAACCGATCGTCGGCGTCGAGGCTTACCTCACGCCGGGGACCGCACGCGCGGACAAGACGCGCGTCCAATGGGGCGGTGGCGGACGCGACGACGTCTCGGGCGCCGGTGCTTACACCCACATGACTCTGTGGTCCGAGACCACGGAGGGAATGCACAACCTTTTCCGAATGTCCTCCCTGGCCTCTCTGGAGGGCTACCTCTACAAGCCGCGTATGGACCGCGACCTGCTGCAGACCTACGGGAAGGGTCTGATCGGAACCACAGGCTGCCCCTCGGGTGAGGTTCAGACAAAGCTGCGGCTCGGCCTCTACCGGGAGGCAGTCCAGGCAGCGTCGGATTTCCGTGACATTTTCGGCCGGGACAACTTCTTCTGCGAGCTCATGGACCACGGGCTCGACATCGAACGGAACGTCCAGGCCGACCTCATTAAGCTGGCCCGTGAGCTTGGCCTGCCCCTCGTTGCAACCAATGACCTGCACTACACCCATGCGGAGGACGCCAAAGCCCACGCGGCGCTGCTGTGCGTGCAGTCCGGTTCCACCATGGCGGATCCCAAGCGGTTCAAGTTCGACGCGGACGAGTTCTACCTGAAGTCGCCAGCGGAGATGCGGGCGATCTTCCGCGACTACCCGGATGCCTGTGACAACACTCTTCTCATCGCCGAGCGGTGTGAGGTCGAATTCAACACCAACGCCAACTACATGCCGAGGTTCCCCGTTCCCGCAGGGGAGAACGAGCAGTCCTGGTTCGTCAAGGAAGTGGAGAAGGGCCTCCATTACCGTTACCCCGAGGGAATCCCGGACGATGTCCGCAAGCAGGCGGACTACGAGGTCGGGGTCATCTCGCAGATGGGCTTCCCCGGGTACTTCCTGGTGGTCGCCGACTTCATCAACTGGGCCAAGAACAACGGAATCCGGGTTGGTCCCGGCCGTGGTTCGGGCGCCGGTTCCATGGCTGCGTACGCCATGCGCATCACGGACCTCGATCCGTTGCGCCACGGGCTGATCTTCGAACGCTTCCTCAACCCTGACCGCGTCTCCATGCCCGACTTCGACGTCGACTTCGATGATCGCCGCCGTGCGGAAGTAATCCGGTACGTGACGGAGAAGTACGGCGACGAACGTGTGGCCATGATCGTCACCTACGGAACGATCAAAGCCAAGCAGGCGCTGAAGGATTCATCGCGCGTCATGGGTTATCCGTTCTCCATGGGGGAGCGGCTCACCAAGGCAATGCCGCCGGATGTCATGGGCAAGGGCATCCAGTTGGCCGATGTCCACAACAAGGAAGCCAAGCGCTACTCGGAAGCCGAGGAGCTACGGGAACTGCTTAAGGCCGACGCCGACGCGCAGAAGGTCTTCGAGACCGCCCTGGGGCTTGAGGGCCTGAAACGGCAGTGGGGCGTCCACGCCGCCGGCGTCATCATGTCCTCGGAGCCCCTGATCGACATCATCCCGATCATGCGCCGGGATCAGGACGGCCAGATCATCACGCAGTTCGACTACCCGACCTGTGAGGGCCTCGGCCTGATCAAGATGGACTTCCTCGGGCTGCGAAACCTGACGATCATGACCGACGCGCTTGAGAACATCAAGCTCAACCGTGACTTCGAGCTTGACCTCGAGACACTGCCGCTCGAGGACAAGGAGTCCTACGAACTGCTAGCCCGCGGTGACACGCTGGGTGTTTTCCAGCTCGACGGCGGGCCCATGCGTTCGCTGCTCAAGTTGATGCGTCCTGACAACTTCGAGGACATCTCGGCTGTTATTGCGCTCTACCGGCCGGGCCCCATGGGAGCCAATTCGCACACGAACTACGCGCTGCGGAAGACCGGAGTCCAGGAAATCACTCCGATTCATCCGGAGCTCGAGGAACCGCTCGCCGAGATCCTGAACACCACGTACGGCCTGATCGTGTATCAGGAGCAGGTTATGGCCATCGCGCAGAAGGTCGCCGGATACTCGCTGGGTCAGGCAGATATCCTCCGCCGCGCCATGGGCAAGAAGAAGAAAGAGGAGCTGGACAAGCAGTTCGCCGGATTCTCCCAGGGCATGAAGGACAGCGGCTATTCCGATGCCGCGGTCAAGACCCTCTGGGACATCCTCCTGCCCTTCTCGGACTACGCGTTCAACAAGGCGCACTCCGCCGCCTACGGTGTGGTGGCGTACTGGACCGCCTACCTCAAGGCCCACTATCCCTCCGAGTACATGGCGGCCCTGCTCACCAGCGTGGGAGATGACAAGGACAAGCTTGCGCTCTACCTCAACGAGTGCCGTCGTATGGGCATCACGGTGCTGCCGCCCGACGTCAACGAGTCCAGCGTGAACTTCACCCCTGTCGGCACGGATATCCGCTTCGGCATGGGCGCAATTCGAAACGTCGGCGCCAACGTGGTGGCGGCCATGGTGGGTGCCCGCGAGGAGAAGGGCGCATTCAGTTCCTTCTCGGACTTCCTGCAGAAGGTTCCCTCGGTAGTCTGCAACAAGCGGACCATTGAGTCGCTCATCAAGGCCGGCGCCTTCGACTCGCTGGGACATCCTCGCCGCGCGCTGGCGATGATCCATGAGGAAGCGGTGGATTCCGTCGTCGTACTGAAACGGAACGAGGCCGCCAACCAGTTCGATCTTTTCAGTGCCTTCGACGATCCGGGCGCCGGGACCGGCCTTTCGGTTGAGGTACCCGATCTGCCGGAGTGGGCCAAGAAGGACAAGCTCGCTTTCGAACGCGACATGCTTGGACTGTATGTTTCCGACCACCCGCTGCAGGGTCTTGAGGGGCTCCTTAGCCAGCATGCCGACTCGGCAATCACTTCGATCATCGGGGAAGACGGCCCGGCCGACGGCGCCTCGGTGACCATCGCCGGCATGATCACCTCTCTGCAGCGCCGGATCGCCAAAAACAGCGGCAATGCGTACGCCAGGGCAGAGATCGAGGACCTCGGCGGGTCGATGGAGGTCATGTTCTTCGGTCAGGTGTACGGGCCCATCGCCTCGGTGCTGGAGGAGGACCTGATCGTGGTGGTCCGCGGACGCCTGCAGCGGCGCGACGACGGTACTGTCACGCTGAATGCGCAGGAGCTCTCTGTTCCGGACCTGACCGAGGGCCACTCCGGGCCGGTGGTCATCTCCATGCTCCACCACAGGGCTACCGAGCCGGTGATCCATGAGCTCGGGTCCGTGTTGAGGCAGCACCGCGGGAACTCCGAGGTGCGGCTGCACGTGCGCAAGGAACGGCAGTTGGCGGTGCTCTCGCTGCCGGTCGACCTTCGGGTCAATCCCACGCCGGCGCTGTTCGGAGACCTCAAAGTACTGCTCGGGCCAACGTGTCTCGATGCGTGATCCGCACAGTTCTGCACGGTTAGAGTAAACAGATGCAGGAGTCAGCCGCGGAGCCCGGTACTTATCCGCCACCGGTGTATGCCGGTCCGGCCACCCAGACGCCGGTACCCCCGTCGTCGCTGCTCTGGTGGGCCGCGGCAATGACACTGCTGGGCCCTGTCCTTGGCGTGATCTGGTGGGTCGCTGCACCTGGGGGCGCACTTTACGGTGACCGCGCGACGGCCGAGACGTGGCTGGTCCGCGATCTGGTGCTGGGCGGTCTGGAACTTGTGGCCGGCGTCGTCGTCGGGTGGCTGCTGGCCAACCGCGTGGACCTACCGGGGGCGTGGCAACGCGTGTGCGCCGCTGTTGCAGGAAGCATATTGGGTTCCGTCCTGGCCGTCGCGGTAGGGCAGGGGCTCGGGTTCCTGTTCCCGGGCGGAGATACCGAGTTCCCCTTTGTCCTGCGCTCCCTAGGGGTGGCAATGATCTGGCCCGCAGCGGCGGCCCTGGTGGTCTTCCTGTCCTCGCTGCTCGCGCTGCTGCTCGTTCGGCAGAAGGGGTAACGGTTCAGGAAGCGGAAGTGGCAGGAGCAAAGTCAGCCGCCGGTAGAATTGCGCCTGTGACTGCTCAGACCGCATCAATTTCCTATGACGCCTTCCGCACGATTGACCTGCGCGGAACCCATCTGTCCGCAGCCGAGCTGAGGGCCGCCATGCCGCGGAGCACCACGGCGTCTTTTGATTCTGTCGCCTCGCGCGTCGAAGGCATCATCGCCGACGTCCGCACTCGCGGGTTCGATGCCCTCAGTGAGCTGGCGCAGCGGTTCGATGATGTTGACCAGGTCCACCCCCGGGTTCCGGCCGAAGCTCTGCGTGAAGCTCTCCGATCACTCGCGCCCGATGTGCGCGCGGCACTGGAGGAGTCCATCGCCCGCGCTCGAACCTTCGCACTGGCACAGAAGCCGGAGGACATCGTCGTCGACATCCGCCCCGGCGCAACACTTACCCAACGCTGGGTGCCGGTGGGAAGGGTGGGGCTCTACGTCCCCGGCGGGCTGGCAGTGCTGGCGTCGTCGGTCATCATGAATGTGGTGCCCGCGCAGGCTGCCGGCGTGGAATCCATCGCACTGGCATCGCCGCCGCACAAAAACTTCGGAGGATTGCCCCACCCGGTGATCCTGGCGGCTGCGGAGCTGCTGGGCGTCGATGAGGTGTACGGAATCGGCGGCGCTCAGGCGATTGCTTCCTTTGCCTACGGAGTGCCTGGTGACGACGGCCGCGAGGCGGTCGAGCCGGTGGACGTTGTCACCGGTCCGGGGAACATCTACGTCGCTACAGCGAAGCGGCTGGTCAAGGGAGTCGTTGGTATCGACGCCGAAGCCGGCACCACGGAGATCGCTGTGCTGGCGGATGGCACGGCTCAGCCCCGGCTTGTCGCTGCTGATCTCATCAGCCAGGCCGAACACGATCCCAACGCCGCCTCGGTGCTGATCACACCCTCGGCTGAGCTAGCGGCCGCGGTGCGTGCGGAGCTGTCGGTCCAGGTTGAGTCCACCCGGCACCGCGAGCGGGTAGAGACAGCACTGGCCGGACCCCAGTCCGGCACCATCCTGGTGGACGACGTCGATCACGGCATCGCGGTATGTGACGCGTACGCTGCGGAACACCTCGAGATCCACACGGCAGCGGCATCAACGGTTGCTGCTCGCATCCGTAATGCCGGGGCCGTGTTCGTGGGTGACTACAGCCCGGTGAGTCTCGGCGACTATTGTGCCGGCTCCAACCACGTCCTGCCTACTGCCGGGACAGCGGCGTTTGCTTCGGGGCTGAGCGTGTTTACCTTCCTGCGTGCCATGCAGGTCATTGACTACAGTGCCGACGCACTGCGAGAGGTCAGCGAACACGTCATCCAGCTTGCGCAGGCGGAGGACCTGCCCGGGCACGGCGATGCAGTACGTGTCCGCTTCCCTGAGTCTTCATAGATTCTGCGGTTCATCGGCAAGCGGGGCGACCACTACATGTAGTAATGACACTGTTGTAGTTTCACTACATCTAGTTCTAGAATGAGTTGATGGCACGGCTGCAAAAGCCGTCTGTTATCCGATCAAATGGTCAATTCGCTTGAGCTGAGACGAGGTGTGGCATGTACTGTCCGTTCTGCCGCAGTTCCGACTCCCGGGTCGTGGACAGCCGGCTGACTGATGACGGATCAGCAATTCGCCGTCGTCGGCAGTGCCCTGAATGCGGCAAGCGCTTCACGACGGTGGAGACCACCAGCCTGGCTGTCATCAAGCGTTCGGGAGTGGCCGAGCCATTCAGCAGGAGCAAGGTGATCAGCGGCGTGCGCAAGGCGTGTCAGGGCCGTCCGGTCACGGAAGATGACCTGGCCCTTCTGGCGCAGGAAGTCGAGGAGTCCATCCGTGCCAGCGGCGTCGCAGAGATTGATGCCCACGAGGTTGGCCTGGCTATCCTCGGGCCACTCCAGAAGCTGGACCAGGTAGCCTACCTTCGCTTCGCCAGCGTGTACCAGGGCTTCGACTCGCTTGAGGACTTCGAGAAGGCTATCGAGAAACTTCGCCGCGAAGCGGAGAATGCGGCGGGCAAGGTTCCCGCCGGCACACAACGGCCGCTTACGGCCACCTGATCTCCGGTGGTGGCCGCGGAGGGGAAGCCGCTGCCACCACCGGCACCAACAAGGCCGTGCTTCAGGCCGCTGGAACCACGGCCGCCTGCATTACTTCACTTCGATGGGCTGCGCCTCGACGGGCTCGCTTTTGAAGTGAAGCGCCGCCTGCAGTGCTGCTCCGACAATGCCTGCATGGTTCCGCAGCTCTGCAGGGATGATGGGCGTGCGCAGCGACAGGTTGGGCAGGAAGTCCTTGCTGCGCTTGGAAATGCCGCCGCCCACAATGAAGAGTTCGGGCGAAAACAGGAACTCGACGTGTGAGAAGTAGCGCTGCAGTTTGACGGAGTACTCCTCCCAGTCCAGCCCCAGTCGTTCGCGGGCAACGGCTGATGCCTGGGTTTCGGCGTCGTGTCCGTCGATCTCGAGGTGCCCGAGCTCCGCATTTGGAACGAGCTTGCCGTCGAAGATGAAGGCCGAACCTATGCCGGTGCCGAGGGTGATCACAAGGACCGTACCGTTGACGCCCTTGCCGGCACCGTACTGAACCTCTGCAAGACCGGCGGCGTCCGCGTCATTGATGACGTGCACATCACGGCCAAGGACCCTGGTGAACAGGGCATCAACGTCGGTGTCGATCCAGCTCTCGTCGACGTTGGCCGCTGAGCGTGCAACACCGTGCTGGATGATCGCCGGGAAGGTCACTCCGATGGGCAGCGATTGCGGCGGCGCACCTTCCCGGGTGGACAGCTCGGCGACGATGTCGGCGACGACGACGGCGACTGCCTCCGGTGTGGCCGGCCGCGGCGTCTCCACACGGAATCGATCGCCCAGAATCGCCCCGGCGGCAAGGTCGACAATGCCGCCCTTGATGCCGGTGCCGCCGATATCAATACCAATAACCGTGGAGGGCAGCTTCCTGCCGTCCTTCTTCTTGTCGCTGTTCTTGCCCATGATTCTCCAGGGATCGTTTCGAGTGTGTTCGGTCAGCGCACAGGGTGGCGCGCAAGTGCTGCTGGTCTTGCTAGAGGAGCGTCAGCACGTCGGCGCCGGTCTCGGTCACCACCAGCGTGTGCTCGAACTGGGCGGTGCGCTTCCGGTCCTTGGTAACGACGGTCCAGTCATCGGCCCACATGTCCCACTCGATGGTTCCGAGGGTAAGCATGGGTTCAATGGTGAAGACCATCCCGGGTTCGATGATCCGGTTGTAGGCCGGCGCGGCATCATAATGGGGAATGATCAGCCCCGTGTGGAAGGCTTCGCCGACTCCGTGACCTGTGAAGTCCCGCACAACACCGTAGCCGAACCTCTTCGCGTAGGACTCAATGGCACGGCCGATGACGTTTATTTCGCGCCCGGGCGCAACCACCTTGATTGCCCTGTTCAGGGACTCCTGGGTGCGCTCGACCAGCAGACGCGATTCTTCGTCGACCTCGCCGACCAGGAACGTGTAGTTGGTGTCCCCGTGCACACCGTCAATGTAGGCGGTGATGTCAATGTTGATGATGTCGCCGTCGGTGAGCACAGTCGAGTCTGGAATGCCGTGACAGATGACCTCGTTGAGCGAGGAGCACAGCGACTTCGGGAACCCGCGGTAACCGAGCGTGGACGGGTAGGCTCCATGGTCGATTATGAACTGGTGCCCGACTGCATCCAGCTCATCTGTGGTGACGCCCGGCTTGATGTGGCGGCCGACCTCCTGAATAGCCTGTGCTGCGATCTTGCCCGCCCGACGGATCCGCTCGATCATCTCAGGGGACTTGACCTCGGACCCTTCGAACTTCGCGGGACCCGGCCGGCCCACATACTCCGGGCGCTGAATCGACGACGGCACCTTGCGGGGAGGGCTGAGGGTCCCCTGCGTGAGCGTGCCGACGGGTGCGGTAGAGGAATGGTGGGGCATACGCTAGATCCTATCGGTGTGGAACCACGGAGCCGAAAGTGAAAGTAAGACTAAGGAGGCCGCGATGGTGGAGTACTGGTATAACGTCCGAACGCATGAGGTTGAAGAGGACGCACAGTCCGACTGGAGCCAGCTCATTGGGCCATACCCCACACGGGCGGAAGCGGAGCGGGCGTTGGAAAAGGTACAGGAGCGCAACCGGGCCTGGGAGGCTCAGGATGAAGAATAGCGCGCCGCGGACCCCAAAGGGGTCTGCCTAGAAACTGTGCTCCGGGCCGGGAAAACTCCCGTCCCGGACCTGGTCGCCGTAAGCACGGGCAGCATCGGCGAGGACCGAGCGGACATCCGCGAACTGTTTGACGAACTTGGCCTGCTTACCCGAGCGCATGCCGGCCATGTCCTGCCACACCAGCACTTGCCCGGTGGTTGCCGAACCCGCCCCGATACCGATGGTCGGCACACTGACCGTCCGGTCAATTTCAGCCGCGACGTCGGCGGGCACCATTTCCATCAGCACGCAGAAGGCTCCCGCTTCGGCGAGGGCGACGGCGTCGTCAACCACTTGCCGGGCGGCGTCGCCCCTGCCCTGGACGCGGTAGCCGCCGAGTGAATGCTCGCTCTGCGGCGTGAAGCCGACGTGAGCCATAACGGGAATGCCTGCACGGACGATGGCGCGCACAGTATCCGCGTAATTGGCTCCACCTTCCATCTTCACGGCGTGCACGAGGCCTTCCTTCATCAGACGAACGGACGATTCGACGCCCTGCGCAGGAGAAACCTCATAGCTCCCGAACGGCAGGTCCGCGATCACAAGCGCGCGGCTCGCGCCCCTTGCCACTGCTCGGGAGAACAGGATCATCTCGTCGAGAGTGATAGGCAGGGTGGTGGCGTGACCCAATACGTTGTTCGCCGCTGAGTCCCCGACAAGGAGCACCTCTATACCGGCAGCATCGAAAATCTCGGCAGCGTACTGGTCGTAGGCTGTGAGCATGGCAAAGCGCCTGCCCTCGTCTTTCGCGGCCTGCAGATGATGGGTCCGGATCCGGGCCACCGGCGGGGAGGACGGCGTGCTGCCGGGCAGCGATCCGGTGCCGTAAGGGGCTGGGATTTCCGCGGAATTCATGACCACGAGCCTACTTCACGGGTAATGCCCGCGTAACACAAGCCCCGCATACTGTACGGGGCGTGGTTCCGGGGGACGAGGTTCCGCGTTGGCGTGGCATTGTCAGTAAAGTGAGCAGCGGACTGCGGAGCAGACGCTCCGGTTGTGCGGGAGACCGTCGCGGCCGACGGGCAGTGGGAAAAGCTGTGAAGTGGGAAAGAGGTTGGAATGGATCGTCAGCAGGAGTTCGTCCTACGCACCATCGAGGAACGTGACGTCCGTTTCGTGCGGCTCTGGTTCACCGACGTCGTTGGCTCGCTGAAGTCGGTGGCGCTCGCGCCGGCGGAGGTAGAGGGTGCGTTCGAGGAGGGCCTCGGCTTCGACGGATCCTCGATCGAAGGGCTGGCGCGGGTCTTCGAGTCGGACATGCTCGCCCAGCCGGATCCCTCCACCTTCCAGATTCTTCCGTGGCGCGGTGAGAAAGAGCAGACGTCCCGGATGTTCTGCGACATCCTCACTCCCGACGGCCAGCCGTCGTCGGCCGATCCGCGTGGAGTGCTGAAGCGGACCCTGGCCAAAGCCGCCGACATGGGTTTCACGTGCTACACGCACCCAGAGATCGAGTTCTACCTGCTCAAGTCGGACGAGCTTGGCCCGGACGGCCAGCCCGTTCCCGTGGATCAGGCGGGATACTTCGACCACGTACCCGGCGGGGTTGCCCAGGACTTCCGGCGGACCGCCGTCGCGATGCTCGAGTCAGTCGGCATTTCAGTCGAGTTCAGCCACCATGAGGCAGGCCCGGGGCAGAACGAGATCGACCTCCGCTACGCCGACGCACTGCAGACCGCAGACAACATCATGACGTTCCGCACGGTGATCAAGGAGGTGGCGCTGACGCAGAACAGCTACGCAACGTTCATGCCCAAGCCTTTCTCCGACCACCCCGGCTCCGGCATGCACACACACTTTTCGCTGTTCGAGGGTGACACCAATGCGTTCTTCGAAGCGGGCGCCGAGTTCCAGCTCTCGAAAACGGCACGCCAGTTCATCGCCGGCATCCTGCACCATGCACCTGAATTCACCGCAGTAACGAACCAGTTCGTCAACTCCTACAAACGCCTGTGGGGCGGCGGTGAAGCTCCGAGCTACCTGTCCTGGGGACACAACAACCGATCCGCCCTGGTGCGGGTCCCGCTGTACAAGCCGAACAAGGGCCAGTCCGCACGCATCGAGTACCGCGGCATAGACTCGGCCACCAACCCTTACCTTGCATACTCTGTGCTGCTCGGTGCGGGCCTGAAGGGTATTGAAGAGGGCTACGATCTGCCGCCCGGAGCCGAAGACGACGTCTGGAGCCTCACAGCAGCGGAACGGCGTGCAATGGGCCACGATCCGTTGCCGGCCAGCCTGCACGACGCCGTCCGTGCCATGGAGGATTCCGAACTGGTTGCCGAAATCCTCGGCGAGCAGGTGTATGAGAATTTTCTCCGCAACAAACGTGCCGAGTGGCATGACTACCGGATCCAGGTGACCCCTTACGAACTGAGGCGCAACCTCGGGATCCTCTAGCCCGAAAGAAGCAGTACATGAGCCTGAACAGGGAACTGATCAGCAGGGGATTCACGGACCTCGACAAGAGCAGCCGCTTCCTCGCCGCTGCCGAACTTCGCGATATCCCCGAGGACAGGCTCTTCGCAGGGCTCATCCATGCCGCGAATCCCGACCTTGCGCTCCAGTCACTCGTGCGACTGCTCGCGGTCCAGCCGGGGATTCGCGACCTGTTGCAGGAGGACGACGCTGACCCGGAAGCGCTGTTCCGCCTGCTCGGAGCCTCCGAAGCTCTCGCGGAATTCCTGATGCGTCATCCGGAGCACGCCGATGTGGTCCGGATGAGGACCAGCGCTGAACCCGGAAGGGTGGACGCAGCATCACTGCGGACCTCCCTGCTGGATTCCGTCGGCGCAGACGCCCGGGACAGTAATCCCGTAGCCGCTCAGACGGGGGAGGAAGCGTACCGCGCCTTGCGAACGCGCTACCGTCGCCATCTCACTGAACTGGCCATTCGGGACCTTGGTGCTGCGTCGCCGACCGATTTCCTTCCATCTGTCGGACAGGAACTTGCCGACCTCGCGGCAGCGGCGCTCGAAGCAGCTCTCGCGGTCGCACGCGCGGAACTTGCGGCGACCTTCCCTTCCGGGGATATTGCGTCCGTCCGGCTGGCCGTGATCGGGATGGGCAAATGCGGGGCAGGCGAACTCAACTACATCTCCGACGTCGACGTCATCTATGTCATCGAGGCGGATGGTCTGGGAGAGGACACCGCCGTCCGGATTGGGACAAGCCTTGCGGCGGGCATCTCGCGCGCAGTGACCTCGGCTGGCCGGGAACCGGGGCTCTGGGAGGTCGACGCGAACCTGCGCCCCGAGGGCAAGGACGGCCCACTGGTCCGCACCCTCGACTCGCATCTGATGTACTACGCGCGCTGGGCTCAGACCTGGGAGTTCCAGGCGCTGCTCAAGGCCCGTCCCATCGCAGGTGATCCGGGGCTGGGCGCGAGTTATGCTGCGGCGGTATCCGACCTGGTCTGGACGTCGTCGGAACGCGAGGGTTTCGTCGAGTCGGTGCAGGGAATGAGAAGGCGGGTCACGGACAATATCCCGTCCCACGAGGTCAACCGGCAGCTGAAGTTGGGCGCGGGCGGCCTTCGGGATGTCGAATTCACTGTGCAGCTGCTGCAGCTGGTCCACGGCAAAGTTGATGAATCACTCCGTACCCGAGCCACTACGGCAGCAATAGCAGCGCTGAGTTCGGCGGGCTATATCGGTCGGCGGGATGCCCGGGAGTTCGATGAGGCTTACCGGTTCCTCCGTGTGCTTGAACACCGAATTCAGCTCGTTCAGATGCGCCGCACCCACCTCATGCCTGAGGATGAGGCGAACCTCAAGGCGCTGGCGAAATCTTCGGCCAGCTCCCTGCTGGAGACGCGCCCGACGGCGGCTGCGCTCACCGAACAGTGGCACCAGACCAAGCGGCTTGTGCGGCGGTTGCATGAAGCGATCTTCTACCGGCCGCTGCTGAACGCCGCGGCAAACCTCAGTGCTGACGAGGTCCGTCTGACGCCGGAGGCCGCCCGCGCCCGGCTGGCGGCGCTCGGCTATCTAGATCCGCGCGGAGCGATGCGCCATATTGAGGCATTGACCACGGGGATCAGCCGTCGGTCGGCGTTGCAGCGGCAGTTGCTGCCGGTGCTCCTTGACTGGCTCGCCGACGGCGTGGACCCGGACGCCGGCCTGCTCGGATTCCGGCGCCTGAGCGAGTCGCTGGGGGAGACGCACTGGTATCTGGGGATGCTCAGAGACTCGAGGGCCGCAGCCGAGCGTTTGTGTCACATTCTTTCCTCAAGTCGTTTCATCACAGACCTGCTCGAGGTCTCTCCTGAATCGACAAAGTGGCTTGGCTCCGACGAAAAGCTGTTGCCGCTGCCGTTCGAGACTCAATGGCAGGAAATCCAGTCAAAGATGTCCCGACACCCAGCACCAAAGGAGGCGATGCGCCTCATCCGGCTGATCCGGCGCCGGGAGATTTTGCGGATCGCAATCGCGGACAGCTCAGGGTTGCTGACTCAGGAGGATGTGGGTCCGGCGCTGGCGGACGCCGATCGGGCGGCCGTCCTCGGCGCGCTCAACGTTGCCGAAGCGGAGGTGTACGCCGGGGAGCAACCGCTGACCGACGTCGTCGTCATCGCCATGGGACGCCAGGGCGGACGCGAGATCACCTATGGATCCGACGCCGACGTCATGTATGTGCACCGGCCGCGTGACGGAGCCGACCCCGCGGCCGCGCAGACCCAGGCCGAGGGAATCGTCGGTCAACTGCGCCAGCTACTGCAGCAGCCCTGCACGCCGCCGATACTCGCGGAACGGGTCCTCGAGGTGGACGCGGACCTGCGGCCAGAGGGCAAGCAGGGACCCATGGTGCGCTCCCTGGAGTCTTTCCGTGAGTACTACCGGCGCTGGTCCCTGGTCTGGGAGTCGCAGGCACTGCTGCGCGCGCTGCCCATGGCAGGCAATGACCAGCTGGCCGCCGACTTTGTGCAGCTCATTGATCCGCTGCGCTACGAGCGGGACGTTACGGAAGCCGACCTGCGCGAGATACGGCGCATCAAGGCGCGCATGGAATCCGAACGGCTGCCGCGCGGCGCGGACCCATCGCGCCATCTGAAGCTGGGCAGAGGAGGGCTGAGTGACGTTGAGTGGCTCATCCAGCTACTGCAATTGCAGCACGCCCGCGGTATACCGGCGCTGCGGACCACCTCAACCCTAGAGGCGATGGTGGCGGCGGAGGAGCACGGGCTCCTGCCGGCCGACGACGTCGCTACCCTGCGAGCGAGCTGGCGGCTCGCCTCCCGTGTGAGGGCTGCTAACACTGTGTGGGGTGGCAAGCAGTCCGATGTGTTGCCGTCCTCCCGCCGCGACCTCGAAGCGGTGGCCCGCTGGTGCGGCTACGGACCGGGGAAAGGGACGCAGCTTGAAGAGGACTATCTGCGGTTGACCCGCCGGAGTCGCGCGATTTTCGAGCGCTATTTCTACGGCTACGGCGACTGACGCCGTCGCACCTTAAACAGCAGAAGGGCCGCACCGAAATGCGACCCTTCTGCTGTTGTCTGTCTTATTAGACGCCGTAGTACAGCTCGAACTCATACGGGTTCGGGCGTAGGGCGAGCGGGGTGATCTCCACTTCGCGCTTGTACGCGATCCAGGTGTCGATCAGGTCCTGGGTGAATACACCGCCTGCCTGAAGGAACTCGTTATCGGCTTCCAGGGCCAGGAGCGCTTCCTCGAGGGAACCCGGAGCCTTCTGGATGTCCTTGGCCTCCTCGGCGGGGAGCTCGTAGAGGTCCTTGTCGATCGGGTCCGCCGGCTCGATCCGGTTCTTGATTCCGTCAAGGCCGGCCATCAGCTGCGCCGCGAAGGCCAGGTAAGGGTTGGAGGACGGATCCGGAGCGCGGAACTCGATGCGCTTCGCCTTCGGGTTGGAACCGGTGATCGGGATCCGGATGCCGGCCGATCGGTTACCCTGCGAGTACACCATGTTGACGGGGGCCTCAAAGCCCTTGACCAGACGGCGGTACGAGTTGACCGTCGGGTTGGTGAAGGCGAGTACTGCCGAAGCGTGTTTGAGGAGCCCGCCGATGTACCAGCGGGCAAGATCCGAGAGCCCGGCGTAGCCACGCTCGTCGTAGAACAACGGATCGCCGTTGCTCCACAGTGACTGGTGGCAGTGCATGCCGGACCCGTTGTCGCCGAAGATCGGCTTGGGCATGAACGTCGCTGACTTCCCCCAAGCGTTGGCAACATTTTTGATGATGTACTTGAACTTTTGCAGGTCGTCAGCTGCGTGCACCATGGTGGTGAACTTGTAGTTGATCTCGGCCTGACCTGCACCGCCGACCTCGTGATGCGAACGCTCAACCTCAAGGCCGACCGCGTCCAGCTCGACACACATTGCGTCGCGGAGGTCAGCTTGCTTGTCCACGGGAGCTACGGGGAAGTAGCCGCCCTTGAACGGGGTCTTGTAGCCGAGGTTGCCGCCGACTTCCTCACGGCCGGTGTTCCACGGCGCTTCGATCGAGTCGACCTTGTAGAAGCTGCCCTGCGGGCTGGACTCGTACTGAACGTTCTCGAAGATGTAGAACTCTGCCTCGGGAGCGAAGAACGCGGTGTCCGCGATGCCAGTCGATGCCAGGTACGCCTCCGCACGCTCGGCGACGCCACGCGGATCGCGGTGGTAAGGGTCACCGGTGCGGGGATTCACGATGGAGAAGTTCAGCGCAAGGGTCTTTTCGATCCGGAACGGGTCGATGAATGCGGTGGTAACGTCCGGAATCAGCTGCATGTCGGATTCCGCAATGCCCTGGAAACCGCGGATGGACGATCCGTCGAACAGCTGGCCGTGGATGAAGAAGTCAGCATCGACGGACTTCGCAGGGACGTTGAAGTGCTGCTGCACGCCTGGAAGATCGGTGAAACGAATATCGACAAACTTCACATCTTCGTCGGCGATGTACTTGAGGACTTCGTCCGCATTTTTGAACATCGGATTATGCTCCTAACGCATATTCGGGGGAGAGCGACCGGGGCCGGTAGCGCGGGGGAAACGCCGCAAGGCTTAACCTGCTGCGGTCGCAACAGCCTCCACACTATGAATGCGCAGTTACCCACTGGTGTCGCAAATGTTTCCGGCATGTAACTTAAGTGGGGCGCCGCGCATCGGTGCTCGTGTTACACCCTATCGGTTTCTACACTGCACTCCTCTCGGCACACCACTGGTTGCGGCGGCGTATGCTGCCGGCGTGTGCCCGTTCGCGAGCCCTCGGGGCGGCGAGGCACGCAGGTAGAGTGGAGAGGTGATAGACCGCAGAGACATCAGTTCTTGGCTGGAAGGGCCTCCGTCGCGTGGTGAAGGCCACTGGCCTGGTCAGCGCCTCGGCAGGCCGAGGGTCGGCGCCGGGTCCATTGCCCGCCCGGGACGCAGGCTGGGTGCACTTTTAGTCGACTGGGCGCTGAGCAGCCTGATCTCGGCAGCATTCTTCAACTACGACAGCTTGGCAACACTCGGCATTTTCGCGCTTGAACAGATGCTGCTGGTCGGCACGCTCGGATACAGCATTGGGCACCGCGCCTTCGACATGCAGGTACAGAGACTGGAAGGCAAGCCAGCTGGCCTCGGCGCCGCCATCGTGCGCACGCTTTTGATCTGTCTGGTGATTCCCGCGGTGGTTTTCGATGAGGATCAGCGCGGATTGCATGACCGGGCCGTCGGCACGGTGCTGGTGCGGATCTAGCGCTGGTGCGTACTTAGCCGGTGCGGATCAGGAGCACCGGCCCGCTCATCTAGCGGCCCCGGGCTGCCTTGCGGTCCGGGCGCGCTTTGAAGGGATCTACGCCCTTGGGGATGGGCATCCGTGTTGCAAGCGCGCTGAGACGCTTGTCGACGGCGGATACTTCCTGTTTGGTGAGGTTCTTCTTCATCTTCTGCAGCGTCTTGGAGAGGCGCTGCAGTGGGACCTGGCCTTCGCCTTTGCCGGCGTGTACCACGTGGACCGGGACACCAGGAACGATCCTGTTCATTTTGACCCGCTCCGCGTTGACCAGCGGCTTGACGCGGGTGATCGGACCTTCGGCGACGAGTACGATCCCCGGGCGTCCGATTGCGCGGAAGACGGCATCCTGGGTGCGGGCGTTCACAGCCACCGGCTCATCCTTCAGGATCCAGCCACGGCGCAACACGCTGAGGGCCGCTCCTGCACCTCCGGGCTTTCCCTCGATCTGCGCGAAGGCAGCGCGTTCCGCGCGCCTGGACAGAATGAAGAGTGCAGCCAGGAATGCCAGCGGGACGGCGATGAGGAGCATAGTGATTACGTTGTTGATGAGGAATCCGACGAGGAGTCCGACGGCAACTACGGCCAGGAAGGCCAGCACCATAATCCAGACAACGTTGGGATCGTTGCGCCGCGTCATCGCGAACACTTCACCGATCCGCTTGAATGTCCCCGGCTTCTTCGGGGGTTTGTCCGCCTTCGGTTTACGCGAGAAAGGACGGCGCCGTCGCTTCGATCCGTCAGCGTCGAAAGGAGTGCTGGAACTGTTGTCAGTACTGTTGGCCATAGTGCCTTAAGTCTACGGGATACCCAACGCGCATCGGACGTTCGCGCGTTGGCGCGAACGTCCGATGAACTGATGGATCAGCTGTTGCCGTGTTACCCGGCGAGGAGGCTGGACGCTTCCTGGAGGGTGCTTCCCGAGTCCTCGATGTGGGCCAGCTCCGGTGGGAGCTCGAGACCCTTCTTGCGCATCGCCCGTGCCCAGAGCCGGCCAGCGCGGTAGGAGGATCGAACCAATGGGCCGCTCATGACACCCAGGAAGCCGATCTCGTCTGCCTCCTGCTGAAGCTCCACGAATTCCTGTGGTTTGACCCAGCGGTCCACCGGGAGGTGTCGTTCGCTGGGACGCAGATACTGGGTGATGGTGATCAGATCGCAGCCGGCAGCGTGAAGGTCCCGGAGCGCTTCCGAGATTTCGGCGCGGGTCTCGCCCATGCCGAGAATGAGGTTGGACTTCGTGACCATGCCCTGGTCTCTGCCCTGCGTGATGACATCCAGCGAACGCTCGTAACGGAACGCGGGACGAATTCGCTTGAAGATGCGCGGGACTGTCTCCACATTGTGCGCGAAGACCTCCGGGCGTGCCTCGCAGATGCCGGTGATGTGTTCCGGATTGCCCGAGAAGTCAGGAATCAGAATCTCGACGCCGGTTCCCGGGTTGAGCGCATGGATCTGGCGGATGGTCTCGGCGTAGAGCCACACTCCCTCGTCCTCGAGGTCGTCGCGTGCCACTCCTGTGACCGTTGCGTAACGCAGGTTCATTGACTGGACCGATTGGGCAACCTTGAACGGCTCACTGCGGTCAAGAGGAGCCGGCCGTCCGGTGTCAATCTGGCAGAAGTCACAGCGTCGGGTGCATTCGGAGCCGCCGATCAGGAATGTTGCTTCCCGGTCTTCCCAGCATTCGAAAATGTTGGGACATCCCGCTTCCTCGCAGACGGTGTGCAGTCCTTCCTTTTTCACCAGGTTCTTCATGGCCACGAATTCGGGACCGATATTTACCTTGGCTTTGATCCAGTCAGGCTTGCGCTCGACTGGAACGGCTGCGTTACGTGCTTCGACGCGCAGCAGGCGTCTTCCCTCGGGGGCCAGACTCACAGTAAAGCTCCTTCCGGCCGGTCGTTGGCGACGGCCTGTGCTGTCCCGGGTACTAGGGGGTTGCCTTCGGCACCGAGCACCAGTGACGTCTCATTGTTGCGCAGTTCTTCTTCGATCCGAGAAACGATGTCGGCGGGCAACACCGTCCGGCCGAGTTCCTGGGAGATGCTCGTTACTCCGGCGTCCGTGATTCCGCAGGGCACGATCTGGGCGAAAGGCGAGAGGTCATTACTGCAGTTGATTGCAAATCCATGCATAGTCACCCGCCGGTTGATGCGAATTCCGATGGCAGCAATCTTCCGTGCCGGTCCGCGGTGATCGGCGGCCAGCCACACGCCCGACCTCCCCTCGATACGAATGCCCGTGATGCCGTAGTCGCTCAAAACGGCAATGATGACATCCTCGAGGATGCCCACGTAGTCAGCGACGCGGGTGGGTTCGGGAAGGGCAAGGATGGGATAGCCCACCAGCTGGCCCGGTCCGTGCCAGGTCAGTTTGCCGCCCCGGTCCACTGGAACAACGGGAGTGCCGTCGAAAGGCTTTTCGTGCTCTTCGGTCCGTTTTCCCGCGGTGTATACGGGGGAGTGCTCGAGGAGGAGAACGGTACTCGGCGACGTCCCTGCAACAACCGATTCATGCAGAGCCTTCTGCCGGTCCCATCCTTCGAGATAGTCGACGAAGTGGGGGTCGAATCCGATTCGGGCGAACTCCAGAGTCATTCCTCAAGGGTAGACCCGGGCAGCGGTGTTCTCACATTCGCAGAGATGGAGGGGGTGTGGATAACTCCTGCACGGTGAACGGTGATGGCCAAGACTGGTGATTATGGATAATTTCCTTCGCCAAACCGCAGCTGGGCAGGCAGCGGGGTCCACGTGCAACCCCGAGCCGCAAGCGCCCCCGAGGCTAGGCGGTTACCGTACCAGGAGGCTGCTCGGCGTTGGCAGAAGCTCACGAGTCTGGTTGGTAGAGGAGGAGCGCACAGGTGCCAGCAGGGCACTGAAAGTATTTCCCGGCCCCCCGGACGACGAGGAACAGCTGGCACAGCTCAATCGGGAGAGCACAGTGTTGGGCACACTGGACCACCCACACCTCCTGGGAATCCATGGCGTCGTCTCCACGGACCAGGGCTCGGCGATCCTCATGGAATACGCCGGTGGCGGTTCGCTGCTGAATCTCGTGACAGCCCGCGGGCGCTTGAGCGTCGGCGAATGTATCACCGTCCTCGCGCCGATTGCCCAGGCGCTGGCATTCCTCCACGCCGCATCCGTTCAGCACGGTGATGTGTCGCCGGGAAATGTGTTGTTCACGGCAGAAGGGAGACCGCTACTCGCTGACCTGGGAGTGGGCCGCCTTCTCGGTGAAGCGAATGTACGTGCCGCCGGCACACCGGGTTTCGGTGAAGAAGCCCATGGAGAAGGCCATGCCGCCGGTTTCGCCTCCGATGTGTTCTCGCTCGCTGCGGTCGGCTGGTACTCGCTAACCGGGAGCCCGCCCGGACGGGGGACGGACCGGGCGCCGCTCAGCTTGCTCGTGCCTGAAGTACCGCTGGAACTGCTCCACATTCTTGAAGCCGGGTTACACGAAGATTCGGAAGAACGCCCCACCGCTGCCGAAATGGCGGAGACTGTCTTGCGCTCGGCAGCTCCGCAGCCTCTGGACCTCGTAACTGCGGTGCATCCCTCTGTTCTCCCTGAGCTGCTTACCCGGCGCGCTGCAGCCAACAAAGTGGAGAGTCCACGGCGCGGGTTTTCCGTGGTTCTCGAGCGGTTTCGCTCAAGCAGGCCCGCACCGCGGGGTGTTGAGTTACGCCCCCAGCCCCGAGAGGCGGGTCGCCGAAGAGTACGGGTTCTTCGGCAGCCACGCATCCCTCCGAGCGCAGCGGTGCCGCGGGTCGCTGCCGCACTGCTTGTGCTGTGCGGAGCGCTGCTGGGCGGCCCGTACCTTCTCAAAGAGATCGGACTAACAACGGGTGGGGCGGCTCAGGAGCCAGTAGCGGTTGAGGAAGTGAGCGGAGCGAAGAGCGGTTCGACTGGACAGGCGCCGGGCACGGAACTCTCTGCCGAGATGCGGGAAAGGCTGGACGACGCGGATCCGGTTAAGGCCCTTTCCGCCCTTATAACAGTGAGAGCAATGGTCCTGACAACTGGAAATGCCGGGCTCCTGTCACACGTGAACGTCAACGAATCAGAGGCAATGAAGGCTGACCAGGAGCTCCTGTCGGGGCTCAATGAGCGCGGCCACGTATTCAGGGGTCTGAGCATCCGCCTTCAGGAGGCAGTTCTCACGTACTCGATCAACGTTCCGGAAGGCGCAACAGCCGTGAGTGCGACGGTGATCATGTCGGGATACACGGAGATGGACAGCGCAGGCGCAGCGGTGCGCCAGGTCACCGATTCGACGCCGCAGGAACTCGTCTTTGTGCTCGTGAAGCAGGAGGAGACGTGGAAAATCGCCGGTGTGCACAACCAGGGCGGCGTCTGAGAGCCCTACTCCCGTGTGGTTATGATCGGGTAATGGCTCCCTCTCACTATCTGCGCTATCCGCATCTGTCCGGTGATCTCGTCACATTCGCAGCAGAAAACGACATTTGGGTTGCTCCGGTGTCCGGAGGACGCGCCTGGCGGATATCGGCGCTCCAGCAGCCAGTGCGGAGTCCGAGATTTTCGCCTGACGGGTCCACCATCGCGTGGACAGTGGTACAGGGCGCTGCACCCGAGATTGTTGCAGCCGATACCGACGGCGGCAATTTTCGCCGACTCACATACTGGGGCCACCAGAGCACCAGGGTGAAGGGTTTCACCGCGGACGGTCAGATCATTGCAACGAGCGCATTCCGCCACGAGGACCCACGGCACACCTGGGCGTACAAACTGCCTGCCGATGGTTCCCCGGGCAGCGTTGTGCCCTACGGACCCCTCGACGCCATCGTCTACGGCGAAGCGGTCGGGGATGAGCGTCCTGTCGTCATCGGCAGCGTGATCACCCGGGAACAGGCCTGGTGGAAGCGCTACCGCGGGGGTACTGCGGGCAAGTTCTGGATCGATGCGGACGGGTCGGGTGATTTTAGCCGCTTCCTTCCCGAACTGGACGGCAACCTGGCGGATCCCATGTGGGTTGGCGGGCGGCTGGCGTTTCTGTCCGACCACGAGGGATACGGCAACCTTTATTCGGTGAGTGCGAACGGCCAGGACCTTCGGCGCCACACGGACCATGAGGAGTTCTACGTTCGGCACGCAAGCACTGATGGGAGTCGTGTGGTGTACGAATCGGCGGGAACGCTTTGGCTTCTCGACAAACTCGACACCGAAGCGCAGCTTTTGGACATCACGCTGGGTTCGGCTTCCACCGGCCGCCGCCCCCAGCCGCTCAACGTCGCGCGCCATCTTGCAGCCGCAGTTCCGGTCGATGACGGGCGGGCCAGCGTCGTTGAGTCGCACGGAACTCTCCACCTGCTCACCCATCGTGACGGGCCTTCCAGGGTTGTGGACGCAACCGCGGGCGTGCGTGCCCGGCTCGGCAAGCCCATGGGAGTTGACAGAGTTGCGTACATTGCTGACCATGACGGTGAAGAGTCGCTGTACATCCGCAATGTGTTCGAGGTCGACCTTCCTGCCGGGAACGATCATGGCCTTCCGGAAGCCCGCACAGCGGATGACGGTTTGCCGGCGCCCGTGCCGGCTGCCCAACGGGATGGTTCCAGCGGAGACCAGGAGGCTGCCGAGCCGGACCCCACTGCTGATGCTGGAGCGCCGGACGCCGCCGTCGTCGTCGCGCAGGACCAGGCCGGCAGCGCCGCACTGTCCCGCATTCCCTTTGAAGGGAAGTTCAGGGCGAGCAATCTTGCGGTGAGTCCCGATGGCAAGGTCATCGCGGTCGCAGGCGAGATGGGGGAAATACTCGTCCATGAGGTGGGCAGCGCCGATTTCTTCACCCTGTCGACGACGTCCCACGGCGCAATCGACGACCTCGCATTCTCTCCTGACTCCGCCTGGCTGGTCTGGGCGGAGCCCGTAACGGGCGAGGGAGCACGCACCCGCATCCGGTTGGCCCGAGCCGCTAGGGATGCACAGATCCTCAACGTAACCGATGGGCGCTTCCGTGACCACGCGCCGTCATTCACGCCCGACTGCCGGTTCATTGCCTTCCTTTCAGACCGCAGCTTCGATCCGGTGTATGACACCCACCGTTTCGATCTCAGCTTTCCCAGCTCAACCAAACCGTTCCTAGTGGCGCTTGCTGCCGGTACGGCTTCACCGTTCGGACCGGCAGTTCACGACCGGCCGGCGCCTGCTGCCGAGAAGGACGAGTCCGGGCCTGTCGTCGAGGTTGCGGCGGAACGCCTTGCCGAACGGATCATCCCTGTGCCGGTGCCGCAGGGGTCGTATGAGGGCCTGCGGGCCATCGAGAACGCGCTGCTCTGGGTAGCAGCCGACACAATGGGGATCACCGGAGACGGCCGCGCCACCACCGATGCCAAGGAGCCTGCCAAGCGGCTCGAACGCTTCGACATGGTCAAGCGGGAAACGATAACGCTGGTGCAGGAGGCGGACTCCTTTGAGGTCAGCGGCGACGGCAAACGGGCTGTGGTCATCCGCGCCGGAGCCGTTACAGCGGTGCCGACGTCCGGTCCGGCTGATCCTGATTCAACCGAGCGGGTCACTGTGGACCTCAACCGCATCCGCGTTCTGCTCGATCCGCCCAGCGTATGGCGTCAGGCTTTCGAGGACGCCTGGCGTCTCCAGAGGGACTTCTTCTGGGCCGAGGACATGGGAGGCCTTGACTGGGAGACTGTAGGTGATCGCTACCGGCCGCTGTTGGACCGCATCGGGTCACACGATGACCTTGTGGATGTCCTCTGGGAGCTTCATGGTGAACTCGGTACGTCCCACGCCTATGTAACCCCGGCACTTGTCAGCGAGCCGGGCGCCGGCGCGCAGGGTTTCCTCGGTGCCGAGCTCAGTCGGTCCGAGCGCGGCTGGCGGGTGGACCGTATCTTCGCCGGCGAATCGTCGGACCCGCAGGCGGCCGCGCCGCTGGCTGCTCCCGGAGTGGCCGTGGAACCCGGAGATATCATCCAGGCGGTCGACGGCGTTCCTGTTCCTCCCGAACTTGGCCCGTCTGTCCTTCTGACCGGAGCGGGCGGGCGCGCTGTTGAGCTCACGGTCGCAAGACACGACGACGACGGCGGTCAGCCTGCAATGCGCAGAGTGGCGGTCGTCCCGCTGCGCAGCGAAGAACGGCTCCGCTACCAGAACTGGGTGAACGCGAACCGCACGATCGTGCACGAGGCCTCCGACGAGCGCTTCGGATACCTCCACATCCCCGACATGGTTGCACGCGGGTGGGCGCAGCTGCACAGGGACCTCGACCGCGAGACCGCTCGTGACGGGCTCATCATCGATGTGCGTCGCAATCGCGGAGGGCACACGTCGCAATTGGTGGCGGAACTCATCGGACGCAAGGTCACTGCCTGGTCGCTTCCGCGAGGCGAACAGCCCGGAACCTACCCCGCGCACGCACCCCGTGGCCCCGTAGTGATCCTGACCGATGAGTTCGCAGGGTCCGACGGCGACATCATCACGCAGGTCGCGAAGCTTCGGGGCATCGGGCCGGTCATCGGTACGCGCACGTGGGGCGGCGTCGTCGGGATTGACGGGCGGTTCAAGCTGGCTGACGGTACCGGTGTCACGCAACCCCGCTACGCCTTCTGGATGACCGGAGGCGTGGACTGGGGCGTGGAGAACTACGGAGTGGATCCAGATATCGAGGTGCCGTTTCCACCGCACGCTTACGCCTCCCAGGAGGATCCGCAGCTGGAGCACGCCGTCGGTATTCTCCGCGAGATGCTGGAGGAACTGCCTACGGACGTGCCGCCGGTCCGGAACAACTACCCGAACCTGGCTCCACCGCCGCTCCCGCCCCGCCGCTGAATACCGGCAATACACAGGGCGCCCCGTTCACCGCTGACGGTGAAGGGGGCGCCGTGCTTATTGCGTGGTGGTACGGGGATCAGGACTCGAGAGTGGCGTCCAGAGAAATGTCCTTGACAGCCGCGAGGGCCTGCGACACGGGGCACCCGTTCTTCGCATCGTTTGCGAGGCGCTGGAAGTCCTCCTCACTCAGGTCGGGCACAGATGCCTTCACCGTCAGACGGATGGCAGTGATGCCGGCGCCCGGCTGGAAATCGACCTCGGCATTGGTCTCAATGCGCTCAGCGGTCTTACCTTCCTCACTCAGCGCAAGGCTGAATGCCATGGAAAAGCATGCCGAGTGTGCAGCTGCAATCAGTTCTTCCGGGCTCGTCTTGCCTTCAGCCTGCTCCGCGCGGGCCTTCCACGTGACGTCGTAGGTGCCGACGCCGGACGTGTCGAGTGATACCTGCCCTGATCCAGTGGGCAGATCGCCGGACCAGATAGCGTGTGCTGAGCGTGTGGTAGCCATGAGTTCTCCTGTTCAATGGTTGAATCATGCGCACCGGACGGGAAGTCCGGTGTTTCCCCATCAGTTCGACAGGGAAGTCTGTGCGGCCACGTGAAAGACAGAAAGCAGCGCCCCGAGAAACCGGAACGCTGCCTTCTACATTTCCGTGGCGATTACAGGCCGAGATCGGCCTCGAATGCCCCATCCTCAAGACGGGTCTTCAACGACTGCAGGAACCTGCCCGCGTCTGCGCCGTCCACCAGACGGTGATCATAGGTGAGGCACAGGTACATCATGGAACGGATCGCGATGGTGTCTTCACCGTCAGCGTCGGTAACCACCACCGGACGCTTGACGATGGCACCTGTTCCCAGGATGCCGACCTGCGGCTGGTTGATGATCGGAGTGTCGAACAGGGCCCCGACGGAACCAATGTTGGTGATGGTGAAGGTTCCACCGGAAAGCTCATCGGGTCCGATCTGACCGGTGCGGGTGCGTGCACCAACATCGGCGATCTTCTTGGCAAGACCAGCCAGATTGAGGTTGCCGGCATCGTTGATGACCGGGACCAGCAGGCCCTTTTCGGTGTCCACCGCGATAGCCAGATGCTCGGCGTCGTGGTAAGTGACTTCCTTGGCATCTTCGTCGAACGATGCATTCAGTTTGGCGTGCTGCTTCAGCGCCTCCGTCACTGCCTTGGCAATGAAAGGCAGGAAGGTCAGCTTGGCTCCATTCTGCGCCTGGAAGTTGTCCTTGGCCTTCGAGCGGAGGCGGGCTACTCGAGTCATGTCGACCTCGATGACTTGGGTGAGCTGCGCAGAAGCTTCCAGCGACTCCCGCATGCGCCGTGCGATGGTCTGGCGGATCCGCGGAGCCTTCTCTACGGTGCCACGCAGCTTTGAGGCCGCCGGAGCAGCAGGTGCGGGTGACGCTGCGGCTGAGGCAGCACTCGGGGTCTCCTGCTTCGGGGTCTTCTCGGCTTCGGCAGCCTCGAGGACATCCTGCTTGCGGATGCGTCCGCCAACGCCCGTGCCCTTGATCGAGCCCAGATCCACGCCGTGCTGATTGGCCAGCTTGCGAACCAGGGGAGTGACGTATACGGAATCCGTTCCGAAGGACTCCTCCTTCGGCTTCTGCGCGGCTGCGGGTGCCGGAGTTTCCTCGGCCGGAGTCGGCTCGGCGCTCTTGGCCGGTTCCGGCTGGGACTCCGTCTGGGCCGCCGGCTCAGCTGCGGGCTCCTCGCGCTCGGTTGAAGGCGCAGCGGCAACTGGTTCGGCCGACTTCGGCTCAGCCTGCGCTGGGGCGGCGCTGCCGGAGCCGATCACGGCGAGTACAGATCCCACTTCAGCAGTCTCGTCCTCGTTGACCCGGATCTCCTGCAGCGTTCCGGCAACGGGGGAGGGAATCTCGGTGTCTACCTTGTCGGTGGAGACCTCGAGGAGCGGCTCATCAACCTCTACCTCGTCGCCGACTGCCTTGAGCCAGCGCGTGACGGTTCCTTCGGTGACGCTTTCTCCGAGCGCGGGCAGAGTAACTTCGGTTCCCTGTCCGCCGCCCTCGCTGCCACCGGAATCTGAGGGCTGTTCCTTGGCCGGGGCGGCTGCTTCTTCGCCGCCCTGTCCCTCTGATTCCGCAGACTGCTCCTGCTGGTCTTCCTCTGCAGGAGCCTCCGTAGCAGACCCGCCGTCATCCGAACTTCCAGAACCACCCGAACCGTCGCCGATCTTCACGAGAGGAGCACCTACCTCGGCGGTCTCGTCTTCGGCGACAAGGATCTCCTCGATGACACCGGCAATCGGGGATGGGATCTCTGTATCGACCTTGTCGGTTGAGACCTCGAGCAGGGGCTCGTCAACCTCAACGCGGTCGCCGACCTGCTTGAGCCAACGGGTAACGGTACCCTCAGTGACGCTCTCGCCCAGGGCCGGTAAGTTCACGGATTCAGACATGGTGTCCGGTTCTCCTTGTTCGTTCTACCTTCGACCGCCGGTACCGGGAACAGCCGGTCGGTGTGAGGTTGCCAGTGATGCTTTATGGGAGGTTGGTGCAGGTTCAAGCGGCAGCGGAAGCTGCGGTCAGCCGTGGAGCGGTTTGCCGGCGAGGGCGAGGTGGGCCTCGCCCAGGGACTCGTTCTGGGTGGGGTGTGCGTGAACCAGTTGGGCCACGTCCTCCGGGTAAGCTTCCCAGTTCACAATGAGCTGGGCCTCGCCGATCTGCTCGCCCATCCGGGTGCCGATCATGTGGACGCCGACGATCGGACCATCTTTCTCGCGGACCAGCTTTACGATGCCTCCGGTACCGAGAATGGAGCTCTTGCCGTTGCCCGCGAGGTTATATTCCTGTGTATCGACCTTGTCATCGCCCAACTTCTCCTTGGCCGCCTTCTCAGTGAGGCCGACCGAAGCGATCTCCGGTTCACAGTAGGTGACTTTCGGAATGTTGATGTCTTCAACGACGACCGGCTTGAGCCCCGCGATTTCCTCCGCGACAAAGATGCCCTGCTGATAGCCCCGGTGCGCAAGCTGCAGGCCGGGGACGATGTCGCCCACAGCGTAGATGTTGCCGACACCCGTGTGCAGACGCTCGTCGGTGATAACAAAACCGCGGTCGAGGGTGATGCCGGCGTCCTCGTAGCCCAGGCCGTCCGTGACGGGGCCGCGGCCGACTGCAACCAGCAGCAGATCCGCCTCGAAAGTCTTGCCGTCGGCGAGGATGACCTTGACGCCGTCCTCGCTCTGCTCGACCTTTTCGAAGAAGGTGCCGGTGTTGAACTTTATGCCGCGCTTCTTGAAAGCGCGCTCGAGGTTCTTGACGATCACGGCATCTTCATTGGGAACCAGCGATGGCAGGCCTTCAATGATGGTGACGTCGACGCCGAATGACTTCCAGACAGAGGCGAATTCGCAACCGATAACACCGCCGCCAAGCACGATCGCGCTTGAGGGGATGGTGTCCATGGTGAGGGCCTGGTCCGAGGTGATGACCTTGCCGCCGATTTCGAGACCGGGGAGCGAACGTGAGTACGAGCCGGTAGCAAGAACGATGTTCTTGCCGGTGTAGGTGGTGCCGTCAACCTCAACGGTGTTCTGTCCGGTCAGCCGGCCTGCGCCTTCAATGACGGTAATGCCCTTGGACTTGATGAGTCCCTGCAGGCCCTTGTATTTGCCGGCAATGATGCCGTCCTTGTAGGCGTTCACGGCCGTCATGTCGATGGATTCGAAGGTGGCCTTGATGCCGTACTTCTCAGCGGACCGCGCGCTGTCTGCAACCTCGGCTGAATGCAGCAGGGCTTTCGTGGGGATACATCCGTTGTGAAGGCAGGTTCCTCCGAGCTTGGCCTTCTCAACCAGCCCGACAGTGAAGCCGAGCTGAACGGCTCGAAGGGCGGCGGCGTAGCCGCCGCTGCCTCCGCCCAATATCAGGATGTCGAATTCTTGCGCAGTTGCCGTATCGGCCACTTGGACGCTCCCTCGCGTGATCGGTGACGCACTTAGGTTCGCGCGTCTATTGATGTCTGGCGGAATGCTTGGTGTGATCTGGGTTCACCCTATCGCCAGATCACACCATCAGCCACTTGATGAAGGCTGAAGCACACCCCTATGTGTCGAGTCTCACCCCGGGGCGTGCAGGTTCAGGCGGACTGTTTCTCGGCGCGCTCGACGACGTCCTCCACGTAGCCCAGGAGGGTACGAACCCCCACACCTGTGGCGCCCTTCGGCGTGTAACCGTAGGCACCGCCCTCATTGAAGGCAGGACCGGCAATATCGAGGTGTGCCCAGGGAATTTTCTCCCCGTCCACTTCACCGATGAACTCCCGGAGGAACACCGCAGCGGTCATCATGCCACCAAATTTCTCCCCGATGTTTGCGATGTCAGCCACTGTCGAATCGAGGCTCGGACGCAGTTCCTCCGGCAGAGGCATGGGCCAGAACTGCTCACCCACGCGATCGGCAGCAGCTTTCACGGCGTCCCGGACGCCGTCATCACCCATCACCCCCGAGACGCGTTTGCCGAGGGCGACCATCTGGGCGCCCGTGAGCGTGGCTACGTCGATGATGGCATCGGGGTACTCGGCGCTGGCAGCGGCCAGCGCATCAGCCATGACCAGGCGCCCCTCGGCATCGGTGTTGAGTACCTCTACGGTCCGGCCGCCGAAGGTGGTGAGTACGTCTGAAGGCCGCTGAGCCGTGCCGGACGGCATATTCTCCGCCAGACACAACCAGCCGGTGACGCTTACCGGGAGGCCGAGCTGGGCGATTGCCGCGACAGCGGTGAGCACGACGGCGGCGCCTGCCATGTCCAGCTTCATCGTCTGCATCCCGGCACCCGGCTTCAGGGACAGGCCGCCGGAGTCAAACGTGATGCCCTTGCCTACGAACGCGAGGTTGATCTTCGACTTGGCGGGTGTGTACTCAAGCTTTACGAGCCTCGGCGGACGGGACGAGCCCTTGCCAACGCCGAGAATGCCGCCGTAGCCGTCCCTCTCAAGCTTCTTCTCGTCCAGGACGGTCACCTTGACGGGCAGGCCTTTGACATGGTCCCGTGCGAACTGTGCGAACGACTCGGGGTAGAGGTGGCTCGGCGGTTGGTTGACAAGGGTACGGGTCACATTGACGCCCCGTACGAGTGCCTCCACCCGGTCAAGGGCTGCCCGCAGGGAACGGTCCTCAGCAGCCGGAGTGAGAATCGCGACACGCGAGAGGGTCTTTGCCGAGGGCCGCGGAGCCTTGCCGCCGACTGCCGTGTAGTGCTCCGTGTATGTATAGCTACCGAGCAGGATGCCCTCGGCTACGGCAGCGGCCTGCTCAACGGTGGCTGCGGGAAGTGCAACAGCAATGCTTTCCACACCGCCCAGCTGCCGTGCGGCGGCTCCAGCCGCACGGCGCAGTGTCTCATCGGAGAGCGGGGTACCCGGTGCGCTGCGTCCGGTGCCGGCAAGGACGAGCACGTCCGCTCCGGTCTCGGGCAGTCCAGGGAAACGGCGCACTTCGTCAGCAGCTCCGGTAACTCCCAGCGAGGGGAGGGTGTCGGTCAGTGCCCGGGCGGATTTCGCCGAGAGTGGGCTGTCCAGGAGGATCGGACCGTCCGGGCTCTGGCCGGTGCCGATCACCAGCACCTCGCACTCGGATTTCTTGATGTCCCGGGAGACTGCGGTCAGGTGAATATCGCGGGTATTGCTCACGAAGGTTCGTCCTCGCTTCCGATGGCTGGAGATTACTGCAGGGGCGTGCGGGTTTCGCCACGCTCTTGGGGTTCCTACCGATCGTAGTCGCACCCTGTGACATGCGTCCTATGGACGCGTTCAGGGGAATGAGTACGAGCTGCGGGGGTGTTAGACAACTGAGATCTACAGGCGATCAACTAGGGTTGACAACCAGAGTGGTACCTACTGTGACGAAGGATCGCGGCATCGGCGGCGATCCTATTTACCTGAGCTGAGGAGGAAGCAATGTTGGAGCCGCTAAGCCTTTACAACGTGAGCAACTCAATCAGCGAAGATCCGACCCTGCGGGGACTTCCACTGATCGCTGGGTTCACCGGTTTTGTCGATGCCGGCCAGGTGGTCGCACAAGTACGCGATGAGCTGCTGGGTTCCCTAAACAATGAGGTGCTGGCGGTTTTCGACACCGACCAACTCATTGATTACCGCAGTCGCCGCCCACGCATCACGTTTGAGCAGGATCATCTCAGGGATTATCAGCCTCCGGCGCTTGAGCTTCGGGTACTTCAGGACGGGTTGGGGGAGAGGTTTCTACTGCTGAGCGGCATGGAACCGGACCTTCAATGGGAAAGGTTCTGCGCCGCCGTCGGACAGTTGATCTCCCTGCTTGAGGTGCCGCTGGTCGCCTGGGTCCATTCGCTGCCCATGCCTGTTCCCCATACGCGCCCGCTTGGCGTGACGGTACACGGAAACCGGGGTGACCTGATCGAGGGGATGGGCTCCGCCTGGAAACCCACTGCGGAGCTGCAGTCCTCTGTTGGCCATCTTCTTGAACTGCGTCTCACGGAAACGGGACACGACGTCGTCGGTTACGTGGTGCACGTGCCGCATTATCTGGCGGAGGCCGAGTACCCGCCTGCCGCGGTGACTGCCCTGGAGTACCTTGGCGCATCCATCGGCCGCGTCCTGCCCACCGACCGGATGCGGGAAGCCGGCCGGGACGTGGAGCGGCAGATCACACGGCAGGTGGACAATTCAGCCGAGGTGCAGGGGGTGGTGTCCTCGCTGGAGAAGCGCTACGACGAGCATACGGATGGCTCCCGGCGTTCCCTGCTGGTCAAGCAGAACATGGAATTGGCCAGCGCCGAAGAGCTCGCAGCCGCCGTTGAGGCCTTCCTGGCCGGACCGCGCGCAGCCGACGAGCTCGCCGATACGCTGAACAGCGCAGACGAAGATGAATTCCCCGAGCCTGGCAGCGCGGCTCCCGAGCCGACCACTGACGACGACGGTTCCCCGGCAACCGGTGAAGACGGAGGGGAACGGGCTGGGGACTGATTCGGAACACCGGACGGACCGGCGTGCCTGGGTGGTATGGGCCGCCGGAGTCCTGGCGTACCTGATAGCGGTCACCCAGCGCACTTCTTTCGGGGTCGCAGGTATTGAGGCAACTGAACGTTTCGATGCCACAGCGTCCGCGTTGGCTGTCTTCACTGTGGCGCAGCTCGTGGTCTACGCAGGAATGCAGATCCCGGTAGGGGTGCTGGTCGACCGGTTTGGACCGCGCGTCATGATTGTCAGCGGGGCCGTCCTGATGGCGTTGGGACAGACCCAGCTTGCCTTCGCTGAGTCCATCACGGCGGGAATCGTTGGACGCCTGTTGGTTGGCGGCGGCGACGCCATGACGTTTGTCGCGGTGCTCAGGCTGCTGCCTGCCTGGTTCGAAACCCGGAAAATTCCGGTGCTGACCCAACTGACAGGCATCCTCGGCCAGCTCGGGCAGATCCTCAGTGTCGTACCCTTCCTCGCCATACTGCAGGTCGTGGGATGGAGCAGCGCTTTTCTCTCCGCAGCCGGGCTCGGCATCCTTGCGGCTGCACTGGGCCTGACACTGATCCGTGATCACCCGGAAGGAAGCGACCAGCGAAACCGGATATCCCTGCGGCAGACCGGCGTCTCTCTGTCGGAGGCATGGAAGCAACCTGGAACCCGCCTCGGCCTGTGGTGCCACTTCACGACGCAGTTCTCGGGAACGGTCTTCGTCCTCATCTGGGGCTACCCCTACCTGGTGAGCGCGCAGGAACTCGCGGCTCCGACGGCTTCACTGCTGATGACGCTCTTCGTGGTGGTCGGCATGATCTGCGGGCCGCTTCTTGGCGTTTACGTTGCCAGGCATCCGCTGCGCCGCTCGACCATGGTCCTGGCAATCACGGCGGTCACCGCACTTGCCTGGCTGGTGGTTCTGACCTATCCGGGTCGAGCGCCAGTCTGGCTGCTTGTGCTGCTGGTCGTGACGCTGGCGGTCGGGGGACCTGGATCCATGATCGGCTTCGACTTCGCCAGGACGTTCAATCCGGCGTCCCGCCTCGGGACCGCAACCGGCATTGTGAACATCGGTGGATTCACAGCGGCCCTCCTCACAATGTTCGCCGTGGGGCTTGTTCTCGATGTGCTGCTGGCAAGCGGCTTCTCCAACGGCGACCTGTATGCCCTGGATTCCTTCCGGATCGCTTTTTCGGTGCAGTTCCTTGTCCTTGGAATCGGTACGGTCGCGATCGTGGTGCTCCGTCGCCGGGTTCGTGCCCAGCTGGCGCGTCAGTCGATCATTGTGCCCCCGCTTCGGCAGGCGATCGCAAGGGAACTACGACGACGCCGCGAAGCCCGCAGGTAGCGACCCTTCCTCCACACCGGCTTGGTTCATGGCAGTTACCCACATAGCGCGGCAACAGCGTCTCCGGTCCCGGCTGCGGTATCAGAGTCGTAAGCATGACAGCTAACGCATCCCGTTCCGACGCACCCATCAAGGTCAGCTCTCCCGCCGACATCCTCAGCTACGTCCCGCACGTCCTCGGCTTTCAGCCGCGCGAGAGCCTGGTGTTCCTCACCATGTCGGGCAAGCGCGTCGGCGCCACCCTCCGCCTGGACCTTCCGTCCCCGGACACGGATCCTTTGGACTACGCGGCAACAGTCCGGGACTACCTTGAATCCGATTCGTCGGCCGACGGCGCGTTGATGGTCATTTACACCGACACCGCATGGGCGGAGCCCGACGCGCCGCCACATGCTCCAATGGTCCATTGCCTCGATCTGGTCCTTGACGCAGCAGGCCTGACCCTGCTGGACGGGTGGCTGGTCAGCTCCACACACTGGCGGGACTACTTCTGCGAGGACGCGTCATGCTGTCCATGGCCGGGGCACCCTCTTACCCGCATCACTGAGAGCATCCTCAACGCTGAGTTGGTCTTCCAGGGAAGCACGTACGCCGAATCGCTGGAAGCGGCCTTGGGCACTGTCGACGCCGTTCACAATGAAGAGGTCCACAGACTCACTTCCGCCTACATGGAGCGATGGCACGGCAAATGGGACAGGTCCAGTCTGGGCCGTGACAGCCTTTTGCTTTGGAATGCACTCATCACTGACGAGGGGGAGGCAGCGAGCACCGGGGAAGCGCCGGAAGTGATCGCCTTTCTCCTTGCCGGGCTCGCCAGCGCTCCTGTGCGCGACAGCGTCATCGTGCTGGCTGCCGTCGGCCTCAGTGCCGCCCAGGCGGCGGCTGTCGATGGTGGCGTCCTGCCGGCAGACCCGGAGGAGGTGGGCCTCCCGGCGGCCTGCGAAGTGATGAAGAGGGGTCTGCATGCGGGTGAAGCCGCGGAACCGGCGCGCGTGGAGGCAGAGGCTGCAGGGAACCCTGCCCTTCTCTTCCGGGAGGTTTTCCTTGCCACGCTCGGCACGCCCGACTGGAACCGCCTGGATGCGGCACACGCCCTCTTCCTGAGGCTGACGGCCGTAGCAAGCGGGCAGCCGCGGGCTGCTCTCCTCAGCATCCTCGGCTGGCTTGAGTGGGCACGTGGCAGGGGCTCCCGTGCGCACCATTATCTTCAGGAGGCGCTCGACGAGGCCCCGGGATATACCCTCGCTGAACTCCTGCTGGCGTTGGTCGGCACCGGGTCACTCGCTCAATGGGCTCGCCGGCGCGAAACTGCCTGGACTTCGGATTCCCGCCGCGCCGCCTAAGCGGGCCGATACATCCGGCATGCTCTGGGAACGGCTCTTACGCGGTACGGGTGCAGGTTGGCAGAGCGATCTACGCGAGAGCCGGGGTGCCCCGATCCTACGTCCAGGAATTACGTGCCTTCCGCAAAGCGTGCGACAATGGAATTTGAGACCCGGTTGGGTTCGTGTTTCAGATCGACGCGCAATAGATTTGCGGATGTGGTGTTCACACCACTGCATCTCCGCAAGGGAATAGCGCACTCGGCGGAGCTGTTGTATGTATCAACAGTTTCCGAAGATGGGTCTGATTTCAAACACGGACTTGACAGGGTCATAGTGGTGTTGCCCCCTTGGTGGCGCCGCAAACCGCCGTATGAAAGGTTCTTGAGTGTCGGCCAAGAAGACAACAGCACCGGTGTTAACCGAACCCGGTACAACTGCAACCAAGCGCAAAGCCTCCGCCGCGAAACCGGCGTCGAAGGCTGGTACCGCGCGCGGTGCCAAGCGCGCGGCAAACGAGAGCAGTGTAAACACGAAGGCTCCCGCGGAGGATCTTCCCGAGCAGGAGATCGAGCCCGGAGCTGCGGACGTCGACAGTGCAGACACCGACGCAGCCGAACCGGAGGTTGCGGAAGCACCCACCGGCAGCGGCTTCGTCTATTCGGACGCTGACGACGACGACGCGCCCGCGCAGCAGGTGGTTTCCGCTGGCGCCACCGCGGACCCGGTCAAGGATTACCTGAAGCAAATCGGCAAGGTAGCGCTGCTCAATGCTGAGCAGGAAGTCGATCTGGCCCTGCGCATCGAGGCTGGTCTCTTCGCCGAGGAGAAGCTCGCGGCGAACGAGAACATCGACCCGAAACTGCGTCGGGAACTCGAATGGGTTATCCATGACGGAAAGCGCGCCAAGAACCACCTCCTGGAGGCGAACCTCCGTCTGGTCGTCTCGCTGGCCAAGCGCTACACCGGCCGTGGCATGCTTTTCCTGGACCTGATCCAGGAAGGCAACCTTGGCCTCATCCGCGCGGTGGAGAAGTTCGATTACACGAAGGGCTTCAAGTTCTCCACCTATGCGACGTGGTGGATCCGCCAGGCGATCACCCGTGCCATGGCGGACCAGGCCCGCACCATCCGTATTCCGGTTCACATGGTTGAAGTCATTAACAAACTGGCTCGTGTTCAGCGCCAGATGCTGCAGGACCTTGGCCGGGAACCGACCCCGGAAGAGCTGGCACTCGAACTGGACATGACCCCTGAGAAGGTCGTGGAGGTCCAGAAGTACGGCCGTGAGCCCATCTCGCTCCACACCCCGCTGGGCGAAGACGGTGACTCCGAGTTCGGTGACCTCATCGAAGACTCTGAAGCTGTCGTCCCGGCTGACGCCGTGAGCTTCACCCTCCTGCAGGAGCAGCTCCATTCCGTCCTGGACACCCTGTCCGAACGGGAAGCCGGGGTAGTAGCAATGCGGTTCGGTCTCACGGACGGTCAGCCTAAGACCCTTGACGAAATCGGCAAGGTCTATGGGGTCACCCGTGAGCGCATCCGGCAGATAGAGTCCAAAACCATGTCGAAGCTACGGCACCCGTCGCGATCCCAGGTTCTGCGGGACTACCTCGACTAGAATCCTGAATCGGGCACCGTGAGGTCCCGGCACGCACAACATACAGGAAGAACCCCCTCCGAGGAGGGGGTTCTTCCTGTATGTCGTGCCATCCAGTAGGAGGCTCCACCACGATGGCGATTAAGCCTCTACAGCGCTCTGGGACTTCTCGGTCAACCGGGCAGTTTCGTCCTGCCACTCGGAAGTCTGCGGACGAAGGGTGCTCTCCACAGCGCGTGCGTGATGGCCGCAGAAGAGAAGCTCACCACCGGAGGACTGAAGGACTGCGCGAACATACGCCTGGGCTCCGCACCGGTCACAACGGTGAAGCGCGGTCAGCTCGCGGGTTGCTGTAGCTGTTGTCATGGATGCCTCCTTAGTGGTTCCTGTACTTCATATAACCACTATTCGTAGCCGTTTCTTCGCAAGCTGGGTGTGCTTTCGCTGAGCGCGTATCCTCCCGCGCGCGGTCCAAGCGCGGGCTGATCGCCCCGGCAAGCCTGCCGTCACTAGCGCAAATGACAGAATATGCTTGGTACGGCGCGCCGCTCCCGTCGCGCACACCACCCCGCGATAGACCTCAATCCCAAGGAGTTTCCAAGGAAGTGGCCCCCAGCTCTGAATACACAGCCCGCCATCTTTCCGTACTCGAGGGTCTTGAGGCGGTACGCAAACGCCCGGGTATGTACATCGGGTCCACTGACTCCCGTGGCCTCATGCACTGCCTCTGGGAGATCATCGACAACTCTGTCGATGAGGCCCTGGCAGGCCATGGACAAAGCATCACGGTCATCCTCCACGCCGACGGCTCGGTGGAAGTGCACGATGACGGACGCGGAATTCCCGTGGACGCTGAACCCAAGACGGGGCTCAGCGGCGTTGAAGTGGTCTTCACCAAGCTCCACGCCGGCGGAAAATTCGGCGGCGGCTCCTACACCGCATCCGGCGGCCTCCACGGCGTGGGCGCCAGCGTGGTCAATGCCCTTTCCGCCCGTCTCGACGTGCAGGTGGACAGGGGCGGCAAGACCTACCAGATGTCCTTCCGCAGGGGCGAACCCGGGAATTTCGCCGACGAGCGCAAGCCTTTGCCGACAGCGAAGTTCTCTCCCTTCGTCGACAGCTCCCGCCTCGAAGTCGTGGGCACCACAAAACGCGGAGTTACCGGTACCAGGATCCGCTACTGGGCAGACCGCCAAATTTTCACTGCCGATGCCAAATTCTCCTATGAGGAACTGCAGGCACGCGCGCGGCAGACCTCCTTCCTTGTTCCAGGTCTCCGGATCACGCTGCGGGACGAACGCGGCCTTCCCGGCCATGACGGCGTGGTGGAGGAAGTGTTCCACCACGACGGCGGAATCTCAGAGTTCGTGGAATTCCTCGCCATCGATCACGCAGTGACCGACGTGTGGAGGCTCCACGGCTCCGGGCGGTTCAAGGAATCCGTGCCCGTCCTCGATGACCAGGGACACAGCCGGATCGCTGAAGTGGAACGCGACTGTGAGGTGGACATCGCGCTGCGCTGGGGCATCGGTTATGACACGACGGTCAAGAGCTTCGTCAACATCATCGCCACCCCCAAGGGCGGAACCCATCAGGCCGGATTCGAACAGGCGCTCCTGAAGACGTTCCGGAAGGTAGTCGAAGCCAATGCCCGCAAGCTCAAGGCAGGCAATGACAAGCTGGAGAAGGACGACGTCTTCGCCGGCCTCACGGCAGTGCTGACCGTTCGTCTGGCCGAGCCGCAGTTCGAAGGACAGACAAAGGAGATCCTCGGAACATCCGCCGTCCGGGCCATCGTCGCAAAGGTCGTGGAAACGCAGATCCTGGCCAAACTCAATTCTTCGGCGCGCGGAGACAAGGCCCAGTCCGCGCTCCTGCTGGAGAAGGTCGTCGCCGAAATGAAGTCGCGGGTTTCGGCGCGCGTACACAAGGAGACACAGCGCCGGAAGAATGCGCTGGAGACGTCCTCCATGCCCACCAAGCTGGCTGACTGCCGCATCGACGACGTTGAGCGTTCCGAACTGTTCATCGTCGAGGGAGACAGCGCACTGGGCACAGCGAAGCTTGCCCGGTCCTCTGACTACCAGGCGCTGCTGCCCATTCGCGGGAAGATCCTCAACGTCCAGAAGGCTTCGGTCGGCGATATGCTTTCCAACGCCGAGTGTGCAGCCCTGATCCAGGTTGTTGGTGCCGGATCAGGCCGCAGCTTCCAACTCGACGCAGCCCGCTATGGGAAGGTCATCCTGATGACGGACGCGGACGTGGACGGCGCCCATATCCGCACCCTGCTCCTGACCCTTTTCTTCCGGTATATGCGCCCCCTCGTCGATGCAGGTCGTGTCTTCGCGGCCGTCCCGCCGCTGCATCGGGTGGAGATCCTCAACCCGGGGAGCAAGGCGAACGAAACCGTCTACACCTACTCGGAGCAGGAACTGCACAGGTTGCTGGCCACGCTCGAACGCGAGGGGAGGCGCTACAAGGAACCTATCCAGCGCTACAAGGGGCTGGGGGAGATGGACGCCGGTCAGTTGGCTGAAACCACCATGGATCCGCGCCACCGCACATTGCGCAGGGTGCGGATCCAGGAGGCCGAAGCCGCCGAACGGGTGTTCGACCTGCTGATGGGCAGCGATGTCGCACCGCGGAAAGACTTCATCGTCGCCGGCGCCGCGTCGCTGGATCGGGAACGCATCGACGCCTGAGCGGTGACGCCGCCGGCCCTGAAGCACCTGCGGCGGGCCGCAAATTTGGTCAGTCGAAGAGACCCGGCGCGATCAGCAGCACCGTGGGCACCATGAGCAGCAGCGCCGATGTCGCCAGCGCGGCGAAGGACTGCACGGGGGAGAGCGGTCGCTTCGGTTCCAGCAGACGGCGCAGCCTGCGAACGGTGGAGAGCGAGGCGTCTTCCTGATCCGGATCCGGTTCGATGCTGCCATCCGGGGGCGCCTGTTTCGGCGCAACAGTCGCCGGTCCGTGTGACCCGGTGGCCACTATCGCGATCGCGCCGACGAGGGTTTCCTGATCCACCTGCTTGACTGCCTCGTCGTCGGCGAGCATCTCAATGAGTTCGTTGACTGCCCGTTGGGCCAGGCGCGACGTCGGAAGCCAGGGCAGGGCAGAGCGCCACGCTGCAAAGGCCCACAGCAGAAGATGATGGCGCTGGCTTAGGTGGGCACGCTCATGTACCAGTACGGCCCGCAGTTCCTCCTCCGACAGCAGCCCCATCAAACCATCCGAAAGGACCGTTACGGAACGTGCGCCGCCGGGCAGGCAGTAAGCGACCGGGGTCGGGTGCTTGATCACGAGGGTGGACGGATTGGTGCGCGAGGGTGAGCTCAGCAGGTTCAGCAGGTTTCGGTGCCGTCGTCGCTGTCCCGTGATCCGCACATAGGTGATGAGCAGCGTGAAGACGAGATGCGCGGTCAGCAGGGTCGCCGCACTGAGGGCGAATACGTGAACCAGCCCGAGAGTGTCTGCCGGCCGATTGTTCACCAGGACGTCCCAGAGCCCGCGTAACGCTTGGAGCAGGTTGTCTCCCAGCGGCTCGAGTCCCCAGACCAGCATGGCGCCGATCATCGAGAGGCCACCGGCAAGGGCGATTGCCTGCCACAGGATCATGGCAGTGAACGGCGAGCGCGAGGGCCACTGCGCCCTGGAGAGCGCGATCGGGGCAGGCCATGCCAGAACCACGGCGAGCGTGGCCAGGAAGTGGGAGGCCCAGAACATCGGGTGCTAGTTGCTGCCCAGGAGCCGCCGGAGGGTGCGGGCCTCGCTCTCGGAAACGCTGCCGATGAAACGGGCGAGGACTGCTTCGCGATCGGGGGCAGTCACCAGGACCTCGTGCATGAGTTCGGCGGTGTGATCTTCCCGGCTGGTCACTGCGCGGTAGCGGTGCGGGCGGGTGTCGCGCTCGCGCTCGACCAGGCCCTTCTTTTCCAGTCGGGACAGTACGGTCAGCACGGTGGTTACCGCAAGTTCCTTGCCCTCTGCGGTGCCTTCCGGGGCAAGCGCCAACGCATCACGGAGAGCGTTGGCCGTCAAGGCCTCCTGGGTACCCCACAGCAGGTCCATGACTGTGCGTTCGAGCTCACCGAGCGTGGCCATTCTTGTTCCTTCGTCCATTTGTTCCCGCTGGTCTGCGGGTATTGCGGTCGTAAAGCCGGTTCCAACTCCTCTAATCTACAACTTTTTTGCCAAAGGTTCTACGCCATGTAGAAGAGGACCCGGAAGTTGTTCTACGATGTGTAGAAGATACTTTTCTACGACATGTAGAACTTGGGATCATCGCCTGTGCTTGTGGAATCGAGGACCTGTGGAAGCACTTGAAATCGCCCGGTGGCAGTTCGGCATCACCACCGTTTACCACTTTTTGATGGTGCCGCTGACGATCGGCCTCGGCCTGGTTGTCGCGGTCATGCAGACCCAGTGGTACCGGACAGGCGAGGAACACTACCTGCGCATGACCAAGTTCTGGGGAAAGCTCTTCCTCATCAACTTCATCATGGGCGTGGCCACCGGGCTGGTGCAGGAGTTCCAGTTCGGGCTCGCATGGAGCGAATACAGCCGGTTCGTCGGCGACGTCTTCGGTGCTCCCCTCGCCATGGAGGCGCTGCTCGCGTTCTTCGTCGAGTCGACCTTCCTCGGCCTCTGGATCTTCGGTTGGCAGCGGCTGCCCAAGGTGCTGCATCTCGGTTCACTGTGGGCCGCGGTACTGGCATCCGTCTTCTCCGCCTACTTCATCATCGTGGCCAACTCCTGGATGCAGCATCCCGTCGGCGTGGAGCTCGTGGACGGGCGCGCACGCATGGTGGACGCCTGGGCGGTCTTCACCAACAACACCGCACTGGTTGCCTTCACCCACACGGTGTTCGGTGCCCTCGCGGTGGCCGGCGGTTTCCTCCTGGGCATCGCCTGGTACCACCTCTGGAAGCGGCGCCACGACGGCCTGGACACGGTCGACGACGACGGCACGGTGGTCGTCGGCAAGGATGACACCCGGTCACGCGGCCTCATGGACCACCAGGTGTGGCTGCGCTCAGCGCGAATCGGCGCCGTCGTCGCGCTTGTTTCATTCGCCGGGACGGCAGTCTCGGGTGACCTGCAGGCGAAGCTGATGTTCGAACAGCAGCCTATGAAAATGGCGGCAGCTGAGGCCGCCTGCCACGACGGCACCGGTTTCTCCGTCCTCTCGGTGGGCAATCTGGGTTCCCAGAACTGCGACGACATAGTGGCGGTCTTCGAAGTGCCCGGCCTGCTGTCCTTCCTCGCGAACGGTGATTTCACCACCGAGGTCAGAGGCGTCAACACGCTTCTGCCGGAATACGAGGAGCAGTACGGAAAGACCCTTCCCAATGACCCCATGTACGGCGAGCGCGCCGGAATGCCCATCGACTACCTCCCGGTCATGGAGGTTACCTACTGGGGTTTCCGCATCATGATCGGCTTCGGCGTGATGGCGGCCGGCGCAGCCGCGGTAGCACTGTGGATTTTGCGGAAGGGGACGGTCCCCGAATCGCGCCGGCTCATGCAGCTTGCGGTGTTCGGGATCCTCGCCCCCTTCGGAGCCAACTCCGCCGGCTGGATCTTCACGGAGATGGGCCGCCAGCCCTTCGTGGTAGCGCCCAACCCGGATCCCAGCGGCGTCGACGGCGTGTTCATGTTCACGGCCGCGGCCGTGTCGCCCGGGGTGTCACTGGCCGAACTCGTCTTTTCCCTGGTTGCGCTAACCCTCGTTTACGCCGTCCTGCTGGTCGTCGAGGTGAGGCTGCTCTTCACCTATGTGCGCGGCGGCGTTGCCTCGGCCATGCCGGAACTTGCCGCACCCAGCGACGACGACAGCTCCTCCCGCGGAAAGGATGACGACGATGTCCTCGCCTTCGCCTACTGACTTCCCGACCCGAATCCTACCCCGCGGAAAGGAACACCGCGCATGAACGAACTGCTTCCGACGATCTGGTTCATCCTGATCGCAGTGCTGTGGACCGGTTACCTCTTCCTCGAGGGGTTCGACCTCGGCGTCGGCATGCTGATGAAACTCTTCGCACGGACGGACCGCGAGCGGAGGGTCCTCCTCAACACCGTAGGCCCCGTGTGGGACGGCAACGAGGTATGGCTCGTGACTGCCATCGGCGCCACCCTTGCGGCCTTCCCGCTCTGGTACGCATCGCTGCTCTCCACGCTCTACCTGCCCTTCGTCCTGGTGCTCCTGGCACTGATCTTTCGGGCGGTCGCCTTTGAATACCGGGGGAAGATGAACAGCGACCAGTGGCGCCGCCGCTGGGACCGGGCGATCTTCTTCGGCTCCTTCACCTCAGCGGCAGGGATCGGCGCGGCCCTCGCACTGACAACCACCGGCCTGCCGCTCAACGAGAACGGCGACCGGGTGGGTGGACCGTTCGTCTGGCTGACGTTCGATGCGCTCCTTGGCGCCGCCGCCGTCGTGCTGTTTTGCATTGCCCATGCGCTGGCGTTTCTGGTCCTGAAGACCGACGGCCCTATCCGGGAGCGGGCACGCAGGCTCCTGGTGCGGCTGCTGCCCATCGCCGTCGTGCCGTTGCTGCTCTGGGCCGCGAGGGTATACATCGCGGACGGAACCGTCTGGACGGGCCTCGCCCTGCTCGGTGCAGTCGTCGCGGCCGTTGCGTCGTGGTTCGCGGAGCGTTCCTCGCGCGACGGTTGGGGTTTCATCTGGCTGGGAGTTGCGCTGGCGGCGTCACTGGCGTGCATCTTCGGCTCGGTCTATCCGGTTGTGCTGCCATCAACGCTCAACGAGGCGTTCAGCCTCACGGTCGAGAACGCATCCAGTTCTCCCTACACACTTGGGCTGATGAGCATCATCGCCGCCTTCGGCGTGCCGCTGGTGCTCGCGTACCAGGGCTGGACCTACTGGGTCTTCCGGAAACGCGTCACTGAGCAGAGCATCCCCGAAGCGCATTCCGTGAGCCCGCTGTGATCGACCGGGTGCTGGCCCGCGGACCGGCGGGTGCCGCCGTCCCGGTAGGGCCAATCTATGTCCTAGGCGTCCTCGCGGCGGTGAAGGCGGCCGCTCTGATTCTGGTCGCAGAAGCAATTGCCCGGGGCGTTGCTTCACTGGCGGGCGGTCTGGAGCCTGCGGTGGAACTGCTCTGGCTAGGGCTGGCCGGCGCAGGGCTCCGCGCCGGTGCCGCCTGGGCACAGCAGGGAACCGCGCAGCAACTCGCACACGGCGTGAAGGAGCAGCTGCGCCGCGAAGCGCTTGGGCGGGTGCTCGCTGAGGGCGGTTCCGGAAGCGGCAAGCAGGGCACGGGAGCGCTCAGCGTGCTGCTCACGCGCGGACTCGACGGCCTCGACAAGTACCACACCCAATATCTGCCCGCCCTGATCACCTGCGCCGTGGTCCCTCTCCTGGTCGGCGCGCGCATCCTTGCCGCTGACTGGATCAGCGCAGTCGTCATCGTGGTGACCATTCCGCTGATCCCGGTATTCATGGTGCTCATCGGCTGGCATACGCAGGACCGCACGGCAGACGCGCGGGCCTCGCTGGACCGGCTGTCGGACCACCTGCTGGAACTGGCGAAGGGCTTGCCGGCGCTCGTCGGCCTCGGCCGTGCCAGCGCCCAGACCCGCGCGCTCCAGGACATCGGCGCGGGATACTCGCGCCGCACCATGGAAACGCTGCGCATCGCCTTCCTGTCTTCCCTCGCCCTCGAACTCATCAGCACGATCTCGGTTGCCGTTGTAGCCGTCTTCGTCGGGGTACGCCTTATTCACGGGGACGTGGGACTCGAGGTCGGCCTGCTCGCCCTTATCCTTGCCCCGGAGTGCTACCTGCCGCTTCGGGATCTGGGAGCCGCGCATCACGCCAGCGACGACGGACTTGAGGTTGGACGCAACGTGCGCGCCATCATCGACTCGCCCCCGGCTCCCCGAGCGGCGCAAGGACAGGACGACGGCGCACCCGCCGGAGCGGAGGAACTCACCTTCCGGTTCGACGGCTCCGAGGCGCCGATCGTGCAGAACCTCAGCTTCACGCTGGTCCCGGGGACCATCACCGCGGTGCGGGGAGCCAGCGGCTCGGGAAAGTCCACGCTGATGGGCCTGCTCGCCGGAATGCCCCAGCCCGGTCTCCAGATAACCGGAGCAGCGACACCGATTCCCGGACCGATCGCTTGGGTACCGCAGCATCCCGAGCCACTCCTTCGTACTGTTCGGGAAGAACTCGCCTTCTACGCCGACTCGCCCCCGGACGACGAACCGCTCCTGCGCGCCCTTGCGCGAGTGGGAGGCACGCATCTGCTGGACAAGTCGACGGGCGAACTGAGCCCGGGAGAGCTCCGGCGGCTCGCGCTGGCGAGGGCCCTGCTGCGCATTGAGCCCACCGGCGGAACCCTCCTGCTCGATGAACCCACAGCGCACGTGGATGAAGCCTCCTCGGACATCATCCGCCGCACCGTCAACCACCTGCGCGGAACCGTGACGGTTGTGCTCATCGCGCACGACGACGAGACCGCAGCCCTTGCCGACCGGACGATCGACCTTGGGCCGGCGGTGGACAGGCAAATGCAGGCCGGTCGGCTTCCTCGATCTGGTGCTCCAGCCCGCCGGGAAACGGCCCCGGAACCGGCAGAGCCGGCAACTGCGGTAGGGGAGCCTGTCCATCAGGACGGGCCGCCCGAACCGACGGACAACCGCGCGACCCCCCACACTTTTCTCCGTGAGCTCGCCCTGGTGCGTCCCTGGTCGCCACGGTTCCTCGCAGCGCTCGCCTTCGGTACGGGTTCGTCAGTCTTCGCCGTCGCGCTCACCGCCCTCTCGGGCTGGCTGATCGTCCGGGCCTCCGAGCAGCCGCCCATCCTCTATCTGCTGGCCGCCATCGTCGGCGTGCGGTTCTTCGGAATCGGCCGTTCCCTGCTGCGCTACTGTGAGCGACTGTGGCTGCATGAGAGCATCCTGCAGACGGCCGACGCCATCCGGCTACGGCTATGGCAAACCCTGCTGGGACGTGCCGAATCCTGGCGCTCGCTCTCCCGCGGGTCCGGGGGCATCGAACGCCTTGTGGGTGACATCGACGAGCTGCGCGACACCGCTGCGCGGGCAACCTTCCCGCCGCTCACCGCCGTCCTGACCGGCCTGGCCGCCATCGGAACGACGGCGATTCTCCTGCCTTCCGCTATCGGTTGGCAGGTCTTCGCGGTCGCCGTCGGGCTCCTGGCTGCCCCGGCCGCCGCGCTGCTGGCGGAACGCTCGGCAGGAGCGGCGGGAATCAGCCTGCGCGCGGCTTCCCTTGCGGAAACAACCAGCCTTCTCCAGGCGTCGCGGGACATCTCCGTCAACGGGCTCACCTGCCGGGCCCTCGACCGCCTCGCGCGACTGGAAGCCGGCGCCGCCCGCGGCCTGCGGCGCAGTTCCTGGGCAGCCGGCACGGGGCAAGCGCTCGTCATCCTCGGCTGCACGGCCGCCGCGATCGCCATTCTCGCCGGCTCCGGCGGGCAGTCCGCGGAGGTGGTGGCCGTCGTCGTACTCATGCAGCTTGCGCTGATCGAGCCGCTTGCTCTCGGGGTTGCCGCCGTGCAGCAGTGGGGTCCGTTCGGTGCCGTGACGCGGCGGCTCGACGCGAACCTGCAGCCCCGGCCCGCCCTGGAGGGTCAGGCGGGTCCGGGACGTGTGCCGGAGACCGTGCGGGCAGAGGAAGCACCTGCCCTCGCGTTGGTGGATGCCGCCGTCGGGTACGAGCCGGGCATCAATGTGGTGGAGGGCGTCACCCTTGAGGTGCGCAGCGGGTCCTGGACCGCGCTCACCGGCCCCTCGGGCAGCGGCAAGTCCACCATCATCGGCGCGCTGCTTGGATTCCTCCCGCTGAGCCGCGGCAGGTACCTCGTCAGCGCTTCGGAGGATCCCGGGCCGGGCGCGCTGCCTGCCGCCTGGTGCCCGCAGGAAGGCTACCTGTTCGATTCATCCGTGCGGGCGAACCTCCTGCTCGCCTGCGACCCGAACGAGTTGCCCGGGGACGATGAGCTCTGGCGCGTGCTCGAGCGGGTGGGACTGGCCGTCGCCGTACGTGACCGCACCGGGGGACTGGATGCCAGGATCGGCGCCGGCGGGAGCCGCCTCTCGGGCGGACAGCGGCAGCGCCTTGCCGTGGCACGCGCACTGCTGACCCGCGCTCCGGCACTGATCCTCGACGAGCCCACCGCCCACCTGGATTCCGACGGCGCCGGCCGGCTCATGCGCGACCTGCGCAACGGCCTGGGTGACAAACCAGTTCTGCTCGTCACCCACGACCGGGCGGAGGCACTCAGGTGCGACACCGGCGTCGAACTTTCTCCGGGCAATACCGGCAATCACCTACGCTGGGAGCATGCCTACGCCTGAGCTGAAACCCACCGACCAGCAGCTGCGCTGGCGGGCAATAACGGACGCGGACATCGACGGCTGGGAGGCCCTGCTGCGCCGGATGGCCGTCGCGGACAAGCCGGACTGGATCGAGCAGCGGGCGGATCTCGAGGAAGTACTCGAGGCCTCGAAGAACGACCCCGAGCTGGACACGATTCTGGGCCTGGACGAGGAAGGAACCCCCCGGGCTTTCGGCCGAATCAGCGCCAATCCCGGTTCACAACTGGTCCACGTCTTCGGAGGTGTCGACCCTGCGTGGCGGCGGAGGGGGATCGGCAGTTCGATTCATGACTGGCACCTCGCACGGGCCCGGCAACGGCTGAGGGACGCCGGAATCGAGGGCGGTTTCATCCGTTCCTACGTCGAAGAGCTGAACCCGGGCCACCAGGCGCTGATGGAGTCCAAAGGCAGCAGCATTGTCCGATGGTTCACGGAGATGACACGGGATCTGTCGGAGGACATTCCGGAAGTCGATCTCGATCCGGAGTTCGAGATCGTGACCTTCAGCGACGACCTCTCCGAAGCAATCCGCTTGGCCCACAACGACGCATTCCGGGACCACTGGGGAAGTGAACCCCGCGACGAGGAAAGCTGGCGGTACACCGTCACACACCCCGAGTTCCGGGCCGAGTGGAGCCTCGCGGTGATCGACAATTCGTCCGGTGATGTGGTTGGCTATGCGATCGCCAGCTATGACCCTGAGTCAAAGGAGCTCGTCGGCCACGACGAGGGCTACATCGAGCTGCTCGGCGTGAGACGCGACTGGCGCGGGCGCCGTCTTGCACCGGCGCTCCTCGCCGAAGCCATGCGCCGGTTCAAGGCAAGCGGCATGGAAAACGCCGGCCTCGGCGTGGACACCGAGAATCCGTCGGGCGCCCTTGGCCTGTACGAGCGCATGGGATACACGCCCACCCGCCGGTCGATGGCCTACGAGAAGCGGCTCGGGACGCCGGAATAACGCCGGAATAGCCTCACCTGGGCTTGGGGACATCAGGGTCTAGGCAGGGCTGGGACCGATAGCCTCGACCGGCTGCGACAGCGCCACACCGGAACCGTCGCGGCGGCCATGTTCCGTTGGAAGCGCCCGTGCCACACCTGTAGCCGACACCGCCCGCGCCGGCCCATGTCCGGCCCACGCAAGCGCCAGGTGGTCCTCGCCCTTCAGGAACCGGTGGCAGCGCACGCCGCCGGTGGCCCGCCCCTTGGCCGGGTACTCGGCGAACTCCGTGACCTTGACCGAGCCCGGAGTAGTCCCCGGCAGGGCCTCACTGCCCGCTGCAATGGTCACGACGACGGCGTCAGGATCGTCCGCCTTCACCGCACCAAAGTGGACGACGGCGTCGTCACCGGCCAGCTTGATGCCGGCCACCCCGCCGGCCATGCGGCCCTGTTGCCGTACCGCGGAGGCGTTGAAGCGCAGCAGCTGCGCCTCACGGGTGACGAAGACGAGGTCGTCGGCGTCGCCGGCCGGAGCAAGGCCCACCACGCTGTCCTTGGGCTTCAGGGTGATCGCTTCCCAATCATCGCGGTTGAGGGGGTAGTCGGGGACAACGCGCTTGACCACGCCCTGCGCGGTACCGAGCGCGAAGGACTTGTCCAGGGGCACGAGGCCCACCAGGGACTCGCCGCGTTCGAGCGTGATGAATTCCTTGACCGAGACTCCGCCGGCCAGATTCGGGATTCCGTTCGTGGGAGGGAGCGCGGGCATGTCCACCACCTGCAGCCGCACCATGCGTCCGGAGGAGGTCAGGGCTCCGATCTCCGCGCGGGCGGTGGTCGCGACGATGGAGGTGAAGGCGTCGTGCTTCACCCGCTGGCCGCCGTCGGCGATGGGCTCCTGGCCCGTTGTGCGTGCAAGCTGACCGGAGGTCGAAAGGACGACCCAGCACGGATCGTCCGCGATCTCGAGGGTCAGCGGCGCCTTGGCGCCGTTGCCTGCCGGCGTAGGCAGAACGGTGCCCCTCAACGGGGCGCTTGCCTCCGATTCGAGCAGCACGGTGCGCCGCGGGGTGGCAAACTGCTCCGCGATGGCGGCGAGCTCCTCGGAAACCAGACCGCGCAGCCTCTGCTCAGAGCCGAGGATCTCCTCGAGTTCAGCAATTTCCCTGCGCAGTTCGTCCTGCTCCTTCTCCAGCTCGATGCGCGAGTACTTGGTCAACTGGCGCAGGCGGAGCTCGAGGATGTAGTTGGCCTGGATCTCCGTCAGGTCGTAGATCGACATGAGCCTTGTCCGGGCCGCTGCTGCCTCATCGGAGGAACGAATAATCTGGATGACCTCATCGATATCCACGATGGCGATGAGCAGGCCCTCCACCAGGTGGAGGCGATCCTTCTTCTTTCCAAGCCGGTAGGAGGTGCGGCGCCGGACAACCGAGATGCGGTGGCTGATGTACACCTGCAGCAGTTCCACGAGCCCGAGGGTTCGCGGCTGGCCGTCTACCAGGGTGACGTTGTTGATGCCGAAGGAGTCCTCCATCGGGGAGTACCGGTAGAGCTGCGCGAGCACCGCGTTCGGGTTGAACCCGTTCTTCAGCTCGATGACCAGACGCAATCCGTGCGTACGGTCCGTCAGGTCCACGATGTCGGAAATGCCCTGCAGCTTCTTCGCTGTCACGGCGTCCTTGATTTTTTCGATGACCTTCTCGGGTCCCACCATGTACGGCAGTTCAGTGACCACGAGGCCGGTGCGGCGTGCCGAGAGTTGCTCAACCTCCACCGCGGCCCGTGTCTTGAATGATCCGCGGCCCGTGGCATAGGCGTCCCGGATGCCGTCCAGGCCGACGATCTTGCCGCCGCTGGGGAGGTCGGGTCCGGGAACGAAGCGCATGATGTCATCCAGCGTCGCGTCCGGGTTGTCGATCAGGTGCCGGGCCGCCGCGATGACCTCACCGAGGTTGTGCGGAGCCATGTTGGTGGCCATGCCGACGGCTATGCCGGTTGCTCCGTTGACGAGGAGATTCGGAAAGGCTGCGGGCAGGACTTCGGGCTGCGTGAGCTGGTTGTCATAGTTCGGGATGAAGTCGACGACGTCCTCGCCGAGGTGGTCCGTCATCGTGAGCGCCGCTGCGGCGAGGCGGGCCTCGGTGTAACGGGCCGCTGCGGGGCCGTCATCAAGCGAACCGAAGTTTCCGTGCCCGTCGATGAGCGGCAGACGCAGCGAGAAGTCCTGGGCCATCCGGACCATGGCGTCGTAGATGGCGGCGTCCCCGTGGGGGTGGAGCTTGCCCATGACCTCGCCCACGACACGCGCTGACTTCACGTGGCCGCGGTCGGGGCGCAGGCCCATGTCAGTCATCATGTACAGGATCCGGCGCTGCACCGGCTTCAGGCCGTCGCGGGCGTCGGGAAGTGCGCGCGAATAGATCACCGAGTAGGCGTACTCCAGGAAGGAGCCCTCCATCTCGGAGGTGACGTCAATGTCGATGATCTTCTCGGTGTAATCCGTATCCGGTGGTGTTGCTTGGCGCCTGGCCATGGTGTTTCGGGTCCTTCGGCAGCTGATTGCGTAACTGTGCTTGCGGTGGTCGTCGGGAGGGCTGTGTTTGGCCGCGGTATCGGGTCGCAGTGGTGCTTGGCTGACGGAACCGCAGCCGCCCACTACTGTGAGTCTATGGTGGCTGACGGACTATACCCTGAATATTGGGAGGCAGACGTCGTGTTGCGGGACGGCTCCACCGGCCATCTGAGGCCCATCGCGCCGTCGGACGCCGATGCCGTTCAGGCCTTTCACATGAAGCAGTCCCAGAACTCCATCTACCTCCGCTTCTTCACGTACAAGTCTTCGTTGAGCGAGAAGGAACTCAGACGGTTCACCGAGGTTGACCATGTGGGCAGGGTGGCTTTCGTGGTGACCCGCGGCCAGGACATCATCGGTATCGGCCGCTACGACCGCCTGGATGATCCGGACGAGGCCGAGGTGGCCTTCAACGTCTCGGACGCCTACCAGGGCAGGGGACTGGGATCCATCCTGCTCGAGCACCTTGCGGTGGCCGCACGGGAGAACGGCATCCGGCGCTTCACCGCCGAGGTGCTGCCCGAAAACAGGAAGATGATTACGGTATTCGCCGAAGCGGGTTACGAAGTGGACCGCCGGTTCGACGACGGCGTGGTCGAACTGACCTTCAACATCGACCCGACCGAGAAGTCCCGCGCGGTCATGGAAGCACGGGAGCACCGTGCGGAGGCCCGCAGCATGCAAACGCTGCTCATGCCGTCGTCAGTCGCGGTGATTGGGGCCAGCCGCAGTTGGGGGAGCGTGGGTTATTCCCTCCTCGAGCACATCGTCGACGGCGGCTTCACCGGACCCGTCGCCGGAGTCAATCCTGAAGCGTTCGAACTGAACGGCATGGTTGCGTACGGCTCCATTGCGGAGGTGCCGGGTCCCGTGGACCTCGCCGTGATCGCGGTGCCGTACGACCAGGTCCTCCCTGTCGTCGAGGAGTGCGGACGCGGGGGCGTGAAGGGCCTGCTCGTGGCGACGGCAGGTTTCGCGGACGACGACGGCGAGGGGCTGGCGCGGCAGCGCGCGCTGGTGCACAGCGCCCGATCCTATGGCATGCGGGTGGTGGGACCGGCGTCCCTTGGCATCATCAATACCGATCCCGAAGTCCGGCTGAACGCGTCGATGGCGCCTGAACTGCCGAAACGCGGAGGGCTCGGCCTCTTCAGCCAGTCGGCGGCGATCGGCGTCATGCTCCACGCAGCCGCCAGCAGGCGTTCGCTTGGATTGTCCTCAGCGCTGTCGGCGGGCAACCGGGCCGATGTGTCCGGCAATGACGCGATGCAGTACTGGGAAGACGATCCGAAGACGCGGGCCGTTGCGCTCTACCTGGAGTCGATCGGCAACCCGCGCAAGTTCTCACGCATAGCCCGCAGGTTGTCCAGGATGAAGCCGGTCATCGTCGCCAAGTCCGATGTGATGGGACTGCAGCTGCCGCCCGGTCACGCGGTGCGCACGACGCAGGCCCCGAGCGGCGCCCTGAACGCCATGCTGCGCCAGTCCGGCGTGATCCGGGTCGAGACCACCGAACAGCTGATGGACGTGGCGCAGATCGTGGTCGGCCAGCCTGTTCCCGATGGTCCCGGCGTAGCTGTGTTCAGCAACTCCCTGGCCCTCGGAAAGGTCCTCGCGGACGCCGCCCTTGCGCACGAGCTCGACGTGGTTCGGATGAACGCACACCTCGATCTCGACGCGGGCCAGTCGGTCGCACTGCCCGAGCTGAAGGCATCGCTCACCGAAGCTCTCGACGATCCGGCCGTTCACTCCCTGATTCTTACGCTCATCCCCGCGGTAGGGCTCGCCCCCAACGCGATCCTGCCGGTACTGCAGGAGTGCGGCAGGGCAGCGGGAAAGCCGGTGGTTGCATGCTTCACGGGCGTACTGGACCCAGCCGCGCAGCTTGAGGGCTTGTGGTCCGCCGCGGTTCCCGGTGGCGAGGACGAGGGTATGGGACTGCCGTGTTTCGCCAGTCCGGGAGCGGCCGTGTCGGCGCTGGGCGCCGTCGTACGTTACAGCCGGTGGCGCGTGGGCGAGCACGGTGTTTTCGCCGAGCTCAGCGATGTCAACGAGGAGGACGCAGCGGCCTTGCTCGGCGGCGTCCTGTCCGGCGTGAGGGATGTGGGGCTGCGCCGCCTGGATAGCGACCAGACACGCCGGCTCCTCTGCAGCTACGGGATCGAAGCTCTGCCCTCGATCCCGGTCGACTCGGCTGACGAGGCAGTTCAGGCCGCTGAGTCGCTGGGATGGCCGGTGGCGCTCAAGACGGTCGATGAGAATCTTCGGCACCGCCTGGACTTCGGCGGAGTGCGGCTCAACATCCCCGACGTGGCAGGGCTGCGCGCCGGGATAGAGGCCATGCGCGCCGAGCTCCGTGCATTCGGTGACCATGGCCTGGAGGTGCAGACCATGGCGCCGGCCGGGCAAGCGTGTGTCGTGCGGGCGATCGAGGATCCGCTCCTGGGACCGGTGGTTTCGTTCGGCATGGCGGGCGATGCGGTCAACCTGCTCGATGACTGGGCCCACGGCATCCCTCCGCTTACCACCGTCGACGCTGCTGACCTGGTCCGGACGCCGCGGGCAAGCAGGCGGTTGTTCGGCTACCAGGGCTTGCCGCCGGTGGACATCCCGGCCGTGGAGGATCTGGTGTTGCGGGTAGCCCTACTCAAGGACAGGCACCCCGAAATTGCGTTGATGCACTTCAACCCTGTCCTGGTTTCACCGGCCGGGCTTGCCGTCCTGAATGCGGAGATCAGCGTCGGAAACCCCCAGCAGCGCACTGACAGCGCCCGCCGGGCGATGCGCGACTGACCGCCGGCAGTCGGCTGCTCCCCGGGGGCTGCACCGGTTAGGCGTGCGCCATAGCCATAAGTCACACTGGAACCATGACTCCATCGCTGTCGGCGGAACGCCGCGACCTGGATGCCTCCCTGGAACGAGCGGGTTTTTATCCCCGTTTGGTGGCCGACGTCGTCCATGATGCCCTGGACGGCAGGGAACCGCTCTCCCACGTGGTTCATCTGGAGACCCACTTCGAGCGCACGGAGGTGCGCCGGCACATCACCGTCCTCGTCCTGACCGAAGACATGCTTGTTGTCACGCACGTTGATGACCAGCAGCTGGACGACGCCGGGGAGCAGATGACGGCGCAGGTATCCACGGAGTCGGTGCCGGTCAGCCAGATCCGCTCAGTGGTGCTTAGCTACCTTTACTCGCAGCCGCAGAGCTACAAGCCGTCTGACCCAGCGCGCGAGCTCACACTCGGAATCGCCTGGTCCGGCGGCCAGCGTATCGACATGGGCCCGGCCAGCTGTGGTGATCCGCAGTGCGATGCCGACCACGGATACACCGGAACCATCGCGCAGGAAGACATTGTGCTGCGTGTGAGCGCGGAAGCAGACGGGCTGCAGGCCGTGCAGAATGCCAAGTCCTTCGCCCGGGCGCTTCGTACTGTGAGTACGGCCAATCCGTCCGTCGCCGGCGTCGTCGTCAATCAGCAGGGCACCAGCCGGAGGCAGCCCGGGCTGACCACCCGTTTCAGCCGCGCGCACCACGGGCGGTAATTCGACCCGTGACAGCAACTCCTCTCCACCGGGAGCCGCTCCCGGCTGCCCCGGCGTACGGCCGCTCAACGATTGCCGAGGTCTTCACCAGCTCCGCTGCAGCCCTTGACGTTCCCGGATTCACCAACACCCTCGACCTGCCGTCCGCCCGGAGGATTTGCGTGGTGCTGGTCGACGGTCTCGGCGCCTCCCTGCTGCGGCAGCGCTCGGGACACGCGCCTTTCCTGCGCCGGTTCCTGGATTCGTCGCGCAAGGTCGGCTCCGTCTTTCCCAGTACGACGGCGGCAGCCCTCGCCTCGCTCGGCACCGGTATGGCGCCCGGGCAGCACGGCCTGGTCGGCTATGACGTCCTCGATCCCGCTCAGGGCAGGGTCGTGAACATGCTCGGCGGGTGGGATGCTGCGGTGAAGCCGGAACACTGGCAGCCGCACCCCACAGTGTTCGAACGGGTGGCAGCGCAGTTGCCCGTCACGAGCGTCGGCCTCACTCGATTCGACGGCTCGGGTCTCACCCGGGCGGCGCTGCGCGGCGGCACGTACGTGGCGGGGAGTACTCCCGAAGCACGCGTTCAGGCGGTGTGCAAGGCACTCGCGGCCACCGATCAGGCTTTGGTGTACCTCTACCTGAACGAGTTGGACAAGACCGGGCACCGCTCGGGCTGCACATCACCCGAGTGGGGTGACCGGCTTGAAGACATCGACCGGACAATGCGGTCTCTCACCGCGAAGCTGCCGCCCCACACACTCCTGTTGCTGACTGCCGATCACGGAATGGTGGACGTAGCACCGGAGCAGCACGTCGACTTCTCGGCTGATCTTGCGCTGATTGACGGCGTGGCGCATACCGGTGGCGAGCCGCGGATGGTGCACCTCTACACAGAACCCGATCTGACCGAAACCGGGTTGGAGCGTCTGGTTGAATCCTGGCGGCAGGAGCACGGGGCGCGGGCGTGGGTTCTCACCCGGGCCGAGGCAATTACTGCGGGATTCTTCGGCGAGGTTGCTCCGGAGGTCGAGCCGCGGATTGGAAACGTACTGGTGGCTGCCCGGGAACCCGTGGCGTTCTACGACACCCGCAGGGTTCCGGCATCCGCTCTTGAGGTTATCGGGCAGCACGGCTCCATTACGCGCGCCGAGCGGGAGGTACCGTTGCTGACCCTCGTGAAGCCGGGCCCCGGCCCGGTGCGCATGGTGGGACGCTGACCAATGGCCGAACTGGTTTTCTTCTCCGGAACCATGGATTGCGGAAAATCGACCCTTGCCCTGCAGATGGACTACAACCACAGCGCCCGGGGGCGCGGTGGTCTGCTTTTCAGCTCGCACGATCGTGCAGGCGAATCAGTGATCTCAAGTCGCCTTGGCTTCAGCGCCCAGGCCGTGGAAGTCCGCCCGGAAACTGATTTCTGGGAGGAACTCGTCCGACGGCGCACCCACGGCACGCGCGTCGACTACCTCATCTGTGACGAGGCGCAGTTCTACACCCGCGAGCAGATTGAACAGCTGGCGCGCATTGTCGATGACATGGATATCGATGTATTCGCGTTCGGCATCACCTCCGATTTCCGCACCGAGCTTTTCCCCGGGTCGCAACGGCTGATCGAATTGGCGGACAGGACCCAGATCCTGCAGGTCGAGGCGCTGTGCTGGTGCGGTCGCCGGGCCACCCACAACGCGCGAACAGTGGACGGCGTCATGGTCGTCGAGGGTGAACAGATGGTAGTCGGGGATGTCGATCCGCCCACTGTTGAGCACGATCCGGGCCAGCCCCGGCTGACCGGCGGCGGTTTGGACGAACTCGGCTTACCCGCCGGCCCCATAATCAGTTACGAAACGCTGTGCCGGCGGCACCATATGCGCAACGTGACCGCCCATACTGCCCGCAGGCACGCCGGTAGCGACGAGCCTTTGCCGTTTCATCCGGCAGCCGCGCGACTCTAATCGCCCTTGGTTCCGAAGACGATCTCGTCCCAGCTGGGCACGCTGGAACGCCGGGGCTTCATCTTCCGATCGGCGTGGTGATCCGGCGTTTTGGGTGCCGCAGGGTGTGATTCATCAGGTTCCGGGGAGCGCTCGGCTGCCCGCTCTGGGCGGTGGTTCTCCTGACGCGAAGCCGGAGCAGGCGTGCCCTCCCCGTCACCCGCAAAGGACTGCGGGCGGGCGATCACGCTGATCTCACGCGTATCCGTGCTGACACCTTCGAACAGGCGAGGCGTGCCGTCGTCGTACGTGGCCTCAGCAGTCTCTCCCTCAAAGATAGAGGGAGCAAGGCTCAAACCGGGGAAGCTCCGAGACTCCGCGGCAGCCGGTGAAGCGTCGGCCTCTTCTGTGCCATCGTGCCCCTGGCGGGGGTGGGCGGCAGGAATGTGGCCCTTGGCGAGCATGAGGGCCAGCGCGTCATCGCCGTCCTCATCCACACCGAGCCGCTGCCCGCGACGCGACCGCAGTACTTCCAGCAGCTCATCGGCGTCGGCGTCGGCCCCGGCGTCAGCGCCTTCCGGTTCCTCAACGGCCGCATCCGTCTCGAAGTCAAAGACCCGGTCGGTAACGGCGCTAAGCCTCCGCGAGGGAAGCGGCCCGTCGAGCGGTTCGAGTTCGCTCAGTACCTGGGCCCAGCGGTTGGCGTTCAGCACGGTGCGCCGGGACGGGTTGAACGTCCACTGCGCCGGTGGTTCCTCTCCGACAGAAGCGGCAGACCCCGTGGGCAGCTCGAACCGGACGACGACGGTCCAGAGGCCATCAGGCTTGCGCCACGCATCCCATTCGGCGGTGTCGGGATCCACTCCAAAGGCCTGCAGGCGATAGCGGACCATGTCATCGAGCTGGGCCGGGTTCTCCCCGAAGGCGGAGCGGTAGCCGTCATTGGAAGGCAGGGGAGAGGCAACCTCTACGCGCTGCGCCAGCTGGGCCATGTAGTCACGTTCAGCCCGGACGGGGCCTTCATAGCGCAGCACATGCTGCAGGTCCACGCCGGTTTCGTCCACGATTTCCTGGGCAGTTGAACCGCCACGGATCCTCGCCTGGATGTCGCGGGGGCTCAGGGCCGGCCGCTTGTCCTTGTCTGCGGACGGTTTCTGTTGCGCCGGACGTGTGGATGGCCTGGTGCTCGCCATCCGCAGCGCCTCGTTGATAGGCAGGTGGAACGAAGCTCCACCCTCACCGCTCAGCAGCAGATGACCTCCGCCCTCATCCACGCCTACCAGCCGTAGCTCCTGCATGAAAAACCCTCCAGCCGACATACATTACTTCCGGTGAAACTCTGCCATTCAAAGAGGCCCGTTCCTACTTCATCCTTGGTGTGGCGCGGAACTTGTGTGCCGATTCGCTTTTAAAGGGGCGATCCGCAACAATCTCTGCGGTACGGGCACAAATTGGACCGCTTCAGCGTTGTGACACGGACAGGATCCTGTCCTTAACGGCACCGTTCCTGTATCGCCGATTCCACCGTGACACTCATAGACCACCGATAGACCACATACACCCACCGGAGCGTGAACAACTTACTATGGCGACTGACTACGATGCGCCGCGGAAGACCGACGACGAACTCAGCGAAGACTCTATTGAAGAGCTGAAGACGCGTCGCACGGACAAGCAATCCGCGGTTGTCGACGAGGACGAGGCCGATGCAGCGGAGGGCTTCGAACTTCCGGGCGCCGACCTCTCCGGCGAAGAACTGCTCGTGCGGGTGCTTCCCGCCCAGGCTGACGAATTCACCTGTTCCTCCTGTTTCCTGGTGCGCCACCGCTCGCAGATCGCGAAGGAGAAGGACGGGCTGGTCTTCTGCAAGGACTGCGAAGGCTGATTTCGCAGGACCCAAAGACTGAAAGCGGGAGCGTCAGCGCTCCCTTACGCTCCTCGCGACGGGGCGGTCAGGGCGGCTGTCAGCTGCTCGGGCCGCCTCGTTGACGTTAACCAGTACGGAGTAGGGTCTTCGGCGTCGTTGATGGTGATCTTGACGACTGGGGAAATCCATCCCCGGATGCAGAGGTACGCCTTTCCATGAAGCTCGGTTCCACGCTGGGCGGTCGCATCGGCGCCGGTGAATGCCTCCACATCCCCGAGATACTTCCGCTCGATCTGGGCTTTGCCCACCTGAAGCTCCGTCGGGGTCACCCTGATAAGAGGGGTGGACAGAATGAGCAGCGTCGTCAGGACGGCAGCAACAACGATGGCAGCCACGATCGCTGCCTGGACGCTGATCGGAATGAAAGTAAAGACCGAGGCGACAGCCGCGCCCGCAACCACCATCCAGATCCACGGTGCCGGCCACAACTTCTCTTCGTAAACGACGGATTCACCGGCAGATCCTGTAGGCATGTCAGCTAGCTAAGCACCTTTCCGGTGGCTTTTCATCCTGGTATGGAGGCGTGGACGAGCGGACGGAAGCGATACAGTAAATGGAGCAGAGGGCTCCGATGCATTCCGCACTTTCGGCGCTTCGCGCCGTTGGGCGGCGCACGCCAGGCCCGCCATCATAAAACCGTGCAGGAGAAGACATGCTTGATACCGCTGAAGCATTGTCCGTACAGATCAAAATGCTCGACGACGGCCTGGAACCCCCTGCCTACGCGCACCCGGGGGATGCGGGCGCGGACCTTCGCACCCGCATCGACTTCGAACTGAAGCCCGGAGAGCGCGCACTGGTTCCCACCGGCGTCTCGCTCGCCCTGCCGCCCGGTTACGCAGCATTTGTCCATCCCCGATCCGGGCTGGCAGCGAAGCACGGGATCACCGTCGTCAATGCCCCCGGCACCGTTGACGCGGGCTACCGGGGGGAGATCGCCGTGACGCTCCTCAATACCGACGCCTCCACTCCGTTGTCCTTCCGCAGGGGCGACAGGATCGCCCAGCTGGTCATCCAGAAGGTGGAGTACGCAACGTTCGTGGCTGTGGATGAGCTGCCCAGCTCAGTACGCGGAGCCGGTGGATTCGGGTCAACCGGAGGATTTGCTCCCACCGCCGGTGCAACACGCTGAAGCAATCGACTGGCAGCGACAGGCTGCCGATGACCATTGAAGGAGGAACCCGACCATGATCTTCGGGCGCCGCAAGAAGAATGAATCAGACACGAGTTCAAGCACGGCATCGAGCCCCGCTGAAGAGGCTGAGGACGTCCGCGAAGAACCCGAGGCCACCGATGCTCCGGCTGAAGACCAGACGGCGGCCGGCCGTGAAGCGACAGGCCCGTTCGATGACTCGGAGAAAGAAACAGCCGAGGGCTATATCGACCTGGGCGCGCTGCGCATTGCTGCTGCCGAAAACTTATCGCTACGCCTCGAGGTCGAGGAACGGACCAAACGGGTTATCGCGGTCACGCTGGACATCAAGGGCTCCAACCTGCAGCTCCAGGCATTCGCCGCTCCCCGTTCCGAAGGGCTCTGGGATGAGATCCGGGGACAGATCGCGGCATCCGTAGGCTCGCAGGGCGGAACCGTTGCCGAGCGCCAGGGCGAGTTCGGGACCGAACTGATCGCCAAGCTCCCGGCACAGACGCCCGACGGCCGTGCCGGATTCCGCGTCGCCAGGTTCGTGGGCGTGGACGGGCCACGCTGGTTCCTCCGCGGCGTCTTCGGGGGCCCGGCTGCCGTGGATCCTGCCGTAGCAGAGCCGATGGAGCAGCTCTTCCGGAACGTCGTGGTGGTTCGCGGGGACCATCCGCTGCCTCCACGTGAACTGCTGGCGCTCAGGCTGCCGAAGGATGCCGCAGCCCAGAAGCAGCAGGCCGAACAGCCCAAGGCGACACCGGATGACCCGCTTCAGCGAGGTCCCGAGATTACCCACATTGGCTGACCAGGGTCCACCCAGCTATCCGGCAGGGTCGCAGGTCCCGCTGCCGAGTCGCGGACGGTTTGCCGGCAACGGCTTCGTCGAGCGGGTGACTATCCTGCCCCGCACTGCTGCGCCACACTTCTCGGCGATAGTGGCCGTGCACTCCGATCGCTCCACCACCGGCCATCGAGCCGCACAGGCGGACAGCCGTGTCCAGCTCGTGTGGACCGGTCAGCGCAGGATACCCGGCATCGACCCCGGAATTTCGCTCGCTTTCGAGGGGATGGTCAGCATCGTCGATGGAATCCCCACTATTCACAACCCGCGGTACGAGATCATCGGCCGTCCTGAGGAGTCACCGTGAACCAACCCGCTGAGGACCGTCCCGGCAGTGATGCGTCTGACAAGCACGACGAGCCCGCCGCGGACCAGGGTATGGGAGCCATCGCGGGTCAGTATGCGGCGAAGGCCGGAGTCCGTCAGGACGAAAGCGGGCGCATTGACGTGCTGCAGTCGATCGGAGGTGTACGCGGGCTGGCGGAGAGCATTCTGCCCGGCCTGCTCTTCACGGTCGTCTTCACCATCCTGCGGGACCTGCAGTTGTCACTGATCGTTGCCCTGGCAGTCTCCGCCGTGTTCACGGTCATCCGCCTGCTGACCAAGACGCCCCTTACGCAGGCCCTGTCGGGATTGGTCGGCGTAGGTATTTGTGCATTCGTAGCCAACCGGACTGGCAATGCGCAGGACTTCTTTCTTCCCGGGTTCTTCACCAACGCCGCCTATATCGTGGGGATGGTCATTTCCATCGCTGTCCGTTGGCCGCTGGCGGGCCTGCTCTTCGGCTTCATCCGGGGCGAGGGCACGGACTGGCGCAAGCACGCACCGAGGGTTCGGGCGTACTCGATCGCCACCTGGCTGATCATCACCGTGCTGGCACTGCGGCTCATCGTCCAGGTACCGCTGTACCTTGCCGACAACATCGCAGCGCTCGGCGCCACCCGGGTTGCCATGGGCGTCCCGCTCTACGCGCTCGGACTCTGGTTCGCCTGGCTGGTATCCCGGCCGGCGCTCGAAAAGCAGCAGCACCCTCCGGCCTAATTTGCTCTAGGAAACAGGCCGGAGCGCCGAACGCAGTGCGTCCTCGGCTGCAATGGTCGCTACGAAGAACAGCTCATCGCCGGCTTCAACGACATCATCGGGGCTCGGGGTAATTGGGGTGTCGTCGCGGAGGATCGCCACCGCCGTGCAGTCCGCCGGAAGCTCGATCGATCCCAGCAGTCGCCCGATGAGAGGTGAATCCTGCGCCACAGTGAACTCGACGATGGCTGACACTCCCGTGCGGAGCGTCAGCAGACGCACGAGGTCGCCGATCTCAACTGCTTCCTCCACGAGGGCGGTCATGAGGCGCGGTGTGTTCACAGCAACGTCCACGCCCCAGGAGTCATCGAACATCCAGTCGTTCTTCGGGTTGTTGACCCGCCCAACGGTGCGTCCCACGCCGAACTCGCTCTTGGCGAGCAGTGACACCACGAGATTCACCTTGTCGTCACCCGTGGCGGAAACGACGACGTCGGCCTCCTCCAGTTTGGCGTCCTTCAAGGTGGTGAGTTCGCAGGCGTCGCCGATCAGCCAGCGCGCGCCCTTCAGCCCGCTACGGCCCACTGCCTCGGGCTTCTCGTCGATCAACAGGATGTCGTGGTTGTTGGACAGCAGTTCCCGGGCGATCGATGACCCGACACTTCCCGCCCCCGCGATGACGACCTTCATTCCTGCTCCTCCGGCGGCTGCTTGGACAGCACCCGCGCCACTTCGTCCGTTGCGGCGGTTTCCATCATGGCGTGGACCACGTCGCCTTCCTGGTAACTGGTACCTCTGCCCGGCAGCATCCCCTCGCCGAAGCGGGTGAGATAGGCGACGCGGACACCCGCCGCGGCCTCAATCTCCTTGATCGACCGTCCGAGCCACCCTTCGTGGAGCGCAAGCTCCCCGAGGATCAGCCGCCCGGAGGACTCACGGAAGTCCCCGTTGATGCTCTGTTCGGGGAGGATCCGGCGCAGTACCTGGTCGGCGCTCCAGCGGACCGCCGCCACGGTGGGTATGCCGAGCCGCTGGTAGATCTCGGCACGTCCGGGGTCATAGATTCTCGCAACGACGTGCGGTACGTGGAAGATCTCGCGGGCAACGCGCGTGGCGAGGATATTGGAGTTGTCTCCGCTGGAGACGGCGGCAAAGGCGTAGGCACTCTCGATATCGGCGTTCTTCAGCGTGTCCCGGTCGAACCCTACGCCCGTCACCTTGCGGCCGCCGAACGAGCCCCGCAACCTGCGGAAGGCGCGATCATCCTGGTCGATGATCGCCACGCTGTGGCCTGATTCGTCCAACGTGTGCGCCAGGCTGGCTCCGACGCGGCCGCAGCCCATGATTACGAAATGCGCCACTGCGCCACCCCTGGTTGTCTACTGCTGATTATGTTCCAAGCGTAGTGGAGGGAGGACAGTACAAACGCGCTAGTCTGTGGGCTGTGCTGACTTTCTTTGACGCCGCCAAGCGGGTGCTGGTGGGCAAGCCGTTCCGCAATGACCGGCTTCGGCATGGAAAGCTGCCCAAGAGGATCGCCATGCCGCTGTTTTCGACCAGTGCGCTCTCCTCGGCCGCCTACTCACCGGACGAAATTCTCCTCACCCTCGCGCTGGCCGGCGTGGCCGCTGTTGCCGTATCGCCCTGGGTGGGCCTTGCCGTCATTGTGGTCCTGCTGGTGGTTATCGCGTCCTACCGTCAGTCAGTCCACGCGTATCCATCCGGCGGGGGTGACTATGAGATCGCCCGGCGCAATCTGGGCGACGGCGCGGGCGTAACAGTGGCCGCGGCGCTCATGGTGGACTACGTCCTCACTGTCGCGGTTTCAGTTTCGGCCGGCGCCCACTACGTGATTTCTCTGGCGCCGGGGCTGGCAGGCACGCAGAGCGCCCTGGCGGTGGGCGCCGTCGTCGTCCTGGTGCTTGTGAACCTGCGCGGATTCACGCGCGACGCGCGCGTCCTGGCCGTGCCGTCCTATGTCTTCATGGGCGCCATCCTGGCGCTTTGCACAGCCGGCATTGTGCAGCGTCTCACCGGGACGCTCGGTGAGGCGCCCAGCGCGCGCTTCGAGATCATCCCGGACCCCGCCTTCGAGAGCGGGCTGGTGGGGCTTGCCGGCGCGCTGCTCATCCTGCGTGCATTCTCCTCCGGCGCAGCGGCGCTGACCGGCGTCGAAGCCCCGAGTGCCAACGTGCCGAGCTTTGAAGCGCCACGCAGCAGGAACGCGGCAAGCACCCTGCTCATCCTGGGCGTGGTCGCGTCGCTGATGACAGCTGGAGTGATCTACCTGGCGAACGCCACGCGTGTGCACGTGGTGCAGAACCCGTCCGAGCAGCTGCTGCTCAACGGTGAGCCTGTGGGGGAGTCCTACGTCCAGAATCCGGTCATCAGCCAGCTCGCCCGGACCATTTTCGACGGGGGAAGCCTGCCGTTCATCGTCGTTGTCGCGGCGACTGCGCTCATCCTGCTGCTGGCGGCGCACGGTGCATTCAACGGCTTCCCCGTACTGGCATCGATCCTCGCCAGGGACGGGTACCTTCCACGCCAACTGCGCACCCGCGGGGACCGTCTCACCTTCAGCAACGGCATCATGGCACTTGGCCTTGGTGCGATCCTGCTGATTCTCGTGTTCCGGGCTGATGTCACGCAGCTGGTGCAGCTATACATCGTGGGTGTCTTCGTGTCCTTCACCGCAACCCAGCTTGCCTTGATCAAGCACTGGAGCCGCGAGCTGCGCAGCACCGTCGACAAGAAGCGCCGCTGGCGGATGAACAAATCCCGTGCCATCAACTCGATCGGATTCGTGCTCACAGCCGCCGTACTCGTGGTGGTGCTTGTGACCAAGTTCGAGTTCGGTGCCTGGATCGCGGTACTGGCCATGGCTGTGCTGTTCGTGGTCATGTTCAGCATCAAGGCCCACTACGACAAGGTCGCCCGCGAATTGGCCATCGACGATGCGGCTTCGGCGCGCGCCCTTCCCTCGCGCGTCCACGCCGTCATCCTCGTCTCGCACGTGCGCAAGCCCGTGCTGCGCGCGCTCGCCTTCGCACGCGCCTCCCGCCCCTCGAGACTCGACGCGGTCGTGGTCGACGTCGACCCGGAGGAGACCAGACGCACGCTGGAAGACTGGGACCGCCTCGAGGTACCGGTGCCGATCACCGTCCTCGCTTCTCCCTACCGCGACACAATCCAGCCGATCATGGACTACATCCAGTCCATGCGGCGGGATTCACCGCGCGACCTCATCGTTGTCTACATCCCCGAATACGTCGTCGGAAAGTGGTGGGAACAGCTGGTCCACAACCAGACGGCGCTGCGCATCAAGACCCGGCTGCATTTCGAACCGGGGGTTATGGTGGCAAGCGTGCCATGGCAGTTGGCCTCTTCCGAAGCAGCCCGAAAATTCCAGGACCTCAGGTGACCCAGACTCCAGAACTACTCGAACTGACCATCGGACCGCCCGCGCACGGCGGGCACTGCGTTGCCCGGCACGAGGGCAGGGTGATCTTCGTGCGCCACGCGCTGCCGGGCGAAGTCGTGAAGGCCCGCCTGACCGAGCACGACGATGGCGCCCGCTTCTGGCGCGCGGACGCCACCGAGGTGGTGCAGCCCTCGCCGGACCGGGTGAACCACCCGTGGCCGCTCGCGGATGCTGTCCTCGCCGGAATGCGCGGCACCCGGCCCGTCGGCGGGGCGGAGTTCGGCCACATTGACCTGCCTGCCCAGCGCCGCCTGAAGGCCGACATCTTTTCCGAGCAGCTTGCGCGTCTGGGCAAGGTTGACCGTCCGGTCACGGTGGAACCCGTTCCGGATGAGACTCCCGACGGACTCGGGTGGCGTACCCGCGTTGGATTCGCCGTCGATCCCGACGGGCACCTTGCCATGCACGAGCACCGTTCGGCCGTGCTGATTCCTGTGGCTGACATGCCGCTGGCCGTTCCGGCGATCAACGAACTCGCCCTGTGGAATTTGGACTTCAGCGGGGTGGATGGTGTCGAGGTCGCAGCGGGCTCCGGTGATGATGAGCCGCTGGTGCTGCTGAAGACCCAGCAGGATCCACCAGGCCGCGAGATCCGCGCGTTGGCCGACGGGATCGAGGGCGCCTCGGTGGCGACCTGGAACCCGGAATCGGGGTCCGTTACCCGGCTGCGCGGCCGTACGTGGGTCCGCGAAGTCGTGGGAGCCCATAGCTTCCGGGTAACGGGGGCGGGGTTCTGGCAAATCCATCGCAGTGCGCCACGGGTCCTGACCGGGGCAGTGCTGGAGGGCCTCGATCCCGCACCCGGTGAGCGGGTGGCGGACCTGTACGCCGGCGCCGGACTGTTCACCGCTGCCCTTGCCGAACGTGTGGGGGAGACAGGTTCGGTACTCTCCGTTGAAGGTTCTACTGCGGCCAGCCGCGATGCACGGAGGAACCTCCACGGTCAGGCGCACGTGGACATTGTGCAGGGGAAGGTTGAGAAGGTGCTGCGTGAGCGCAGGCCGCACTTCGACGCGGTCGTGCTTGACCCGCCCCGGGCGGGAGCCGGAAAGGACACTGTCCGGGCAATCACCGGGACCGGCGCAAAGGCCGTGGTGTACGTATCCTGCGATCCGGCATCTTTCGCCCGGGACGTCGCGTACTTCGCGACGTCGGGATGGCAGCTTGACTCCCTGCGCGTCTTCGACCTGTATCCCCATACCCACCACATGGAGTCAGTGGCGGTGCTCCGTCCGGTGTGAGCGCCCCGGGCTGCCCACAAACGGATAGGATGAAAAAGGTTGTTCCGGGTGGACTTCGCAGCGAACACGTACCTGCGAAACCGATACCTGCTCCTGCCGGAGTATTAGGTGCTCCTAACTAGCAGCTCGCGCCCGCCGGAACAAGGATAGAAGACGGCGAGAGGAGTCCTGACATGAGTAGTGTGGACAGCTTCGGTTCCAAAGGCGTACTAGACGTCGCCGGTGCCGAATATGAGATTTTCCGGTTGAACGCAGTTGAAGGCGCCGAGAGCCTTCCGTACAGCCTCAAGGTTCTGCTCGAGAACCTGCTGCGCACCGAGGACGGCGCAAACATCACTGCGGATCACATTCGCGCCCTCGCGAACTGGGACGCCGACGCCCAGCCGAACACAGAAATCCAGTTCACCCCGGCGCGCGTCCTCATGCAGGACTTCACCGGTGTGCCCTGCGTTGTGGACCTGGCGACCATGCGGGAAGCCGTGAAGGAGCTGGGCGGAGACCCGGCACGCGTGAACCCGCTGGCACCCGCGGAGATGGTGATTGACCACTCCGTGCAGATTGACGTCTTCGGTAACTCGGATGCCATCCAGCGCAACATGGAGATCGAATACGAGCGCAACGGTGAGCGTTACCAGTTCCTGCGTTGGGGCCAGACCGCCTTCGACGACTTCAAGGTTGTTCCGCCCGGAACCGGCATTGTGCACCAGGTCAACATCGAGTACCTGGCCCGCACCATCATGACGCGCGAGGTAGACACCGAAACCGGCACAGTGCTGCGCGCCTATCCTGACACCTGCGTCGGCACCGACTCACACACCACCATGGTCAACGGTCTGGGTGTACTGGGCTGGGGCGTTGGCGGCATTGAGGCCGAGGCAGCGATGCTGGGACAGCCCGTATCGATGCTGATCCCGCGCGTTGTGGGCTTCAAGCTCACCGGCGCAATCCCGGCTGGTGCAACGGCAACCGATGTCGTCCTGACCATCACCGAGATGCTGCGCAAGCACGGCGTCGTCGGGAAGTTTGTGGAGTTCTACGGCGAGGGTGTTGCAGAAGTTCCGCTCGCGAACCGCGCCACCATCGGCAACATGAGCCCGGAGTTCGGCTCGACGGCAGCAATGTTCCCCATCGACGACGTCACGCTCGAATACCTGCGCCTCACCGGGCGTTCGGAAGAGAGCGTCGCGCTGGTGGAGTCCTACACGAAGGAACAGGGCCTCTGGCATGATCCCTCGCGCGAGATCCGCTTCTCCGAGTACATCGAGCTCGACCTGTCCACGGTTGTTCCGTCCATCGCAGGTCCCAAGCGCCCCCAGGACCGCATCGCGCTGACCAACGCCAAGGAGCAGTTCCGCAAGGACATCCACAACTACACCGGCCACGGTGACGAGGCGGCGCTGGACGAGGCCCTGGAGGAATCCTTCCCCGCCTCTGATGTGCCGGCCATGACCTCCACCCTGAAGCACTCCGCTGCGGCATCGGCAAGCGGACGTCCGTCCAAACCGGTCAATGTGAAAATGGCCGATGGCCGCGAGTTCGTACTGGACCACGGTGCGGTGAGCATCGCGTCGATCACCTCGTGCACCAACACCTCGAACCCCTCGGTAATGCTGGCGGCAGCACTGCTTGCACGCAACGCGGTCGAAAAGGGCCTCACCTCCCAGCCTTGGGTCAAGACGTCTGTTGCTCCCGGTTCGAAGGTTGTCACTGACTACTACGACAAGTCCGGACTCACTCCCTACCTGGAGAAGCTCGGATTCTTCATCGTCGGGTATGGCTGCGCTACCTGCATCGGTAACTCGGGCCCGCTTGAGGAGGAAATCTCCCACGCAATCCAGAACAATGACCTCTCGGTCGCTGCAGTGCTTTCGGGCAACCGCAACTTCGAGGGCCGGATCAACCCCGACGTGAAGATGAACTACCTCGCGTCGCCGCCGCTGGTGATTGCGTACGCTCTCGCCGGGACCATGGACTTTGACTTCGAGAACGATGCCCTCGGACAGGATGAGTCGGGCAACGACATCTTCCTCCGGGACATCTGGCCGAGCCCCACCGAAGTCCAGCAGGTCATCGATTCCTCCATCGACGAGGCCATGTTCGCCAAGGGTTACGAGGGCGTGTTTGACGGCGATGAGCGCTGGAAGGCCCTGGATACTCCCGAGGGTGACACCTTTGCCTGGAACAGCGATTCCACCTACGTGCGCAAGCCCCCGTACTTCGAGGGCATGCAGGCGCAGCCGGAGCCGGTTTCCAACATTGAAGGAGCCCGCGTCCTCGCCAGACTCGGCGATTCCGTCACCACCGACCACATCAGCCCCGCAGGCTCGTTCAAGTCCGACAGCCCGGCCGGCCGCTACCTCCTCGAGCACGGTGTCGCCCGGAAGGACTTCAACTCCTACGGATCCCGCCGAGGCAACCACGAGGTCATGATCCGCGGCACCTTCGCGAACATCCGGCTGCGCAACACGCTGTTGGACGGCGTCGAGGGCGGCTTCACCCGCGACTTCACCCAGACCGGCGGCCCGCAGGCGTACATCTATGACGCCGCCATGAACTACCAGGCCGCAGGAACGCCGCTCGTGGTCCTCGCCGGCAAGGAGTACGGTTCGGGATCATCCCGTGACTGGGCTGCCAAGGGAACCGCGCTGCTCGGTGTCAAGGCGGTCATCGCCGAAAGCTACGAGCGTATCCACCGGTCGAACCTGATTGGTATGGGCGTGCTCCCGCTGCAGTTCCCGGCCGGGCAGAACGCTGCAACGCTTGGGCTTACCGGTACCGAAACGTTCTCCATCGAGGGTGTCACGGAGCTCAACAACGGCAACACCCCGGCAACCGTCAAGGTGACCGCCACTCCGGAAGAGGAAGGCAACCCCGTGACGTTCGACGCAGTTCTGCGCATCGACACGCCGGGTGAAGCCGACTACTACCGCAACGGCGGCATCCTGCAGTACGTGCTGCGCCAGCTGGCAGCAGCGTCCTAACCGAGTGCTCCGCCAGAACACGCCGTCTCCGGTAACGGAGGCGGCGTGTTCTGTGTTGAGCGGGCGGCGCGGTCACGGCGGGGCACGGAGTGACGGCGGGCCACGTTAGAGTTAACGGCGAGTGAGCACGCATAGGTGTCGCAGATCACAAGTATCAGAAGGAGGCGCGATGGGACTCCTGGAGACCATCCACAGCCCACAAGACCTCACCAGGTTGTCAGGACAGCAGCTTTCCCGTCTGGCCGCGGAGATCCGAGCCTTCCTCATCCGCACTGTCTCTCGTACGGGCGGCCATCTCGGCCCGAACCTGGGTGTCGTCGAACTGACGATCGCCATTCACCGTGTGTTTGACTCCCCGCGCGACAGCATCGTTTTCGACACCGGCCACCAGTCTTACGTACACAAGCTCCTCACAGGCCGCCAGGACTTCGACTCCCTCCGGCAGCAGGGCGGACTTTCGGGCTACCCCTCCCGTGCTGAATCAGTGCACGACGTCGTTGAGAGCTCACATGCCTCGTCCTCGCTGTCCTGGGCGGATGGAATCTCCCGCGCGCGGTTGCTGAACGGCGAGGAGGACCGCTCCGCCGTCGTTCTCATTGGTGACGGTGCGCTCACCGGTGGCATGGCGTGGGAGGCCATCAACAACATTGCGGCGGACAAGCGGCGCCGCGTCGTCATCGTCGTGAATGACAATGGGCGTTCCTACGCGCCCACCATCGGCGGCGTGGCCGATTATCTCGCTTCCCTCCGTCCTACCCTCGACTCCGTCCGTACCCACCGCGTGTATGAAGGCACTCTGGACTGGTGGAAGCGGAAACTGCAGAACGGCGGGCCCGTCGGACGCTTCGCCTACAAGAGCCTGCACGCAACCAAGAAAGGCGTGAAGGACTGGTGGGCGCCCCAGGGCCTCTTCGAGGACCTGGGCATGAAGTACATCGGCCCGATCAACGGCCATGACCTCGCGGCGGTGGAGAATGCGCTGAACCACGCCAAGAACTACGGTGGCCCGGTCATTGTCCACGCCATCACCGAGAAGGGCCACGGGTACGCACCAGCCCGGGCGCACGAGGCAGACCAGTTCCACGCAGTCGGAATCATCGATCCCGAGACGGGCGAGCCGATCGGCGCCGGCGGCCTGCAGTCATGGACGTCGGTGTTCGCCGAGGAGATCGCGGCCATTGCCGACGAGCGGAAGGACATTGTCGGAATCACCGGCGCCATGCTCATTCCGGTTGGACTCCACAAGTTCGCGGCAAAGCATCCGGACCGCGTGTTCGACGTCGGAATCGCCGAACAGCATGCGCTCACCAGTGCCGCCGGCATGGCATTCGGTGGTCTGCATCCGGTGGTCGCGTTGTACGCCACCTTCCTGAACCGTGCGTTCGATCAGCTCCTGATGGACGTCGCCCTCCACAAGGCGGGCGTGACTCTCGTTCTGGACCGCTCCGGCGTGACCGGCCCGGACGGCGCGTCCCACCACGGCATGTGGGATCTCTCGATGCTCCAGATCGTTCCCGGGCTGCATCTGGCCGCGCCGCGCGACGCAACCCGGCTTCGGGAGGAGCTCCGTGAGGCCGTTGCCATCAGCGACGCGCCATCGGTGGTGCGTTACTCAAAGGGAAATGTCGGCGTTGAGGTTGAGGCCGTCGAGCGGCTTTCCGACGGTGTGGATGTCCTTTGCCGCAGGCCGGCAGGCTCACGCCAGAACGATGTCCTCATTGTCAGCGTCGGTGCCATGAGTGAAATGGCGCTCGATGTGTCTAACAGGCTGGGAGCACAGGGGATCAGCTCCACCGTCATCGATCCCCGGTGGGTGCTGCCCGTGGCCCGCTCGGTCATTCAGATGGCTGCAGAGCACCGCATCGTCGTCGTTATCGAGGACGGGGTGCGTGCCGGTGGTGTCGGTTCGCGAATCCGCCAGGAGATGCGGTCGGCGGGCGTCGACACGGCGCTCAACGAGGTGGGCCTGCCGGTCGAGTTCCTGGATCATGGTTCGCGCAGTGAAGTGATGGAGCGGGTTGGACTGACGGCCCGCAAGGTCGCGCAGGACATCGTCGAGCAGGTGCTCGGCACCAAGGTTCCTGTGGCCCGTCCGCTGCCCGGCGAGGTGCCCTCGGCTACGGCGCAGCTGCCCAAGCTCTGATCACTCGCCCGGCCCGGCGTCTCAGCCGAGGAATGCCCGGGAGAAGCTGAAGAACACCGACGCCGCGGCCCCCACCAGGAGAAGCGCGGTCAGTGGCCATGCCCATTCTGCAAGGAAGCGGCGGACGCCCGCCGGAACCGGAAGATCTCCCTTGATGACGTTTCGCGCCGTGAGCAGGACGGTAAGCACGATCATGACCGCCCACACTGCCATGCAGTACAGGCAGAGGATATGGATTGCGAACAGTGCCTGGCTCCACAGCCACGCAACGAACACGAAACCGAGGCTCACTCCGGCCTGAAGTCCGCGCCAGTACCAGCGGGCCGGACGCGCGCCTGAGAACAGGACCATCGCCGTCGTCAGGATCACCGGGAAAGCGACGATGCCGATGAGCGGGTTCGGGAAGCCGAACAGTGCTGCCTGCCAGGTGCGGAAGACCTCACCGCAGGAGACGAACGGGCTGATATCGCAGGAGGTCACGTAGCTGGGGTCCTGGTACAGGGCAAGTCGCTCGAGAACCAGCTGGCCCGAGGCCAGGAAGCCGACGACGCCGCATACCGCCATCACCCAGGCCATACCCCGATCTGTGGCGAAGGCGGGCACGCTGCTTTCCCTCAGGCTGTCGGAGCCGGTTCGGCCGGCCCGGGAACCCTTGTCCATGTACCCTCCTGTGGTCACCCACCAGCGAGTCTAACGGCCGGTACAGCGGGCAGTGATGGGCATGTGAGACAATGAACGTGGCTGGCGCAGGAACCACATTCCGGCGCCGGTCCAGTGACAGGCTTCCGGTTCTTCCGGCGACGCTCCTGCGGATTTGGCACTTCCATGGTGAACCCCGCAGAATCCGCCGGGTAGAACCCGCGCTGGTTTTCAGCGATCGGCAGGAAAAGCGCCACTGGTCTTCGAGTGATGCCGCGCCCCATGGTTGGCGCGACCTCGGACGGCACAATAACGACTTCCGGGTGACGCGAGCATCAGCGCCGTGGACATCCGACCAATCGCCTCGGGGCGCCGGAATGTGGACGGGGTTCCCGAGGGTGGAGCACAGCCGAATATGGATACAAACGCATCAGACACCTCCGAGGTCCTGACGGATGCAGTGGAGCAAGAAGCACCTGCACGCAAGGCGCCGCGTACGCGCCGCAAGAAGGTCGACGACGTTGTAGTCGAGAGCCCGGGAGCGTCACCCGAACCTGGGGATGCCGAGAACGCCCCGCAGCCAGTGCGCCGCCGCACCAATCGTCGGGCAACGCAGCCCGAGGCCACTGTGCCCGAGTCGCCGACCCAACCTCCGTCGGTCGGAACAGACCCGGCCGTGGTAGCCGCGCCGGTTCCTTCCGGAGATGCCGGCGCCGCTGAAGCCGGACAGCCGGTGGGGGATGATGCCCCGGCGGGGCGCAAGCCCGCACGCGCCCGGCGCACCCGCAAATCTCCCGCCGCAGACAGCACCGAGCCGGTTGCAGAGCCGGTTGCAGAGGTTCCCGCTACTGACGAAACCGCAGCCGGGGAAGCCGCACCGGAACGCCCTGTCCGACGCCGTCGTGTGAGCACCAAAGCCGCAACGACTCAGGACGCCGTTGGCGAGCTGGCAGCAACCGAACCGGTGCCAACCGAGCCGGCAGTATCGGAGTCCGCAGTATCGGAGTCCGCAGGAACGGACGCTGAGTCCGTCGATGCTCCTGTCGAGACCGTCTCCGAAGAAGAGCCCCGACGTTCCCGCTCGACACGTTCGCGTAACCGTCGGGGAACGCGCGGCCCCGAGCAGGCGCCCGATGCAGCCGAAATGACCAGTGGCGAGGCAGACAGTGCAGCAGCCGGTGTCGAGGGTGGCTCGCACGCTCCCGGCAGCGACCGGAGTGCCGCAGCCGGCTCCCCGCTGGCCGCTGAGGAAGAGGCTTCCACTAGCGACGAAGCGGATGACCGGCGCGGACTGGACCCGTTCGCGGTTCCGGACTCGCCGGTTTCGCTGCTTTTCCACGCCCCCGACCTCACAGCCGTCGTGCCGCGGACTACACCCAAGACCACCCCCGAGGCCGAGCCGGAAGATGAAACCGAAGGTGACGACGACGGTGGACGCGGGCGTCGTCGGAATCGGCGCAGCCGGAGCCGCAACCGGTCCGCTGAGGGCGAAGGCGCAGAGTCCGAGCCGCGGACGCAGGGTCCCGCCGAATCCGACGAGGAGAGCGAGTCGGTGACCTCCCGCCGTCGCCGCCGTCGCCGCCGCGGTGAAGAGGACCTTGAACTGACCGGCGGCTCGGACGATGATCCGCCAAACACCATCACTCGGGTCCGCGCGCCCCGGCAGAGCCAGGAAGCGCCGTCGGACCGCGTCACCAGCGTGAAGGGCTCCACGCGCCTCGAAGCCAAGAAGCAGCGTCGTCGTGAGTCACGGGATTCGGGCAGGCGTCGTCATGTCATCACCGAAGCGGAGTTCCTTGCCCGCCGCGAGTCCGTCGACCGCCAGATGGTGGTCCGGCAGCGCGACGACAGGATCCAGATCGGCGTCATGGAGGACGGTGTCCTCGCTGAGCACTTCGTGTCCAAGACCCAGCAGGATTCGCTGATCGGCAACGTATACCTCGGCAAGGTGCAGAACGTCCTGCCCAGCATGGAGGCAGCGTTCATCGATATCGGGCGCGGACGCAATGCCGTGTTGTACGCCGGCGAGGTCAATTGGGACGCAGCAGGCCTGGACGGCCAGCCGCGGCGCATCGAACTTGCGCTGAAGTCGGGCGACTCGGTGCTGGTACAGGTCACCAAGGACCCGGTGGGCCACAAGGGCGCACGCCTGACCAGCCAGATCTCACTGCCCGGGCGCTACCTGGTGTACGTGCCGGGCGGTTCGATGACCGGCATCTCCCGGAAGCTTCCCGACGTCGAACGCAACCGGCTCAAGCGGATCCTCAAGGACCGCCTGCCCGAGAACGCCGGGGTCATCGTGCGCACGGCGGCCGAGGGTGCCAGCGAAGAGGAACTGACCCACGACATCAACCGCCTTCGCTCGCAGTGGGAAACGATCGAGGGCAAGGCGAAGTCGACCAAGACCCTCGCTCCGGAACTCCTCTACGGAGAGCCGGACCTCACCATCAAGGTGGTCAGGGACGTCTTCAACGAGGACTTCTCCAAGCTGATCGTTTCCGGCGAGGAGGCATGGGACACCATCGAGGCGTACGTCATGTACGTTGCTCCCGACCTCGTGGGCAGGCTTGAGAAGTGGACCAAGGACGAGGACATCTTCGCTGCACGGCGCATCGATGAACAGATCCACAAGGCGTTGGACCGCAAGGTGTTCCTGCCTTCGGGCGGCTCACTGGTGATCGACCGGACCGAAGCCATGACCGTGGTAGACGTGAACACGGGCAAATTCACCGGCAGCGGCGGCAACCTTGAGGAAACCGTCACCAAGAACAACCTCGAAGCAGCCGAGGAAGTTGTCCGGCAGCTTCGGTTGCGGGACATCGGCGGCATCATTGTCATCGACTTCATCGACATGGTGCTCGAAGCGAACCGCGACCTCGTGTTGCGGCGGCTCGTGGAGTGCCTGGGACGTGACCGCACCAAGCACCAGGTCGCCGAGGTCACCTCGCTCGGCCTTGTCCAGATGACGCGTAAGCGCATGGGAACCGGCTTGCTTGAGGTGTTCGGCGAGAATTGCGAGCACTGTGGCGGTCGCGGCGTCGTCACCCACGAGGAGCCGGTGGAGCACCGCAGGCACGTCGTTTCGCCGGAGAACCACCAGCAGCACCTGCGGCAGGAGAAGATGTCCCGCAGCGAGCGCAAGCGGCGGGCGAAGAGCCAGCCGGTGGAGGAACACGTTCCCGCGCCGGAACAGAAGCCCGACGACGCTGAACGCCAGGCCCGCGCTGAAGCTGCCCGGGCAGCCCTCGCGAATATTGCCGCCGCTACCCACGCCGCGCATGAGCACGATCACGAGCTCGAGAACCACCCGATGGGTGAAGCGCTGGCGCCCGGCGCGGTGTTGACGATTAACGGCGAGCAGGTGGTCCTGCCGCGCGCGGAAAACGCACCCGTTTCGATTCGACCGGAGCCGCGGCTGACTCTGGAAAGCCTGACGGAGGCCTTCGACCGCTTCCCGGCCGGCGATGAGACTGAGCCCGCCGCTCCGGCCCCGGAGGAGCCTGTGAAGGTCGACGGCGTGCCCGTCGATCCCGTAAGGGAAGCTACCTCCGGTCCGGACGCGGCGAAGCAGAACGTCGCCGCAGCGGACGGTGCGGCGCCCTCGTCCGGGCGTCGTGCCCGGCGGCACCGTGCTGCCAGCAGCGCGCAGGGCTCGGCCGCGAACGCCACGATCGAAAGAGCCGCCGGTGAGGCCAGCGCGCCGTCAACCGGAACGCAGTACGTTGCGCGGGCCGGGAAGCCTGCACCGAAGACACAGCAGTCGGAAGAGCCGATGATCCTCGGAGTCGGAGTCCCCGCCTCAGAGCTCTAGGTCTTCCTCTAATGCGCAGAACACGCCGTTCCCCCCACCAGGGAGCGGCGTGTTTCGTTATGCCTGTGGTCTTCCATGACCCGCGCCCGCACCGCAGGGTAGGCTGGGACGTAGTGACACGCGGTGCCCGGTCCGGGCTGAGATGAAACGCGTTGAACCTGATCTAGAGATGGCCGCCGGACAGGCGGCCTTTGGCCTAGCGGAGGGATGTCGCGGATGAGTATTCGCACGCTCGTGGAACCTGTAGAACACAACGAACCATTGTCGGCGGTAGCTCGGGTGCGGATCATTCCGCGCGTGCTGAGCATAGCCGGTACTGACCCCACCGGAGGCGCCGGCATTCAGGCGGACCTGAAAAGCATTGGCGCGCAGGGCGGGTACGGCATGGCCGTTGTTACCTCACTCGTCGCCCAGAACACCCGGGGAGTGCGCAGCGTGCACACCCCGCCGCCGGCCTTCCTGGAAGAGCAGCTGACCGCTGTCAGCGACGATGTTGCCATCGACGCGGTGAAGATCGGCATGCTCGGTGACGTGGAGACCATCCGGACGGTTCGCCGGTGGCTGCCGCGGGCGTCCGGCGCCGTCGTCGTCCTCGACCCGGTCATGGTGGCAACGAGCGGGGACCGGCTTCTGGCTCCGGATGCCGAAGACGAGCTGCGCGCCCTGGTGCCGCTGGCGGACCTCGTGACTCCCAACCTGCCCGAGCTCGCAGTCCTGCTGAACGAGCCGGTTGCCGCGAGCTGGGAAGCTGCCCTGGAGCAGGGTAAACGCCTCGCAGCGTCCGCAGGCACCTCGGTGCTGGTCAAGGGAGGTCACCTCGAGAGCGGGGCGGGGGATGAGTCTGGCGACTCGGCGTGCCCCGATGCGCTCGTTGGCCCGTCCGCCGACGGCAGCACCGTCACTGTGGTGGGCGGCACCCGCATCAACACGCGGAACACGCACGGCACCGGCTGCTCGCTGTCCGCGGCACTGGCTACAGTCCAGGTGCAAACCCGGGACTGGCACCAGTCACTGCTCATCGTGAAGAGATGGCTTCGGGGCGCGCTCGAACGCGCGGATGAACTCAACGTAGGGGAGGGCAACGGGCCGATCCACCACTTCCACGAGTTCGTGCCGGCCCGGACTTCGAACACTCCGGGGACCGCGCAGGACACGCGCCCCTTCAGTGAGCAGGTGTGGGAGCTCACTTCCCGCCATCGTTCAGCAATCGACACGCTGGGCTTCGTGAGTGCTCTCGGGGACGGGACCCTGCCCGACGATCAATTCGCCTACTACCTGGCACAGGATGCTCTTTACCTGAGGGATTACTCCCGCGTGCTCTCCAGGGCCAGCTCCCTTGCACCCACCGAAGCTGAACAGCTCTTCTGGGCAGGCTCCGCGCTGAACTGCCTTGAGGTGGAGTCCGAACTCCATCGGACGTGGCTCTCCGGGCGGGAATTGCCGACGAAGCAGGGTCCGGTGACCAAAGCGTACGTGGACCACCTTTTGGCAGCCTCCGCCAACGCCGGCTACGCGGTCCTCGTGGCGGCGGTACTGCCGTGCTTCTGGCTCTACGCGCACGTCGGCACCGCCCTCCACGCACAGTGGAGCGACTCGGGAGCCAGTACGGAGCACCCCTACGCTGAATGGATTCGGACGTACGCCGATCCCGCGTTCGCTGAGGCCACTGCGCGTGCGATTGCCTTCGCAGACGCCGCTTTCGCCCGTGCATCGACCGCAGACAAAGCGGCGATGATCGACGCTTTCGAAGCCTCGGCCTGGTACGAGCATGAGTTCTTCGACGCGCCGACTCGCCTTGATTTGCGGGAATCCGCGAAATTGCCGTAATCTTGATCTTCGGTGCTGCGCCCTCGTATGACTATTTTGGGGCGTGACTGTGCCGTGAGTGCACAAGCACCCCTCCGGCTGCGCTATCAACAGCGTATGGTCCCGGAACAGTATGCAAACAGTTAGATCGTCGAGAGAAGTGAGTTCCCAAGTGGTGTACGCGATTGTCCGCGCAGGCGGCCGCCAAGAAAAGGTTTCCGTGGGAGACCTCGTTACCCTTGACCGCGTCCCCGGTGAGGCCGGCAGCAGCTTCCAGCTGCCTGCTCTCCTTCTGGTAGACGGCGACAAGGTGACTTCAGCAGCACAGGACCTGGCAAAGGTAACTGTCACTGCCGAAATCGTTGAGAATCTTCGGGGCCCGAAGATTGTTATCCAGAAGTTCAAGAACAAGACCGGATACAAGAAGCGCCAGGGTCACCGTTCAGAGCTCACCAAGGTCAAGATCACGGGCATCAAGTAGCCCTCACCGGTTACTCGATCCATAGATTCTGTTTCAGAAAAAGGCAGGCATAACAGATGGCACATAAGAAGGGTGCGAGTTCCACTCGCAACGGTCGCGACTCCAACGCCCAGTACCTCGGCGTGAAGCGCTTCGGCGGACAGGTCGTCAAGGCAGGCGAAATCATCGTCCGCCAGCGCGGAACCCACTTCCACCCCGGCGCCAACGTTGGCCGTGGCGGCGATGACACGCTTTTCGCGCTGGAAGCCGGTGCCGTTGAATTCGGCACCCGCCGCGGGCGTCGTGTTGTGAACATCGTGGGTGCGGCTGCCGAGTAGTACTCGCAACCGCACACCATAGCAGCGTTATACAAAAGCACTAGGGTGGGGTGAGCCAGACCGGCTCACCCCACTTTCTTTTAAGCCGGATAAAATCGGCATTGATGTGAGATTCTCAAGAGGAGTACACCGTGGCAAGCTTCGTTGACCGGGTAGTTCTGCACGTCTCGGGCGGCACCGGCGGACACGGGTGCGTCTCGGTCAAGCGGGAAAAATTCAAGCCGCTGGGCGGGCCCGACGGCGGAAACGGCGGTGACGGCGGAGCCGTCATCCTGCGCGTCGACCCGCAGACAACCACCCTCCTGGACTATCACCACGCCCCGCACCGGCACGCCACCAACGGTGGAAACGGTATGGGCGACTGGCGTGAGGGCCGTAAGGGCGAAACGCTTATCCTTCCCGTTCCGGACGGCACGGTCGTCAAGACGCGTGACGGCGAGGTGCTCGCTGACCTGGTCGGCGAGGGGACCGAGTTCGTCGCCGCAGCCGGGGGACAGGGCGGCCTGGGCAACTCGTCGCTGTCGTCGCAGAAGCGCAAGGCCCCCGGTTTTGCACTCCTGGGCATTCCGGGTGATGCCCGTGACGTCGTCCTGGAACTGAAGTCGATCGCTGACATCGCACTTGTCGGATTCCCGTCGGCGGGCAAGTCCAGCCTGATCGCTGCCATGTCCGCTGCCCGGCCGAAGATCGCGGATTACCCCTTCACTACCCTTCGCCCGAACCTGGGCGTCGTGGAGGCCGGCGACGTCCGCTTCACCATCGCCGATGTTCCCGGACTCATCGAGGGAGCAAGCGAAGGCAGGGGTCTGGGACACGACTTCCTCCGCCACGTCGAGCGTTGCGCCGCCCTCGTGCACGTGCTGGACTGCGCCGCGCTTGAGACTGACAGGGACCCCCTGCGGGATCTCGAGATCATCGAAAGTGAACTTGATCGCTACGCCGTCGATATGAGTTACGCCGGTCCCGGCGGCGAGGTTGTGCCCCTCAACCAGCGTCCCCGCCTCGTGGCTCTGAACAAGGTCGACGTGCCTGACGGTCGCGACATGGCCGAGTTTGTGCGCCCTGAACTCGAATCCCGCGGGTACCGGGTGTTCGAGGTGTCCGCTGCGAGCCATGAAGGGCTCCGGCAGCTCGGATTCGCCATGGCCGAGATTGTGCGCGATGCCCGTGTGAAGCTCGAGTCCGCGCCGCCGGTTGTCACGCCCGCGGTCCTCCGCCCCCGTGCAGTCAACGAAAAGGGATTCGTGATCCGGCGAGAGGAAAAGAACCTCGAACCGCTCTTCCGTGTCCTGGGAGAGAAGCCTGAGCGCTGGGTCAAGCAGACCGACTTCACAAATGACGAGGCCGTTGGCTACCTTGCCGATCGGCTCGCTAAGTTGGGTGTTGAGGAACAGCTCTTTAAGAGCGGTGCCAAGCCCGGCGACACCGTGGTGATCGGCGAAGGCGACGGCGTCGTCTTTGACTGGGAGCCCACCATGATGGGGGGTGCTGAACTTTTGGCATCACCCCGCGGCACCGACATCCGTCTCGCGGAGTTTGTGCGTCCCACACGTGACCAGAAGCGTGAGGATCACCAGACCCGTAAGGACGCCCGGGCTGCCGCGCGCGCTGAGCTCGAGGCGGAGAGGAAGGCCGGCATCTGGACTGAGTCTGTCAACTACAAGAACTCCGGCCCCAAGCCCGCGGGTAGTGACGGCGGCGCTGATGGCGACCCTGACGACGGAGCCTGACACACCGCCTGACCTTAGACAATAGAAACCGACAGAAGGAATAGATGACCGTAAAGCGCCCACTCAAGACCCGTTCCGGACTGGCGAAAGCCAAGAGAATTGTTGTCAAGGTAGGTTCGTCCTCTCTCACGTCACTCTCCGGAGGACTCTCCGACGAAGCGCTATTCGCTCTATCCGATGTGCTGGCTGCCCGCCACAACGAAGGCACCGAGGTCATCCTCGTTTCTTCCGGCGCGATCGCAGCCGGCCTGGCTCCGCTGGGCCTTGCGCGGCGGCCCAACCAGCTCTCGTCCCAGCAGGCAGCTGCCAGCGTGGGACAGGGGCTGCTTATGGCCCGCTACACCCACGCGTTCGGTGCTCACGGCGTCACGGTCAGCCAGGTTCTGCTGACCCTCGATGACCTGATGCGGCGAAGCCACTACGCAAATGCCCACCGTGCAATGGAACGGCTGCTGAACTTCGGTGTGGTCCCCATTGTCAACGAGAACGACACGGTAGCCAGCTCCGAAATCCGCTTCGGCGACAATGACCGCCTCGCCGCCCTGGTGGCGCACCTGGTGAAGGCCGACGCGCTCGTCCTGCTCTCCGACGTCGACTCCCTGTACGACGGTCCGCCCAAGGCGGGAGCAAAGCGCATCCCGGAAGTCCGCGGACCCGAGGACCTTGAGGGCGTGAGCATCGGCCGGACGGGGAAGGCCGGCGTCGGAACCGGCGGCATGGTTACGAAAGTTGAAGCCGCGACCATCGCTGCTTCCTCCGGCATTCCCGCTCTGGTCACTTCTACGGAGAACGCGCGACGCGCCCTCGCGGGTGAGGACGTCGGCACCTGGTTCACCACGAACGGCCGCCGCCAGCCGATCCGTCTGCTGTGGCTGGCTCATCTGGCCCGCATTCAGGGCACGCTGACTCTCGACGACGGCGCGGCGAAGGCTGTGGGGCAGCGGCGGCGTTCGCTCCTGCCGGCAGGGATCGTGTCAGTCGGCGGCGAGTTCGAGGCCGGCGACCCGGTCGAGATGGTGGACCGCGCAGGCACGGTGATCGCCCGGGGGCTCGTGAACTACAGCTCATTCGAACTGCCCCGGATGCTGGGCAGGTCCACCGGCGAGCTCTCAAGGGAGCTCGGCCGCGAATACGAGCGCTCGGTGGTTCACGTCAATGACCTGGTGGTCCTGAACGCCGTCACCTCTGACTGACCCCGGCTGGGGTTGTGTGGACGCCCTCGTTAGACTGGAGGGATGACTGACGTGACTACACAGCAGACTGCCCACCAGACCACCACCGACCCTGCAGACCGCGAGCAGCCGGCCACACCGGTGAACGTCGAGCAGGCTGTGCACGCCATCGCGGACCGTGCCCGCACCGCCTCCCGGATCACTGCCCGGGCCAACCGCTCCCATAAAGACAAGGCGCTCGTGGCGATCGGCGAGGCACTGGTTGCCAAACAGGCCGTGATCCTGCGTGCCAACCAGCAGGACCTCGAGGCCGGGCGCGCCAACGGCACGTCCAAGGCGCTGCTGGACCGGCTCAGCCTGAGCGAAGAGCGCATCGCCGGGCTGGCTGAAGCGCTCGAGAACCTTGCGGGGCTGCCCGATCCGGTGGGAACGGTAGAACGGGGCCAGACGCTGCCCAACGGCGTCCGCCTCCGGCAAGTGCACGTCCCCCTCGGCGTGGTCGCGGCCATCTATGAGGCGCGTCCCAACGTCACGGTGGACATCGCCGGCCTCGCGCTCAAGAGCGGCAACGCCGTCATCCTCCGCGGGGGAAGCGCAGCCGCGCATACCAATGCCGCGCTGCTTGGCATCATCCGCGACTCCCTCGACCGCACTGGTTTGCCGGCCGACGCCGTACAGACCGTCGACGAGTTCGGCCGCGAGGGAGCCAACGTCCTGATGAAGGCCCGCGGCCGGGTGGATGTCCTCATTCCCCGCGGCGGCCACGACCTCATCCAGACCGTCGTCAAGAATGCCGCGGTGCCCGTCATCGAGACCGGCGAGGGCAACGTCCATATCTACCTCGACGAGAGCGCGGACGAGGAGATGGCTGTTGACATCCTGCTCAATGCGAAGACCCAGCGGCCCAGCGTGTGCAACACGGTTGAAACCCTTCTTGTCCACAGAGAGGCCAAGGCAGCCCCCGCCGTCCTGGAAGCACTGTCCCGGGCCGGCGTCCGGATCCACGCGGACAGCCGGGTCCAGGCCATCCTTCCGGAGGGCGTCACGGCGGAGCCGGCGAACGACGACGACTGGGCACGTGAGTACATGGACCTGGATATTGCGGTGGCCATGGTGGACACGGTGGACGAAGCCCTGGAACACATCAGGACCTGGAGCACCGGTCACACTGAAGCAATCATCACCAATAATTTGGCACGATCCGAACAGTTCATCGCCGGTGTGGATTCAGCCGCGGTCATTGTGAACGCCTCCACCCGCTTCACGGACGGCGGCGAACTGGGCCTGGGTGCGGAGGTGGGTATCTCCACGCAGAAGATGCACGCGCGCGGCCCGATGGGTCTGCGCGAACTCACCACCACGAAGTGGATCATCCAGGGCGACGGGCAAATTCGGCGGTAAGGGGCTGACGGGCGGCTCGGGCGCGCTGCGCCTGACGCGCAGTTCGAGCGGTATGCCGTTAGCGCGTAGGATAGTACGGAAACTGTACTGAAATTACGCCTCGATCCGTGCCCGGCCGGCGTGCGGACACCTCGTTCCCAAGGGGAGAAGAATGCTGACCCAGATCCTCAACGTTGCAGTGGTTGCAGGCGAAGCTGCTGAACACCACGCTGAGCTTCCTATGCCTGCCATTGCGTACGGTGCCCTCATCATGGGAGCACTGCTGGTGCTGATGTTCGCCACCATCGCGTTCACCAGTTTGGGGCACCGCCATGAGGCGGTTCCGGAGCACGCGGATCCGCATCGTCAGCACCCCAACAAGCACGATCACGGCGAAGCTTCCCGGCTCTGATCTCCTTGAGCGCTCCTCCCAAGTCCACTACCGAGCAGGGGATTCACCTGAGCGCTTTGAGCTCCGGCGGCTCAGCCCGCTGGCGTCTGGGGGTGATGGGTGGAACTTTCGATCCGATCCACCACGGTCACCTCGTTGCGGCCAGTGAGGTAGCCGCGGCGTTCGATCTGGACGAAGTGGTGTTTGTCCCTACCGGCCAGCCGTGGCAGAAGAACGTCAAGGAAGTCAGCCCGGCTGAGCACCGCTACCTCATGACCGTGGTGGCCACGGCATCGAATCCGCGGTTCACGGTGAGCAGGGTGGATATCGACCGTCCGGGCCCGACTTACACGATCGACACCCTCCGCGACTTGCACGCAACCCGTCCGGAGGCGGAGCTGTTCTTCATCACCGGCGCGGACGCCATGGCGCAGATCCTGTCATGGAAGAACGTTGATGAGCTGTGGTCGCTTGCACATTTTGTCGGGGTCACGAGGCCGGGGCATGAACTGAGTACCCAGCGCAAGGACGTCAGCCTGATGGAGGTGCCGGCGATGGCGATCTCCTCGACGGACTGCCGGCGGCGGGTGTCCGATGATGAACCGGTCTGGTATCTCGTTCCGGATGGCGTTGTGCAGTACATCGCCAAGCATGGGCTCTACCGGAAGGGCAGGCCCAACACGGGAACGCCGGTCCAACCTGAAGTGTCCACAACAACATGACAACCACTGGGTGAAGAAGTAATGAGTAACGGTCACGAGTCCGCACAGAGCCGGAGGTCACTCCGGCACGCGCGCGCGACTTCTGGCGGGGATCATCAAATGCCGTCCCTTGAAGGGTCCGAGGCTTCCATGGGGTCCGGACACCAACCGCTTGCGAGACTCACCAAACCGGCAGTCGTCAGCCTTGAGCCTGCGCCGACCCGCGAGCGGCGCAGCCGGCGGGCAGCCGATGCACCGTTGGACGCGCCGTCGTCGGCTGCTTCAACGGAACGTGTGTCGCAGGTCCGTGCCCGCGACCGGGAGATGCTCCGCAACTATCGTGCGCTGGCGGACCAGCCGGCTGAGCTGCCCTCCAGCGTTCCAACTCGGCGGCAGCTTCGTCTTCAGCAGCAGGCCGCCCGGGAAAAGGCGCTGCAGAACGAAGGTGCAGTGACACCCGACCATGACAACCAGGCAGAGACTGCCCATCGAGGCGAGATGACGGTGGAGCAGGCGCTGGCAGCCCGTGAAGCAATCATCAACCAGGCGAAGAATCAGGTCGCGGTGATGGAAGCAGCCGCCAAGGAAGATCCCTTCTCGGTGGACCTGGATATCCTTGCCCAGCAGAAGGCGCTTGCCGAGCGGGCAGCCGTGCTCAATACACGTGCGCAGAAGATTCAGCAGCTCACGCAGGAGAACCGTCAGCGCAAGCCGCTACTCAATGACCCGACGACGGCGCACAACCTTTCGATCGTCTCACCGGTGGAGTTCATTCGCCCCCTGGAGGAGAGCCCGGACGCTGCGGCGCCGTCAACCTCCCATATTCCTGTCGTGACCAAGACGCCGCCCGCCTCGAGCAGCCCTTCGCAGGGTCCATCGGCGCCTGCAGTGGCACTCCAGCGGGCGGCGTCCGACGGCGTTACCCCCATCCGTGCGCGCAGCGCCCACGGACTGGATCCCCTTGACGCCATGACCGCGGGCCTGGCTCGCGTTCAGCGCACGCGGATAGTGCAGTATTCGGTAGTTGGTTTGGGCGCACTCGCGCTCATTACCGGAATCATGATGATTGTCGGCGGCGTTTAGCCGCTGACCACACCCTAGGAGATTAGTGAGCGCATCGGAATCGTCCATTGCGATTGCCCGCACCGCAGCACGTGCGGCAACGGACAAGATTGCACAGGACATCGTGGCCATGGATGTCAGTGAACGCCTCGCGATCACTGATGTCTTCCTCGTGGCCTCGGCCCCCAGCGAAAGGCAAGTCAACGCGATTGTCGACGGCATTGAGGAAGAACTCTCCAAGCAGGATCTGAAGCCCGTTCGGCGCGAGGGCCGGAGCGAAGGCCGTTGGGTGCTGCTTGACTACGCAGAGGTGGTCATACACGTCCAGCACCAGGAGGACCGCGTCTTCTACGCCCTGGAGCGGTTGTGGGGCGACTGCCCCAAGGTGGATCTCCAGTTGGAGGACGGCGCAAACCCTGCGGCCCCCGGCAATGGGTCTGCTGACGCGGCAGCTGCCGACACAGCGCCTGCCGACGCCGAGTGAGTCCACGCGCCGTCGACAGCGCGGCGGGTGACTCCGCGCCGGAGGGCCGCAGGATCGTATTCTGGCGGCACGGGCGGACCGAGTGGAATGCGCGCGGCCTGTTCCAGGGCCAGGAAGACATTGCCCTCGACGATCTCGGAAGGCAACAGGCCACGCAGGCTGCTTACGAGCTGAAGCACCTGTGGCCGTCGCTCATTGTCTCGTCGGACCTTGAGCGGGCGCGGGAAACCGCTGCCGCGCTGTGCGTAGCCACCGGGGTCACCCCCGGCACTGACGCGCGGTTCCGGGAGACCTACGCCGGCCGCTGGCAGGGTCTTGCCTTCGCCGAGATCGGCCGCAGGTTCCCGGAAGACCAGCAGGCCTGGCATGAGGGCGATCCTCGCGTCACCGCCGGCGGGGGAGAGAGCCGGCTTCAGGTGGGGGAGCGAATGAAAGCTGGAACGCTTGACGCGGTTGCCGAACTGCGGCCGGGCCAGACCCTCGTGGTGGTCAGCCATGGTGGAGCCATTCGAGCCGGGGTTGCCGCTCTGATGGGCATTCCGCCGGAGCTGTGGGGGTCACTGGCGGGTGTGGCGAACTGTCACTGGTCGGTGCTCGAAGAGCTGAATCCGTCCTCGTCGCCGGTGCCGCTGAGATGGCAATTAACCGAGCACAACGTCGGTTTGGCGTCCATGCCGTCCACCCCGTTGGAGGGCTGAAGCGGCCTAACCGCGCCGATTTTGCGGGGGCCGGAAAATTGTCTAAACTGGACGAGTTGCTTCGGCCGGTCAGGGCGGGGCAAGCGAGTTTGGGGCTGTGGCGCAGCTGGTAGCGCACCTGCATGGCATGCAGGGGGTCAGGGGTTCGAGTCCCCTCAGCTCCACCAAATAATCCGCTGGAACAAAGGGAAGCAGCCCGGTTTCAGCGGATTTTTTTCGCCCAGAAACACTGAGCTTGGGTAACAGTTGCACAACCAGGCGTTCTCAAAGTGCTTCGAGGGGTGACATAACGGCGTCGAGGCGTGCAGAGTGATAGGACGCGATGTTGTAGATGGGGGACTGCAATGACGAACACCACTTTGCTGCCTGCCCGGGGAGATGGCGCCAGCGCAGTCAGTCGCTGGATGCAGCAGGAAGCCGGAAGCCGGCCAGCGTTCAACTCTATTGACGAGGCGCACAACGCCGTTGACGCGGTGCTCGAGTGTGAGGACAACCCAGCGGGCGATCCAATCGTTCCCATGGGAGATGGCGTCCCTCTGACCTCTGAGCAAAGACTGTGCTCCGAAAACGTCCAGGTGGACCTCTACTCGGACGAGGAGTCGCTACAGCAGAGCTTCGACATCTGGGCCGACTCGCACCAGGGCGAAGTGCACCTCGTCCGCGGTCGTAACTGGTTGGTGGTCGACGTCACCGACGTCGCTAATGGTGAACCGACAACCTGGGACCTGGAGCATCTGGCCGAGGAACTCGACGGCCAGTATGCGGTGGTTGGATAAGGCGGGGGATCACATGGAAGCGTCGAGCATGTCCAGGAAGACAATGCGGGTTGGAATCGCGCTTGGGATGATAGCGGTGCTCCTAGTCGTCTTCAGCCGGCAAATCGTTGGGAACTTCGGCACCACGACGCTTGTCGACGGTACGATCCTGGCCGTCATGGTAACGATCATTCACCAATTCCTAATCGCCGCGTTCGTGGCGTTCTCCGCCGCGCTGGTGGCTGCATCGCTCGTTATGCGTCACACCGAGTCGATGATGGAAGAGATGGCGGGGGTTCGTGGTGCGACAACGAGCAGCCGGCCCGACGCCTAACTCCGCAGATGTCATGATGCTTTTCACAGCGGGGTTCGAGTCCACTCAGCTCCACCAAAATCTCAATATCAAGTGCCTCGCCTCACGGCGGGGCATTTTTGTTTAGATTGACCTCATGAACCCGCTCACCGAACTCACCCTGGAACAGCTGCAACAACGGACGAGCATCAAGTGGCGACAATACCCGGCCGATGTTCTCCCACTGTGGGTCGCTGAGATGGACGTTCCACTGGCACCACCCATCCATGCCACGTTGCAGCAGGCGATAGACCGTGGTGACACCGGCTACCCGGCGGGGGATGACTACACAGAGGCGTTCCGCGGCTTTGCGGCCGACCGTTGGGGCTGGGACGACGTCGGACTCCACCGGACGGCCCTCGTCCCCGACGTCATGATGGGCATTGTTGAGACGCTGCGGCTGATCACGAACCCGGGAGACGTGGTTGTGATTACTCCTCCCGTCTACGCACCGTTCTTCGCTTTCGTCACCCATGCCGACCGGACCATCTTCCAAGCGCCGCTTGGCGGCGATGACCGCCTGGACCTGGACGGCCTCGATCGCGCGTTCCAGCAGGCACGGGCCCGGTCGGAGCGCCCCGTGTTCCTGCTGAGCAACCCGCACAATCCCACCGGTGTGGTCCACACCCGGCAGGAGCTCGAAGAGCTCTCGGTCCTTGCCCGCCGTTACGGCGTACGGGTCATCTCGGATGAGATCCACGGGCCGCTCGTGCTCTCCGGCGCCCGCTTCACGCCCTACCTCAGCGTTGAGGGAAGCGATGACGCCTTTGCGCTGACTTCCGCCTCAAAGGCCTGGAACCTTGCAGGTCTGAAAGCGGCGCTCCTTGTCGCCGGACGGGCAGCGGCATCCGACCTCGCCCGGCTTCCGGAAGAAGTCAGTCACGGTCCAAGCCACCTCGGCGTCCTAGCACACGCGGCTGCCTTCCGGGAAGGAGGTTCCTGGCTTGACGCCCTGCTGGCCGGACTTGATGACAATCGCAATCTTCTCCACCGGTTGGTCGCCGAGCATCTCCCCGAGATATCGCTGCGGCGCCCGGAAGGGACATATCTGGCGTGGCTCGACTTCCGTGCGCTGAACCTGGACGAGCCCTCATCAAGCGGTGATCCCGACGTCGTTCCCGAGGTTGCCGGACCGGCACGGTTCTTCCTCGATCACGCCCGCGTCGCCCTGAGTTCGGGGCATGTGTTCGGACATGGGGGAGCGGGCCACGCGCGGATCAACTACGCCACCCATCCCGAGATCCTTATCGAAGCCATCCAGCGCATGGGCCGTGCGCTCAGGGAACGGAGATTGGGCTAACCCCGGGCGGCATACGCCTTGAGCACACGGTCCGCCGCGCCACCGAGGTTCCATTCGGTGGCCAGTTTCTTCAGTGTCTCCTCCTGCCCGGCATCAAGCGGCTGGATCCGTGAGTCGAAAGTACCGAGGTCCAGGTCCAGGACCACGCCCACGACCGTAGGGGCGACAGCCAGGTAATCGGCAGCAGCTGTCAGTTTCTGGCGTACCGACGCAGACATGGCGCTGGACGGATCCTTGCTTGCCTCGATGATCCCGTCAAGATCAATGAATTCCCTGAGCAGGCTGGCCGCTGTCTTGTCACCGATGCCGGAGACCCCGGGGAGTCCGTCGGAGGTGTCACCCCTCAGCGCGGCAAAGTCGGAGTACTGGCCGGGAAGTACACCGTACTTGCCTACCACCGTCACATCGGTCACCGCTTCTAGCTTGCTCATTCCCCTGGCGGTGTAGAGAACGCGAACGGCCGTGCCGTCGTCGACCAGCTGGAACAGATCCCGATCACCGGTCACGATATCCACTGGCGAGGTGGCCTGACTGGCAAGGCTGCCGATGACGTCATCCGCCTCGTGATCCGCCGCTCCAATGATCGGCAGGTTGAGCGCGGTAAGGACCTCGCGGATAAGGGGGAGTTGAGCAACCAGGCCCTCTGGCGTCTCCTCTACATCCGGGCCTCCCTGAACCTTCCTGGCCACCCGATGTTCCTTGTAGCTGGGGATGAGGTCTACCCGCCACGCGGGCCGCCAGTCATCGTCCCAACACGCCACGAGGTGCGTTGGCTCGTAGTCTGTCGCCAGGCGGGCGATCATGTCCAGCAACCCGCGGACGGCGTTGACCGGCATCCCACTGGGTGCTTTGAGGCTGTCGGGCAGCCCGTAGAAGGCACGGAAGTACAGGGACGGAGTATCCAGAAGCATCAGTCGTTCGGCCACCCTCCGATCTTTTCACGGGCGGAGCCCGGAAACGACGACGCCGGCACGAAACGAAGCGGCGATGTCACCTTCAGAAATAAATCCATTTGATCGACGAAAACCCTTGAAGCTTTGAGTAGACAGGTTCAGACTGGTCTCGGCAACCTGAAGACAAGCGAAATGTGGGGAATCATGAGTGGACAGATGCGGTGCCGCCAGTGCCGGAGAACCTGGATCGTCGAGACCAAGACCGCAGAAACAGTCACCTCCCGGAACCACACCTTCCTCCATCCCGGCCACAAGACGGTGACCGTGTGGAAACCTGCCGAGCAGCACGCCGAAGCCACGGCCTAGGCCTTTTGCGTTAGCTATTGATCGCGCGCCGGCATCCCACTGACCTGTGGCAACGCGGTTCGATCATGCAAGACTAAAGGCATGGCAACCGACCAGGCACCTTCCGAGCAGGCACCATCTGACGGAGCACCAGCCGAAGCACTCAGTGCACCTCCAGCTGACACGGCTCCGTCCGAGAACGTACAGTCCGCGCCTCCGCCGCTGCCGCCTCACCAGGATGAGATCCGGGAGCGAACGCATCTCGGCCTGAAGATCGGCGACACGTGGCACGCAGCGCAGACACGCATCGCACACCAGCGCGGCCGCGTCGAGACAATCATTCCTTACACCGGCTACGGAACCACCAAGTGGGTCCGGATCCTGGGACGGGTGGTTCTGTCCAACCCGCGGGACCTCAAGCCGCTCGAAGGCAAGGAGATGATGAAGCCCCTCAAGGAAGGGCTTCGTGGCTGGCGTAACTTCGTCAGTGCGCCGGTGCGCTACGCCGAGGTGACTTTGGAGTTCGACGGAACAAGCGCCGTCGTGCATGCGGACCGGGGCGGCGTGATCGACGTTCGTGTCGAAGCTTCGCTGGAGCCCGGTTGGCATACCGTCCGGATCAAGTCCGGGGACTCCGTGGTGGCGGATGCTCCCGTTAGGGTCGTCGAGGACACCGTAACCTTCGGAGTTGTGTCCGACATCGACGACACCGTGATGGTGACAGCACTGCCACGGCCCTTCCTCGCGGCCTGGAACACATTCGTCCTGGACGAGCATGCGCGCACGCCCACTCCCGGCATGTCGGTTCTCATGGAGAGAATTGTCCGGAAGCATCCTTCAGCGCCGGTGCTGTACCTGTCCACCGGCGCCTGGAATGTGGCACCTGCGCTGACCCGCTTCCTGTCGAGGAATCTCTACCCCGCCGGGCCCAAGCTGCTCACCGACTGGGGTCCAACCCGCGACCGCTGGTTCCGCAGCGGCCGGGAGCACAAGCGTTCCTCGCTGGAGCGGCTTGCCGAAGAATTCCCCTCCGTGAAGTGGCTGCTGATCGGCGACGACGGCCAGCATGACGAGGCAATCTATGCGGAGTTCGCACGGAACCATCCGGGAAACGTCCGGGCGATTGCCATCCGGCAGCTCTCCGCGAGCGAGGCAGTACTGGCCGGCGGTAGGTCCAAGGCCAATCCCTCCGGTTCCACACCCGGCATCCCGTGGATTTACGCGAGGGACGGTGCAGGCATGTCCGAGCAGTTGAGCGACATGGGAATCGTCGAAAGCGCCGTCCGGATTGACCCGGAGGACGAAGCCTAAACCAACCGGTCCTCGGGACTGTCGGCGGTGCCATCGTAGGTGGGTCCGGATTCAGAACGCACCGTCAGCAGGATCCGTCGCAGATCCATACCGAGCGCCGCCGTTGCCTGGACACGCCCTTCCGCTGCCTGCATGTTTATCTGCTGGAGGAGGTGTTCAACGGCCTCCTCAGCCTCTGTCATGGTGGAGCTTTCCGGATCCCACTCTTCGATGGCTGCGGCGGTGCGGGCGATCGCATCGCCGAGGGGCTGTACCAGGGCAGGGGGCAGGGGAGTGGACTCCGGGGTGTGCCAGATGACGCCGGCCAGCACCTCGGTCATGTCCTGAACGTAAAAGGCGATTCGCTCCATGGCCTGCAGCCAGTGATAGTCCGCAGCGAGGTCGCGCTTGTGGCGCCGCCGTCGTGGATTCCCACGCCTGCTGTTGTCCGCGAGCTGGACGGCGGACCGGACCTCTTGGCCGAGCCGGGACAGTTTGCTCTCGCGTTCCGCCCATTCCTCGTGTTCGGGCGGCCAGGACTCGTTGATTGCTTCGGCCATGTCGGAGAGCTGCTGGGCCAGCAGCGCACGAAAGTTCTGGAGACCGCGGACGGCGCCGTCGAGGTGCAGGGGCGGGAACACCAGCATGTTGACGAGAAGGCCGACGCTCACACCGACCAGCATCTGAATGAGATAGCTGAAGGAGTACTCCTGGGGGTCCTCGCCGCCTACCAACAGGACGAACAGCGAGGCGATCGGGATCCAGTCACGGCCCGCACCAAGTCTTGGCAGTCCGGCCGCAAGTACCCCGACGCCGACGACGATGGCTACGGACACTACGGAGACGTCACCGATGAGGATGATTGGAAACGCCAGTGCAAACCCCATCGCCAGGCCGATCAGGGTCTCGAATCCCTGACGGGCCGAGCCGGCCACCGTTGGGTACATGCAGGCCACCGCGCCGAGCGGGGCGTAGTACGGGTATTGGGCGGCGACTCCGGGCATCCGCAGCGCGATCCACCATGCGATGCCCGCGGCGAGGGCGGTCTTGATCGCCAGGAGCACCCTTTCATGGGTGAGCAACTGCCGGGCGCGGGTCCGTACCCCCGAGCCGGTAAGTGAACGTGGCATTTCATCAGTATGGCAACCGTTTATGAGAGTCTCGTGAGTGTACTCATGACGGGCGCGACGAAATGTTGCGTAGCCCCCTGCAACATTGTTGAAGGCCGGCTCGGCAGTGCCGTAACGTTCACGTCAAGTTACTTCCGTAACGGGTCAGCGACTCCCCTTTTGCGGGGAGTGTGGGTGCCCCCATGTGGGCCTGACATTTGTTTCGCAGGAGTTCCCTGCCACGCGGCCGCGTGGTGTTTGGGTCTTGTCCTGCTTCCTTTCCTTATTTCATGCTGGTTGTGCCTGCTTTTAAGTGTTGTTTCGAGCGGCAACCGGATGTCCTAACGACCGAGGATACGAATGTCACCTCTATCAAAGTCCGTCCATACCGTGGGTCCGCCGGCTTGCGAGCCGTACCCCGCCCTGTCCTATGAACTTTTCCCTCCCCGCAGCACCAGCGCAGCCGAAGCGCTCTGGCGCACAATCCGTGAACTTGAGCAGACCAGTCCCGATTATGTCTCGGTGACCTATGGCGCCTCCGGCTCCAACCGGGACACCGCCGTGGAACTGCTCTCCAGGCTTCTCGCCGAGACCTCACTGCGGCCTCTAGCCCACCTCACCTGTGTGGGAAACAGCCGCGAATACCTGACGGATCTCGTCGACGAGCTCATCACCCTCGGCGTCCGGGGCATTCTGGCACTCCGCGGGGACACCCCGAAAGATCCCACCGTAGGTCGGGGTGACCTGTCCTACGCCAGCGACCTGGTGAGCCTCATCCGTCAGGCCGAGCGCCGCAGGACGGCGCATCTATGCGCTGGCCGGCTTGCTGTGGGCGTCGCTGCATACGCCACCAGGCATCCGGAATCACCGAGCTTCGACCACGATATCGAGGCGCTGCTCGCCAAGCAGGCGGCAGGGGCTGATTTCGCAATCACACAGGTGTTTTTCCACTCCGACCACTTCAAGCGACTGGTGTCGGCCGCCCGTCGTGCCGGCGTCGAAATTCCCATCATCCCGGGCGTCATGCCCCTCACCAGTGTGCGACGGCTCAACCGCCTGAGCGAGCTTGCCGGCATCGAAATGGACTACCAGCTGCGTGACCGGCTGGCAGCCGCCGACGACGACGCCGCGCGCCGCCGCATCGGTGTCCAGGCCACGGTGGACCTCGCCAACGCAGCGCTCGACGCCGGAGCTCCGGGGATCCACCTGTACACCTTCAACGAGCACGCGGCAGCGCTTGACGTGCTCGAAAACCTTCAGCTTCGCCGACCCCCCGTTCCGGGTGGGCTCGGACGCACCGCTTAACGAACCTAACGACCGCTAGAAAAAGGACATTCTTATGACCACCGCATTCCCGAAAGCCACCATCGTCGGATACCCGCGCATCGGCCGTCGCCGCGAGCTGAAGAAGGCTGTCGAGGCCTACTGGGCCGGCCGCACTTCAGCCGCAGAGCTGGAGACCACCGCCGCCGAGCTGCGTGCCGCCTCCTATGCCCGCTTGAGCGAGCTCGGGCTGGAGGCAGGCAACTACTCCATCCCGGCGTCGTTCTCCCTTTACGACCAGGTGCTGGACACCGCCGTCACCTTCGGTGCCGTGTCGGACCGCTTCAAGGACCTGTACGACGGCGACGGCTCGCTGGGCCTGGACGCCTACTTCACGCTCGCCCGCGGTGACAAGGAGCGCCAGCCGCTCGAAATGACGAAGTGGTTTGACACGAACTACCACTACCTCGTGCCCGAGATCGGCCCCGAGACCGCCTTCTCACTCGCGAACGACTGGGTTCTGCGCGACGTCGCCGAAGCCGCCGAGGCCGGGTACACCGTGCGGCCGACCCTGATCGGTCCCGTCACCTTCCTGCTGCTCAGCAAGGCTGCCGACGAGGCGCCTGCCGGCTTCAACCCGCTCAGCCGCCTGGACGACCTGCTTCCGCTCTACGTCGAGCTGCTGGGCAAGCTGGCCGAGGCCGGCGTCGAGTGGGTTCAGCTTGAGGAGCCTGCCCTCGTTGCAGACCAGGTGCTTCCTGAGAGTGAGGTAGCGGCCGCCGTCGAGCGTGCCTACGCAGTCCTCGCCACGGAGGCGCAGAACCGCCCGGCGATCCTGGTCACCAGCCAGTACGGTTCGCTCGGTTCGCTGCTGCCGGTGCTCGCGGGGACCGCTATCGACGCCCTGCACATCGACGTCTTCAAGGGCGCCGTTCCTGCCGCAGAGGAGCTGTCAAACCTCGGATCAACCATCCTGGTCGCCGGCGTCGTGGACGGACACAACATCTGGAAGGCCGACCTCGGGGCCGCCGCCTACAAGTTGGCCGAACTGGAAGCTTCCGTGCCCGCGCTAGCCGTGTCCACCTCTACGTCCCTGCAGCACGTCCCGCACGACGTCGAGGACGAGCAGCAGCTCGACGCACAGCTGCGCAGTTGGCTGGCATTCGCAAACCAGAAGGTGACCGAGGTCGTCACGCTCGCGCGGGCGATCGGCAACTCGGGAGCCATCGACGCCGAAATCGCTGCAACCGATGAGGTGCTCGCGTCACGCGCCGGGGCAGCAGGTGTGAACCGCAGTGAGGTGCGTGACCGCGCCGCCGCGCTTTCGCCGTCGGACTTCTCCCGCGGTGACTTCGCTGCGCGTCTCGCCGCCCAGGAAGAGGCACTGAACCTGCCCGCGCTGCCGACCACCACCATCGGTTCCTTCCCGCAGACCGCCGAGGTGCGCTCGGCTCGCGCCCGTGCCAACAAGGGCGACCTGACCGCTGAGCAGTACGAGCAGCTCATGAAGGACGAGATCAAGCGCGTCATCGACCTCCAGGAGGAGCTGGGCTTCGATGTCCTAGTTCACGGTGAGCCGGAGCGCAATGACATGGTCCAGTACTTCGCTGAGAACCTGGACGGCTTCGACGTCACCGTTCACGGTTGGGTCCAGTCATACGGTTCGCGCTGCACCCGGCCGTCCATCCTGTGGGGTGACGTCAGCCGCCCGGCTCCGATCACCGTTCCGTGGACGGAATTCGCACAGACGCTCACCGACAAGCCGGTCAAGGGCATGCTGACCGGCCCCGTCACCATCCTCGCGTGGTCCTTCGTCCGTGACGACCTGCCGCTGGGCGACACCGCGAACCAGGTTGCCCTCGCCCTCCGCGACGAGGTCTCCGATCTGGAAGCCGCCGGCATCAAGATAATCCAGGTGGATGAGCCGGCGCTGCGTGAACTCCTGCCGCTGCGCAAGGAGGATCAGGCCGAGTACCTCGAATGGTCGGTCAACTCCTTCAAGCTTTCGACGTCGTCCGCGGCTCCCGAGACGCAGATCCACACCCACCTGTGCTACTCGGAGTTCGGCGCGATCATCGATGCCATCGACGGGCTTGACGCCGATGTCACCTCGATTGAAGCGGCCCGTTCACGCATGGAGGTTGTGCACGACCTCGAGGAGCACGGCTTCAAGCGCGGCGTCGGTCCGGGCGTCTACGACATCCACTCGCCGCGCATTCCCGGCCAGGAAGAGGTCGTCGAACTGCTCGAGAAGGCTGTCCAGCATGTGCCGGCACGCCAGCTCTGGGTGAACCCGGACTGCGGCCTGAAGACCCGCGGCTACGCCGAGACCGAGGAGTCGCTGCGGAACCTGGTCAACGCCACGGTGGCTGTCCGCTCCCAGCTGGAGGCTTCGGTCTCCTAGCAACTACCTCGCTGGAAGAAGCACCTGAAGCGCGGGCCGGTTTCCGGTCCGCGCTTCTGCATTATCTGATGCGCTGGAGATTACGCCGGACGGCTGCTCGTCCGCGGGGCGATCTGCCGGTCCTTCAGGACATCGGTGAGCTGGTCCATGAAGAGGCGCACCTCGGTGGTCTGCTTTCCCGCAATCTGCAGGGCGAAGATGCTGCGCGCGAGGCGGATCTCGGGAACGTCCAGCGCAACGATGCCCTCCGGTGAGCTCAGCATGGCAAGCTCGGGCACTAGCGCAGCGCCCATGCCGGCCGCCGCCATGGCCAGGCTGGCGTTGAAATCGTCGCAGTACGCCGCGATATGCGGATGCAGGTTGCAGCTGGCAAACAATCTCTCGATGACCGTTGCATCTGAGGTGCCGGGGTGGTGCATGATCCAGGGCATATCCGCCAGCTGCTCGGCCGAGACCGTGGAATCCTCTGCGATTCCCCATGCCGCCGGCAGCACCACGCGAAAATTGTCATCGCCGATCCACTGCCGGCTTACCGACGAGGGCCAGGCCAGCCCGCCCTGCCCCACCTGGAACACCAGGGCGAGATCGAGTTCCCCACCGGTGCGCAGCCCATGAATGGTCTGCGCCGGCTCGCCGACAAAGACCTTCAGGTTGATGCCGAGCTGTTTCCACTGCGGCGTGCCAATGAGGCGGGGGAGAGCGAAAGTGGCGAGGCTCGGGAAAATACCCAACCGCAATTCCTGCGTCGCTGCCGCTCCGGCCTTGGCCGTTGACGCCATGAGAGTGTCGATATCCGTCAGCACCTTCGAAGCGTGGCGTGACATTACGACGGCGGCCTCCGTAGGAATCGCACTCCGCGCGGACCGCGTGAAGAGAGTGACGCCGGTGTCCCGTTCGAGGGCCGACATCTGCTGCGAAACCGCTGATGCTGTGTACCCGAGCCGGGTGGCGGCGGACGCAAAGGATCCGTGCCGAATGACCTCAAGCAGGGTCCGCAGATGAACGGGATTGACCACGTCGACATCCTCTCACGCCTCATTTCGGCTTCGACCTGCCACATTGCGTGCCGGACCGTTTCCGTGTGGTTAGATCCTGCCCGATGGGTACAGCGACACGCCGAGCAGACACGACACGCACTCGATTTTCCTGTGTGGACAGCGCTCCACAGGCTGTGGACCGGGGTGCCTGAAACCGCGGGTTTGAGCGGTTTCCGATGCCTCGTGCATGTGGATTCCCTGTGGACGAATCGACCAGCAAATGACATACTTGTAATACATCATCTTGGGGTCGGCGCCGCCACGTTGCACTAGATGTAGTATCTAGATATCGAATCACCTGCTGGCGAGGCAGTCTCCGCATCGACCGTTTGACGGTCGGAAGAGCGGTATGAAGCTCACCAACATTAGCCGAATAACAGCACTTCACAAGGGGAGTCAGGGACATGACCGTCACGGTTTACACCAAGCCAGCATGCGTACAGTGCAACGCCACCTACCGGGCCCTGGACAAGAAGGGCATCGCCTACCAGAGCGTCGATATTTCACAGGATCCTGCGGCGCTGGAGCGGGTTCGTTCGCTCGGCTACATGCAGGCGCCCGTCGTCATCACCGACCAGGATCACTGGTCCGGATTCCGTCCTGACAAGATCAACGAACTCGCCCAGGGGTCGGTCAGTTCCGTAGCCTAGTTCGGGCTGCACCTTTCACCCATTCGCGAGGGCGGATGTAGTCGGCATGACAATACCAACCATCAGCCGAAGTGCCCGCGGAAGGGCAGTTGGGGAGCCGTTGGAGACTGACGCGTCGCTTATCTACTTTTCGTCGGCGTCGGACAATACTCACCGGTTCGTCAGCAAACTGCCCGTCCGTTCCGCGCGTATTCCGCTCCTCACCAAGGAAGACACGCTGCACACGCTGAGGCCGTTCGTGCTGATTCTGCCCACCTATGGCGGAATCAGCGGCCAGGGAGCAGTACCCAGGCAGGTGATCAAGTTCCTCAACGTCGCGGACAACCGCCGCCTGCTTCGGGGAGTGATCGGCGCCGGCAACACAAACTTCGGAGACACCTACTGCCTTGCTGCGGATATCGTCGCAGCAAAGTGCGGTGTTCCCGTTCTGTATAGATTTGAACTTATGGGCACGTCCGAGGACGTTGACCGGGTAACCCAAGGATTGGAAGAGTTTTGGACATGACAGTCGCTGAAACAGAAGCACCCGCACTTCCCGAGCGTTTCAAGGGCCTGGGCTATCACGAGCTCAACGCCATGCTCAATCTGTACGGCCCGAACGGCGAGATCCAGTTCGAGGCCGACCGGGAAGCCGCGCACCAGTACTTCCTGCAGCACGTCAACAACAACACCGTCTTCTTCCATGACCTTGAGGAAAAGCTCGACTACCTCGTGAAGAACGAGTACTACGAGCGGGAAACCCTCGACCAGTACACGATGAACTTCATCCGTGACCTGTACAAGCGTGCCTACGGGAAGAAATTCCGGTTCGAAACCTTCCTCGGCGCGTTCAAGTTCTACACCTCGTACACGCTCAAGACATTCGACGGCAAGCGCTACCTGGAGCGTTACGAGGACCGCGTCTGCATGGTTGCCATGCACCTCGCACGGGGCAATGAGGAACTAGCCACCCGCATGGTGGACGAGATCATCGAGGGCCGGTTCCAGCCGGCAACCCCAACCTTCCTTAATGCCGGCAAGAGGCAGCGCGGCGAGCTGGTTTCCTGCTTCCTGCTGCGTATCGAAGACAACATGGAGTCCATCGGGCGCTCCATCAACTCGGCGCTCCAGCTGTCCAAGCGCGGCGGCGGCGTGGCGTTCGCGTTGACCAACATCCGCGAGGTCGGCGCGCCGATCAAGCAGATCGAGAACCAGTCCTCCGGTGTCATCCCCGTGATGAAGCTTCTCGAAGACAGCTTCTCCTACGCCAACCAGCTCGGTGCCCGCCAGGGCGCCGGTGCCGTGTACCTCCACGCGCACCACCCGGACATCAACCGCTTCCTCGACACGAAGCGTGAAAACGCCGACGAGAAGATCCGCATCAAGACCCTCTCACTGGGCGTCGTCGTCCCGGACATCACCTTCGAGCTGGCGAAGAAGGACGAGGACATGTACCTCTTCTCGCCCTACGACGTTGAGCGCGTCTACGGTATGCCGTTCTCGGATGTCTCGGTCACCGAGAAGTACTACGAGATGGTTGATGACTCACGGATCAAGAAGACCAAGATCAAGGCCCGCGAGTTCTTCCAGACGCTCGCCGAGATCCAGTTCGAGTCGGGCTACCCGTACATCATGTTCGAAGACACCGTGAACCGGGCCAACCCGATTGACGGCAAGATCATCATGTCCAACCTGTGCTCGGAGATCCTGCAGGTTTCGCAGCCCACCACGTACAACGATGACCTCTCCTACGCCGACACCGGCAAGGACATCTCGTGCAACCTGGGCTCGCTGAACATCGCGAAAACCATGGACTCGCCTGATTTCGGCAACACGATCGAGACCGCCATCCGTGCGCTCTCGGCCGTCTCGGACATGTCCAACATCACCTCGGTGCCATCGATCGCCAAGGGAAATGACTCCTCACACGCCATCGGGCTCGGCCAGATGAACCTTCACGGTTACCTGGCCCGGGAACGGGTGCACTACGGCTCCGAGGAGGGTTTGGACTTCACCAACATTTACTTCTACTCGGTGGTCTACCACGCCGTGCGGGCTTCCAACCTGCTGGCGAAGGAGACCGGGCAGACCTTCGGCGGTTTTGAGAAGTCGAAGTACGCGTCCGGAGAGTTCTTCGACAAGTACACCGATCAGGAGTGGGTCCCGCAGACCGAGCGGGTGAAGGAACTGTTTACCAAGGTGCACATTCCCACCCAGGATGATTGGCGTGAGCTCAAGGCCTCTGTCATGGAGCACGGCATTTACAACCAGAACCTGCAGGCCGTGCCCCCGACCGGTTCGATCAGCTACATCAACAACTCGACCTCGTCCATCCACCCGGTGGCAGCGAAGATCGAGATCCGCAAGGAAGGCAAGTTGGGACGCGTGTACTACCCGGCGCCGTACCTGACGAACGACAACCTGGAGTACTACCAGGACGCGTATGAGATCGGCTTCGAGAAGGTCATCGACACCTACGCCGCTGCCACCCAGCACGTGGACCAGGGCCTTTCGCTGACGCTGTTCTTCAAGGACACTGCCACCACACGCGACATCAACCGTGCGCAGATTTACGCCTGGCGCAAGGGCATCAAGACGCTTTACTACATCCGGCTCCGCCAGCTTGCGCTGGAGGGCACTGAGGTGGAGGGTTGCGTCAGCTGCATGCTGTAACGCGGTAGTAAGCCAACGACGACGTCGGCGGGCCGGCGTTCAAAAGCCGGCTCGCCGTCGTCGTACATTAGTTAATGGAATTCACCGCCCTTGAAAGGGCAGTTCGAACGAACGGGACAAGGGGTCACAATGACCGAGAAGGTTAAGTTGCTGTCGCACGTTGAGGCGATCAACTGGAACCGTATTCAGGACGACAAGGATGTCGAGGTCTGGAACCGTCTGGTCAATAACTTCTGGCTGCCTGAAAAGGTGCCGCTGTCCAACGACGTCCAGTCCTGGAACACGCTGACGCCAGTAGAGCAGCAGCTCACCATGCGCGTGTTCACCGGCCTGACACTCCTGGACACCATCCAGGGCACCGTTGGCGCCGTCTCGCTGATCCCCGATGCGATCACCCCGCACGAAGAAGCCGTGTACACGAACATCGCGTTCATGGAATCGGTGCATGCCAAGAGCTACTCCTCCATCTTTTCCACGCTGGCCTCCACCAAGGAGATTGACGAGGCATTCCGGTGGTCTACGGAGAACGTGAACCTTCAGAAGAAGGCCCACATCGTCATGGATTACTACCAGGGCGATGATCCGCTAAAGCGGAAGGTGGCCTCCACGCTGCTGGAGAGCTTCTTGTTCTACTCCGGCTTCTACCTGCCCATGTACTGGTCCTCGCGTGCCAAGCTGACGAACACGGCGGATCTGATCCGGTTGATCATCCGCGATGAGGCAGTTCACGGGTACTACATCGGGTACAAATTCCAGAAGGGCCTGGAGAAGGTTTCCGAGGAGAAACGCCAGGAAATCAAGGATTACACTTTCGAACTGCTCTTTGAGCTGTATGAAAACGAAGTTCAGTACACGCATGACCTGTACGACGGCGTTGGCCTGGCCGAGGACGTCAAGAAGTTCCTGCACTACAACGCCAACAAGGCGTTGATGAACCTGGGCTACGAGGCGATGTTCCCGTCGTCGGTCACGGACGTGAACCCGGCGATCCTGTCGGCGCTGTCACCGAACGCGGATGAGAACCACGACTTCTTCTCGGGGTCGGGATCGTCGTATGTCATCGGCAAGGCAGTCAACACTGAAGACGAGGATTGGGACTTCTAGTTCCTTGTGAGATCGGAGGCTAGTTGGCGATTGGTGCGCTAGTTGGCGAAACGGGACTGAAACTTTGGCGAAAACTGGCCTTGTGGCGGTTACCAACATCTGAATACCCTGGTGAGATCTTGGCAGCGCAGTCCGTGAGCTATCGCGACCTCTCCAAGAGTATTGCGTGGTGATGGTGAGGCGCCGGAAGTGTGAGATCCTGACCCATCTGAGCAAAATCTCCTTACCTCAGCAAAATCATGTACCTAACTGAGCATTGCTCAGATATGTCGGTAATCAGAAACCATCCCATCCCGTCATGGCTCGATGGGAGAACGTTTTTCGTTCCTTTGTTCCACCTCAAGAACCAGGAGTTGAATGACATGGCCGACTATAGCGTGACCAAAAGTGATGGCGGAATGTGGCAGGCAAAGCGCGATGGGACTTCAAGGGCCTCGCCTGTTCACTCGACACAGGCTGGCGCCGCGAAGGCGGCCAAAAGCTACTCGGGTAACAACGGGGGTGGTGAGGTAAGGATCAGTGGAACCGACGGGAAAATCCGAGCCAAGGACACTGAGAAGCCCGGCAAAGATCCCCGAAATATCAGAGGCTAACCCCGGGTGGCGCCTACTTTGGGACGTTGCGGCACTGCGGGTTATCGTCGGCAGGGCTGACTGTTGGCCCCTAGGCTCCTGCTCCTGTGGGGACGCGATGGTGTAGGAGCTTTCAAACGCTTACGTCAGCGCTGGTAGTCGAATAGGCGCTACCATCTGCGATTCATCCGTCTGTGCTTGCCCTATTGCGAGTCGGTGTGGAGGTTGAATCAGTGATTCACGTCGGCGCAACCGATCTTCTTCAACGGGGAAGATTGCTCCCCCGCCGAGTTTCACCAGTTTCACCGCGTGTGATTGGGCAGCAGGCTGCTGCACAATCGGCTGTCGGCCCCTGCGGTGAACGCCCTCATGCGTGGCAGGTTGCGATACAATGTTCGGTCAGGTCGGGCGACGCTGCCGTCAGGGTATCGCCGAGTTTCCATACCCCCTATTGGAGCCTTGACGCTGCTGCTGCGGGCGGATCTCATGTGGTTCGATCGTCATCAATAATGTTCGTACTAACGATGGGCTGTGATGGCATCGCGGCAATGGTGGCGGGTAGCTTTGGCGATGTTTGCGGTGGGGTGGGGTGCAAATCAATTTGCACCCCTCCTTCTGGTCTACCAGAAATACATTCCCGCGACAGAGGTGGCAGCATCCTTCGGCGCGTACGCTCTCGGGCTCATCCCTGCATTTCTAGTCGCCGCACGACTCTCGGACAGATATGGCCGTCGCCGCGTCATGCGCCCTGTGCTGGTTCTCTCGGTCGTTGCCACTGTCGTCCTGCTGCTCGGAGCCCATGAGACCTGGTTGCTCCTGGCCGGCCGGATACTTGCCGGGGTCGCCTCCGGTGCCGCTTTCGGACCCGGCACCGCCTGGATCAAGGAACTCTCCACTGAGGCCCCCGCCGGCAGCGGTGCCCGACGAGCGGCGGTTTCGCTTTCCGCAGGGTTCGCCGCCGGTCCATTCACCGCCGGAATCCTCGCGCAATGGCTCCCATATCCGCTAGTCCTGCCCTACATCGTCCACATCCTCCTAATGCTTGGCATCTCCCCACTCGTATGGTTCGCAACGGAAACCGTGAGAGAACAACCTCAGACGGCACGGGTTCAACCCGAACTGCGTAGGACGATCACGTCCTCAACATTCCTACGCAAGGTATTGCCAAATGCACCATGGGTGTTCGGCGCCGCAACGACGACCGTCGCTGTTTTACCGGGTTTAGTTGACGTGGGTCAGTTCAACATCGCTGTCAGCGGAGCTTCAGCAGGGCTCACCCTCGGAACCGGAGCCCTCGTGCAACCCCTCGCGCGACGACTCGAACAGCGTCGGGCCGGGCTCACGCTCCATGTGGGAAATGGGTGCTTGATTGCTGGGCTGCTGCTGGCCTCGGTTACGGCGGCAACCGCAGAACCTTTCCTGCTCATCCCATGCGCCATCATCCTCGGTAGCGCTTATGGGATGCTCCTCATCGCCGGACTGGCAATGAGCGAAGACCTCGCCGCACCGAAGGATCTCGCTACCGTAACGGCGTGGTTCTACTGCCTAACCTACATAGGGTTCGCTTTCCCCTTTGTCGTCGCTGCACTCAGTGAACATGCCTTGCCGCCGCAATGGACTCTCCTCGGCGCAGCAACCCTCGCACTTCTCACATGGCTGGGAAGCTCAACCACCATACGGCCCCGTCAACGAGGTCCCGGTCCTGATCCTCGTCTGGACTCTTACCGCCGGGGTGTTCTTGACTAGATTTTCATGCATTGACCGTTAAGGCTGCGCTAAGGGCTGGATGGTGTGCGCCCTTCGCCTCCGTGGTGCTATTTAACGGGGTATTGATCGGCGCGGAGTGCGCGGGCGAGGTGCGCTGCGTTTCGGGCGAGGCCCGCATTGGTGGAGGCGACGGGATCCGGAACCTGGTCGAGGTCTTTGAAGTCCACGGTCTGCATGGCTTCGCCCACCCAGTAGGTGCCTCCCTGCGCCGGGAGGGTGAAGCCGACGTCGTTGAGGCCCTGCATCATGTCCGCGATGGTCTTGTGTGCGCCGTCTTCATTGCCCACAACGGCGACGGTCGCAACCTTCCCGTACATGATGGGCCGTCCCTGTTCATCAGTTTCGGACAGTTCCGCGTCGAGGCGTTCCATGACCTGCTGGGCGACGCTGCACGGGTGTCCCAACCAGATCGGGGTGGACAACACTAGGATGTCAGCGGCGAGGATCAGCTTTCTGATGGCTGGCCATTCGTCCCCGTCGCCCATGTCGGTGAGGACGCCTCGTCTGACGTTGTAGTCGACGACCCGGACCGAGGAAGTCTCAACGCCCTGTCCCTTGAGCTCATCAAGGATGTGCTGGGCCATCAGCTCGCTGCTGGACGGTTCGGGGGAGGGGGTGAGGGTGCAGGTAAGGGCAAGAGCGGTCAGATCAGTCACGGGAGTCCTTTCGGGAGGCAGGAGGTTGGGCCCTGCTCGTCGTCGTGCGCCTTATGCCCGTCTTGGGTCAGATGTCTTCCACGAACTAGTCCCGTTCATATCGCCGGTCAGCAAACCGGTCAGTCATGAATTTCCGGGACGCACCCTTTGGCAGCGGTTCACGCTTGTACGGTTGCCACGCTACCCAGAAAGCCAGCCCCTTTCTAGAGAAGACAGCACAGGGGTTATGAGTGGGGGGTTCGAGCCGAGATACTACACAGTGAATTCTGCCCAGAGGGGGTAGTGGTCGGAGATTCGCCAGGACACCTCGTTCTTCGTCAGGCCGGTGTAGACGTGGGGGAGGAAGTCGATGTGCCCGGCGCAGCCGGTGTAGGTGAGGGTTTGGAGCATGCTGGTTCCGTCGGGCTCAGAGAACCAGGCGATCTGGTCGTAGAAGTGCCGGGTCTTGTCGTTGTCGAAGATCGTGCGCGGTACCGTGTCGAGCTCCGTGGGCGCCCACAGTCCGGTGGACACGAACACCTCATACAACGGGTCCCCGATGCGGTCGAGGTTGAAGTCTCCCAGGACGAGCAGGGTCTCGTTCCAGTCATCAGGGCGTTCGGCCCAGTCCCGCATCCACTGGGCGAACGCTGTCAGTTCGGGCAGCCGGTCAGCGGCCCTGTCACCCCAGAGGACGCGCACACTGGTCAGCACGAACCCGGCCTAGCCGCGGGTGCACCCGGCCGCGTACGGGGTTCGGGCGAACTGTGCTACCGGGCCGTCGGTTCCCGGTGGCAGGACGATTTCGCCGACCAGGCCCGAGGGTTGGACCCGGGCCGTGTCGTACAGGTAGGACAGGCGTTCCCCGTTGCCGGCGGCGCCTTCGGTGACGTCGGAGGTGATGAACCGCCAGCCCGGGCCCAGCAGGCTCATCAGGTGGTGCAGGGCGGTGGTGTTGCGGCGGACCTCCTGCAATGCCAGCACATCGAACCGGGACGCTATCTCGGCGATGCACGCCATCGCATGGAGGTCCCTTTTCGGGGAATCCCGGGGCCCCGTCGCCCACTTCTCCGTCAGATCCCGAACGCCCGCACACTTCAGGTCCCGATCAGCAGGTTCGACGCTTTCTTGTCGGGCACAGTGTTATCCAGGGCCGCCGACAGCCGGGTGACGTCTCTGGCCACGGCAGCATGAGGATCGCTCGTCATGGGTTCCATCGAATCACACCAGCGCACCCTCCCAACGGTGCCAGCCGGAGCGGAGTGCCGGTGGGGTGCTCTACAAGCTCGTGCCTGTTGGTGGGTCGATATGGTCGAAGGTTGCCGAGAGTCCCTCGGCCGGGCAATGGGGGACGCTGAGTGGTTCTGGTTTGTTGCCACGGTCCCTCTAGTAGCAGCGGTCTCTTCCGGGTTGCTCGCCTTGGCGACCTACAGGGCCTCCTTGCGTGTGCGCGACAAGGAAGACAGAGACTAGGGCTTGCCGGCCGCCAGAAATTCGAGGATGTTCAGGGGATTGAGTGCCGCTGAGGAGCAACTTGATGGGCTGCAATCCAGATTCTCTGCGATCGATTGTTCGAGCTGCTGTCACCTGAGAGCAGGCACACGATGACGGCTGCATTAGAGCTCACCTCCAACTGTCCTCGGCAAATTGCTGAACCGGACGTACTGACCAACCTCGTTTCTGACGCCGTGCATACAGAAAGACGTGTACCCCGGCGGCATGCGCGATCACGTTGGACTTTGGCGAATTGGCGGCTATCCCATAGATGCGCCGATGAAGTCCTCACTGGTGGTGGCTGTTTTGGAGAACGCTGTGCGCTCACGCCGGCCGGCTGGGCCAGTGATGCACTCGGACCGCGGATCCCGAATTCGGACTCGTCGTTTCGTCGAATCACTTCGACAGCACGGGATCACAGGTTCAATGGGCAGGGTCGGCGCTTGAGCGGACAACGCCGCGACGAAATCGTTCTTCTCGCTTTGCAGAAGAACGTCCTAAGCCTTCAGCGACGCCACCAGACAGGGGCTCCGGCTGGCCACCACGACCTGGATCGAGCGGTCCTACCAGCGCTGGCGTCGGCAACCGCGGGGAAAACTTGCACCCATCGGATATGAAAGAATCAACCGGACCGCGCTCACAGCGGCCTAAGACTCCCGAGTCGACAAAAGTCCGGGCAGTCCTTGTACTGTTTCCCTCATCGGGGTTATTCCTGGCGTAAGCAATTCCGGGTGACCGAGCGGAAGCTTCCATGCCGCCACGGAGTTGGTGGATTCAATGCCTCGCCGCCTTGGCGTCGCAACATGGGAATGATCGAAATGACGGTTATCAGGGAGAGCACCTATGGATGATGCACGTTTAGCAAATACGCTACGAGTAGCAGTAGTCCAGTTCGAAGCTGTCCCTGATGATGTGGCAGCGAACTTGGATACAGTCCATAGCTTGTCGGCGAGAGCGGCTTCGGACGGCGCGCAGATGGTCGCATTCCCGGAGCTTTGCCTGCTGGGCTATTGGCACCTTACTCGCCAGCCCACGAATCGTCTGCGGGAACTGGCGCAGGGCCGGGATGGGATCGCCGTTACACAGGTGCAGCGGATGGCTGCCGAGTTGGACATGGGTATTGGCGTGGGGTTCCTCGAGGCGGAGGGGGATAGCCTTTTCAATTCCTACGCTGTGTGTATGCCCGATGGTACTTTGCATGTACACCGTAAGCTCCATGCTTTTGAGCATGAAGCAATATCGAGCGGAGACTCGTACACGGTCTTCGACACCCCTTGGGGGATCAGGATGGGGATTCTGATCTGTTGGGATAACAACCTCGTCGAGAATGTACGAGCCACCGCCCTGCTGGGGGCTACTGTTCTAGTCGCGCCTCATCAGACCGGCGGTACGAAATCCAGGAGTCCCCATGGGATGCGCCCGCTTCCCCGCTCTCTGTGGGATAACCGCCGTGAAGACCCGGACGCGCTCGAGGCTGCGGTCAATGGGCCCTCCGGACGTGAATGGCTAATGCGCTGGCTACCGTCCCGCGCCCATGACAATGGCATTTTCGTACTCTTCAGCAACGGTATCGGAATCGATGACGATGAAATACGTACCGGTAACGCGATGATTATTGACCCCTACGGTCGTGTCGTCGCTGAGACCCCCGTAGCGGACACTGCCGTCGTCGTGGCCGACCTTGACTTGGACTTGCTGCCTCTGGCAACCGGCCGAAGGTGGCTTCTTGGGCGGCGCCCGGAGTTGTACTCGGTCCTTACACAGCCCTCAGGTATGGAAAGGGATGCCCGTACGGCTCGTCACTCCGCGTCTCCCGTGCCGATGTCCTTTCGTGTGAAGAACCCGCGAGAATAACTGATCCATGGCGCGTGTTGACGCCGACTTCACCGCCCGACAGAGACTGCATGCTTGAATCCTCGGGCGCCACTGGGGTCGTGGGGTCGAAGAACGCGATCCGTAGGTTACTTCTGGTAGAGCCGAGTGCCTTCAGCGAACACTGAAACGACATTCCAAGCGTGGTCGAAGAGCACCAAGTCGGCGGTGAATCCGGCGCGGAGTAGTCCGAATGTCTCAGAAAGCCCCAGAACGCGCGCCGGGGAGAGGGTGAGGGCTTGGATGGCTGGTACAGCTGGGATTCCGGCATCAAGGGCGTGCCTTAACGCCACGTCGAGCGTCAGCGTTGATCCGGCGAGTGAGCCGTTACCCTGAAGCCGGGCAACACGGTTGTGCACGTCGACGGTCAGTCCTCCCAGCTGATATTGCCCGTCGGGCGCGCCGGCGGCGGCCATGGCGTCGGTAACCAGGACGACGCGGTGTGGAGCGAGAGTGAAGAGCATTGCTGCGATGGTTGGGTGGACGTGGTGTCCGTCGAGAATCACCTCGAGGTAGGCTCCGCCTGTTAATGCGGCGCCTACCGGGCCGGGGTCGCGGTGGTGCAGGCCTGGCATGCCGTTGAATGCGTGGGTCAGGAGCGTCGCGCCAGCGTGGATCGCGGAGCGGGACTGCTCGTATCCCGCCTCGGTGTGGCCAATCGCAACCGTGACGTCTGCGGTCGCGAAGCGGCTGATTGCCTGCAGGCCGCCGGCGCGCTCAGGGGCGAGGGTGATCTGCCGGAGAGTGCCGCGGGCGGCGTCGATCAGGCGGTCGACGCGGTAGGGGGAAGGATCGGTGAGGTGGTCCGCATTGTGTGCGCCGCGCTTGCCGAGTGACAGGAACGGCCCCTCGAGGTGGCTACCGAGCAGGAGGGGATTGGTCTCGGTGAGGTCGGCGATGCTGGATAGCGAGCGGGTCAGTTCTTCGAGGGGGTTGGACACGAGGCTCACCACAGCGCGGGTGGTTCCGTGAGGGTGGTGGGCTGCCAGCGAATGTGTGATGGCACCGGCTCCGTCCTCGTGACTGTATCCGCCGCCTCCGTGCATATGGAGGTCGATGAAGCCGGGGGTGAGGTAGTTCCCGGCGCCGTTGATTATGGTGCCTGCCCGGTGTTCCCGCCAGCTCGTTCCCGTGCCTGTGGCGGTGATGGTACTGCCGCTGGTCACTAGCCAGAAGTCGGGCGTTTCGCCATCAGCGTCGATCTTCGTGGTGCTGTGAATGGCGACAGTACTCATTTTCGCTTCCCTCTATTCTGTTCCTCTCGGTATCCAGATAATATTCGCGCAGTGCTAGATGCTGGGCTGCACCCTCATCCAGCACGACGGTCGCCCGTCGGTGCATCTGAAGCACCGACGCTGGACACATGCTGGAAACGGGTCCCTCGAGGGCTGCACGTACCGCCTCGGCCTTGGCTGGTCCTTGAGCGACGAGCAACACCTCGGCGGCGTCAAGGATCGTGCCGAGCCCTTGGGTGAGACATTGGCGGGGGACCTCGTTGGGAGTGGCGAAGAAGCGTGCATTGTCCCTGCGGGTGTCGGCGGTCAGTGTTTTCGGCCGCGTGCGGGAGGACAGGGAGGAGCTTGGCTCGTTGAAGCCGATGTGCCCATTTCGCCCAATTCCCAGCAGTTGCAGGTCAACGCCGCCAACAGCGGCCATAGCTGCCTCATAACGCTCACATTCAGAGTCAAGGTCGCCAGCACATCCGTCAGGAACATGGACATTGTCCGGGTCGAGGCGGAGTCTGTTGGTTACCTCCTGGTGGACCACCGAACGGTAGCTTTGCGGGCTCTCCGCTGGCAGGCCTACGTACTCGTCGAGCGCGAACGCGTTGAGTTGCGCGATGGCAGGAGTCCACTGCTCCGCCAGTGCGCGGTAGATAACCAGGGGAGAAGACCCTGTTGCGACGCCGAGGGTGTGGATCTTACCTTTGTGCACGCCATCGAGGATGATTCCGGCGCCGTAGGCGCCGATCTCCTTGGCACTGTCGAGGATGACTACACGCATGGCGAAATCCGATCTAAGTGAGGGGCACTGAGAGCATTAGGAGTGTTCGGGTGCCACGATAACCTTCGTTCCGCGCGATTCGAACGCGGATTTCTGTTCGCGGGTGATACCGCTGTCAGTGATCAGGTTGCTGAAAACGTAGCCGGTCATCGTGGCGAAATTCCGTGTGCCGATTTTGGAGGAGTCAGCGACGATGAACGTCTCGGAAGCCCGTCGTGCCATCAGTGCGTTGACCTCCGCTTCCCCCTCATCGCTGACTGTCGGCCCGATGGTCGGGTCCAGTCCGTTGACTCCGATGAAAGCGATGTCGAGGGCGACGCGTTGAAGTATCACGTCCGTGTACGGTCCGACCAGTTCATAGGATCGCGGGTTGACTACGCCACCTGTAACCATGATGCGGATGTTTGGCCGCACTACGAGTTGAGCTGCGATGTTGATGGCGTTAGTGACGACGGTGAGGGCCGGTTTGTTGGACGGTTCCATCAAATCTGGTCGCATTCCGAGAACCTGAGCAATGGCTGTGCTGGTGGTTCCGCCGCACAGCCCGATTACGGAGCCTTTCGGGACGAGGGCGCTGGCCGCTTGGGCGATCGCCTGCTTCTCGCGGGTGTGATCGTCCCGGCTGTATCGGGCGGGCAGGTCGTAGGCGACAGCCTCCATGGTGGCGCCGCCACGCGTCCTGGTCAGTAGGCGTTGCGCGGCGAGTGTGTCGAGGTCTCGTCGGGCTGTAGCGGGGGAGACACCGAGACGGGTGACGATGTCTTCAACGAGAACGCTCCCGTCAGCCGCAAGGAGGTCGAGGATGGCGTTGAGTCTCTCGGTTTTTTTCACCTGTTCAACCTACGCGATCGGCTGTTGTGGGCTGCAGGGCCAGAAGGGTGAGCATCCTGGCGGCTTCCGCTGCAAGGGCGTCGCGGCCCGCGGCTACATACTTACGGGAGTCAACGAGGTCCGGCCGGGCTGCGAGGACTTCGCGTACGGCTCGCGTGAAGAAGCCGTTCAAGTGGGTGGAGACGTTGATTTTGGTCATCCCTGCGCGGACAGCTTGAACGAGGACATCGTCGGGTACACCGGAGGATCCATGGAGTACTAGCGGCACGTGGACCGAGCGCTTCAACCGCGCGATCAGCTCAAGATCCAGAGCGGCGCCGCGCTCGGTCATCGCGTGGGAGGAACCAACAGCGACAGCCAAGGCGTCGACGCCGGTAGCTTCTGTGAAGGCTGCCGCTTCGTCGGGGTCGGTCCTTACACCGGGAGCGTGGGCTCCGTCCTTGCCGCCGACCTTCCCGAGCTCGGCTTCTACAAAGATGTCCAAGGCATGGGCACGCTCAACAACGCGCGCGGTGGTGGCGACGTTTTCCTCGAAGGGGAGGTGAGCGCCGTCGTACATGACTGAACCGAATCCAAGGTCGAAGGCTTGATACACGAGCCTTTCATCCTCTGCGTGGTCCAGGTGTAGGGCCACGGGCACTTTCGCAGCACGGGCAACCGCAGCCGCACCTACGGTTATCGGTTCCAAAGCGCCATGGTAGACAGCACAGTTTTGCGAGATCTGCAGGATGACAGGGAGGCCTGCGAGTGCCGCTCCACTAACGATGGCCTCGGCCGTCTCGAGGTGGAGCACGTTGAAACTGCCGATTCCGCCGCCAGCTGCGACTGCAGAATCGACCAGCATACGAGTGGAGACCAATGCCATTAGGAATCCTTCGCTGAAGTTGGACGTGCTGCCGAAGAAGATGCGGCTGGTGACTGGCCTGGCACGGTACCGCGACGGCGGACAAACACGGCGTCGGACATGACGCGAAAGTCCTCGTGAAGCGCTCCGGCTGTCGGCATCAGAACCGCAGAGGCCGACCAACCAGTAGCGGCGCGCAGCAAATCCGGCACGTTCCTGGAACCCTGTGCGAGCAGGACCGCAACGGCGGCCACAGCAGCGTCACCGGCGCCCGTCGGATTGCCGGCGAGCACTGCGGGAAAGCGGGCGTGCCAGAACGTAGCCGGATCGCGGCTGTCGAAGGCCAGCATGCCCTCCTCGCCTTGGCTTACAAGGACAAGACCGGCCCCGAGAGCCAGGAGCTTCCTGGCCCCCTTTTCGAGACTGGTCTCATCCGTGGACTCGAGCAGCTCATGATGATTCGGCTTCAGCACAGTGGCCCCGGCACGGGCGGCGGCTAGCAGGGCTGCGCCCGACGTGTCGATGATCGTGGGCACGCGGAGGGCCTTGGCCGCTTCGACCAGGTCTGGGTAAAAGTCCTCCGGCGCGTTCAGCGGGAGGCTGCCCGAGCCGACGAGGCACCCGGATTGCGGCAAACGCTGTAGAACGATTTGCGAAATGCGGCCCCATTCTTCGTCACTAAGTTCGCAGCCCTCCTCATTCAGAAGGGTCGCTTGTCCGGCGGCATGATCGTAGATGGCGATGCTTCGCCGGGTAGGACGCGAGACGTGCACCAGCGAATGCGGAATGCCTGCCGCCGCGAGGTCGGTCTTGACCAGGACGCCGGAGTCGCCCCCTACGGGAAGGATCGCGTGGACCTGAGAGCCGCTTTGGTGGATCACCCGCGCGACATTCAGCCCCTTGCCCCCAGCGTTCACCACCGGCGCCGAAACCCGGTGGGAATGGCCGAGCGTGAGGGTGGGCACGCTGTAGGTGGTATCCAATGCCGGATTCGGAGTAATTGTCAGAACCTGCGCGGATGGCGTCATCTGCTGGCCCTCGCAAGGTCTCGGGCACGCATAGCGGCCCCGATTAATCCCGCATCCTGCCCGAGGAGGGAGGTCTTCAGCCGCGGGACCCGCAGAAAGGAGAGTTGTTCCTCGACCCGTCTGGCGAGCGGGTCCATGAGGGCGGGTCCCGCCTGCGCTAATCCGCCGCCCATGATTACGGTCTCAGTGCCGATCATTGCGACGAGCTGACAAATGCTGAAGGCAAGCGCATTCACGGCGTCGGTCCAGATCTCGCGAGCGTCGTGGTCACCAGCCTGAGCGGCCGCCAGTACTTCGCGGGCTCCAGAGACCGTACGCCCTGTACGCGAGTTGTACCGGCGAGTAATGGCACCTGCTGATCCGATCGTTTCCAGGCAACCGGAAGCACCGCATCGGCACGGCAAACCGCCAGGGACTTGGGCATGACCGAGTTCACCAGCGTAGCCGCTGGCTCGGACCGGGCGTCCCTCACAAAAAACTGCACCGGCGATTCCTGTCCCCACAATGAGAACGACTGCGTCATCGGATCCAAGCCCCGCGCCTGCGCGCATTTCTGCGTCGCCAGCTGCACTCACATCATGACCGAAGGCAACCGGGAGCCCGGTCGCCTTGGCGACACGCTCTCTGAACGGGTAGTGGTCCCACCCGAAGTTGCTGGCGAAAAGTCCGATGCCTGCGGCATCGTCGACGAGTCCAGGTACCACTAGTCCTAAGGCGCTTATCTCAACGTCCGGATGACCAGCGGTATAGGTGGCGGCGAGCTCGACGACCTGTTCTACCACCAGATCACCGGCGCGGCGGTCGTCGTGGGGAGAGGGAATCCGCATAATTCCGCGGAAGTTGCCGTCCCCGTCGATTACCGCCGATTTCGTATCCGTGCCGCCAACATCGATTGCCAGGACTCCGTGGCCGGGGCCTACCGGACCCAAGAAAGGGCGGGGGTCTGGTGTGTTCGAGGGCACGAGTCAGCCTTCGAGGACGACTGACCGGGAAAGGTTACGGGGGGTGTCAGGGTCCAAATCGCGTGCACGTGCGCGATCCAAGGTGATTTTGTGGATGCGGACGAGATCGGCCAGCGGATGAGCGCCAGTGCTGACATGCAGGGCGCCGGTGGCCTCGACCTCATCACGCAGTCCGGTGGGCTCTTGCCCGAAAACCCAGGTAACCCTTCCAGGCTGGGCGATAGCGATCGGGCCGTGCCGATATTCCATTGCAGGATACGATTCCGTCCAGCCCTGAACCCCCTCGCGCATCTTCAGGGCGCCCTCATGCGCAAGCCCGATGGTCCAGCCAGTACCCAGGAAACTGAACTGATCGGCCGTCAATAGTTCCGGAGGAGTTGTAGCTGCGACAGCGTCCCGTGCGTCGGCTACGGCGGAACTGAGATCGACCCCCACAGAGGTCAAAAGGTACACCAGAGCGGAGGTTGCGAAGCGGGTCTGGACCACGGAGGACTCGTCCGCATACGGCAGCCCTGCGACGGAATCGGCGAGAGCGGCGGCAGGGGAGTCGACATCTCCCACGATCACGACCGTGGGGACCTTTCCCTTCAATTCTTCCAGCAGGGAGAGGATCTCACTGGTGGTGCCCGAGCGGGTGATAGCAACTACGGAATCATAGCGGCGCGTATATACAGCGGAAGCCTCCGACGCCGGGTAGGCGTCGGTCTCTCCGTTTCCCGAACTCTCCCGGGCAGCAGCGTATGACTGCGCCATGAACCAGGAGGTTCCGCAGCCCACGACCGCGACCCTCTGGCCATGTTCAGGCAAGTACTGCTCAGTGGCTGATTGAGCGATTGCGCGTTCCCAGCAATCCGGCTGCGATGACAATTCGCTCTCCATGTGCCGACCAGCATGGTGGGCTGCGGTTCGTTGTTCGGGAAGCTGGGACACAATTCTCCTCGGAGACGCTGAGCGGTATCGATCAATGATTACCCCTGATCGTACCGGAGGATTTTCAATCATGTAAGAGCATTAGCTGTTGCGCCCAATCATGAGTGTGAAAGCCGACGCGCCACTTGTTGCTTGGACTGAAAAGCTTGACCTGAGGTCTAGGTCACGTCATGCTATGGAAGATGAACTGCTCAAGTATGACCGTTCGCTCGTCTTGCAGATCAATTTGAATCACTATCAGCCAGAGCCCCCTTACCAAATCCACAGAACATGGACGTCCTGGGACCATCTCCGAAAAGGAATCAAGCAATGAAGAACAGATTGAGGATGAGTATGGTGGCGATGGCCGCCGTTGGGACACTCGCTGTGTCCTCCTGCGGGTTTGGCGGCGGCGGAACGCCCGACGCCGAGGGTGAGACAACCCTGAACATGCTGGTTCCCAGCTACTCGGACGGCACCAAAGCCCTTTGGGAAGGCGTAATCGAGGACTTCGAGGCAGCCAACGAGGGAATCACGGTCAACCTGCAGATTGAATCGTGGGAGAACCTCGAGCAGGTTCTGCAGACCAAGATTCAGGCAGGTGAGGCTCCCGACATCTACAATGGCGGAGCATTCTCCGCCTTCGCCGCCGAGGGCCTGCTCTATCCCGCAGAGGAAATCGCATCGGAGGAGACGCTGAATGATTTCCAGGAATCGTTCGCGGAAAACGAGACCTTCGAAGGAACCCAGTACGCACTGCCGCTTCTCGCATCCGCCCGCGCACTGTTCTACAACCAGGACCTGTTTGACGAAGCGGGCGTCGAGGCGCCACCGACCAACTGGGACGAACTGTACGACGCTGCCGCGAAAATCACAGAGACGGGCACCCCTGGCTACGGCATGCCGCTCGGCTCCGAAGAAGCCCAGGGCGAAGCAATGATCTGGTTCGCAGGCAACGGTGGCGGATTCGGCGACGAGGAAGAAATCCGGATAAACACCCCCGAAAACCTTGAAGCAGCGCAGTTCATGAAAAAGATGATTGAGGATGGAGTCACGCAACCGGACCCGGGCGCAACGCAGCGCACCCCCATGATCAACGTCTTCGTTCAGGGAGAAATCGGCATGGTCTACGGCCTTCCGCAGACCGTCGGGCAGATTGAGGAATCCAACCCCGACCTGAACTACGGGGTGACAAATGTGCCCACCAACACCGGGGAACCTGCCACCCTCGGAGTCGCTGACCGTCTGATGGCCTTCAAGAACGACGGTGAAAAGCAGGAAGCAATCACTGCCTTCATGGACTTCTTCTTCGCTGAGGACCAGTACGTGCCGTGGGTGGAGACCGAGGGCTTCCTCCCGACGACTAAGTCAGGCTCTGAGGCGATGGCCTCAAACGAGACGTTGAAGCCATTCCTTGAGATGCTGCCCAACGCGAAGTTCTACCCGACCTCCAACCCGGCCTGGAACGCCACCGATGGTGCGTTCAAGTCACTCATGGGTCTGTTGGAGACACAGGAACCCGAATCCGTGCTTGAGCAGATCCAGGCAAAGGCCGACGCCGCGGGCTAAGGCACCAGAGTGAGGGGAGCCGGCGTGTCCTCGTCGGCTCCCCTCCTGTCCCAGCAGATCGGGTAGCACCCATGAGTACCTTCCAGCAGCCCCCTATCACCCACGTCCGGACGACACGCGGCCGTCATTGGGCAAGCCTCGTTGCAGCGCTTCCGTGGATCGGCCCGGTTCTGATCCTGATTTTCGGCGTCGTGCTGTTCCCCGCCGCCTACATGATCTACAACTCCACCCGACGCATCAGCCAGGCCGGAACCAACATCGAGGGTGTCGGATTCGCCAATTTCAGCACGGTGCTGGATGACCCGAACCTGCCTCGAATCCTTCTCAACACCCTGGTGTGGGTTGTGGTGGTCGTGACGGTTACTGTGATCCTCTCTCTCGCACTCGCGAACTTCCTCAATAAACCCTTCCCGGGCCGAACCCTGGTCCGCATGACCGTGGTTGTTCCCTGGGCCGCGAGCGTAGTTATGACGACCACAGTTTTCTACTACGGCCTGGACCGCAACTACGGCATCATGAATGCGTTCTTAGTTGACGTTGGGATACTCGATAGTCCCTACGGCTTCACAAAGAACGTCACAACTGCTCTTGCCGTGGCGATCGTCGTCGGCATCTTCGTTTCGATTCCGTTCACCACGTACACCCTCTTGGCCGGGCTGCAGGCGGTTTCCGGGGACATGCTCGAAGCCGCCAAAATGGATGGTGCAGACAGGTTCCGTACGTACTTCTCGGTGGTCCTGCCTCAGCTGCGCGGCGCACTGGCAGTCGCAGTGCTCATCAACGTGATCAACGTCTTCAATAACCTGCCCATTCTGCGCATCATGACCGGCTCGATTCCCGGCTACAGCGCCGACACCCTCATGACGTACATCTTCAAGGTGCTTCAGTTCGACCGGCGCCTGGACCTCGCAAGCGCACTGAGCGTGATCAACTTCGCCATTGTGATCGTGATCGTTGCCGCCTACGTGAAGATCGTCAAGCCGATGAAAGAGGATTGACATGGCAGTTGCAGCACCGCAGAGAACCTCCTCCCAACCTCCTGTCGAGCCCCGTGCCAAGAAGTACGGAGCCGACGGCGTCAGCGGGCGCAGGATGGCAGGAAGAGTTGTGGTTGGGATACTGATAGCTCTCCTCTTCCTGATTCCGTATCTCATCATGATTGTTGGGTCCCTCAAGACGAGGTCGGAGATTCTCGGAGTTCCGCCGCGTTATCTCCCGCAGGATGGTCTGCAGTTCAGCAATTACCTGACCATGTGGTCCACTCCTGAGACTCCCCTGCCGTATAACCTCATTTCGACCGTGATCATCGCGGTATTCGCCACCTTGCTGGTCCTGCTTGTTGCCACGCCTGCGGCCTATTACACGGCTCGTTACAACTTCCCCGGCAAGCTGGCCTTCCTCTTCCTTGTCATCGTGACCCAGATGCTGCAGCCGGCCGTGCTGACGGCCGGTCTCTTCAGGCAGATGCTCGTGCTCGACATCAACGACACCTGGCTGGCCATGATCCTGATCAACGCGGCATTCAATCTGTCCTTTGCACTGTGGATCATGCACAGCTTCTTCGCCGGTATTCCGAAGGAAGTCGACGAGGCGGCGCAACTGGACGGCGCGGGCCGTCTGGCCGTGCTCTTTCGGATCAACCTCCCGCTTGTCTGGCCGGGGATCGTCACTGCCATCATCTTCACGTTTGTTGCTTCGTGGAACGAGTTCGCGGCCAGCCTGGTCATCATGTCGACGGCGGAGAACCAGCCGTTGTCGGTTGCACTCACGAAGTTCATCGGGCAGTACGCAACAAGCTGGCAGTACGTCTTCGGTGTCTCGATCGTCGCAATCGTTCCGGTGATCATCCTTTTCGCCCTCATCGAGAAGAGGCTTATCGGAGGACTCACGGCAGGCGCCGTAAAGTGATTTCCGTAACGCGCCCGTCGCCACCTGCCGTCGAAATAGCGGTGACCTCACAGGCAGGGGCGCGTGCGGCGATCACGGGAGGAGCCGACAGGATCGAACTCTGTGCTGCCCTCGAGCTGGGAGGACTAACCCCAAGCCAGACGATGATTGAGCAGACCGTCGCAACAGGCATTCCGGTACACGTTTTGATTCGCTGCAGGCCCGGGGGCTTCGTCTACTCCCCAGAAGAGGTCGACTGGATGGCCGATGAGGCGCTCAAGGCCGTTGCCGCTGGTGCAGCGGGCATTGTGGCCGGCGCCCTCACCGCGGATGGGCGGATCGACAGTCGAGCAATGACACGAATCTCGGCGGCCGCACGTGATACTGCTGCTGGCGCACAGGTGACGTTTCACCGGGCTATAGACCAACTTCAGGAAGCCGCCGCGCACCTCGGCGATCTTGTTTCTATCGGCGTCGATCGTGTCCTTACCTCGGGAAGCGCCCCACCGCCGATCGGGGACTGGGGGCGATCGACGCGATGTTGAACTGTGGGACGGGCATCGAGATCATGGCCGGTGGCGGCGTGTCCACTGAACATCTCCGCCGGATTATTGCGGTCCGTGTGCACGCAGTGCATCTGTCAGCGAAGAAACCCGTACGAGAAGTGTCCGGGAACCAAATCCTCCTCGGCGAGGTTGTCCCGACCGAGACAGCCTCGCACTACGAGACAGACGAGTCTCTCGTCCGTGAAGCAGTTCAGATAGCGCGGGAATAATATTCCCGAGGACGCATTGGCGGTGCGCGGTTCACATGTGGCGGATGTCCTCGGCGGAAGGCCCTTCCTCCTCCGGAGAGCGGCGAGTGATCAACTCCTTGGCACGATGCCATGCTGAGGTCCGCAAGGGGGCGCTATCAACGAACTGATGAACTGGCAGGGATGGACGGGGATGCTCGACAGCGACCCCCCCAGCCGGTGCGGCGCTCGGAAACTTGATACAGCGTTTTTTGACGCTCGACGGCGTACGTCTCAAAAGACGTGTACCTTGGGCCCCCGTGTGAAGTGCCTTCCGTCCGCCTTGGGGTTGCCCCGCGGAGCAGCAAGCATCCGGGTTTGACTGAGCCTGCCGACGCCCATCGACGCCGATAGCCGAGACCTCTACGACGAGGTGGGTGCAGCTGACCGCGGGTGGCGGGACTAGGCCGGTACGATTCTCGCCATGAGCGCTAGGTCCAGAGGCGGTAGGTCGGGCGGATTTTGCGTGGCTAGGAGAAGCGGTTCGGACGGAGAAGCACCAGCTCTGGCGGCTGGTCGGGCATACGGATGGGGTCCGGACAGGGGGTGCAGGAATCCCTTCCCGCGCCGACGATGAGGTGGAGGACGTTATGAGCCCGTTAAACGCCGAGCCAGTAACCAGCAGCACCTCGATCCTCAAGACGCAGGAGGTTGATCTCTCCGCCATCGCGGAGAAGCCCGACGAGTATCTGCTGGACATCTTCGAGCACCCAGCTGAAGCGGCTGCTTTGTGGCACCAGCGCCGGCAACGTGAGAAGCAGTGGAACGAGGGTTTGGTTCAGCTTCGGTGCCAGGGCGTGGAGCTCATCGACGTCAGCATGGTCGACGACGTCGTCGCGCTCTGGTCGTACGTGCTCAACCTGGTCGAGGAGTTCCTGGAGAACGGCCGCGCCGAGGCTTCCTTCCCTGATCAGCCGATCCTGATCCTCCTGGCAACTGTCCGGGGGCGCACGTCCTTCAGCGTCGGGAACACCCGTGTCATGGTCGAGCCGGTCCCGTTCATGTTCAGCCTGGTGGATGAGGCAGAACGGTTCTTCCTCTGGCTGGAACAGAACTTGGGAGAAGCCGTCCCGTCGAATCAGATCACTGCGATACGCGAACGCTTGTGACGCCTGTGGGTCTCCGCGGCCGTCGGGCTGAGGAGCGTAGACTGAGAACTCTCAACCCATGAGTGAAGACGGGCCCGACATGGATGCTTCTGGTGACGGTGGTCGTCCGACTGGGAGGGAATCTCTCCGAGGTGTCGGATGGGTGGCCGCCGCGTCGGCAGCCGCGACAACGTTGGTGTTCATCCCGATACTTGTCCGCAGCCCCTCCACGACACAAGCAGTTCCGCCCGGCTGGCTCGTCGCCCTGATTCTGGTTGCACCCTTGTCCGCTTACCTGGTTAGCCGCCTCATAGGTATCGTCCTGAGTATCTCGTTGTCCCTGTTGGCGGGGTTACCCCAGGTGCCTCTGATGGTTCTGCTGTCGACGGCGGGAGTCTGGCTTGACGTGCAGCGCGGCCACCTCATGCCCGGATCAGGCGAGGAAGCGATGTCCTACGGAATAGGGACAACCGTCGCATTCGCCGTTGGGATCCTCCTGCTGATCGCGGTGGCCGCCGGCACCAGATTGGGTGCTCGACCCCGAGGAACAAGGAAGAGGCTCCGCCATCCCATGGCTGGGTAGATATTTGATTGTGTGTTGCCTGCCCCGAGAAAGGATGCACCGTGAGAAGGCTCCAACTGGAAACGCGCCCGACCTGCGGATCCTGCGCGTCCCGGGTCACCTCAGCCGTGAGCGCCCTCGAGGACGTTACGGCTGTCCGGGTCGACCTCGTCTCGGGCGGGACCTCAACCGTCGCTGTCCGCAGCAACCAGCCAGTGCCTCCCGCCGCAGTACGTTCAGCGGTCGAGCAGGCCGGCTATCGACTCACCAACGCCTGACCTTCCGGGTGGGTGTGGGCAGGAGGCCACTGACATGGCTGAGCCAGAGGGCAGTTCACGGCCACCAAGAGCTCACCGCGACTTGGTATAACGTGTGGCACATGCCCATCAAACTCGAGAACGTCGGCATCGCGGTCCGCGACCTCGACGCGACGATTGCTTTCTTTACCGACCTTGGGCTCACCGTCATTGGCCGTGACACGGTCAGCGGGGAGTGGACTGACACCGCCGTCGGTCTCGACGGCAACCATGCCAACATCGCCATGCTCCAGACACCAGACGGCAACGGTCGCCTCGAGCTCTTCGAGTACATCCACCCCGATGCGATTGAGACGGAGCCCACTCGACCCAACGAGATCGGCATGCACCGCGTTGCCTTCTCGGTCGACGATATCGACGAGGCCCTCGAGATTGCCGCAAGGCACGGCTGCCACCCGTTGCGCGGCGTCGCAACATACAGTGACGTCTACAAGCTCACCTATGTCCGCGGCCCCAGCGGCATCATTGTGATGCTCGCCCAGGAACTGAACAAGAGCTGAACGCAGTCAATTCGTCAGCGCGTCTATCCACGCGGACCTGATTGCAACGGACTGCCTCATCTGGCGCCGGTGCTTTCGGAACGATGTGTTCATGGAGAGGGGCGCAGCCGGGGGGAAGCTGGTCTATTTGTCCGGGCCGTTGAACAGCGGGGAATCGATGTCGTCGGTGTCGTGTTCTTCTGCGCCCTGATCGTTGTGCACCCGCTTCAGGGAGATTCCCTCAAGGTAAGACGGTACGGGAGGATCCTTCTCTTCATCACTTGTCATGCGCCGAATTCTAGGGGCTCTAGATTCGAACTGGCGCAGTAATGCGTAAGGCAAAAGTTCTCGGACGGCGGCTTGTGGTCGAAGAGTAACCGCCAATCATATGCGATCGCGGCTAACGATATTTCGGCCCCCTGACGCCGGATGTCTCTCTATGACTGATCCCTCACCGGGCACTGCTCACTGAAATGTATACACTCACAAAGGGGCAAGAACTTGACGGCTTAGCACCGCGATGTCTTTTCGCGGGAAAAACCCGGACCCGCACTGCCGTTGCCGTCCAGGCCGCGACGTGCGCTTGCACCAGGTACGCCTGCCAAGGGCAGCGTATCCACACAGCACTTTCCGGGGTTTGGCGGCGACGATAAAGTTGCCGGTACGCTGACTGATTCCCGGATACGAACTCTCGCGGGCGGTTATCGAACCGACGCCAAGAGGGGAAGGCGCTCTCGTCCCGCCAAGCCATTTTTTTGCTGGTCGACTCCGGACTCGGCAGGGCGCAGGGAGGCGATGACATTCTCCAACGCGGTGCGGAGATCCTTATCGGCCAGGCCAGTGGACCGATCGAATTCCTTTTCCTCCGCCTCGAGGATCGACAGGAGATGCCGGCCAACCGCGGTGAGCTCCACCAGGACGACGCGGCGGTCAACATGGTCTCGCACCCGGCGGACGAAACCCCGCAGCTCTAGCCGCTCCACGGTCTTCCCCACGGTCTGGGGTTGGATGTGCAGCACGTCGGCTAAGCGGGCCTGGGCGATCGCCTGCCCGACAGTGAGCACCCGCAACAGAGTCAGACCGGAAAGGGTGATCCCATGAGATCTCAGCCGCTCGTTCTCGTAGCGTTCGTTCAAGCGGGCCGCCGTATTGAGCAGACGCCCGATCGACCATGAGCTGATTTCCACTGTTTTCCAACTTCCCTAGGTGCCCCTGCCCGGGCGGATTGCACACCGGAGGCTGATAGGTAAGCCTACTGACCGTTGTCAGATTTCACCCGGTGTTTATCGCGTAGTTTTCCTCAAGAAACGGTCACCCGTGGATGAGCCGAACCGCGGGGGTGTCCGGTTCCTTCTGCTCAACGTCGCGACGGTCCAGCTCTTCGGTGAGTTCTTCTTTCCGAATCTCTGTCTCGAACGCCGGTATGCCGTCACGGACGTACTCAAGATCGAGCTCACGGTGTACCTTGCTGTTGAGGATCTCGACCTCGGCAAGATCGAGGTGAGAGAGATCTTCGGGGAACGGATCAGAGGGGTCGAGTCTGGTACTCAAGTATTCGCCTATCGAACAGTATTTTCAGGCCTTCTGCTAGACCCCGGCCCTGAGGAAGAAACCCCGTGGCAGTCAGTATCATAACTGTCCACCGCGTCCGGGCGGCTCAGTGACGATTGGAGTCGTTACAGTACTCGGCTTTCGTGTCAGCGATGGTCGAAAAGTGAGCCGTTTTGTGGGTTGAAAAGTGAGCCACTTTGACTTGGTTATTCTGCCGTATTTTCCGGTCTTGTCGAGGGTAGGGACTCTGCTTGGGTGTGTTTGAGGCGGTAGCTGGAGCCTTTGAGGGTGACGACTTCAGCGTGATGGACGATGCGGTCGATCATGGCCGAGGCGACGACCTGGTCACCGAATACGTCTCCCCAGCGTGCGAAGGGCAGGTTCGAGGTCAGGATCAGCGAGGCGTGTTCGTAGCGTGAGGACACGAGCTGGAAGAACAGGTTCGCGGCGTCTTGTTCGAAGGGGATGTAGCCGACCTCGTCAACGATGATGAGCCGGTAGCGGCGCAGCCGGACCAGTTCCTGCGGCAGCCGCCCATTCTGATGAGCGGTTTGAAGCCGGGCGACCCAGTCGGTGGCGGTAGCGAACAGGACCCG